>CAVVPU010000226.1:0-5323 GCA_963750015.1 uncultured delta proteobacterium | reverse complement strand
GGCCAAAGTTCCTGCACTACTTTCCTGACGCGCTGATTCTGACTCACGTCGAGTTCGATCGCGCCGACATATATTCCGATTTAGCTGCTGTGAAGACAGCCTTCAAACGGCTGGTCAATCTGGTTCCTCGCCGTGGACTGATCGTCGCCTATGACGGCAGCGACAATGTAAGCGAGTGCGTCTCCAAAGCGCTCTGCCGCGTCGAGCGTTACGGCTTTTCCGATCGTTCCGAATGGCGCCTCCGCAATCTGCGCTACAGCGGCGGGCTGACACGCTGGGAGGTATGGCGCAGCGATACGCTGTGGGCCGATTTGGCGATCGAAACTGCTGGCGAGCACAACGCGCTGAATGCAACAGCGGCGGTGGCGCTGGCTGCGGGGCAGGGAATCGGCAAAGATTCGATTGTGCACAGGGCGAGGTAGCTGAGCCTCTCCCTGGAAGAGGCCCTCAAGACCTCCTTCCCCGTGGACACCATCGAGGAAGTGCCGAAAGGCATACGGGGGGCGGACGTGATCCACAAAGTCTGCAACCATTCAGGTCAGCACTGCGGCACCCTCATATGGGAGTCGAAGAGGACAAAGGCCTGGAGCGACGGATGGATCGATAAACTCAAAGAAGATGCCCGGGAGGTCAAGGCAGAGGTCGCGATCCTCGTCTCATCGGTCATGCCCAAGGGTGTAGGCGGCTTTGCACGCATCGGCGGAGTCTGGGTCTGCGATCACAGCCTCGCGGTCTGCCTTGCCATGGCCCTGCGCACGAATCTCATCGACATTGCTTCAGCAAAACTGAGCGCGAGCGGGAAGAACGAGAAGATGGAGATGCTCTACGAATATCTGTCGGGGCCCGAGTTCAAGCAACAGGTGGAGGGCATCGTCGAGGCCTTCACCGGCATGCGCAAGGACCTAGACCAGGAAAAAAGGGCCATGGAGAAAATATGGGCCAAGAGGGAGAAACAGATAGAGCGGGCAGTCAAGAACATGGGAAGAATGTACGGCAGCATGGAGGGCATCATGGGGCGCACCCTGCCCGAGCTCGGCGTGTTCGAGCTTGAGGCCCTGTCAGAAGGCGACGAGGAGGAGACGATACGGCAGGACAAGCCGGAAGGCGGGCTTTTTTAGCGCGTCCGTATGAGCGCGAAGTGGAGGAGGTTCTTTTCCACGTCTGCCGTCTCCACCCTGACCTTCACGTGGTCCCCTATGCGGAACTGTTTATGGGTCTTGCGGCCGATGAGGCGAAATTTTTCTTCGTCGAACGCGTAGTAGTCGTCGTATAAGGTCGACAGCATCACGAGTCCTTCCACGAACACATCGAAAAGCTCCACGTAGAAGCCGTAGGACGTGATATGGGAGATGATGCCGTCGTAAGGCTGGCCGATCTTCTCCCGCATGAAGAGCACCTTGATCCGGTCCTCAGTCTCCCGCTCCGCCTCCATAGCCGATCTCTCCTTGCTCGAAAGATGAGTCGCCATCCTCTCGAGATCTTCCTCTCCGTAGAGGGGCTTGTTGTTTGTGCCCCGTCCTATGATGTTCTTCAGGACCCGGTGGCAGATGAGGTCGGGATACCGGCGAATGGGAGACGTGAAGTGTGCGTAGAAATCGAGGGCCAGGCCGAAGTGGCCCTTGTTGAATGCCGAGTATTTCGCCTGCTTCATCGACTTGAGGAGGATTCGGTTGATCAGAAATTCATGCTCCTTCTCCCGCACAGCCTTCAGTATGACCTGAAGAGGCAGCCTCCCCTTAGCGTCCGGCTTGTAAGGAACGGCGAGTATCTTCAGGAGCTTCTCGAAATCCTGTAGTTTTTCCCGATCCGGCGGCTCGTGGACGCGGTAGATGAGGGGGTTTTTCCTCTCCGAGATGAACCGGGCCACGGCCTCGTTCGCCGCTATCATGAATTCCTCGATGATGCTTTGGGAAAAGAGGCGTTCCGACCGGTAGATGTTCTTTATGCCGCCCTCCATGTCGAGGACGAGCTCGGGCTCGGGAAGATCGAAATCGAGGTTGCCCCTCTCCTCCCTTCGCTTCTTCAGAACCCGGGCCAAGCGCCCCATGTTTTCGAGCATGGGCATCAAGGGTTTCAAAGCCTCCCTCGTCTTCTTCTCCTTCTTGACGAGGGCATCCTCAACCTGGTGGTAGGTGAGGCGCCTGGCGCTTTTGATGATCGATTGGTCGAAAGAGGCCTGGAGGAGGTCGCCCTTCCCGTTGTAACTCAAGCGCGCCGTGAGGGTCATGCGCTCCTCAAAGGGATTGAGGCTACAGATCACGTTCGAGAGCTGCTTGGGCAGCATGGGGACGACGCTTCCGGGAAAATAGACGCTCGTCCCCCTCGTATAGGCCTCCCGGTCGAGGAATGATTCCGGCTTCACGTAATGGGAGACGTCTGCGATGGAGACATAGAGAAGATAACCCTTCGGGGTCTTCTCGACAAATACCGCATCGTCGAAGTCCTTGGCAAACTCACCGTCGATGGTAATATGGTCCGTCTGTCTCAGGTCCAACCTGTCTTTGAGGTCGATGTCGAGCCTGCATTCCTTGGCCTCTATCTCGACTTTCCTCGGAAACCTCGACGAGAGCCCGTGCTTGTAGACGATGAACTGGGAGATCGTCTTCGCGTCGTTGAGCCCCTTGAAGACCTTGAGGAGCCTGCATTCCGCATCGCCTGTCTCGGGGAAGCCCAGCACCTTGGCAGCGGCCAGGTCTCCGTCGCGCAGTTCCTTCGTCGTCGGACCTGGCTCTATGATGAAATGGGCCGAGATCCTCTCGTCGTCGGGCACGAGATAAAACATTTTCTTCTGCTGCCTTATGAATCCCGTGATGTTGCGGGTGTTCCGCTCGGTCACCTTGACAATGCGCCCTTCCCTCTTTCCCCGGCTTCTGTGCTCGACCCGGACAACGACCTTATCCCCGTGGAGGGCGCCCATGATGAACCGGGAAGGCACGAAGACATCCTTCTCGTCCCCCTTGTCAGGCACCACGAAGCCGTTGCCGCTCCTTGTGCACCAGAGGGTACCGACCTCCAGGTTCATCTCGTCGGGTAGGCCGAATCTATCGCTCTTGAGCCTCACGAGAGAGCCATCCCGCACCAGATCCCTGAGGAGGCTCTTAACCTCCCGCTTGAGTCTCCTTCCATGGATTGAAAACAGCCCTGAGGTCATTGATGGAGAGGGGTCTCTCCTCCCGCTTGAACAGGTCGAGCAGTCCCTTTTTGGTAAGTTCTATGGATCGGCTCTTCTTCATATGCCCTTATGAAAAAATCACGCGTGGTCTATGCCACAACCGGTGCCTTCGGGAAAGAAGGATCGATTCTGTGCATCCCCGGTCGGCTTCCCCCCTGATAAACAGGGGGCTATCTACTTATACTATATTACCAGACCGAGTCCAAGAGCAATTTGGCTGCTCCTAGCCGCGTCGCACGAGGGCAGATGCCCCCAAGCGAGTGCTGTCGCAGGCCCGGCGGGCGGCCCAAGTCCCTTTCAATTTTCCCGTTGACAAAAATATGCGTCGACCCTATCATATACTTATAAGTCGGCATAGATCTTTTCGCCATCGCGATGACCGCTCTTCTCTGTGGAGAAGGAGGTGGTTGATGTTAAGTGGTTTTTGTTACCACGTCATGGCTGATGCCGGTTCTCTTCAAAAACGCTCCCACTCATTTCCATCCCACTCGGACTGTATTCTAATCCCAACCCGTGCAAAGGCGAATATTGGTGCAATTTTCAGCCGTTTGCGGTGCTGTCCATGCCGGAAGTTTGACTGAATCAAACGGAAGAGCAGGAGGGCTGGAACATGTGGAAAAACATCGGCCTCGACAAATGCAAATCCCTTATTCAATCGGAGTTTATCCCGAAGAGCGTCAATGTCGGAAAACCACCCGGACCCACAGTGACAATCTCGCGGATGACCGGGGCCGGCGGACACACGGTAGCCTCGGCTCTCGCATATTACCTCCAGGAAAACACTCCAGGTCATCCGCGATGGACCATCTTCGACCAAAACCTGGTCGAGAAGGCCCTGGAGGACCATCACATGCAGAAGTACGTGACGGACTTCATGGAAGAGCGCCACACTTCGATGATCATGGACTCCGTGGAAGAATGGATGGGCTTACACCCCAGCACCTGGACCGTGGTTCAGTGGATGAACGCAACCATACTCCGGCTGGCTCAAGCGGGCCGCGTCATCCTCATCGGTCGGGGTGCTTCGGTTATCGCAGGCAAGGTGAAGACGGCTTTTCATGTGCATCTGGTAGGGTCTCTCGAAAAAAGAATCGAACGGGTGAAACAGGCCTATGGATTCGACGGAAAAACTGCCGTCAGCTTCATAAAGAAGAAAGACGAAGGACGCCGCAAGTATCTGAAGGATAACTTCGATGCCGACATAGATAGTCCCTTTCTCTACCATCTGACGATCAATACCGATCTTGTCGGCCCCGACGAGGCAGCGAGGCTGATCGGCGAGGAGGTGCTCAAACGATTTGAACCGGTAAGCCGTGTGAAAGTGGCTGAAGCAAGCCGCCTTTAGCCGATCGGTGGTAAGGTATCCATGCGCGAAATAATTCAGCAGATCATGGCGACGGAGAATGAGGCGAAGGCTATGGTCGAGGCAGCAAAGGCCGAAGCCGAAGCCATCGTGTCAGAAGCGCGCAGAAAGGCCCGGGATGCGATCGAAGGGGTCCGTCGAGAGGCCCGCGACGAAGGAGCACGAGTCGTGGAAGCCGCTGTGCAAGAGGCGACGCGGGAAAAGAAGGCGATGTTGGATAAGGCCCGCGGGGAAATCGAAAACCGGATTCGATTCGACGGGGAGAGTAGACGCCTGGCAGTCGAAAAGGTCGTCCGATGCGTGTGCGGACTGCGGTAACAGGATTCGAGCCCCATGACCCGCCCTTGGCGGGAAGGATACCCTACGACCCCAACCGCCTCACCGCCAGTCTTCACGGACGGCGCAGCCGTATGGCCGAGGGAGATCGCTTTATTCGTCTGTGCCGGATACAGACTCTCCCTGAGCTGGCCCGAACAGTCTTTCCGGGGTCGGCCGCCGAAAGCATCCTCGATTTTCAGCGCCTGGCAGTCCGGGAACTGGCCCGCGAGCTTATCGATCTGATCACCTGTGTGTCCGGGCCGGGTGCCCGCCTGCTTTATTGGCTGCTGATACGATTTCAAATCGAAAACCTGAAGGTAATGATTCGGATGAGACTCTCGGGCAGGCCCGAATCGGCTCAAGCTTACCTGGTCCCCCTTCCCAAGGGCCTGACTCTCGACGTCCGGGGTTTATCCGCTGCGGAATCCTTCGACGACTTCATCGGTTGCACACCCAAAGGGCTGCTCAGG
>CAVVPU010000225.1:0-30985 GCA_963750015.1 uncultured delta proteobacterium | reverse complement strand
GACCCCTGAAGTATATGACCGCATGGAGCTGATGGTCATTATACTCCTGGAAAAAGAATTGCATCTGATCCCACAGCTGGGCAGGGAAACGTCTCATGCCTCTATTGTTTTCCTTTGTTGCTTCTTTCACTCTTTTGCCTCCGACGCTTTACGTCTTTCTTAGGAGCCCGTGCTGATCAGGTGTTTGACGACTTTCACGTATTCGTAGATGTCCAGTCGATCGTCCAGAGCGATTTGGAGGACGAATCCCTGGAATTGGGCAAGCATGACCCGGGCGACGGCATCGGGCGAGAGGTCGCCTGAGAGCTTTCCCTGTCTTTGGTAAGCGGCCAATACCTCGGTGAGACTCTTCCTTGATTCCTCGATCCCCTCCCGCACGATCTCCCGGACCTTGGGGTTGCAGAGGGCCTCTCCCCAAAGCTGCACGCCGATGCTCCGCTCCGTCCGGACATCCTCGTCAGTGAACTGTCCAAAAAAGATGTCGACGAGCCGATTAAGGGCCATGCTCCTGTCGCCGCTTCCGAAAGCGTCTGCAATTATCTTCTTTTCATTACCAAGGCGCCTATCAGCGACGGCCTTGATGATCTCTTCCTTGCTTTTGAAGTAGGTATAGATCGAGCCCGGGCTCAGTCCGGACTCGGCCACGATATCCTGCATCGATGTCTGGTGAAAACCTTTTCGGGCGATGCATTTCACTGTGGCCCCGATGATCTGGCTCCTCCTTAGCTCCTGGTGTTCCTTATTCACCTTTGGCATAAAGAACTCACCTCTTACCTCTTTCGACTCTAATAAAAAAACGAACGTTCATTTTTTATTGTAACCTGTTTCGACGTGAAAAGCAACAGGAGCCGAACACCGACTCAAAAAAGATGGATCAAAAAGGCTGACAATCGTATACTTGCGTTCAGGGACCGTCAGTTGGAGAAAACGACAATAGGACAGGGCAGCCACGGAACTTTCGTTCCTTTTTCATTCAGGGAAGGGACGAATGTCGATCGTGCGGCCCGACTTTCAGGCCCCGAAGAGAGACGAGCATGATCCGCAAGGCCCTGCTTTTCAAGATTTACGACACTGCGAACATGCAGCGCTGGAACGATAAGATACGTCCGGTCGAGCTGCTGGAGCTCGACAAACAAGCTCATAAGATGGTGATCGCCTACCTTCTCGGCAAGTTCGAGGAACAGGACCAGGCCTTCGATTGGATACGCGTCATCGAGGGCGGCGTATTCGAATTCCTTCAGCGGGCCGTTCTGACCGATCTCAAGCCCCAGATCTTCCACAGGATCAGGGAAGACAGGGATAGATATGCGCGCCTCAACGATTGGGTTTACGAACAGCTTTCTCCGGTTATCTCCCCTTTAGGCAGTGCCTTTGCCGAAAGATTCCGGCACTATTTCGAGAACCCCGCAAACGACGTCAACAGGAGGATTCTGGACGCCGCCCATTTCTATGCGACGAAATGGGAGTTCGACATCATCGAAAGGGTGAACCCCCAAGGCTACGAGATCCCGGAGATCAGACGGGACATGGAGGCGAAACAGGAAGAATTTTACGACCTGAAAGGCGTACAACAGATGATGCTCCACAGGGGTCTGAGGAACTTCATCGATCTCTGTGGACAGCTCAGGTTCCAAATAAGGTGGAGCTACCTTCATCGCATCCCCAAAACCTCGGTTCTCGGCCACATGCTCATAGTGGCCGTACTCTCGTACGTCTTTTCGATGGAGATAGGCGCCTGCCGGAGGAGGCGCTGCAACAACTACTTCACAGGGCTCTTCCACGATCTTCCCGAGGTGTTGACCCGCGACATCGTCCATCCGGTAAAGAAGTCTATCGGCGGCCTCGACAGTCTCATCAAGGAATACGAGAAGGAGTGCATGGAGAAGGAGGTATATGGTCTCATCCCCCCATCCTGGCACGAGGAGATAAGGCTCTTCACGGAGATAGAATTCAAGAGTGTGGTCACCTGTCAGGGACAGTGGGTAGAAAAGACGAGCGACGAGATCGACGCATACTTCAATGAGGACGTCTACAATCCGAGGGACGGCGAGCTAGTCCAGGCAGCCGATCACCTTGCCGCTTTTCTCGAGGCATACCTGGCCCAGCTGAACGGCATGCGCTCACCGGAATTTTTAAGGACCTGCGCGAGTCTCAAAGACGAATACCGAACGAAGGTCATCGCCGGCCTTCGCTTGGGCGAGATATACGCCGACTTCGAGTAGGGCTCTTTATAAGTCCCATAGGTTCCGTAATTCCTACAAAAAGGCCTTTGTCCGCCTTGCAGATAATCGGCGGGAAAACTGCTATAATTGTCGATGCATTTGAAGGCGGCGCCTTGGGGGCCGCCTCTTTGGTATTCTAAGGAAAAACTTTATGTATCGGCTGCCCGAAAATGGTTTTGTATATATCATCGGGAAGATAGAGTCTTTCATCTCTTTCTTCCTCTCCCAGATACCTGACAGAAAGATAGTGTTCTTCTACGACAACGAGGACGAGGCGCTCCTTTTGAAGGAAGAGACGGAATTCTTCTCGAAGAAGGAGGTATTCTATTTCCCCATCTACAGTCACAGGATATTCGAGAGAGAAGATGAATCGAAGAGGATGAGCTTTCTCTACCATCTTGCGACCGATCCGGGCTTCATAGGCTTGTTTCCCCACGCTGCCCTCGACCACCCACTTTTCCCCCCGGTCTGCTTATGGAGCGCTCCTTCGAAGTGGAGTTCGGTCAGACCCTGCTTCAGGAAGAGTTCATCGACTATCTTTATAAGGCCGGCTACGAGCCCGTGCCCCTCGTGCGGGAACAGGGGGAATATGCGAAAAGGGGGGCTATTGTCGACATTTTTCCTCCATCGTCCGCAAATCCTGTGAGGATCGAGCTCCTTGGAGATCAGGTTTACTCACTGCGCTACTTCGATCCGGGAAGCCAGCGTTCCCAGGCCGAGATTGAGCGCTCTTTTATTGTCCCCGCCCGTCTGTCCCCTGACAAAGAGGTCACTATCCTCGACTATCTTCCCGACACGGCTGTCGTTATCCATAAGGGGATAGACGAGCTCTGCCGGCAATTTGAAGAAAACGGACAGCCAGGTGGGGGCCGGCCGGCACGGGAGAAGATTCTTTCCCTTCTGAACGTGGATATCTCGGGAGTGAGGGGAAACGAGGAGGGGCAGGTCCTCGAAGCAGTTTCCAACCAGGACCTTCGGGAAGTTTTTCAGACAAGGAAGACGGAGATCTTCATCTCCCTCACGGAGAGGCTGAAAAGAGAATGGTTGGACCATCCATACGTCTATTTCTTCGCCCCGAACAGACATCAGGGAGAGCGGCTGCAGGAAATCCTACGGAACTATGACGTTGCCCTTCCTATTGTTAATGACATGGGCTACCGGCGAAAGGAAAAGGAGTGGGCCATTGTCGTGGGCCCCTTGAGGAGGGGGTTTCGTACTTCCGACATTATCGTACTCACCGAAGAAGACACAGTGGGCCCCAAAAAGAGAATGGCGAAGCAAAAATGGGAAGGGACCGACGAATTCTTGAGCTCCTTCAAGGACCTTTCCATAGGCGACTACGTGGTCCACGTCGAGAACGGGATCGGCGTCTACCAGGGCATAAAGCAGCTTAAGGTGGAGGGCTGCGAGAAAGATTTTCTCCTCATCGAATACCAGAACGAGGATAGACTTTATGTCCCCGTCGACTCCCTGGAGCTCGTGCAGAAGTACATAGGCGGCGAGAAGTCGAAGCCAAAAATAGACAAGCTAGGCACGGGTTACTGGCGAAATGTCAAGAGCAGGGTCAAAAAATACGTCGAAGACATCGCCAAGGAGCTGATTCAGTTTTACGCCGAAAGGGAGGTAGCTCAGGGACATGCCTTCCCGCCCGACGACGAATTATTCAGGGAGATGGAGGAACGCTTCGAGTATGAAGAGACCGAGGGACAGCAGCGGGTCATAAGGGAGGTCCTGGAAGATCTGATGAAGGAGAGGCCCATGGACCGCGTAGTATGCGGGGATGTAGGCTTCGGTAAGACCGAGGTCGCAGTCCGGGCGGCTTTCAAGGCCATGATCGACAACAAACAGGTTGCCCTTCTCGTGCCGACCACGATCCTCGCACAGCAGCACTACAAGACCTTCTCTGAAAGGTTCCGGGATTACCCGGTCACGGTCGAAATGTTGAGCAGATTTCGCACGGGTGAGGAGCAGGGCCGGACCATCGAGAGCCTGAAAAAGGGTGGTACGGACCTCGTGGTGGGGACCCACAGGCTCCTTCAGAAAGATGTCGAGTTCAAGGACCTTGGACTGCTGATCGTGGACGAAGAGCACCGGTTCGGGGTAAAACACAAGGAACGACTCAAGTTCCTCAAGAAGAGTGTCGATGTTCTTTCCTTGAGCGCCACTCCTATTCCCCGGACGCTCCATATGGCCATCACAGGGATAAAGGACCTGAGCATCATCAATACGCCTCCTCTCGACCGGCTCGCGGTCAAGACGCAGGTGGTGAAGTTCAACGACTCCGTCATCAAGAAGGCGGTGACCGATGAGCTTGCCCGTGGAGGCCAGGTATTCTTCGTCCACAACGTAGTCTATAATATCGGTGTCGTTTACGACCACCTGAAAGCGATACTTCCGGACGTGAGGATCGCCGTTGCCCACGGCAAGACGAACGGGAAACAGCTCGAGCGGATCATGCTCGATTTTATCGGCGGCAAGTATGATCTGCTCCTTTCGACCAACATCATCGAATCGGGGCTCGATATATCGAACGTCAATACCATTTTCATCAATAACGCGCACCGCTTCGGCCTGGCTGACCTCTATCAACTGAGGGGAAGGGTAGGCAGGAGTATCCGCCAGAGCTACGCCTACTTGCTCGTGCCCGGGGCTGAGGTGCTCACCAGGGAGGCCCTCGCGAGGCTCAAGATTATCGAGGAGATGACCGAGCTTGGGTCGGGGCTGAAGGTGGCCAACTACGACCTGGAAATACGGGGCGCCGGAAACCTGCTCGGCAAAGAACAATCGGGCCACATAAACCTCATAGGGTTCGAGCTTTACTGCAGCATGCTCGAAGAGGCGGTGCGAGAGCTGAAAGATGACGGAGGGGAAGAAGAGGAGATGATCACCGAGGTGAACGTCCCCCTCAATGCCTTTATCCCCGATTCCTACATCGGAGACGAGACGAGCAAACTTCTCGCCTATAAACGACTTTCTAAAATCAGGAATGAGACGGAGCTTTCCGACATGGAAGCGGAATTGAAGGACCGGTACGGCCCTCTGCCTGATCCGCTCGCAAATCTGCTCCAGATCATCGGGTTGAAGATTCTTCTGGGCAGCATGCGAATAAAACGGCTGGAGTGTGCGGGTAGCCAAATCATACTGCACGTGACCGAGCGCACGCCCCTCGACATGAAGAATATCCTTAAAGCAGTGAAGGAGGACAAGGGTCGGGTCAAGCTCCTGCCGGATGGAAGGATCGTGATCAGGAACGATGACAGGCCGGAAGATGTTGTAACCACAACCAAAATTATGTTGAAGCGCCTTGTGGCGGTGTGATATAAGACATGGAATGAGGTGAACGATGAAAAAATACCTGGTTTTTCTATTCCTTCTTTTACCGCTTATTGCATGTACAAAGAAGGACGATAGCAAGTCAATCGCCACGATTGACGGGGAGAAGATAACGGTTCAGGATTTTAATTCCGAGCTTAACAAGATCCCCGTGAACATGAAGATGCTCGTTGCGAGCCAGAACGGGAAAAAGGACTTTCTCAACCGGCTGATCGAGAAGAGGCTCCTTCTGAGAGAAGCCAGGAAGGAGAACGTGGACAAAGACAAGGAGTTTCAGGACAGGCTCGCCGACATAAGAGATCAGCTTATGATCCAGTCGCTCCTGGCGAAGAAGATCACTACGGAAGTGAAGTTCTCCGACGCAGACCTCCAGAAGTATTACGACGAGCACAAGGAAGAGTTCAAGAGGGATCGGGAGATACAGACAAGACAGATCGTGGTGAAAACCGAGCAGGAAGCCAAAGAGATCGAGACACGCATCGCCAAGGGAGAGGACTTTGCAGACCTCGCCAGGCGTTTTTCGGTTGACCCGAGTGCGAAGTCCACGGGGGGTGACATTGGCTATCATCCGAAGGGGACCCTGATTCCTGAATACGAGGCGGCGGCTTTCGGCCTTACCAAGGTGGGGCAGGTGAGCCAGCCGGTCAAGACCCAGATCGGCTACCACATCATCAAGCTGGAAGGCGTGAAAACGGGAACCTATGTGCCGTTTCCGGAGGTAAAAGACTTCATAAGGCAAAAACTGACCCAGGCAAAGCAGACTGAGGTGGTTCAGGCATATGTAGAGGAGCTGAAGAAAAAATCGAAGATCCTCGTCAATGATGACATGCTGAAAGAAGAGGCGCACGCAGGCGAAGCTCCTGGTGCGGTCCAGCAGGCCCCTGCAACCCAGGACGTCTCCAAGCCGGAGTCCGAGGCCAAAGCTGCCCCGGGAGCGGAGAAAAGCGCGGCTCCCGATGCGACCGCCCCGAAGACCGGGCCGGCTCCCCAAAAATGAAACGACTCGTTTTCGGCCTCATTCTGATCGTCCTGTTCATGGTTCCTCTGCCGTCCAGAGGTGAGGTGACCGACAGGATCGTGGCGATAGTGAACGACGATATCATCACCCTCAGGGAGGTGGAGGGATTTGTCACTGTAGAAAAGGTGAGCCGTTACACCTCGATGAATGAATACGTCAGAAACGTGGCGCTCGGTGAGAAACTCGATTCCTTCATCGACAGCCTGCTTATAAAACAGGAGGCCCGCAAGCTCAAAATAGAAGTGGACGACAAGGAAGTTCAGGGATCGATCGAGAATATCAGGAAGCAGAACCTGATATCGGAATCCGAACTGAAGGAACAGCTACAGAGGCAGAACGTGCGCTATGAGTCCTTTGTAGAGAGCGTAAAGAACGGCATGGTCAGGAACAAGGTGCTGGCAAGGGCCATATCCCAGGATGTTAATGTCGATGACAAGGCCATTCAGGAGTACTACGACACCCACCTCGACGATTACACCGACGAAGAATACAGCTTCCAGCATATCTTTGTTTCGGGTCAGAGGCAGGATGCATTGACGAGGGCTAGGGCCGCCTTTGATGAGCTCGAAAAGGGAGGTTCCTTTACTGACGTGGCCAAGGAGTTCTCCGACGAGCCGTCAAAAGGGGAGGCCGTCACCACCAAGAAGGAGGAGCTGATCCCTGAATTGAGGCAGGCCCTTCAACCTCTCAAGACCGGTTCTTATACGCCCCTGGTGCAGACCCCTTATGGCTACCATATTCTCAGGCTGGTGGATGTCAAGAAAGGAGCCAGAATCCCTCTCGACGACGTGAGAGACAAGGTTAAGGAGGCGATCTTCCAAAGGGAGTCCGCGAAGAGGTACAAGGAATACGTGGCCAGGCTCAGGGCTGTTTCCTATATCGAGGTCAAGATCTGAAAAGAATAGCGGTGACCATGGGAGACCCCGCAGGCATAGGCGGGGAACTCCTCTTGAAGGCCTTTCAAGGGCCTTTCAGGACGGTCAGGCCGGTCATAGTGGGCGATCTTTCGGTATTGGAGACCATCGCCAGCCATCTCTTTAAAGACATGCGTTTCCCGCTCAAGCCCTTTGGCGAAGGAACTGGTAATGACATAGAGATGCTCGACGTAGGGGCGATAAAGAACGTCACGTTCGGCGTCAGCGACGGTCGATGCGGGGAAGCATCCTACCGCTACATCATGGCTGCCCTGCGCCTGCTCATGTCCGGAGATGTTTCCGGGATAGTGACATGCCCTATAAATAAGAAATCGATCCAGACGGCAGGTATTCCCTTTGTGGGCCACACCGAGCTCCTCGCCTATTACGGGGGGGTGACGGACTACGTCATGATGATGGCCGCGAGAGCTTTTCGGGTTTGTCTGGTCACCATCCATGTGCCCCTCAGGGAAGTTCCTTTCTTGATAGATTCTGAAAGGGTCTTCAGGTGCATCGCCATCACGGCTCGTTCCCTCAAAGTCGACTTCGGTATCGTTGCGCCCCGCCTCAAGGTGTGCGGTCTTAATCCTCATGCAGGAGAGCAGGGCACCATAGGTGCGGAAGAGGAGGCTGTGGCACAGGCCGTCCAAAGAGCGCGCGAAGGGGGGATAGACGTAGAGGGACCGTTTTCCGCCGATTCTTTGTTCCACAAAAGGGATTGCGATGCCTATGTGGCGATGTACCATGACCAAGGTCTGATTCCGGTCAAGACACTCTCTTTCGAGAGAACCGTCAACATTACCCTGGGCCTGCCCTTCGTCAGGACATCGGTGGGCCATGGCACGGGTCTCGACATAGCCGGAAAAGGCGTTGCCGATCCCACGAGCCTTATAGAGGCATACAAGACCGCGGAGGCAATGATCAGAGTCAGGTCCGGGTAACGAAAGGCCACTGCCCCTCATGATTCGATAGGGCAGATGATCGAAGGCGTCGCGGGGGACTCTTGAGGCCCTTCTTCCGCTTCCTCATTGTATACAATTTTATTGAATTGTATTGACAAACCTTGCCCTCATTCGGTACTATTTTTCTCCGGCAACGCGCTATTTTCTGTATACATAGAGGCGGGCGGATAAACGAGGCCCACATATTCCCCCCGGGGGTTGATAAACCGGGGCGGACAAGAGGTATGATCATGGCTGAAACAGAGTTGAAAGGATTGTCCCTGGCCGAAAAGTACTACAGCCAATATGGGGCGAGGGCCAGGGAGCTGAAAGGTTTAGGAAGGCGGATCATAGGCTATCTTTCTGCCCTCACGCCAATTGAAATCCTCACGGCTGCCGGAGTGGTCCCGCTTAGATTGAAGGGAAACGTGTCGGAGGCGATCACCAAGGCAGATGCCCACATGGAAACGATTGTCTGCCCCTTTGTGAGGAATGTGTTCGATGCCGCGCTTAAAGGCAGGTTTTCTTTTCTCGACGGTATGGTGTTGCCCCACCAGTGTGACAGTATGGAGAGAACGGCCGACGTCTGGAGTTATAACCTCGACTTGCCCTATTGGCACTTTCTCAACCTGCCCCACGTATCCGACGCCCCGTCCATGGAGTTCACCAGAGAAATTCTGCGGATATTCATCGCCACTCTGGAGCGGCTCACGGGCGTGAAGATCACCGACGATGACCTTACTCGGGCGGTCGTGGCGCACAACGCGAACAGGCGGGCCATGAGGGCTCTCTATGACCTGCGAAAGGCCGACGTTCCCCTCATTTCCGGAACAGAGATGATGAAGGTCCTCGTAGCCGCCATGAGTCTTCCCGTGGAAGAATCGACCGCCCTTATAGAGAGTGTCGCGCAGGAGGTGAAGGCGAGGCCGGCCGTTTCCAACGGTAGCCGGGTTCGCATAATGCTTGTCGGGGATCAAATCGACGACGCGATTATCTGTGATGCGATCGAGTCAACGGGGGCGCTTCTCGTGATGGACGATCTTTCCATGGGAAGCAAGATGTACTGGGAAGATGTGGACCTAACCCGGGACCCGGTGGAAGGCATCGCCGAGCGGTATCTGAAAAAGCTGAAGCTGCCGACGACATTCGTGGACGCGGGAAATGACTATCAAGAAAGCCTCAATACCAGGTTCGGCCACATGAAGCGCCACATAGCGGAATTCAAGGTGGACGGCGTTATTCTTTTCATCTACAAGTTCTGCGATCCTTATGGCTTTGAAGTCCCCGCAGTCAAGAGTTATATCGAGTCCGGGGGGACACCCGTTCTCTACCTCGAAGACGAATATTCCGTGTCGAGTCTTGGCAGGGTGAAGACGAGAATAGAAGCTTTTCTGGAAATGATCGCACAATAGAAGCCAGAACCACTCCGGACCTTCCGGTCCGGATCAGCAAGCTTTGATGGAAAGAAAGGCAACGAACACGACAAAAGAAAAGACCAAAACCACTCCGGACCTTCGGTCCGGATTAGCAAGCTTTGATGGAGGGAAGGCAGATGGCTGAAGAGAAGAAAGCACGAGCGCTCGCAACGAAGGCAGCCGCGAGGGCATCGAAATTCGGACGGAGCAATATGGCCGCCACCCTCAAGGCGAAGGAAGAGGGCAAGAAGCTTGCTTATGCGTACATCAATAATGGCCAGGACGAGGTCATAAGGGCCATGGACATCGTGCCTGCCTGGGGCGAGAATTTTGCCGGCGTTTGCGCGGCTAAACGTGACGCCGAGAAGTATCTTCAAAAGGCCGAGGCGGACAATTTCTCCCGGTCCCTGTGCACATACGCCACGTGCACCATTGGCTTCGACATGTGGCGCGAGGAACTGGATGGTGAGATACCCCCCAACGCTCCCTGGGGCGGAATGGGCAGGCCCGACATGATCATAGGAAGCGCCCAACAGCTCTGCGATCCGCGCATCAAGTGGCCCCAGGCGACGCAGCATTACATGCCGGACGTGCCCGTTTGGGTAGGAAGCATGTATTATCCACCTTGGGACCCGAAAGAGGACACCAAGCCGCAGGAGAAGCTCTATGCGAAATATGCGGCAGACGAGCTGCGAGAGTTGGTCCGCTTTTGTGAGAAGCATACGGGCAGGAAGATGGACTGGGACAGACTTGCTTCCATCGTCGATCTGACCGAGCGGACTTATGACATGTTCATCGACGCCTATGAGCTGCGTAAGGCACATCCCACGCCTATGGATACGGGTGATGCCATGAACACCATGGTGCCCCTTACCTTCAATCTCGGAACCCAGGAAGCCTTCGATTTTTACAAAGATCTCTACGACGAACTGAAGGAGAAGATTGCCCTCAAGCAGGGGGTGGCAGCCGACGAGAAATACCGGGTGGTCTGGGGTGCGGGCCTGCCTTCGTGGTTTGCCCTCGGTGATTTTCAGTACTTCAACGATAAGGGGGCTGTTTTCCCCGTCGAAGTGACGTACCGCAATGCGGAAGCCATCAGTCGCCTTGATCTTCCCAAGACGAATGATCCCGTAGAACGCATCGCCTGGCGATGGGTGCGCATGTGGACCCATTATTATGACAAGGCGCGTAAACGGCCGGGCTCCATTCCCAAGGTCGAACGTATCATCGAGTATCTCGAAGACTACGGATGTGACGGGGTCGTCTTTCATTCGGCATTTTCCTGCAGAAGCTGGCACGCGGGCATCGTTCAGCAGGCGGAAATTCTGAAGAAGGTCTATGGCGACATTCCTGTCCTTATCATGGAAGGCGATATAGTGGACATCAGCTCTTATAACGAGGCCGACACCCATGCCAGGATCGACGCTTTCATAGAAGCCCTCGATGCGGCAAAGAGGAGAGTATAGAGGTCCTCATTATAGCCCGGTATCAATAGATGGGAATGAAACAGTACTTTGCCGGCATCGACATTGGATCGACCATGACCAAGGTGGTGATCCTGAGCGAACGGATGGATGCCTCTTTCATAGGGCCGACAGGGGCCGAGCACAGGAAGCTTGCCCACAAGGTGATGGAGGAGGCCCTCACACGGGCGCATCTCGTCTTCGATGACCTTGCCTATGTCGTTGCCACTGGCTACGGCAGGATAAATGTCCCTTTCGCGGACCGGCAGGTGACCGAGATCACGTGCCATGCGAAAGGGCTTCACAGTCTGCTTCCAACCGCGAGAACCATCGTCGACATCGGCGGACAGGATAGCAAGGGCATCAAAATTAGGGATGGGAAGGTCGTGGGCTTCGTGATGAACGACAAGTGTGCGGCCGGCACAGGGAGATTTCTTGAGGTGATTGCAGACGCCTTGGGGGTTCCTCTCACCTCCCTCGGCGAGCTGGCCCTTTCCGCAACTCATTCTGCCGTTATTAGTAGTACCTGCACGGTTTTCGCCGAAGGCGAGGTGACCTCCCGGTTGGCAGAGGGCGAAACGGTGCCGAATCTGATCGCCGGAGTGCACGACGCTATCGCCACCAGGATCTTTGCTATGGTGAATAAGCTGAAAATAGAGCCGGACGTCGCAATCACCGGCGGCGGGGCAAAGAACATCGGACTCTTAAAGGCGCTGGAGATTCGCTTCGGATCTCCCCTTCTCGTGCCGGAGGAGCCCCTGCTTACCGGTGCCCTGGGTGCGGCCTTGATCGGCAAGGAGACCTGCGTCGCCGCGGCGCGCGCAGGGCTTCCCGTGAAGAGAAGTACTAAGAAACTGGAGGAGGCGACATTCTTCTCCTAAGAGCCGATGATGATTGTGCGCGACACTCGTGACAAGGGAAGGACGATAGGGGTTCTTTGAATGGATCACGTTCTCGGAATCGATGTGGGATCCGGTTATTCCAAGGCCGTCCTCTGCCAGGACGGGCTTCTCCTCACCCAGGCAGTGATGCCTTCGGGCGGAGATTACCGAAGCACGGCGAAAAAGGTCGCGGAAGACGCTCTTGAAAAAGCCGGCCTTTCCTTCGATGAAGTGAAGCGTGTCGTTGCATGTGGGTATGGGGCTGCCATGGTTGATTTTGCAGACCGAACAGCCACGGATATTTCCTGTCATGCAGCAGGAGCCCGCCATTCCTTCCCGGCGGCGAGAACGGTAATCGATATCGGCAACCAATTCAGCAAGGCAATTAAGCTCGACGAAGGCGGGAAGATCATCAACTTTGTCCTTAACGAGAAGTGCGCCGGAGGGAGCGGGAAGTTTCTTCAGGTGATCGCGCGCATACTTCATATCCGCTTAGAAGAGATAGGAGATCTTTCGCTTCGATCGACGAAGCCCGTAGAATTCACGACGGGTTGTGCGGTCTTCGCCGAATCGGAGGCCGTATCCCGGATAGCCGAAGGTGCCTTGCCTGCCGATATCCTTGCGGGAGTGCACAGGGCAATGGCTTCAAAAATCGTAAATCTGGTGGTTCGCGTCGGTCTGAGCGAGGAGTGTGTGGTGAGCGGCGGCGGCGCCCTCGATAAAGGTCTGGTGAGGACAATTGAGGCAGAGTTGGGCACAAAGGTGCTCGTCTCTGAAGCGCCACAGGTTGCGGCAGCGCTAGGGGCAGCTCTTCTCGGGCAGCAGTCATAGCCCCTCGCTGACCGCAAAGGGGCCTGAAACGCGAAAGCCCCGGGGCATGGAAGAACAAGAGAAGTAGGACTCATCGCGAAGCAAATCGCGATTCGCGAGAGCAAGTTTAGATGGAGGAGGATCATTTTATGAGCTATTACCAGTGGATGACGGCCAAGGACGTACTGAGGGTCAACGCCTTCAAGTGGCCCAACAAGATAGGGGCCAAGGACCTGTATAAGGCTTACACCTTTAAAGAATGGAACGAGCGTGCGAACAGGCTCGCCAATGCAATGGCCGATATGGGCATGAAGAAGGGCGACAGATTTGCGGCCCTCGGTTACAACTGCGTGGAGTGGATGGAGATTTATGCTGCCGCGGCCAAGGGCGGTTTTATTGTCGTGCCCATCATGTTTCGACTCTCCGGTTCCGAAATGGAGTACAACATCAACCACAGCGAGTGTAAGGTCATGCTCGTACAAGCCGGCAAGGATCAGAAGGATGGCAAGGAGTTCCCCTGGATTGACATGGTCAACAAGATGAAGAAGAATCTTCCGACCGTCAGGAGCTATGTCTCCTTTGCAGTGGACAACCCCCATTACGACGGCTTTGTCTCCTACGAGGACGCGATGGCGGCAGCGAGCCCCGAAGAGCCGGCCACCGCGGTCGATGGCGAGGATATCTGGATCATCATGTACACGAGCGGCACCACGGGTAAGCCGAAGGGCGTCATGAAGAGCCACAGGTCACTCTTTTCGCAGTACTTCATCATGATTTACGACCACGACTTCGGCTTCGACGACACGACGCTCCTCGTCATGCCGTGCTGCCACATTAATTCGCTCAACTACTCCTTCGTCAATACATGGGTGGGCGGAACGGTCATGGCCTATAATATGGTCAGTTTCGACTCGGAAGACCTCCTCAGAACATTCTCCGAGCACAAGATTACCTTTACTTCGCTGGTCCCCACCCACTACATAATGATGCTTTCCCTACCCGACGAGGTGAAGAAGAAGTATGACCTCACCACCATAAAGAAGCTGCTCATCTCCTCTGCCCCTGCACGGCGGGACACGAAGGTCGGGATTCTCAAGATGTTCCCCAACTCGAAGCTCGACGAGGCCTATGGGTCGACAGAAGCCGGTTGCGTCACCATCTTGAAGCCGGAGGAGCAACTCACGAAACTTGGTTCCTGCGGGCGCGAGGTGATAGGTTCCGATCTTTTGAGGCTCTATGATGATGAGGGCAACCTGATCAACGAGCCCAACAAAGTCGGCGAGGTCTATTCGAGAAGTCCCATGCTCCTCTCGGGCTACTGGAAGGAGCCGGAGAAGCTCGCGGCAGCCATGAAGGGCGAGTATTTCAGCGCGGGAGACATGGGTTACAAGGACGAGGAGGGGTACCTTTTTCTCGTCGACAGGAAAGCGAACATGATCATCTCCGGCGGTGAGAACATCTTCCCGTCAGAAGTGGAGAACGTGGTCGGCGGTTTCGAGAAGGTCAAAGACGTTGCAGTTATCGGCATACCTCACGAAAAGTGGGGAGAAACCGTCCTGGCGGTTGTGGTGCTCCACGAAGGGCAGACTGCGAGCCCTGAGGATATCACGAACTATTGCAGGGGCAAGATCGCCGGATACAAGGTGCCCAAGAACGTCGTCTTCATTACCGATGAAGAGATGCCGAGGACAGGCAACGGCAAGATCCTGCACCGGGTGCTGAGAGAGAAGTACGGTCTCTGGAAGGACCATCAATAGCGGACCAGCGGCTCACGGTATATTACCGGGCCGATAAAGGGCAGTTCTGATTGGGGGACAGGTTAAACAACCTGTCCCCCAATCTTTATGCTTCCACCTTGGAAACATGAGTCGGCCGCCGGAGTGAATACCGGCCTATGAAGGCCGGAGAGTAGGGGACGGCCTATCTCGTCATGGATAGGACCGGCCAAGGGCATAACATCCTTCGCCGACCCGTAACAGAGTCGTTCCGGCATCGTGGAGGCAGGAGAATAGAAGGAAGGGCAGGGTCGGCAATGGCCCTGCCCTCAGTCTTTGACGACTGACAAGGAAAGCACGGGGAGCGAGATGGCTCCCCGTGCTTTCCTTGTTTCAGGACTCGTTTACCCGTTCTGCACGATCTTCAGCAACACCCTCCGCCGTCCTTCGGCAGATTTGAGGTAAGAGAGAACCCCGTACCGCCTGGTGTCTCGACAAAGTCGATACCGATCGGATCGGCTTGTTCGAAGAGATTTTTCTCGATTGTGAAGGTGATTCCCTGGTCGTTGAAAGTAACATCGCTATCTTTCGGCTCATCCAGAGCCATGCCCAATTTGGGTCCCCCTCAGCCGGGCTGTACGAGTACCCTGATACCAGAAGGCCCCTGCTGCTTTTTGAGCAGGTCCTTGAGCACTTCAGCGGCCTTTTCCGTAACTGTAAGCATCATATCCTCCTTGCCGTCCATGACGAAATTAAACGCACTCTCCATATCTACTTATGATAATCGCTGGAAGCGGCATGTCAACGAAAAGGAGGCTCCCATGGTTCTAGTCATCGAATGATCTCCCGGACCCACAGCCTTCGCGTGACCGCCCGGAAAGATTCCGAGAGATCGACCGGTACAATTCTTCACGGAAAACAATGAGACAGCGCGGCAGCATTTCACGAGTGTCTCTTTTGCCCTGACACTTGCCTCGCCGAAAGCGATTCGTTCGTCTATTAATCTCCACTTAACACTTGCCTGTTAGAATAATTTATGTGAATGGCATTGCCCCAGGGAAATCCGTGCCGCAGCCGGGAGCAGCCTTTGGGTGAATTGCGGCGAGGACATAGCCCATGAGGGCTCAGGCCACCGGCGTAAGGGGGGCTTGTCTATTCCTGCCATCACACCCGGCAATAGCTTCTGGTGAAGTGGCATCGAGGTAAGGATGAAAGAGAGTGCTTTTTGGATATCACCGGCGACGAAAATCTACCCTGTTACCGACAGTCATATGAAGAGCGTGATTGCCGATCCTGGTCTGTTCGGCGTGACAAGGGAGTATGTCGAGGAAGTCTACCGGGCTTACAAAGATCCCTTGGGACGGGAAGGCATGGCGTGGGAGAGGATTCTGAAGGAGCTGATTACAAAGAGATGGATAAAGATCAGGGATTATGGAGAGTACCTCTCAGTCCAGGTGTTCGCCTTCGATCATGATTCGACTTCGAGACTCCGCTTCTTCTTCGAGTCGTACCCCGAGAGTTATTCCAGTGAAATGCAAATCAGGCAGCGGATCCTGAGCGAGGGTAGGACAAAAATAGCGACCATCGCAGAATTAGAGGAAGAACTCGGATACCCGCCACGAAGGGCTCGTGTTCAGTGAAAGCCCGAAGATCAACAGTCTGTCGGTGGTTGACCCCTCGTTTCCCCCGGTTAAGGTGAAGGAGTTTCTAAGATTGTGAGTAACTGCATCGGGGCTTCCACCAGATAGTCCGGCTCCTTTTTACGGAGTACCGCTTTCGAGTTGAAACCCCACGATACGGAGATGATCTTAATGCCTGCTTTTCGGCAGGCGTCGATGTCCCTTACTTCGTCACCGACATAAATTGTCTCTTCCGGAGAAAGGGCTTGGTCTGCGAGCAATCCCTCGATGGCCTCATCCTTGGCAAGGATTGGTGCATCAGCCCATATGAAATCGACCTTCCCGATACCATCTCTCGCCAGAATGTGTCTCACTGACTCTTCCGCGTTCGATGTCACCACCCCGATCCAATAATCTTTTCGCAATACAGACAGAACCTTTCCCATCCCTTTGAATGTAAAAGCCTTCCCCGTATTGCGACTCAGCAGCGCTTTGAATTTTTCTGTCCAGTAAGGGACCTGTTCGGGCACGAGGCCGAGTACATCAGCCAGCATTGCACGGGTACTTTTCTCCCGATACTCCTCCGAACCGAATTCAATTGGTCCATAGCCGAATGTTTCGCCTAATTCATTTATGCAAGAGGAAAAAATGGATTGCGAATCAACGAGCGTCCCATCAAAGTCGAAGATAACGTTCTTCCATCTCATGGCGTCCCCGTCACATACTACCATGTGTGCCGGGTGATGTCTAAGGCCGGCGCATCAAAGAGGGACTGGAAGACGAAAATACTCCGATGATTCGACTGATAATCATAAAAGCAGGATAAAGAAGGCAGGGTCATGGCCAACCCTGCCCCCGCTGTTCGTTGAATAGCGCCTACTTCCCGAACTGCCTTTTTATTGCCGCAAGCCCTACAAGGCCGGGGCCGAAAAGCAGAAGAGCGCCGGGAATGGGGACTGAACTCACGGTCAGTGTGCCCTCAAACCGCATTGCCTCCAAGTAATCGTCAGTCCCATCTTGGGTAACTGTCAGCGTATTGATGCCGTTCACAAGATCACTGGCGGGGACCGAAAATGGGGTAAAATAGTAAGCGCCTCCCCCAATATATCCTTCGGACACCAAAAGGTTTCCGTTCAACGCTACAATTCCGGAATCATCCTGAGAAAACTGCATACCGCTGAACACGGCCGTTGCCAAGTTATATCCTGAAAGATTGAATGTGTAGGTGTAGAAATAGTTCCCGTTGCCGTACGCATTGTCTGGATACGGTGCGATCCAACTGGAATTCGAGCTGACTATGTCACCCCAATTCCCATACCAGTCCGCATTACTGCTAGTCGTCACATAAGTAGGGACGGTGGTCGTATACGTCGCCGTCCAATTAGCGTCCTGGGAATCGCCGGTTGTCTGGATCGCACCACCGCTGTCCTGACCGGTAGCGAAATTGATTGTCAACGCAAACGCATTGCCCGACAGCAAGAGTATAGAGCCCATTAAAACAAACAAAAACATTTTCTTCATTCGATATATCTCCTCTGTTTGTCTCGGGCGTGAGACCATGCGACCTCGCCGCCCTGCCTTCATTTCTTTGCAAACCTTTTCGATCAGAGACAGCACACACCGGAACGGCTCGCCTTTAGGGAGTTCTGTCACCACCTCCTTGAATAGGATGTTCCCTGTCTGGCAGCTCGGCCGTCTTCGAAAGAAGCGCACAAAGCGACGCTTCAAAGACCCGTCAGCTTTCCGTCCCACCCTCGCGGACAGTTTGGCCTTATCAGATACTGATTCAGATAATGTTATACGGCATTTAGCATTTGTCACGGCATTCTGGAGGGTGTGAAAAGAAGTTTTTGCCCTTTCAGGCGGCGTCCTCCGTTTGCGCTACTAGGCGGAGGGTGGACCTGTAGGTAAACTAAAGTGGAAACATCTTTCTGAAATGGCGCTGCTGAATGGTTTTCTTCAAAGACGACGTTACCGGTCGCTATGATTGACGCATGCGGAGGAAGTGAAAGAAGGCGAACACGAGCCGAAAGGGTGACCTGTCCCCCCTTTCTTCGGGGGCCGGCGTTATTTACTTCTTCACGGCTTTACAGGATACGGTTGTGCTGCTCCTACTCGACTGTTATAATATTCTATACGGGCTCAGGGCGCCCGTGAGATCGGACAAGGGGGTGTTCCATGGCCGAAAAAAGCGCAAAAGCGAAGGCGCCGGGGAAGAGTGGCAATACCAAGATGGTCGGTAAAGTAGCCACGCCAAAGGTCGCGGGTAAACCATCGGCGAAGCCTGCGAAGAAGAAGACCACGTTCAAACTCCAAGCTCCCGGCGCTACCCAGGTATTCATCGCTGGTTGTTTCAACGGTTGGAGTCCCAACGCAGACGCCTTGATGCTGGGCGGCGACGGCACATGGACGTGCGCACTCATGCTCGATCCTGGTGAGCACGAGTACCGTTTCGTGGTCGACGGGGTGTGGTGCGACGATCCGAAGGCGGAGATACGCCGCCCCAATGACATGGGCTGCGAGAATTGCATCGTAGTCGTATAGGGGACCTGAAGGCCTAAAACAGACTTCCTTAACCCGATGAGGTGCCCGAATGGGTAAGAATACTTCATTGGTGAAGGATTCGCGATGGCATTCTTGGGACGTCTTCCTGAAAAGGTTGCTCCATAGACCTTTACACTCTCGAAGAAATTTACGGTGAATCCGGGATTTAAGGGTGACCCGGGTTTCGTTTCCCCGTGCCTATGCCGAAAAACAGCTCCCGTGACAGAAGCTCGACATATCTCATTGAAGGAAAGGACGCTCCTTGATAAACATCTATGTAGATGCCGATGCCAGTCCCGTCAAGAACGAGGTGATCAGGGTGGCCAATCGCTATGGGCTGAAGGCCTATTTTGTTTCCAATAATCCCAAGATGAAAAAGCCTGACTACAAGTTGGCTGAAATGATAGTGGTTGGTGACGATTTAGACGCCGCAGACGATTGGATCGTAGAGCACATTACCGCAAGCGATGTGGTGGTATCGGCCGATATTCCCCTTGTTTTGCGGTGCATCAAAAAGCAAGCCCGGGTCCTCGATCCCAGGGGACGCGTTTTTACGGAAGAGTCGATAGGAAATGCGCTCTCACACAGAGATATTATGACGTTCCTGCGGGACACGGGGAACGAGGATGGGGTCAGTCGGCCGCCCGCCTTTGATAAGCGCGACCGCTCCCGCTTCCTGCAACGCCTCGATGATCTGATCCAGGCGATCCGCAGGGCGGCACCGGTTCTTTCAACGTGATCTGCTTTCTCGCACAGCAGTTGACCTGACACGCGTCGCGCTGACGTCCTTTTTGCGGCGTACTGCACGTAATCGACGTTCGCGGCCTTGAGGGCCGCCTCACTTATCCAACTAGTGCATCCCTCTTCTTTAATCCCCGATTCAGGGGCCCTCGCCACTCAGTCGGTCCCTGATCATCTTGAGAATGACGATTGATTCTCTCTCCCTCTCTTCGAGGGCGCCCGTGATGTAGCCGATCGTCTCCCGGTAGGTGGGCATGAAGATCTTGGAGAGCGCATTACACCGGCGCTGGGTTTTCCTGAGCTCCAGGGCAAGTCTCAACACCGTGTTTTCAAGCTCGGCCAATTCCCCGAGGAGGGCGAGCACTTCGACGAAGCGGCTCATGGCCGCATCCGCATGAGCCGAGGTGCCGACCACTCCGAACTGGACCTTCATCGGCTCGTTCCTCACGATCACGCGGGGGATTTTGATGCCCATCAGGTGCTGGCTCGAAAGCTCTATTCCGTGATCCATGCGCACGGCTAAAGAGGCCCGGATAAGGGCGTCCGAGCCTGAGTCCAGTTGGGCATCTGTGAGGGACTCGAAGGCTGCCTTCAGGACTTCTTCGGCCGTGGACCGGGCCTCACGGACACGGGCCAGGCGCTTCATAAGCTCGGCTACGAGGATCTGCCGTTTCTGTTCGAGCAGGTCGTAACCCTCTTCGGCGAAGACGAGCTGCCGTTTGAGAGCGAGGAGGTTCGATTTTGTGGGCGCGATGCTCAGCTTTGCCATGGGTCTTTAGAAGCGGTAGTGCTCTTCTATCATAGCCTCACTTAGGCGGTGCAGCTCTTCGGGTGGCAGGGTGGAGAGCACGTCCCAGCCGATTTCGAGGGTGGTCTCCACCGACCTGTTCTCGTATTCGCCCTGGTTGAGGAAGCGGATCTCGAAGGCCTCGCCGAATTTCAGGTACTGTTTGTCGAGGGGGCTCAATTCCTCCTCTCCGATGACGTCCGCGAGCCCCCTTACCCGTTTGACATAGGCGTAGCACGCGAAGAGCTGGCTTGCGAGGGCAGGGTGGTCTTCCCTGGTATAGCCTTTTCCGACCCCGTCTTTCATGAGGCGGGACAGGCTCGGGAGCCCGGCGATGGGCGGATAGACGCCCCGCTGGAAGAGATCGCGATCGAGCACGATCTGCCCTTCTGTGATGTATCCGGTGAGGTCGGGAACGGGGTGGCTGATATCGTCGGCCGGCATGGTGAGGATGGCCATCTGCGTGATGGAGCCCGGCGATCCCTCTATGCGTCCGGCACGCTCGTAGATGCTCGCGAGGTCCGAGTAGAGGTAGCCTGGATAGCCTTTTCTGCCGGGGATCTCGCCGCGGGCCGTTCCCACCTCACGGAGGCTCTCGCAATAGTTGGTCATGTCGGTGAGCAGCACGAGAACATGGCGGCCGCAGTCGAAGGCCAAATGCTCGGCCATTGTCAAGGCGACCCGGGGCGTGAGGAGGCGCTCGACGCTCGGTGCATCGGCGAGGGAAAAGAACATGACCGTGCGGCTGAGGGCGCCCGATTCCCGGAAATTGCGCACGAAGAAATCTGCCACGTCATGCTTCACCCCCATGGCAGCGAAGACGATGGAGAAGTCGACCTGCTCGTCGAGGAGGCGAGCCTGCCTCACGATCTGGGCGGAGACGCGGTCGTGGGGCAGGCCGTTGCCCGAGAATATGGGCAGCTTCTGGCCGCGGACGAGGGCATTCATCCCGTCTATCGCCGATAGTCCCGTTTGGATGAACTCACGGGGATAGCGGCGCGCAAAAGGGTTGATGGGCATGCCGTTGACATCGTTTCGGTCCGCGGAGAGTGGGGCAGGACCGCCGTCCGCCGGCCGGCCCAAGCCGTCGAAGACGCGCCCGAGCATCTGCGTCGAGACGGGGAGGCGAAAGCTCTCGCCGAGGAAGCGTGCGTGAAGGGTCCGGTTTGAGAGGCCCGTGGTCCCTTCGAGCACCTGCACCACCGCCTGAGCGTCGGAAATGTCGAGGACCCGGCCGATGCGCGGCTGACCGGCGCCGTCCTGAATCTCGACGATCTCGTCGTAGCCCACGTCCCGGATGCGCTCCACCACCACCAGGGGCCCCTCGATCCGCGATGCCCCCACATATTGCAATCCCCGGTCCCCGACGTCGAACGTTCGATCCATCATCAAGATGCCTCTCGCACGCGTTCCTTTGCCAGATCTTCGAGCTCCGCAATCATCCTTTGTTCCAACTCCGCGAGCTTATCCACCTCCGCATTGCCGAAGGCCGACTTTGCGCGCACTACCTGGGGCACACAGCTCAAGGCCCTGATGCGCGCCAGCGATACTCCCTGCTGGATCAGGTCCCGGGCCTTCCGGAAAAGCAGGAGGATGAGGCGGAGGAGGGCGACCTGGCGCTCCGGCGTGCAGTACATATCTTTTTCATCGAAGGCGCTTTGGGTAATGAAGCCGTCCTTCATGATCTCCGCGATGAAAAGGATGAGACGCTGCCCGTCGGGCAGCACATCCGGTCCGACGAGCTTGACGATCTGCTGGAGACGGTCCTCTCTCTGCAGGAGGGTCAGGGCTTCGGTCCGCAGCTCTATCCAGTCGGGCGCCAATCTCTTCCACCAATGGCCGACGTCCTCGGCGTATTCCGAATAGGAGTGCAGCCAGTGAATCGAGGGATAATGGCGCGCGTTTGCGAGCTCCGTATCGAGGGCCCAGAAGCAGCGGATGAAGCGGCGCGTGTGTTGGGTGACGGGCTCCGAGAAGTCGCCCCCCGGCGGGCTGACGGCCCCGACAATACTCACCGAGGCCTTTTTCCCCCCGAGGGTCGTCACCGCCCCGCCCCGCTCATAGAACTGGGCGAGCCTGGTAGGCAGGGAGGCGGGGAACCCTTCTTCGGCCGGCATCTCCTCCAGGCGCGCCGCAAGCTCACGGAGAGCCTCGGCCCAGCGGCTCGTGGAGTCGGCAAAGACCGCGACGCTGAGACCCATGTCCCGGTAATATTCCGCGAGGGTGATCCCCGTGTAGATCGATACTTCACGGGCGGCCACGGGCATGTTCGAGGTGTTGGCGATGAGGATCGTCCGTTCCATGAGGGGCCTGCCGGAGCGGGGGTCCTTGAGCTCCGGAAATTCCCGGAGCACCTCGGTCATCTCGTTCCCGCGCTCACCGCAGCCTATGAAGACTATGATGTCGGCATCCGACCATTTTGCGAGCTGGTGCTGGGTGATCGTCTTGCCCGTGCCGAAGCCGCCGGGTATGGCCGCGGCCCCGCCTTTGCCGAGAGGGAAAAACGTGTCGATGATGCGCTGCCCTGTGATCAAGGGCTCCGTGATCCAGAGCCGCTCGGTTATGGGACGGGGCGTCCTGACGGGCCAATGCTGGAGCATCGATATCTCCCTCAGGCCGGCAGATGTCTCGATAACGGCGAGTGCGTCGCGGATGGTATACTCGCCTTTGTTCACGATCGACTGGACGATGCCGTTGATTCCCGGCGGGACCATGATCTGGTGGCGCACCAGAGGCGTTTCTTCTACGGTCCCGATGGCCTGGCCGTTGGTCATCGCGGTCCCTGATTTGACGAGCGGCTCGAAGGGCCAACGCTTGACCGTGTCCAGGGCGTCTACCCTCTCTCCCCGCCTTATCCACGCGCCGCTGCGCGCCTGAATTCCCGGGAGGGGGCGCTGGATGCCGTCGTAGATGTTTCCCACGAGACCGGGGCCCAGCCAGACGGAGAGCGGCGCACCTGTCCGCTCGACCGGGACCCCGGGCTTCACCATCGTGGTATCCTCATAGACCTGAATGGTGGCGCGATCGCCCACGAGGCGGACCACTTCCCCTACGAGCCCCACGCTCCCCACCTGTACCACTTCGTACATTTGGGCCGACTCCATACCCATGGCCGTGACGATGGGCCCGCTTATGCGTGTGACGATCGGTTGAGCCGCTTTCCCGTCGA
Source organism: uncultured delta proteobacterium (assembly GCA_963750015.1). Taxonomy (GTDB): domain Bacteria; phylum Desulfobacterota; class Syntrophorhabdia; order Syntrophorhabdales; family WCHB1-27; genus CAVVNC01. The sequence goes on along the minus strand of CAVVPU010000225.1, from coordinate 7,413 downwards.
CGGTCATTGGCTGCTTCCTCCCGATTCCTCTTTAGGGACGAAAGATGCCTCTTGCGCGACGAGCCTGCGCAGCTCCGGCCACATTCTTTCGAGCCTCGTCACGAGACCGTTGTCGCATATCTGGCAACCCCCGGCGTCCTCGACGATGACTCCGCCTTCAGTCATGGCAGGATCGAAGGAAAGAGTCAGGCTCAAACCCGGTTTCCCGAGCCGGTCCATCACCTCTTCCCGGAACCCGTCTCCGAGAGCCGTGCGGTCTGCATCACACACCCTCGCCTTGAAAGCAAGGCCTGCCATCTGGTTGATGGCAATAGCGGTTAGCTCCCTGACTGCCTCGCGGTAAGAGATGCCCTCCCGGGTGAGCAAGCGTGTTCGCGCCTCCTTCTTGACGGCATCGAGCATCGATTCGATGCGCATGATCCGCATGCGGCCGGTCTCGAGGGGCACCGTGGACAAAATCGATTCCTTCCGGCGAAGCGCCTCGCTCCGTGCCCGGGAAAGCTCCTCTTCTCCGATTGTGCGTGCCTCATCGGAAGCCGCCTTTGTAATCCTTTCCGCCTCTTCCTTGGCGCGGCTGACAATCTCGTGCGACTCTCTCCGGGCGTCGCCGAGGATTTCTCCATTCAATGCTTCCGCTGATCCGCGCTCCTTTGCCATTAGGGCCTCCTCAAGAGATCCTCATGCCTATCGCTTCCTGGACGACCTCCCGCAGGCTCCTGCGGCCGGGGAGGGGACCCCCCGGCCCTGGAATCTCGACGATGAGCGGCCGTTCCCGCTCGAATCGAATCGCCTCAATCTCCGGTCTGATACTTTCTGCAGCCACGTCGGTGATGATTACGACGGCGTAATCGCTTGCGGCCAATGCCCCGGCAAGCTGCAGCGCGCGTCTGTTCCGGCGTTGTCGCCGACTTTCCTTTGACCCCGGCAAGCCCAAAGCCGAGCACTGTCTCCTCGTCGCCGATGCAGAAGAATTCCATAATTTCCCCTACATTTTCTGTATGAGCATCATAGCCAGTGCGAAGCCGAGCACTGCGAGTCCTTCGGCCAGCGCCACGAAGAGGATGCTCCTCGTGAGAAGCTCGGGCTTCTCGGAAATGGCGCCCAAGGCGGCAGATCCGATGCGCCCGACCGCGTAACCGGCCCCGAGCACGCTTACCCCGATGGCGAAGGCCGCTGCGAGACCCAGGCCGACGGTTTTGTATGCGGATGCCATGTCACCGGCCGCAGCCACCCGGCCAGGTTCCTGACCCGTCGCGGTTGCCCCGAGCAGAATGAATCCCAGTGCAACCACAAGGATTATCCCCACAGTCCGATATGAGATCCTCAACATTGACCACCTCCGGTCGCGACAATGAAGCTTCACTGCCTTTGAGCCAAACTGAACGGTTCGAATGGCCGGCCGTTGCCCGAGAAGAACTTTCCGAAGAATTCGTAATATTCAAGACGCAAAGCCTGCACAGAGGCTATGATCCCTTCCAGGACTATGGCGATTGCGTTGCCGAGAATGACCACCACTATGCTCCAAAGGCTTCCCCCTAGGGGAAAACTTCTTACCTGCGCCGCAAGCATAAAGGCGGCGACCAAGAGCGCCGTATGACTCATGGCATATGCGGCAAGACGGACGAAGCTTATGGTGTTGGCAAGATAGCCCAGAACCCCCTCGAAGGCACCCACCAAAGATTCTATGAGAGCGCCCCCAATCCCGTCGGACCCTTCCTTCGACGCCTGAGACCTGTGAGCCAGCACGTGCTCTAACGGCTCTTTTACCACCCAGGCGATCATGGGTAGGGCCAGAAACAGCGCGATCGACAGGCCCAGGAACCCGCGGGATGCGAAGAATTCTCTGTTCACGACCAGTACCAGGGCACCCCAGTAAAAGACGACACCCGCCATACCGAACTTATCGAGGAAACCCCCGAGGATGTCTCCCCGCCGGAAGCGGTTGATGATGTTCAGGATAAGACCGAGACTGATCATAACGATGCCGAAGCCGATGGCGAAAAACATGAGCCGCATGGGATCTCCTTCGAGCGGATCGTGCCAGATTGCGTACTTCTTGAAGGAGTCCGATGCCGAAGTAACTGCCGTAGATCGCGCCGAAGAGCATGCTCGATGAGCCGCCGAAGAGGAGCAGGAGCCCGAAATCCCGCGCTTTTTTCGATGCTCTCATGAGGACGAAAAGGCCGCCTGACGCAAGGAGCAAACCGTGGCCCCCGTCGCCGAACATCATGCCGAACATGAGCACATAACTGAAGGCCACGAAGAGGGTGGGCTCCAGCTCCCGGTAATTCGGAAGGCCATAGGTGGAAACGAGCGTCTCGAAGGGACGGAACAGCCAACAATGGCGAAGCAGAATCGGTACTTCATCCTCGCTTCCCGCGGTCCGGGAAGGCTGTCCTGAGAACAAGCCTGCCGCCAGTCACTTCTTCCAAACGCTGGTCTATCACAGATTCTGCGTCTGCCGGGACCCATCCCGCGATCAGGACGGCGGCCTCGGTGCGAGGAAACTTCTGTCCTGCCTCGATCAGACGGCACTCGACATCTACGAGCCCCTCGACCTCGCGCAGAGGCTGCTGGAATTCGGCCGCCGTTTTCTCTAGGCCATCCTCCAGCTCTTGCAGCTCCGCGGCCAGCTTGCGCTGCTCCTTTTCTGCCTCCTCATACAGGGTGTCCACTGTCGCGCCCTCGGCTTCGGGGAGAACCTCGCGTCGGAAGCCTGCCTCTTCAAGGGCGCGCTCCAGGTCGGGTCGACCCCGGCTCGTGGTCACAGCCACAAGCGTTTGCCTGCCCTTTTGTTGATCGAGGGGGAAGAGGAGCGTCTTCTCGTCGATGCGTTCCTCCAGATTTTCGAGGTTCTCCGTCGGCAGGGAGCCGGTAACGAAATGGAGGAAGGAGGACCGGCTGTCGAGGTCGAGGGGAATATCGAGCCCGCGGAAGCAGGAAGACTTCTCGCATGTATCGGCCAGCTCTTTCAGACGTTCTTCGACCTGCACCTTGCGCTTTGCCGGTCCCATGACCCGCTCTTCCATGAAGGCCAGTTTTTCTTCGGCCCGGCTCAAGGTCATTTCCAAGGCTTGTCGTGGTTCGCCGGCAGGGTGATTTCCTAACAACCGCCGGAGCGTCTCGGCGCGGGTTCGGACCCGACTGCATCGGGCCAATTCGTCGGTCCGCTCCCTGGGAGGCATTGGCGCGGTATCGGGTCCGGATTCGGCGCGCGTCAGACTGAACTGCTCCCAGTTGCCCGAGAATCCGGAGCACTTTATGCTCGTCCTGTTCGAGGATGACAACGTGCATCTGCTTCATGGGGACAGATCTAAACACGGAGAGCCTCGCTATCCCAATATGCGATCAACCGGTCCCGGATTGCCTCGGCAGTCATGGCTTTTTGAATCCCTTCCGAAAGAGTCACGAGGTTCGCCACTTCCAACCGTCGGATTCCCACGTATCCGAGGACCGCCGCCAGGCCTATGTGACTCTTCCTGAAGGCAAGGTTTGCGAGGCGGCCGAAACGCTTCCAGGCTAGATGCTCCAGGAGAGCGGCGTCGAGAACCGGTGCCGATGACCCGACGCTTGCCGTACCGTGGGATGGAGGGGCGTCGAAAACGCTTTGTGCCACCCGTTCAACCGATTCCCTGAGGTCCTGATCGTTGAGCATGGTCGCAAACAGGGCCGGGGAAATCTTTGTCCCACGGACGTGTAAAGGCAGCAGCGCCTCGCGGTCCAGTCCATAAGAATACTTGCCCCGAAGGAGCAGCATTAGAAGAAAGATGTCGACTTCCTGAAGGAACATGGGCTTGGCTATGTCCTTGTCCTGTTCCCGGATTGCTTCGACGGCTTCGAGTAATACCTGGAAATAGTCTCGATCCAACATTGCCTCGAAGAAGAACGGGCTTGTCTGGACCGGGTAGATTTCGGAAGCCCTCTTGAGTGCTTCCGCCCCTGCGCCGTCGAGATCTTGTCGGTGGCCGAGCCGCCGCCCTTCTCCCTCGATGCTCGCGCCCAGACCGACGAGTCCGTCCGGCTGCGCTATCGCTACTTGGACCTGCGCACTGCCCGCATGCAACACAACTTGCGCCTGCGGGCCCAGGTCAACAGCGCCCTGCGCCGGGCCATGGAGCGCCAGGGCTTTGTCGAGGTCGAGACACCGATGCTCTGGACTCCGACACCCGAGGGCGCTCGCGAGTTCGCCATCCCGTCGCGCCTACAGCGGGGCTCGTTCTACGTCTTGCCCCAGAGCCCCCAGATCGCCAAGCAGTTGCTCATGGTCGGCGGGATTGACCGCTACTACCAAATCGCCCGCTGCATGCGGGACGAAGACTTGCGTGCGGACCGCCAGTTCGAGTTCACCCAGCTCGACATCGAGGCCTCCTTTGTGAGCCAGTCCGATGTGCACGGCTTTGTCAGCGAGGCGGTCATCGAGGCGACGATGGCGGTGACCGGCGAGAAGCCACCGGAGATCGTGACCATGACCTGGAACGAGGCCCGTGACCGTTTCGGGACCGACAAGCCGGACCTCCGCTTTTCCATGGAGCTGGTCGATCTCTCCGAAGCCGTCGCCGGCACCGAGTTCAAGGCTTTCAGCGGCTCGGAGGTTGTTCGTGCCATCCGCCTTGTTGGTGGGGGGGACTCGACCGCGAAGCCGGCTCGACTCGCTTGTTGAGCGGGCGCGCCAGCTTGGAGCCGCCGGGCTCGTGTGGATGCGGGTGCAGACCGCTAGCCGTGCTCGAGTCGCCCGTGGCCAAGTTCCTCAGCGAGGCCCACCAGGCCGGATCGTCGCGCGCCACCTCGGTGCCGAGCCAGGCGACCTGCTGCTGATCGTGGCAGGGGACCGAGAGCATCATCTGCAAGGTGCTCGGTCAGCTGCGCTTGGACTTGGGCCAGCCCCCCGTGAGCGCCCCCGCCGTTCCGCTTCACCTGGATCACCGAGTTCCCCCTCTTCGAGGGCGTCGACGACGACGGTCACCTCATCGCGGCGCACCACCCGTTCACGATGCCGCATCCCGATGACATCGACCTGCTCGAGACCGATCCTCTCGCGGTGCGCTCGCAGAGCTATGACTTGGTGTTGAACGGCTGGGAGCTCGGCTCGGGCAGCATACGTATCCATCGGGCAGACATCCAACGGCGGGTCTTCACCGCTCTCGGGATCTCCGACGAGGACGCCGAGTCGCGCTTTGGGTTCCTTCTCGGGGCCTTTCGTTACGGTGCGCCTCCCCACGGCGGCTTTGCCGTCGGCCTAGACCGCTTCGTGGCTCTCCTGGCCGGGGAAGACAACATCCGCGAGGTGATCGCCTATCCGAAGACCCAGTCTGGGGCCGACCTCATGTCGGGCGCGCCGAGGCCGATCGGGGCGAAGCAGCTCACCGAGCTCGGGATCCGGGTGGTGGCACCCGTCGTGCCAGGCGCGCCGGCCACGAGCGGGGCGTGACGCCGGGGCCAAGCAGCCGGGCGGGAGGTGACCGCCCGCCCGACCTGTTCGACATGGCGGCGGCCGAAGAGCTGACCACGCGGGCGCCGCTCGCGGCACGCCTTCGCCCGAGGCACCTCGACGAGGTAGTCGGCCAGCGCCACCTCCTCGGTCCCGGTGCGCCCCTTCGAGCCCTTGTCGAAGACGATCGGCTGAGCTCGGCAATCTTTTTCGGCCCGCCCGGTACGGGCAAGACGACAGTCGCCCGCTTGCTCGCCGAGCACACGGCGCGGCGCTTTCGGGCCCTGTCGGCCGTCGATGCCGGCGTGAAGGACGTTCGCAACGAGCTCGAGGACGCCCGCCGGGCCCTCGGCGCAGAGGGGCGGGGCACGATCCTGTTCCTCGACGAAGTGCACCGGTTCAACAAAGCCCAGCAGGACGCCCTTCTCCACGGCGTCGAGGAGGGCCTCGTCGTGCTCGTCGGGGCGACGACCGAGAACCCGTTCTTCGCCCTCAACGCCCCCTCTTGAGCCGTTCGACGCTTTGGCGCTTTGAGGCGCTCACGCCCGGCGGAGCTGCGCGAGCTCGCCGAGCGGGCGCTGCGAGCTCGAAGGCTTCGCGCGCCGACGAAGAGGCCGCTCTCCCGCCTCGTCGATCTCGCCGAGGGCGACGCCGCGGGCCGTTCTCACGACGCTCGAGGTGGCGATGGCTCTCGCGCGGCCCGCCCGCGCGCGCGACGCAGAGCCGGACGCGTCGGGGCTCGCGCCACGATCGAGCTGCGAAGACGTCGAAGGCGCCCGGGAGACCCGGGCGTTTCGCCACGGGCGCGAGGAGCACTACGACCTCATCTCGGCGCTCATAAAGAGCCTGCGGGGCTCGGACCCTGATGCCGGGCTCTACTGGATGGCCCGCCTCATCGAGGCGGGGAGGACCCGCGCTTTGTCGCCAGGCGACTGGTGATCCTTGCCAGCGAGGACGTTGGCATGGCCGATCCCGCGTGCCCTCACCATCGCCACGGCGGCGGCTCAGGCGGTCGAGTTCGTCGGTCTGCCCGAGGCCGGGCTGAACCTTGCCCAGGCGGTGGTGCACCTGGCGCTGGCGCCGAAGTCGAACAGGGTCGCGCTCGGCTGGTGGGCGGCCCAGGGCGACGTCCGCGACAAGCCGCTCGGACCGGTGCCGCCAGAGCTTCGCGACGCGCACTACCGGGGAGCGGCGGCGTTGGGGCACGGCGTCGGCTACGAGTATCCTCACGATGACCCGCGAGGGTTCGTCGAAGCTGTGTACCTGCCCGAAGGGCTTGCCGGGCGCCGCTACTACGAACCGTCGCGAGCATGGCGCCGAAAAAGGTCTTGCCGAGGCCTTGAGGGCACGACGGAGAGAGCGATCTCGCAAGAGTCCCGCAGGGGGAAGAAGAGACACAAGGCGGAGGACAAAGAGAGCGAGGCAGAGTGAACGCCGACGAGTTGCGCAATACCTTCACGCAGTTTTTCGTCGACCGTGGCCATCTGGCGCTCCCGGCTGCGAGCCTGGTGCCGAACGATCCCACGATGCTTTTCACCATTGCCGGCATGGTCCAGTTCAAGCCATATTTCCTTGCCGAGTCGCCCCCTCCCGGGCCACGGGCGACAACGGTGCAGCCGTGCGTGCGCACAGTCGACATCGACGTCATCGGCACGACACCGCGCCACGTCACCTTCTTCGAGATGCTCGGCAATTTCAGCTTCGGCGACTACTTCAAGGACCTCGCCATCGCCTATGCCTGGGAGCTGTTCACCGACGGTCTCGGCATAGACCCCGACCGGCTCTGGGTGACGGTGCACATTAGTGACGACGAGGCCGAAGAGATCTGGCGCAGTATTCCAGGCCTGCTCCCGGGCAGACTGCAGCGCCTCGACGAGGACAACTTCTGGAAGATGGGCGACACGGGCCCATGCGGGCCGTGCTCGGAGATCTTCTTCGACCGCGGGCCCCAGTACGGGCCCGGCGGGGGGCCGGCGGAGGGGGGC
>CAVVPU010000224.1:0-15127 GCA_963750015.1 uncultured delta proteobacterium | reverse complement strand
TGAAGAACCTTCTCTGGCTCCCTCTCTGTTTTTGCGCTCGCCGCTTCGAGCGCCGCAGCCTCGGACGCGCCGCAGACAAAACCCACGCCGGATGTCCAGGCCAAATCGTCGGTCGAGTTCGTCGACGAGCTATTCGACCGCCTTGCCAAGGCCGACGATGAAGACGAGGCCGCCGGCATCGTCGGCGCGCTGGAGGCGATGTGGATGCGCTCCGGCTCGGATACTGGCGAACTGCTCGCCGCGCGCGCGCTGAGCGCGTTTGCGGCGCAAGATTATATGCTGGCGCTTTCGCTGCTCGACACGGTCGTCGCCGTCGATCCAGACTGGGCCGAGGGCTGGAACGAACGCGCGACGGTGCGCTTTCACGCCGGCGACGAACTGGGTTCGGCTGCCGACGTCGCCGAGACGCTGAAGCGCAATCCCCGCCATATCGGCGCGCTTGCGGGTCTGGCGGCGATCCTCGAGGACGTCGGTCAGCGCGACAACGCGCTCAAGGTCTATGAGCGCGCCTTGAAGCTCGCGCCTCATTACAAGCCGCTGGAAGACGCCGCCAATGAACTGAAGGCGAAAATGGCGGGACAGGCGTTGTGACGGCGGCGTTGGTCGCCGCGGCGGGGCTCTTCGCAGCGATCGTCATGAGCGCCCAGGTGTTTTCGCGCCGCATCGAGGCGCGCCATCCGCCAGCGGGCAACCTCGTCGACGTCGGGTCGTGCCGCATTGATTGTGTCGACCTTCCCCTGCCTGGTTCCGTTGCGTATTGCTTCAAGGGCGACGCAGGCAATTTAAGACGGGAAGGGAGGTAGGTTGTTTCATTCGTTACGTTCCGGACGCGAGACAGCTATTATTGTGGTAATCCTCGCCTCGGATGGTACCACCGATTCACCCACTTGCAAGTGAAAAAAGTGTGTGCGATGCCCGGCTCCCAGCGGTGAAGATTACCGCTATTCCCTTATGTCTTTGGCGGCCTCTTGGGACACGCCCCTGTTCAATTGGGCTGGTGTGTGCATCCTATGGGGCCGGAGCCGGAAAGGACATCGCGAAACTCGAATCGCGAATCGCGAAAGTTGAAGATAAAAGAGAACGGCCACCCTCACCCTACCCTCTCCCCTCCCAGGGCGAGGAAAAAAGGGAACCACATCGTCGGTTCTTCGCGGCCTCAAGGGCCGCCGCCCCTCTTCAATTGTTGCTGGTGTGTGCATCCGATGAAGGCCGGAGCCGCGGACCAAAGGATACGGCTCCGCGTGTCACCGGCCGGTCGGCTGGGAGGGATCGTGAGGTGTGGATGCAATTTGAGCCTTGCTGCCCGGATGGCGTACTGAATGTACGTCGGAGGGCGCATGGCGAAAAGGGCGCCGCAGATCGCGATTCCTCCCAGCCGACCGGCCACACCTCGTGCCCTCATTCGCTTTTCTCCTTTCGCCTCTTTCAAGGAAGGAAATACAGAGAAAAATAGATCCCTGGTCAAGCCAGGGATGACGAGGGGTAACCGTCCACACCTCGTGCCTGCACGCTTCACTTTCACTTCCCTTAAAAACCACAAAAGAATGGGTTCCTGGTCAAGCCAGGAATGACGAGGGGGGACCGTCTGCACTTTCATTTGCCTTTCGCTTTGACTCATACGGCTTGATTTATCTCTGTTTCCACGATAAAGTAGATGGTGGCTGAAAAAAATGAGCTTTTGATCAATGTCCCTTTCGACATGGTGCGTGAGAGTCTGTCGAAGCTTAGCGCCCTGCACGTGGGCGCCGAGATATATCTCGACAGCAGGACAATAGACGAAGTGGATCCGGCCGAGGCCCGGCGGTTGGGGCGCGAGCTTTCGGACCGCTCCATCCTCTGCACGGTCCACGCACCCTATATGGATCTTGCCCCCGGAAGTGTCGACAGGGACATCCGCCGAATCACCCTGGAAAAACTGAAAAAGTCGACAGAGATAGCCCATCTTCTCGGCTCTCGCGGCATGGTCTGTCATGAGATGTACGACCGCTGGCGCTATGGCGGTCTTGAAGAGGCATGGATAGACAACAGCACCGAAACCTGGATGGAAATTGTCAAGGATTCAGGGGAAATGCCGGTAATGATTGAAAATATTTTCAATAGGACACCGGAGATAATCCTCGCCCTTCTCGAACGTTTCAAGGAAAAGAACCTTATGGTATGTTTCGATACGGGCCACTTCAACCTCTTCAGCACGCTCTCTCTCGATGAATGGCTCGTGCCTTTGAAAGACCGGATCAAAGAGTTCCACATCCACGACAATCACGGTAAGAGCGACGAGCACCTTCCCGTGGGACAGGGTCTCTTCCCCTTTCGGGAGCTGAAGCGTTTCTGCAAGTCTTTGAAGGGGATCTTTTTCACCGCTGAAACGGCGAGCGAGGAAGCCGCCATGGATACAATACGATGCGCCAAGGAGTTTCTATCCTAAAATGGCAACGAGAATAGAAGTCGCATACAGGGAAGGTGTGAGGGATGTGCCCGGTGAAAAGCTGAAGGCACGCATAAAGGCGGAGCTGGCCAAGGACGTGGTCGTGCACGTGGTCGACGTCTACACCATCGATGCTCCTCTCGATGGCCAGGCCATCGAGAAGCTCACCACGGACGTGTTCGTCGACCCTGTGCTGCAGAAGGGGTACGCGACTGAGCCGGCTCTCTTTGACGCAGACTCGGTCATCGAGGTAGGCTTCAAGCCGGGGGTGACGGACAACGTCGGAAGGACGGCCAGAGAAGTGATCGAGGCCGTGGCCAACCGCACCTTTAAGGAAGAGGAAGGTGTCTACACGTCCAGGATGTACTTCCTGAAAGGTCCTCTTTCGAAAGATGAGATAAAAAAGATCGCGGAAGGTATCCTCGCCAACACTCTCATCAACCGCTATGCCTTCAAGGGCATGGACGACTATCGGAGAGAGGGAGGCATGGGGATCTCCATACCCCGCGTCACCATCGGTCACGAGCCTCTAGTCGACTCCTTCGACATGACGATGGATATCAGCGAGCTGATGAGTATCAACAGAAAGCGCACGTGGGCCCTCTCGCGGGAAGAACTGCTCGCAATCAAGGCCTATTTTCTGCGCGAGGACGTGATCGCCCGGAGGGGCGCTCTTGGGCTCGGCCGGGAGGCTACCGACGTGGAAGTTGAGGTGCTCGCCCAGACATGGTCGGAGCACTGCAAGCACAAAATATTCAACGCCTCCATCGAATATACCGAAGACGGACGCACATCGACGATCGACAGTCTCTTCAACACCTACATCGCCGGTTCGACCAATGCCATCCGGGAGAGCCTGGGCAAAAAAGACTTTTGCCTTTCCGTGTTCAAGGATAACTCGGGCATCATAAAGTTCAACGACAAGTACAGCCTCGCCTACAAAGTTGAGACCCATAACACGCCGTCCGCTCTTGACCCCTACGGCGGGGCTCTCACGGGAATCGTGGGGGTGAACAGGGACCCCTTCGGGTCCGGCAAAGGAGCACGCCTTATTTTCAACACGGACATCTTCTGCTTTGCCGTGCCTGATTATAAAGGCGCCATTCCCCCGAGACTCCTCCACCCGAGACGGGTCCTCGATGGCGTGCGGGAGGGCGTCGAGCACGGCGGAAACAAGAGTGGCATTCCCACGGTAAACGGCTCCCTCGTCTTCGACGAGCGCTATCTCGGCAAGCCCCTCGTCTACTGCGGCACGTGCGGTATCATGCCCGCCTTCATAAACGGCGAGCCGAGTCATGTAAAGAAGGTGCAGATGGGAGACCTCATCGTCATGTCCGGAGGCAGGATCGGCGCGGACGGCATCCACGGCGCCACGTTCTCGTCCGAGGAGCTTTCCGAGGCATCCCCCACGAGCGCAGTCCAGATAGGCGATCCCATTACCCAGAAGCGGATGACCGATTTCCTGCTCATCGCCCGTGACCGCGGCCTGTATAATTCGATCACCGACGACGGCGCAGGCGGACTCTCTTCGTCAGTGGGCGAGATGGCGGAAGATACGAACGGGTGCATTATCGATTTGGAGAAGGCCCCTCTCAAATATCACGGCCTCGACCCCTGGGAGATACTTCTCAGTGAAGCCCAGGAGCGAATGACCATGGCGGTGAGCCCGGACAAGATAGATGAGTTTCTCAATTTATCACGTCAGATGGGCGTCCTCTCTACCGTGCTCGGGACCTTCACCGACAGCGGCAAGTTTCACGCCCGCTTTCAGGGAAAGACCGTGGCCTATCTCGATATGGACTTCCTCCATCACGGCCTGCCGCGTATGCATCTTCGCGCCTCGTGGGAGAGGAAGATCGTCGACGAGGCACCTCCTTTCGAGCCTAAGGATTACGCGGCGATGGTCGCGGCCCTCCTCGGCCGGTGGAACGTGTGCAGCAAACAGTACGTGGTGCGCCAGTATGACCACGAAGTGCAGGCGGGGAGCGTGGTCAAGCCGCTCACGGGCAAGGAGAACGACGGTCCAACGGACGCGGCCGTAATCAGGCCCGATCTGACGAGCATGGAAGGCGTGGTGGTGAGCCACGGCATCTGCCCGAAATATAGTGACTTCGACGCATACCAGATGGCAGCATGCGCCATCGACGAGGCGATCAGAAACAATATCGCGTCCGGGGGGAGCCTGGAACAGATGGCCCTCCTCGACAACTTTTGCTGGTGCGACCCCGTCGCCTCGGAGCGAAACCCGGATGGCGAGTATAAGCTTGCCCAACTCGTGAGGGCGAACAAGGCCCTCTACGACTACACGGTGCTCTTCAAGACCCCCTGCATTTCAGGCAAGGACAGCATGAAGAACGACTATGTGAACGGGGATACGAGGATTTCGATCCCCCCTACCCTGCTTATCTCCGCCATTTCCCGAATGAGCGACGTGAGGAAGGCGGTAACCATCGACTTCAAGGCTGCAGACGACTTGATCGTCGCGGTCGGCACAACGAGACCCGAGCTTGCAGGCTCCGAGTATTTTTCCGAAATCGGTTTGAAAGGGAATATGGCGCCGAAAGTCGATGGGAAACGGGCACTCAAGACGTATCGGGCTCTGATGGCGGCCATGAAGGCAGGCCTCATTCGATCAGCCCACGATTTATCTGACGGCGGCCTCGCCGTCGCCTTGTCGGAAAGCGCCTTCGCCGGCGGATTCGGCGCTGAAATAGATCTGGCAACCCTTCCCCAGGAAGGCACATTCAGGGACGACTATCTGCTCTTCTCTGAATCTCAAAGCCGGTTCGTGGTGACAATACGTGGTGAGGACAGGGAACGGATCGGACAGCTCTTCAAGTCCGTACCACACGCAGTGATCGGAAAGGTGACGGAGACCCTCCGCCTGAAGGTGCGCGGCATTTACGGCGCCACGATTATCGACAGCGACATGGCACCCCTCAAAGAGGCATGGCTCGCGCCCTTCAAGAAGCTTTACGGATAGCGCGAGCCTTTCGAGCCTCTCGATTGAGGCTAGTCGTGAAAGAAGTTCGCCTCGGGCATCATCGTGAGCTGAAGCCTCCCCACCTCTTCATGAAGCTCCTCCACGGCCTTGCCTACGTCCGAGATGGTCTCGACTATGGCGCCGAAGCTCCTTGCCAGGCTCTCGATGTTTTGTCTTGCACTATCCGACGCTTCCTTGATAAGGATCTCTCTCCTCCGGCATTCCTCGATTATCTCCCGGAGCTGTTCCTCTTCTTCAGGGCTCAGGTTCTTTGACCTGATGAGCTCGTCAACCGTTGTGATACCGTTCATCCCTTCACCTCCGTAGGAACATGGACCCGGCCGTGAAAACATGCAACCCCCACGCCGCCCCTCGTTCGGAGCCTCCCTCACCCCCTCCAGAAAGAACCGAGCGGAAATGCTCACCTATGCACTTGTGTTATACTTAATAATACAGCAGGAAGAGAACTTAATCAAGCAAATAAGAGAGACGAAAAAAAAAAGTTGCGCCCTATACCAAAACCGCTCACCGTGCGGTTTTGGTATAGGGCGCACACCTTCAATCGACTGCGCTTCAGACGCTTTCAGCCTTGTTCGCGTTGTCCACGAAGACCACCTTGGGTTTGAAGCCTTCGAGCTCGTTATCCTGAAAAGCAGCATAAGTTACGATTATGACGAGATCGCCCTTCTTGGCCTTGTGCGCCGCAGCTCCATTGATGCAGATGACCCCTGAATCCCTGGGCCCCACTATGGCGTAGGTGGTGAAGCGTTCACCGTTCGTTATGTTGTATATATCGACCTGTTCGTAAGGAATGATCCCCGCTTTTTCGAGAAGCCCTACGTCGACGGTAATGCTGCCCTGGTAGTCGAGATTGCTGTCCGTGACCGTTGCCCGGTGTATCTTCCCCTTCATCATAGTTCTTAGCATTTCATGACTCCGTCAAAATAGTGTTGTCGATGAGCCTGGTCTTACCCACGCGAGCCGCCACTGCCAATAAAGCTCGTCCATCGATACGTTCCAGATCGTCGAGGGTCTCCGCATCACATATGTCCACGTATTCTATCTCGATGCTCCCCTTCGAGCCCAGCACCCGGCGCGCCTCTGCCTTCAGGACCTCACTCTTTCTCTCGCCTCCGAGAAACATTGTCTCCACCTTCTCCATGGCGGAATGAATGAGAAGCGCCTCTTTCCGTTCGGCTTCGCCGAGATAGGTGTTGCGGGAGCTCATGGCGAGACCGTCGTGCTCCCTCACGGTCGGATAGCCGACCACCTCGAGGTCCATATTGAGATCTCGCACCATCCTCTCGATAATCTTCAATTGCTGGTAATCTTTTTGTCCGAACACGGCAAAGTGAGGCTTCACGGCGTTGAAAAGCTTGGCTACTACCGTTGCGACACCGAGGAAATGACCTTCCCTCTTGAGCCCGCACAAGTGGTCTCCCAGCTTTTTTACCTCTACATAAGTTGAATAGCCGTCCGGGTACATCTCGGCCACATCTGGAAAAAAGATGATGTCGGTCTTCTCCCGCGTAAGCAATTCCCTGTCCCGGTCGAAATCGCGCGGATATTTGGCGAGATCCTCTTTCGGCCCGAACTGGATCGGGTTGACGAAGATGCTCACCACCACCACATCCGCAATCGCCCTTGCCTTTTTCACGAGTGCAAGATGACCTTCATGAAGATATCCCATGGTAGGCACAAGGGAGATCCGCTGACCTTCCTTTCGGAAGGCCTCGGATACTGACTGCATTTCTCTAACGGTTCCAATTATTCTCATATCCTAATGGAAGGAATGGGCGTCGTCGGGAAAAGCGCCCCTTCTTACCTCCTCGATATACTCCTTCACACCCTTTTCTATCTGCTCTTTCATGTTGACGTACATCTTCGCGAACTTCGGCCTGAAATCGGCGAATCCGAGAAGGTCGTTGGTGACGAGCACCTGTCCGTCGCAATCGGGTCCGGCTCCTATTCCGATTGTGGGAATGGAAAGCACGGACGTGATCTTCCTGGCAGCATCCCTCGGCACCCCTTCCAGGACCACCGCGAAAGCGCCTGCTTCCTCCACTGCCGACGCGTCCTCCATGAGGCGCTCTTCAGCCGCCCCCTTGCCCTGTACCTTGAACCCGCCGAAGGCATTTACCGACTGGGGAGTAAGGCCTACATGGCCCATCACGGGGATATCGATGTCGGCTATTGCCTTTATCACGTCCCGCATCCTTACGCCGCCCTCCACCTTAACCGCTTCGGCGCCGCTCTCCTTGATCATGCGGCCCGCGTTCCTGCGCGCCTGCTCCAGGCTTTCCTGATAAGACATGAAAGGCATATCGATGACGACGAGGGCTCTCTTCGCGGCCTTTACGACCGGCTTCGTGTGGTGGATCATCTCATCGACGGTTACCGGCAGCGAGTTGGGATATCCCAGGACATTGTTGCCGACGGAATCACCGATAAGGATGATGTCGATGCCCACTCCGTCAAGAATCGAGGCGATGGGGAAGTCGTATGCGGTGAGCATGGTGATCCGCTCCCCGCCTTTCCTCCCCCTGACCAGGGGCACCGTCACTTTATCCATCATCCCCCATACCCCCATAAAAAAAAATAGCCTTCTGAACTGTAGCTTCAGAAGGCATGGCTCCACTTCCCCTTCCGTCTCAGTCCAGTACTGGATCCAAGCGGTGACAGAAAAATAATATACCGATTATTTTATTCCGTCAAGAGGTTAAAAAAGTTTTTCTGTATACAAAGAGGGCTCGGTCGCCAGCCCTATTCTCCAGGGTCCTGACCGGGATAGGTCCTTTCGAAGCTCCCTTTCTGCCGCTTCCTGATCCGCACGATAAACCCTTTCAGATAGTCGGTCTCGGGGATGGTGAGCAGGACCGGATGGTCGCCGGCCTGGGACATTTCGCGAAGAAGGAACAGGTCGGCCGCTCCGTAGGCGGCAAGACGCACTATATCCCTGAACCTCGCCCTCTTCATGTGGTAGGAGCAGGAGAACGTGAAGAGCAAGCCGCCTTCTGAGAGGCGCCTCAGGGCTTTCTTGTTAAGGTCGATATAGCCTCTCTCCCCCTCCTTCACCTTCTTTCTCGATTTTATGAAGGATGGAGGATCGAGGACCATGAGATCGTATTCCTCGGACGAGTTCTTTAAGAACTCGAAACCGTCTGAGCGGACGAAAACGGCTCCCTTGAGGCCGTTCAGCTTGCAATTCTCCTTGCAGAGATCGAGAGCCTGCGCAGATGCATCGACGAAAGTCGCCGATCGAGCGCCAAAATGGAGGGCGTGAAGCCCAAAACCTCCCGAGTAGGAAAAAAGGTCGAGGACCTTGCGGCCGGGGGCATATTCCTGCATGAGCAGGCGGTTTTCGCGCTGGTCGAAATAGAAGCCCGTCTTATGGCCGGAGAGGATATCCGTGAGGAAGCGCAGGGAGCCTACGGTGATGATTGCCGAGCGGTCGACCGTGCCGTCGGCAACCTCGATATACTGAGGCAGTCCCTCGTCCTTACGACTCATGCTGTCATTACGGAAGACGATCGAATCGGGCGACAGAGTCCGCCTCAGCGCAGCCACTATGGTCTCCCGAAGGCGCTCCATGCCGGTAGTGAGTATCTGGACCACCACCTGCGCCTCGTACTTGTCGATAACGAGGCCGGGCAGGAAGTCCGATTCGGAGTTGACCACCCTGAAGCTCGTTCCATAGCGGTCGCCCCTCATCTTGAGGGCCTCTTCTATCCTTCCCGCAAAGAAGGCTTCGTCGATGGCAGTCCTCTCCCTGGAGAGGAGCCGGATGGCTATGAGACTTCTGGGATTGTAAGAGCCTATACCGAGAAACCTCCCCTTCTCGCTGTGCACCTCGACGGTCTCTCCATCAGGAATGGCACCGGGCCGTCCCTTCACCTGGTTGCTGAATACCCACAGGTGCCCCGATACGAGGGCCTCCTCTCCGCTCTTGTCAATCTCTATCCGTTCCATGTCCCCATCCGCAGTTATTAGGCACTATTTTAAGGCCTCTTGCCCGATAAGGCAACATGGGCTGCCTCCAGATGTCTGTTCGTCTAAAGGATAAAGAGAAAAAGAATAGGGTTGTCAAAGGAGGAGCTACAAAACCGCCGGGAACGGACCGTCTGCTTTCGCGGGCCCTTTAGTTGAATAAGGCTTTGAAGACGGCTGTCAAAAGAGAAAAGAAGCGTGAGTATCTTTTGCGCGGCTTGGGAGGCAATTTCTCGGCCTGGAGCATCTTAACGATGAGGTAGCTCGGAACTTCCCGTACCATTTTCTTGAGATCAAATTTATCATGGATTTTATAAGGTTAGCAATAGAAATGAAAGCCGTGCCGGGGCGTGAAGACTGAAAGAAGAACCGTCCTTCAGGCCGGTCGATGGCGACGAGGGGTCCTACGGGGGATTTCGTCAGGATCGGGGGCGTGCGCCGCACGCTCCGACAAATCTTTCCAGGACGTCGTAAGGCTGGGCGCCTACGACGCTTCGGAGGTTCATTATGAAGGTAGGGACCCCGGTTATGCCCAGGTCCCGGGAACGGGCCCAGTCACTGTCAACCGCCTCCCGGAAACTCCTCTCCCGGATGACCCTACGCGCTTCATCCCCGGAAAGCCCCAGGGAGGCTGCTATGTCGACGAGTTGGTCTTCGCTTCCGATATTCTTGCCTTCGACGAAATATGCCCTGAACACTGCATCGTGATACTCGTCACCCTTGCCCTGCTCTTCAGCCCATTTTGCCAATTCCTGGGCGAACCTGGTGTTAAAGGTTTTCGTGCGATCGCCGAGAGGCAGGCCCAGCTCCCGGGCGACCCGCTCCAGGCGAAGGGACATGGCGGCCAGATCGATCGTCCCGCCGGCAAACAGCTCATCCAGGCCGATCCCCTCCTCGGGAATCTCCGGGTGCAGGGGGAATGCCGACCATTTGATTCGGAGGTCGTATTCTTTTTTCAGGCGATCAATACGAACCGTACTGAAATAGCACCACGGTCAGATATAATCGGAAAAGACCTCGAGGACCGGTGTTTCCATGACGCTCCTTACGCCTGTTTTATAAACAGGACTATATAACAATAGTTCCGATTGGCGCGCAATTCAAGTCTTTCAAGAAAGAGGACGAGCCCTTTTCAAAGGGCACCCCTTACCCTGACCCCTTGAAATGTGATATAAATGTCGTCAGAGGATAGAAGATGAGCAGGTACGAATATGTAGAGAGGCCCCCATGGGGCGGATGGATTATGGAAGTGCGAAAGGGCCAGTCCCATAAGGGCAATATCCGAAAAAACAGAACTACCGGCAGATATCAGTTTTTCCGCGGTTCCCGCAATGCCATTCGTCCGGCCCTCGAGGAACCCGATGTAGAAGCACTAAAAAAGAGGATCGAGGAACTGGAACTCTAGAGCCTCCCTGGCGTTCCCGGGAAGTCCTTCTGCCATTTTATCCCCTTTTTGCTGGAAAGGAGTCACGCACCTGATATAGACTAACGGACGTCGGTTCCGGAAATAGTCCCCGGAACCTGTCATGGGGAACCTTTGTGTAGGTTTTTGCGCGAAAGGACAAAAGGTCGCGCCCACGATTTTGTCCTTTACGATGATTAAAATAATAAATGGCGGCTTACGTTCAATCTTCGGTCCTCTTCAAGGACCCGTGCTATAGAACGGATTCGCAATAGAACGGAGACAGTACATGATTCCTGAGCATCTCGATACACTCTTGTCCCCAACGTCTGTCGCGGTGGTCGGGGCATCGGACAGCCACGACAAACCGGGCTACGCCATCCTCTATAATATCGTGAACAGCGGTTTCAAAGGAAAAATCTTCCCCGTCAACCCTGGAAGAGAGACTATACTCGGCCTTCCCTGTTACAAGAATCTCAACGAAATCAAAGACAAGATCGATCTGGTCGTGATCGTCATTCCCGCTAAAGCGGTCCTCGAGACCCTCGAAGTGTGCACGCGCGTGGGCGTAGGGTCGGTGGTAATCATATCGGCAGGTTTCAGGGAAACAGGCCGCGAAGGATTGAGGATGGAACGGACAATAGGCGAGATCGCCCAGCGCCATCACATGCGCATCCTGGGCCCCAACTGCCTAGGCCTCATCGACACCTTTACTCCGATAAACGCAACCTTCGCGAAAGGCACGCCTCCTAAGGGCAAAATCGCATTCATGTCCCAATCGGGCGCGCTCTGCACGTCCATACTCGATATTTCCATCGCTGAAGACGTCGGTTTTTCGAGCTTCGTAAGCCTGGGGAACAAGGCGGACCTTAATGAGACCGACTTCCTGAGGGCGTGGGTGGATGATCCTAATGTCAACGTGGTCCTCGCTTACCTGGAAGGCATTTCCGACGGCGCCCGCTTCATCGAGGTCGCAAGGGAATTCACCAAGAAAAAACCGATAGTCGCCATAAAAGCGGGGGTGACGAGCAGCGGCTCCAAGGCGGTGAGCAGCCACACGGGGGCTCTCGCCGGGAGCGAGCGGGCCTATGAGGCCGCCTTCAAGCAGGCGGGCGTCATACGGGCCCGGTCCACCTCTGAGTTGTTCGATTTTGCCCTGGCATTAGCGAGACAGCCACTGCCGCCGAACGGCAAGGTTGCCATCGTCACCAATGCGGGCGGACCCGGCATCATGGCGACGGACGCCATAGAACGGGTGGGTCTCAGCCTCGTTTCCCTGAAAGAACAGACCATGGATAACCTGCGTAAGGCGCTTCCTCCTGCCGGGAGCGTCCTCAACCCGGTAGACCTCCTCGGGGACGCCACGAGCGATCGATACCGGAACGCAATCGATATCATCCTGGCCGATCCCAACGTAGGAGCCCTCCTCGTCATCCTCACCCCGCAGTTCGCGACGGATATCGATGAGGTTGCCCGGGTCGTGGCATCGGCGGCCGGCAATGGGAAGATCCCCGTACTCGCCAGCTTCATGGGCGAGGCTTCCTTCAAGAACGCCCATGATATCTTCGCCCAATACCGGGTACCCAACTATATCGTGCCCGAGCGGGCCGTGGAGGCCCTCGCGGTAATGGTCAAGCAGCGGGAATGGCAGAATATGGCCGATCCTCATCTCGAGGTGCTCGACCTCGACGTCCAGAGGGTGGTGGAGGTCTTCGAAAACGTCAGGTCAGAGGGACGTCTCAAGATGGGCGACGCCGAGGCTCGGGCCATCCTGGAAGCTTACAGAATCCCGGTCCCGGCCTCAAAGCTCTGCAGCACCGCAGATGAGGCCGTCGCCTTTGCCGATCAGATCGGCTACCCCTTGGTCATGAAGATCGCCTCTCCGGATATCCTTCACAAGACCGATATCGGTGGCGTAAGGCTCAATGTTCAGAACGCGACGGAGGTAAGGGATTCCTTCGATCTCATCATGTACCGGGCCACCCGATATATGCCGGATGCCGATATATGGGGGTGTCTGGTCCAGCAGCAGATACAAGGGGGGAGGGAGGTCATCATAGGGATGAACCGCGACCCCCAATTCGGGCCGCTCGTCATGTTCGGTCTCGGAGGCATTTACGTGGAAGCACTCAAGGATGTCTCCTTTCGCATCGCACCCTTTTCGAGAGGAGAGGCCATGGAGATGATGCGCGAGATGAGGGCCTTCAACCTACTCCTCGGCGTACGTGGCGAAGCGAAGTCCGATCTGACGGCTATAGCCGACACCCTTCTCAAGGTCTCTCAGCTCGTTATCGACTTCCCGGACATCGTGGAATTGGACATCAACCCTCTTATCGTATTCGAAGAGGGAAAGGGCGCCATAGGCATTGACATGAGATTAGTGCTCGCCTCACATCCCTAAGGATAAGGGGGGATTGGCGCAAGCTAAAGTAGATAGGCCCAACAAGGAGACAAGAATGACAACTTCGATTTATGTCACGTCGACCCAAAGGTTCTCGGGCAAGACGGCCCTGTGTATGGGATTGATCCGTTGGTTTCAGCGCAAAGGGTTATCGGCAGGATATATGAAGCCCGTGAGCACGACAGCCCAACAGATGAAGGACGACAAGTTTGCCGATGAGGACGCCGTATTCATAAAAACAGCGTTGGAGCTGCCTGATTCGCTCGATAAGATGGTTCCCCTCCTGCTCAACGAAACTGAGGTGGACGCCGTCCTCGATGCCGGCGCAGGCAAGAAGTTGGAATCGAAAGTCTTAAAGGCCTTCAAGGCGATCGCAAAAGACCGGGGCGCAGTGGTCATGGAGGGGGGCACGAGCCTTCGGGAAGGCTTCATCATCGACCTCGACCCGCCTCGCTTGTCCCGGCTCCTCGATGCCAAGGCTCTCGTGGTTGTTCCCTACACCGACACCCTTCAGGTCGTTGACGACCTCCTCGCGGCCCAATCCCTGATCGGCGATATCCTCCTCGGAGGGGTCGTGAACCGGGTTCCTCAACACAGGTTGAGCTTCGTCAAAGAGAAGGTCAAACCCTTTGTCGAGAATCGCGGTATCCCTGTTTTCGCCGTTCTCCAGAGAGAAAAGGCACTGATGTCGATAAGCGTTGCCGAGTTGGTGGATGGTCTGGGCGGCGAGGTTCTGTGCTGTCAGGCCGGCCTCGAAGAACTCGTGGAGAACCTCGTGGTCGGCGCTATGGGAGTGGAGAGCGCCCTCACCTATTTCCGCCGTTCGCCTAACAAGGCGGTAGTTACGGGAGGCGACCGTCCGGACATTCAACTGGCTGCCCTGGAGACATCCACGCGCTGTCTTATCCTTACGGGAAACCTGCGTCCCAGCTCCTTGATCGTCGGCCTTGCCGAGGAAAGGGGAGTACCGATCATACTTACGCGCTATGACACTCTCAGTGCGGTGGAGATCGTCGAGAGATTCTTCGGCAAGAACCGTTTTCACCAACAGAAGAAGGTCCAGCATTTCGAGAAGCTCCTCGAAAAATCCATGGACTTCGATGCCTTCAGCAAGGCTCTCGGCCTTCCCTAAGGCTGCTTAAAAGGAGGAGACCTGAGTCCTTCTCCTCCCGGCGTCTATCCTGATCGGCGCCCGGTCGGGTCCCTCTTCAGGCGACCGTGCAAAGCCTCCTCGAAACGACCTCGATGAGGTCGGACGATCTGCCCTTGCCGTATTTCTCCTCCAGGTTCTTTCTGTGGGCTTCCATCGTCTTCTCTATATCCTCGGTCTCTATCTCGTATACGGCGAGGTAGGCACCACGGCCGGGAGCAGGGTATTTTCGCATATATCGCGCGGCGCTCCGGAATCCGGGAGAACCGGTGATGATGTCGGGAATGTGGATGGTGTCATACCACTCGTCGAACTCAGTCAGCCTTTTTGCATCCTTGCAGTTCGCTTCTACAAGCAGCAGCCAGTTTTCCATCGCTTCCTCCTTGGGTGGCGCGTTCTTGAGCGTCCTCTTCCAAATCTTATCATGAATCGGATGGCAGGGTGAACGGTTCATGCCCTTCCGGCGGCCCCAAAAAAGATCGGACGGAGACCTGAAGTCTCCGTCCGATCCGATCTTCTTCTAAAAGCCCATAAGAGGGCTTCTTCGTTTGGAGGAGGAGAGGAGAGAGAGAGAGAGGAGGAGGAGGAGGAGAGGAGGAGGAGGAGAGAGAGAGAGGAGGAGAGGAGGAGAGGAGAGGAGAGAGAGGAGAGAGAGAGAGAGAGAGAGAGAGGAGAGAGGAGAGGAGAGAGGAGGAGAGAGAGAGAGAGAGAGAGAGAGAGAGAGAGAGAGGAGGAGAGAGAGAGAGAGAGAGAGAGAGAGAGAGAGAGAGAGAGAGAGC
>CAVVPU010000223.1:0-5318 GCA_963750015.1 uncultured delta proteobacterium | reverse complement strand
TCGTCACCGGGCCTGCATTCAGCGCCGCAATGCTGGTGCCACAACGGACCGCGCAGCGGCTGCGTGGGTGCGTGCCGTCCCCGGTGTTGCGCCACTATTCGGCCCGCGCCGACTGGCCGCGTTCCTGGCAGGCGCGCTCAGTCCTCACCGATTCGGCCAACTATGGGTTGCTGGTGCGCTGGGAAGCGGCGCTGGCCACCTTACGCGCTTTCCATGGGCTGCCGGAAACCGAGATCCGGAGGTTTCTATCGACCTTTGCCGCTGCCGTGCAACACCGGCTCGCCGAAGACCCTGCTTTCGAGCCCCTTTCCGGCAGCGAAATAGAGCGCCGGCCCGTGGCAGTCAACAGGACATGGGACCATATTCCCACGATCTTTCCGTTTCTGGTCCGTCGTCCCGTATCGGGAAAATTCTTCAATAGTAGCGAGACGAATAGAATCTACGAACTTATCGACAAACCGCTGGGCACTGATCTCGCGATACCCGTGCGGCGAGTCGCCGCTTTGCGCTGTCAATTGGGACAACCGGCAGCCTGTGGCGTCCGCGATGGCTCACCGGTCAGTGCCTTGCGGCTTTGCCTGGATATGCGGCTCATCCTTGAAGCTTTGTCGCCGGCAGGGTGGGGCAGTCATGCGGTCATCGCGAACGCCCTGCGGGTGCTCGACAAGGTGGCCATACTCGCAGGTCAGTAGTGCTAACAGATTCTACAACACAGCTATCTCGCCCTGATATCCTCTCTCACAAGAAAACAACAATCTTCTCCGATGCCCCCTGACGACATCGACACCTTTGTTTTTCTTCTGAACAGCTTCCTTTCAAGAATGAACTGCGGGGGACAGTCCCACACTCTCTTTCGCGTGCCTGCCGCCGATGGTATAACGCTTGACGTTAAACGCTACCAGGTATAACTTATTACCGGATGATAAAGTCGTTCAAGAACAAAGAAACTGAAAAAGTTTACAACCGTGAGGGATCAAGCAGACTCCCCCCGGACATACAGCAGGTGGCGTTAAGAAAACTCCGGATGATCAACAACTCGAAAACTTTAAACGACTTGAGAGTTCCACCGGCCAATCGACTGGAGAAATTGAAAGGCAATCGGGAAGGGCGACTGAGCATAAGAATTAACGACCAATGGCACATCTGCTTCATATGGGAAGATGGGGATGCCCGAGAAGTTGAAATATCGGATTATCATTAAGGGGAAGATTATGAACAAGAGATTACACCCCGTACATCCCGGTGAAGT
Source organism: uncultured delta proteobacterium (assembly GCA_963750015.1). Classification (GTDB taxonomy): domain Bacteria; phylum Desulfobacterota; class Syntrophorhabdia; order Syntrophorhabdales; family WCHB1-27; genus CAVVNC01. Next base: position 4,069 of record CAVVPU010000223.1, on the reverse strand, counting down.
TCTCCTCGAGGAGTTCCTCAAACCCATGAGCTTGAGTCAGAACAGGATTGCCCTCAGTATGGGCGTTCCTCCACGCAGGATAAATGAAATCGTTCTCGGCAAGCGGGGCATATCGGCCGATACGGCGCTAAGACTGGCAAGATTCTTCGGGGTCTCCGCCGAGTTCTGGCTCGGGCTACAGGCGCAATACGATCTCGATATAACTGCCGAGGCCTTGGGGGAGCGATTGGAGCGGGAAGTCAAGACGTACGCCAAGGGTTGAGCAGCAGCGGAATGAAGATGGAAAGTCATAAAATCATGGAGTCCCCCTGGACCCCTGAGTCCTAACCCCACCCCTGTGGCATGAACGCTTCCCACAAGACTGCCACGGCAAATGGTGAATGCCGTGATTCCGTGGCCTCGGAGTGAAACATGCAGGATTAGTGGTGAGTTGCGGAGAGAGGCGAATTTCCTGTGCCCCGATTTTAGTCTTTTTTGATGCACAGCTCCAGCAGAAATGGTAATAGTGACGTGGGCAGGCGCGAACACGGGCAATCTCTTAGAAGGCTAGCGAATAAGACATTCCCTACCAGCCCTCCCTTACACCCTCCCGCAACCGTTCAATGGGAGGTGAACATTCCTTGATTATTATCGGGATATCCCGGTAAAGCCCGACCCGAAGCAGGGGGCGAAGGAATTTACCGGAATATCCGCGGCCGGTCACCCTTTACTCGTAAACTCCGCAACCGATAATCATGCCATCCACGAGCTCCACAAAGGACCACTTGATCATAATCTTGTTATTTGCTGCCGGATTGTATTCCTTGTACTTGATCCATCCGCTGCCGCTCTTGTGAACCAGTTCGGTCCAGTCGCGGATCCAGTATTTTCCATCGGGGTCCTGATCGTTCCACCGATTCTTACCGGTGAGGTCCAGTCTGGCTCCATGAGCCACTACAACGCCCTTTTCGTCGTACACAAAGATATAAAGACCTTTTTTGGTGCCTTCCTGAAAGTGGAACCTGCCTTTCGGATTTCTCACTTCGTCGAAGAACTTATCTTTGCCATTTGCTTTGACAAACTTTACCGCTTCATTCACGAATGCCTTCGCATCATCTTTGGTCGGAGTGTCCGCTGCAATGGCGAAACCGAAAGCAAGAACCACGATACCCAAGACCAACCAGATGGACATACTAATCTTTCTCTGCATACATTCCCCCTTTGAATTATGGTATGAGTTGGGTCATCAAGACTCCCATCCATTGTTAGCCCCCCGCTAACTTTATCGTTTGTCGGTATATCCGACAGAAACTTAACCAACCGTTTTGCCCGGTAATGGTCTGCCGATTTGCCGGCCTCCTCGATGCTCCGGACCTCCAGACCCAGGGGTTTGGAGCGTCTTGAGTCGGTCTCCCTATAGCCATGTGATGCTTTTCAAAGGCCGCCGGATGCCGCGCTTAAATGCGTATTTCGGATAGCCGAGAATTATGGAGCCGGCGACTTCATTTTCTTCCGGTATGGAAAAAAGCTTTCTCAGCTCTTTATTGCTGTCGACCATGGGATAGATGAGGGTCATTGCGGACCCGCCGAGACCGAGGGCATGGGCGGCGAGAAATCCATATGTTACCGCGATATGGATATCCTCGTGATAAAGGGCCTCATTCCGGCTTGCATGGAAGAGGATCATGGCGGGAGCATTCCGGGTTATGGTATCCTCCGTCCCTGCCTTGAGCCCCGGCAGGCGCTCCTTCATCATGGGCACAATGTGGCTCTCGAGGCTTTTGAATCGCTCTCTGCCGGCCCGCGTTCTTATGAGAAACCTCATCATCGGATTATGCATTCCTTTGTAGAGAAAATCATAGCCGGCGACCATAAAAGGGAGCGCTTTCCGGATCAGCTCCGGGTTCTGCACGATGGTGATCTCGGTCTTTACGGGAGGAAACCCCGGAGGCGCCAGGGAGATTGCGTCCGCTACCTTTTCGAGGAGGGCGCGCGGTACGGGCTTGTCCGAGAAGTTGCGTACCGCTCTGCGGGTCCTGATCAGGTTAAAGAACGGCTCTTCGTAAGACCCCCGTTCCGGCAACTCGTAGAAGCTTTCTTCATAGGAATATCCCTCAACGGCTACCGCTTTTGTTGGGCATATGGCCATGCATTGGCCGCAGGCAAAGCAGAGATGAATCCGTTCTGCCCGTACTGTCGTGTGACCACCTTCCTTCCGGAATACCTTATTGGGACAGACTTCCGCGCAGAGTCCGCATGCTTTGCATAATTTGGCTTCTATTTCGAGCTTTTTCATATGGGCAATCCTCCTCAAGTCACAACCTCAGGCGAAGCCGGGGCCTCGCCTGACTACGATGTTTTCTTTCCTTCCGCGAAAGACAGTTCCGTGCTCTTCAGAGACTTTAGGGTTTCCTCGCACCATGTGATCTGAGCGCGGGAATAGAACCTGCCGTTCTGAAGGGCCATATGCCAGAACGCCCTGTCTTCCTGCCGGTGGTCTTCGTCATGGATATGCTTTTCAAGTTCGTCATAGGCCAAGAGCAGATTTTCATGCTGCCGCCTTTCCTGCTCCACCATGGAAATCAAAGTCTCCCTGTCCGCGTGGGCACCGAAGAATATCTTCAAGAGAAGCTCGGATCGAAATTTGACCGGGTCGTTCGGCTTTGGGAACCACTGGTGAAGCTCTTCCTTTCCCACATCCGTGATCTCGTAGACGTTCCGGTCGGGCCGCCCTTCTCCCTTAGTGACAGTCTTGGAGATCAATCCCTGCGTTTCGAGTGCATTGAGCACCGGGTAAAGATGGCCGTAATTCTCGTTCCAGAAGAAAGATAGGCTCTTGTCGATCTTCTTTTTCATGTCGTAGCCTGACATGGGATTCACCGACAGCAGACCCAACACCGCAAGTTTTGTCTTATTTTCTCGAGCCATATGGTTATAATATATCCTTATGATATATATCTTTATGATACATTAAACTGCGCCTTTTACAATGTCAAGAAAAAACAAGGTACAAAGGATATGCAAGAAAGTGCGGGGTTTGGAAAGACAAATCCCTCTGCCTTTCCAGGGGCAGAGGGAGGCCTTGACAGCGGATGGCTTGTATGAAATTGCCTTACTTCTCATGTCACACGCCCTTCAAGCCGTGAAGGGGTGCTGGTTTCGGGCGGGCTGTTTCCGAATGATGCTCTCTTGACAATGCTATTACCCGCAGTTATATTCGGTTGTGGTTGTGAGCATATTCTCTAATCCCGATGCGTTACGTGTGTCGGACGTGAGATGTAGGTGGGAGAGAGGAAAGATGGCTCGGCTTAAGTACGCCGGGCCGCGAGGGAGGTATAAAATGAGAACGCTGGTGATCGTGCTTGCATTGCTCGTGGTAGCAGGCTTGGCGGCGGCGTGTGCGGTTGTTCCCGCCGAGCCATATAATGCCTACGGTCCGTATTACCAATCTCCCTATTACGCGCCTTATGGGTATCACGCTCATTACGGATATTACGCTCCTTACGGATATAACGGACGCGGGTACTATGGGCCACGGTGTTACGCTCGCAGTTGCTAAAGAGAGCGGGTAGGTCCTCCGGCTCCACGTGAAAAAGTCTCCTCAAAAGGTTACCGAGGTTAGGGGAGAAATAGAGGGGACATCCACTGGTCAGCTTATCGACACGGTGAAAAGAAGGATGGGGTCGAATGTATGATCGCAAGACCCCGCAAGCTTTTCCTATGACCATAGACGTTAAGGCGGGTCTTGAGACCCGGGAAGCGCCCTGTTTTTGAGGAGAAGAGCCATGGCGGACGTTGAGCTACCGAACACCGAAGAGCTGGCGGAGATGAGGTCAAAGAGGTCTACATCGTGGTCAACAAGGGCGACCTCATCCGTCGGGCCGAGATAGACAAGCGGGTTGCCGCTGTCCGCGAGGAACTCGGCTTCATGGCGTGGGCGCCGGTGGTGGTGACTTCTGCGGTCACCGGGCGTGGCGCAGGCGATATTCTGCGGATTGCAGCCGACGTATTTGCACAATGGTGTCGAAGGGTTGTTACATCTGAGTTAAACAAACACTTCAAAGATGTGGTTAAACCGCAGGCCGCCCTC
>CAVVPU010000222.1:0-3369 GCA_963750015.1 uncultured delta proteobacterium | reverse complement strand
AGGCCGCGTGGGTCCGGGATGGGATCAGCTTGGGGACCGCACATCGGACGTCGATTATAAGGTGCTCCTCAAACAGCTTAAGAAGAGGCCAATCGACTATTTTCATATGTTCTACGCGGACACGGCCGTATTCGGTTCCGAAGCGGCGACCATGTGCGGCCTCAGTTTTTTCGGTGCGGACCATGTGCTTTTTGCCTCCGACTCCCCCTTCGATCCTGAGAAGGGGTCGGCCTATATCAGGTGGACCATCGACATCATAGACAGACTGCCGATCACGAATGAGGAGAGGTACGCGATCTACGAAGGCAACGCGAGAAAGCTGCTCAAACTGAAATAGAGGCTGACTTTATTGGCTTCCAGTCCGTGGGAGGAGGATAGATGAAGGGAAGGGCTCTAAGCTTTCGCCAGACTTTAGGGGTTATACCGGTTTTTCTTCTGCTCTCCTCCTGCGCGGCTCAGAAGATGTATACCGGCGCCGATCTGCCCGCAGACAAGCTCGCTCGGATCGAGGCGAGTTCCAGCGTCACCTTCGAAAGCTGCGACGGGCTGAAGACAAATTCATCAGCCCTCATAGTTGAGCCGGGTAAGCATACGATTGAAACTTCTTTTTTTAGGACGACCGGCCCCTGGGCTGTGCTGGAGTGGACGGAGGAAAGTTGCTTCACTTCGTTTACAGCTAAGGAAGGACACGTTTATCTCGTCGACTATACATCTCGATTCAGCGAGATGGTGACACAATTCGTGATTGACCGGGCCACTGGGCAGTCAATTGCCTCCGGTTGTATTACCCCACCCGACATGGTGGAAAAGCGGTTGTCAATAATCGAGACGGATATAAAGCGGCAGCCCGACAACGCACTGCTCTGGTATAGCAAAGGACAGATCCTTTTCTTGGATAAACGCTACCAAGATGCTCTCGATCCTCTCGACAGGGCTACCTCGTTGAAACCCGATCTGGCCGGAGCATGGAATTTGAAAAGCTCCATCCTTTACGAACAGAAGAGATATGCGGACGCCCTCGTTGCGACCGGTCGTGTGATAGATCTCAGACCAGGGGATGTCGATGCGTGGAATCGCCGTGGACTTATTCTTATCGTCATGAAGCAGTACGAGGATGCTTTCAAGTCCTTTGAACGGACGATCGAGCTGAAGCCGGACGCGAGTTGGGGCTGGTACAACAAAGGCGTCGCTCTTCGGAATCTAAAGCGAAACGAAGAAGCGCTGGCTGCCTACGACAAGGGGATCGAGTTGAGACCCGCCTACGTCGATGCTCTGTATGCGAAAGCGACTCTGCTTTTCGCTATGAACAGGTACCAAGAGGCGCTGCCCCCTACGGATCGCGTCCTAGAACTGAGTCCGGAGAAGGTGGCTGCATGGAATCACCGTGGGCGTATTCTTCTCCTCATGAAGCAGTACGATGACGCACTCAAAGCCTTTGACAGGACGATCGAGCTGAAGCCGGATGCGAGCTATGCATGGTACAACAAGGGCCTCGCTCTTCAGAACCTGAAGCGAAATGAAGAAGCACTGGCTGCCTATGACAAGGCGATCGAATTGAAGCCCGGCTACACTAATGCATGGAACCACAAAGCCTTCATCCTCAGATCGCTGGGCAAGGAGGATGAAGCAACGCTATGTTATGAGAAGGTTAAGGAGTTGAGCAATCATTAGGGGACACCGGCCGATGAGGGGCACGATGTGCGGCACGGGTCGTCCGTATCCTGGTTAGGCCCCGTTGCGGCAATAATCCGTCACCCTTAGCAAGAGTTTTGATCGCACCATGACCGGCTGCGGGTGAGTGACCTTCGAATTCTTTTGTCTATTTTCAGGCTTCCGGGTATAGTTTGTAAGGACAACGCACAACCCAAACGAAATAGAAAAGGAGTCGAACCACATGGCGACCAATTACACGGACCCGGACATCGGCAAGGCACCCGAACAGCTTTTTGAGGAGCGGAACAGGCGCATCCAAGACGCATTGCAACTTAAGAAGCCCGACCGAATCCCTATTCAACTCGGCATGGGCTACATGCTTGCCGACATGTATGGCTTCACCCATCAGGAACAGCAGGAAAGTGCGGAAAAGGAACAGGAGATGCTGGAAAAGGCAGCTTTGTATTTCCAGCCCGACGCGATCTTCGGCGTCTTCAACAATCCCGGAGCGAGTCTCGCATTGGGCGACCGCATGACGAGGTTTCCCGGCCACGACGGCGCAGACCCCAATTCCTCCTTTCAGTTCGTCGAGGGTGAATACATGAAGGCCGAGGATTACGACGCCTTCCTCGATGACCCGGCAGACTGGAGCATCCGCAAGTACTGGCCCCGGGTCTTCAAGGAGCTCGGAGGCCTTGCCATGCTTCCGCCCCTCGGCATTGCCTGCTTCGGCCACTACAGCCTGCCGAATCTCGGTGTGCTCAAGGCGCCGCCCTTGGCAGCCGCCTTCCGGGCCCTCGCCCGGGCTGCCGATGCCCAGGCAGCAGCGGACGCCCGGATTATCGCCTCGTCCCAGCGCATGGCCGCCCTCGGCTTTGTCCCTCCTACTCTTGCCGGTTCTGTTGTCGAAGCGCCCTTCGATCTCATGTCCGACACGCTCCGGGGCATGCGGGGCATCATGCTCGATATCTTTCGCAGACCGGAGAAGCTCCTCGCCGCCGAGGAAAAGGCCCTACGATTTCAGCCTCGAATATGCCATCGGCTTCAGCCAAGCCACGGGGCTCAAGGTCTCCTTCATCCCGTTGCACCGGGGTTCGGACGGCTTCATGTCGTTGCCCCAGTTCGAGAAGTTCTACTGGCCCCAGCTCAAGGCCCTCATGGTCGGTCTCGTGGAGGCGGGCATCATGCCTATGGTCTTCTATGAAGGGACCTGGGATCAGCGCCTGAAGCATCTGGCAGAGCTGCCCAAAGGAAAAACCGCGGGCTTGTTCCAGTCGAGCGATATCTTCAAGGTCAAGGAGATCGTGGGAGATACCATGTGCATAGTGGGCGGCATGCGCAACTCACTGCTGCAGGCCGGCTCGGCGGATGAGGTGCGGAAGTTCACGATCGAGTTGTGCGAGAAGGTAGGGAAGGGCGGCGGATTCATCATGAGCACCACGGTGGGGGAGATGGAAGGGTGCAAGCCGGAGTTGGTCAAGGTCTGGGTCGACACGACGAAGGAATACGGTGTCTACAAGTAGGTGAGTGAAGGTGAGGACGGGCGAAGGTGGGGGTGCGGCACCTATGCCCCCCCATAGCCCTTTCCTCGCCACTCCCTTTCGAGAGCGAGTAGCTCCCATGTGCCACCACGTCAACGCCCACCACGGGCAGGGCCGGGGTCGCCGAGCAGAAGCTGCAACCGAGCCTTACTGTCCCCGAGATCCGGAATCCTTT
>CAVVPU010000221.1:0-165311 GCA_963750015.1 uncultured delta proteobacterium | reverse complement strand
GAACCGCTGAATGATATGGCTCTCACGTTTAAGTTCCGATCGTCAAAAACAAAATGCGCGGTTAGGGTTGTCGCGCTTTTATCCTTTGCCGCAGTGTATTCAGATCGACCCCGTCGTAGAGAGGCGTCACAACCGTATCACGGCCTTCGAAAAACTCGTACCTGCCCGTCGATTCATTCTTGCGGATGCTCCCGATAGGGACAACACCTCTTTTGACTTCCATTGCCCACTCCCCGGCTATTGTCCTGTACTCTCTGTACCAATAAGAATTCATAGTATTGTTAACCTCATTCCTGCAATAGGTTGGCATGCTTGCGCACCGAAGCTCTACCCCGCCTTAGCCGAGTTCCTCCCTGCACAGTGTCCATACATTAAAGGCCCTTTGGGACTTCACACTTTCTTGGCAGCGAAACGCCACGCGCTTCGTTCCATCTCCGGCATGCCGGATTCCAGGTCGATTACATTAGCTCCCGCGCTTTTTGCGTCGGCAATAGCGCTCCGGGCATCCTGGATGGCGGTGTGCGGCGTAATGTACCCCGAGCGCTTTCCCTCCCCAGTTTCCGAACGCGATCGACGGCCATCGCGGCGTAGACACGTTTTGCCTTCCGCTCCAGTCCCGGTAATTCTGCTCTCAGGCCGGATACGTCGACACCCGCAGTCCTGGCGTCGGCGAGAGCCTCGGTGGCGTCTCTGATTACCGCGGTCGCCGTGCCATAGCCTTCGTCCTTGCCTTCCCCGAAGGCTTTCACGTGGTCGATAGTTTTTTGAACTCGCTCAACAATATCCATCTCTTTGGCCATTGGTGCTCCCTATTCTCATTTTGTTCCGAGAATCGTTCTCGGATAGTGCGGTTTCATTGTGTGGCGTCATTATCCACGACCACTATGGGGGGTGGCCTTCTCAAGCCCACGACGGCACCTTTCTTTTGTTGGGGGTTGCTTGGCAGCGGCCCCGAGCCTTAGGATGGCTTTTCAGGAATACGCAGAAGCGGTTGAACGTAGGTTGATTGGTGATAGTCACCAGAGGAACGTATTATTATACCACGATTGCCGCAGAAAAGCGCGTACCGCAAGATGCGCCCCAGGGCAAACGTATTTGGATGAGTTCAAGAAACCTATGGTTGGGTCGGACGACGAAGAGACGAATGGGAGCACGAGGTGCCGGTGGCACGCGGAGCCGTATCTTTAGAAGAGCCCGCGGCTCCGGCCCTCATAGGATGTACACACCAACACCAATTGAATAAGGGCGGCGTCCTAAGAGGCCGTCAAAAGGAACATTCTGAAAGGATGCTCTTTTTCTCTCGCCCTTGGTGAGGGGAGAGGGTAGAGTGAGGGTGGACCTTGCTCTCTGTCCCTAACTTTCGCGATTCGCGATTCGAGTTTCGCGATTCCTTTCCCCTTTCCCCTTTCCCCTTTCCCCTTTCCACTTTCCCCTTTTCACTGAAGAAGGAGCCTATCGGGTTTTCCTGAAGAGCAGCTCTTTGGAGCCGGGTAGCGTCATCCGGATCGTATCCTTGTCTATCTTCCCTACGATCACGCCTCCCGCTTTGGTGTTCACCCGTAGGTCCCCCCGTTTGATGTACCACGCAAAAGGGACCTCCACGAAGGTGCCCTTAGCCTCATCGGAACTCACTCTCCACAGGCCATCCCCATTCTCCTTCAACTCCAGGACGATCTCCCTGTGTTTCGTCGATTCCTGCCCCATTGCTTTGTACGTGCCCACGTACTTATCATTGGACCCGCACGAAAACAGAAGTAACAGAAGCAGAAAGAGAGCCGCGATCCATTGACAATCCTGATATCTTGATTGTTTCATCATAGACCAACCTATCGAGATTCTCTACGGGCAAAAATCCGTGCCCTTACGCGGGGCGGTAAGCCCCCTCTCAGGAACGTGAATAATCTGTCGTAAGAAAAGACCTGTATCGTGAAAAGGAGCAGCATCGCTTGTTCGCCCACATGCCTCCACCCAATAGGCTCGCCCACCGTGTCGTAACATCCGCAGGTAATCGACACCCCCCAGTACATGTTGGCGAGGCCCATGAATATGAACATGATCAGCATCAAGCCGATCAAGGTTGCGGCAGCCCTCGTCCTCAATCCAAGTATCAGAAAGAGTCCGCTCACAAACTCGATCCAGGGCAATATGAGGGCTCCCGGATTCAGAAACCAGTACGGGATTATCCGATAGGCCGCCACCGCGTCCGCAAACTGTGCCGGGTAGGGTATCTTGCTCAGACTTGCGTAGAGAAAGAAACAGCCCACGTACACTCTCAGGATGAGCGCAAGATGAGGACTCGTCACGATTCGCTTCAGGAATTTCCAGATCATTTCTTTTCTACCCATATTTGCACAGGGTAGCCCGCCTTCTCCCATGCCCTTATGCCTCCCTTAAGCACCCTCACGTCTTTATGGCCCTTGAGTACGAGCTTGTCCGCCAGCTCCCAATCATAGAGCTTGCTGAAAGTCCCTCCGTACACGATCACCTTCTTCGCCTTGTCCTCTCCTTCGAAGGTCACGTCGTACAGCAAATCGGCAAGAGAGAGAGGCACATTGATTGCTCCCTGGATATGCTCCGCTTGATAGAAGCCTTCAGGCCCCGCATCGACCATGAGCGTGTCCCCCTTCTTCATCTCTTCCATCGCGGACGGCGCGCTGATCTCGGGAATCGCCTTTGCGTCGGGGACCTTCGGGAACAGAGGTATCCCGTTCGGGTTGGACTTGTTGAACAGGAGAGCAAGAAGAAGGCTCAGGCCGATGATCAGCACAAAATGAAGCCAGCTCATCCGGGGCGGCCGGCTTCGTCGCACTACCTCCTTTTCAATGACCGCGCCGGCTTGCATAAGCAATCCCGACATCTGTTTTACCAGGCCCACGGAGATGTCAGGGAAGTCCTTAAGAATACTCTCAAACTGCTCTCTGGAAAGGACCGAAAGATGGGTCTCCTCTATCGCCTCCACATTCGCGACCCTTGCCTCTTCCGTGAGCAACGAGATTTGTCCAAAACTCTCCCCCGCTCCCAGCACGGCAAGGTCTCTCTCCAATCCGTCGCTGGTTCTCCTGAAGACTCTCACTTTTCCGGAACGAATGATATAAAAAGAGTCCCCGGGGTCCCCTTGCTTGACGATGATCGTATGGGGCGCTACGACTCGATCCTCCGCGGTCCGGATGAATTCATCCTGCTTTTCCTGAGGCAATTGCTCAAAGACCTTGCTCCAGGGAAACTCTTCTTTCCTAATCTCTTTCTTCTCCATACACTCTGCCGTTTCTCATGAACTTCTTCGGATTGACCTCATAGGGCGGCGCCCAGGCGAGCCCGTGTAAGACGGTGCTCTCTAATCATAACCATGACAAATCCATAATGGCAAGCTTGGGAAAGAGAAAGTAAGGAAAAAGCCGAGACGAGAAATGTCTTCAACTGTGGGGCGGCGAGTGAAGGCACGAGGTGCGGCCGGTCGCTTGAAGGGAATACGCCCTATGCGGCGCCCTGCTCCGCACGTGTCCATCCGCCGTACATTTAGTACGGCTGCGGCCAACGTTGCTCACATGGCATCCACCTATGACGCATCCCCTTCAAGCGACCGGCCGGTGGCACGCGGAACCGTATCTTTAGAAGAGCCCGCGGCTCCGGCCTTCATAGGATGTGCACACCAACATCAATTGAATAAGAGCGGCGTCCCTGGAGGCCGCCAAGAAGGTGCTCTCGCTTTTCGCGATTGGCGAGGTCTTTCTCGTCCCTCGTCCCGAAGGGCTCGTCGTCCATCGTCCATCACCCTGCTTTTTCGATGCGCTCGCCTATCCATACCTTGATGATAGCCTGGCGCGGAACGCCCAGCCGCTTCGCCTCCTTATCCAGCAAGCGGACCATCCAGGCAGGGAAGTCCACGTTGACCCGTTTCTGCTCCTGTCCGGGCCTCTTCGCCTTGGACACATCCAGGTATTTTGTTATGTCCTCTCCTTCATCGAATTTCTTGTCGAATTCGCTAGCCTTCATAAAGGTCGACCTCCTCTTTCCTCGACCGGCGCACGGAGATTATTCTAATCCTGTCGCTCCGGTAAGTGATGACACCCGACCAGTGCTTGTCCAGGATTCTTCCCACGACGAAAAACCTCGGCTCATCGCTCGTCCTGATGGGTACTTCAACGAGGTCAGGATCATCCCAGAGTACCTGAGCCTGGACAAAATCAATGCCGTGTTTGGTCTTGTTCATTTCGCTCTTCCTCGGATCAAACTCAAACTCCATGTATAATTATTATACCTTATAGATACCAAATGTCAACCGGTACGTGTGAGGGCACGAGGCATGGCCGCGGCAATTAACGGGGCTTGCGTCGCCCCCTCCATCCAGGCTTGCCCTCGCGGATCATCGCCAACGGCGAGAGCTTGGCCCGCGATAGGTTCTTGCCTTTTCTTCCAAAGCCCACGGAGCCACCCCCTCATAAAAAGGAAGAACCGCCGCAGGCGCGTATTGCCCGTTCCCGAAAGGGTAGGATGAGGGTGGTCATTCGCTCTTCCGTTCTAAACCTTCGCGATTCGCGATTCGAGCTTCGCGATGTCCTTTCCGGCTCCGGCCTTCATCGGATGCACACACCAGCACCAATTGGATGAGAGCGGCGTCCCTGGAGGCCTCCAGAATAAGTGGACAAGACGTAATTCGTTATTAAGGATGTCTTCCTCAATTATGTCTTTGTTCTTGCATGCCCTACCTTTCGTATGGTAATTGTGAAGGAGACAGAAATGAGGCGAGCATTTTCCTCGTTCTTTTGGTTTCTCCGCTGTTAGGCATTCGAGCCGGACAAGTATCCCGTGGAGTAGGGGAGCACGCGAAATGAGAGGAAGTTGGCTTAGCGACCTGCTGGAGGCATTGCCTCTTCCACTGAAAGGCGTATTGCTTATCCTCACAGGAATGGCTTTGCTCTTTCTTGGCTGGATTAACCTAAAAAGCGGAAGGGGCCTACTGCACACACTACTTCTTGCGTTGCTGGGGCTTTTTTCCTGCGCCTGCGGTGTAGCAATTCTGATCACTCTGCCGGGGACGGCTGCTCAGTGAACGGACTCTCCAAGAGTACTAACAAATTAGGTATCTTCTGGCGGCAGGGAGTGTCGTGTAGAAAGGAGAGAGTTATGATTGTTACCACAACCTTCCAAATCGAAGGGTATCAGATCACTCAGTACCTTGGCATAGTCAGAGGCATAGTCGTCCGCACTCCGACAATCGGGCAGGGGATAATGGGGAGCTTGCAGAACATTGTGGGAGGGAAGATACGAGCGTTCACTGAAATGTGTGAAACTACAAGAGCTCAGGCGTATGATGACATGGTGGAACATGCGAAAAAACTGGGGGCAGACGCAGTAGTCGGAGTTCAGTATGACGCTTCTGATGTCGGGGATGGGACAGAAGTCCTATGTTTCGGAACAGCAGTGAAGATTCAAAAGATCGCCTAACAGGTTGAGTGCTCATGCCCAAGTCAAAAGGGACTCGACGCCACCCTCACCCTACCCGCTCCCCTCTCCCAGGGCGAGGAAAAGAAAGGAATCACATAGTCGGCTCTTCGCGGCCTCCTAGGGCCGCCCTCCTCTTAAATTGGTGCTGGTGTGTGCATCCGATGAAGGCCGGAGCCGCGGGCTCTTTAATGATACGGCTCCGCGTGCCACCGGCCGGTCGGATGGGAGGGATCGTGAGGTGTGGATGCAATTTGAGCCTTGCTGCCCGGATGGCGTACTAAATGTACGTCGGAGGGCGCATGGCGAAAAGTGCGCCGCAGATCGCGATCTCTCCCAGCCGACCGGCCACACCTCGGACCCTCACTCGTCTCTCTCGTAGACCGGCCACGCCTCGTGCCCTCACGTGCTTCTTTTGGCTCTTCGCCCCATTCGCCTCTTTCATGCAGGTGCCCTACCCTCGTGTGCTTCTCTCGTGGTAGGATACTCACATGTTTCCGCCTGCTACCCCGGCTCTGAGGAAGGCTCTATCAGGCGTCCTGAGGAGCGTGTCCCAGTGATCGAGAACGCCGAAAGCCTTCTTATCCACATGGGCGGACTCGGCGATATCTGCTTATCCGAGTCGGCCTTTCTCACCATCTCCCTCCACTGCAAGGGGCCCATCAGGGCCGTGGGCAACGCACGGGTCCTCGAGCTTTTCTCCGCCTATTTCACGCGGGTCGGTTCCATAGACCGGCGCGAATGGGCGTACCTCTTCTCCGATTCATCTCCGGGGCCTTCATGGAAACGCATCATCTTCTTCGGCAAAGACCGGGAAGGCTCTTTCCGGGCGCGGCTATCCGGCCTCACGCACGATCTCCTCTTCATCGACCTTTTTCCTGACGGGATGAGCATACCCGTGGAGCAGCACCAGCTCGCGCAGCTCGCCACATACGGGATGAAACCGACAGCCGCCGCCTTCCCGAAAAGATGGGCAGACCGGATAATCCTCTATGCAGAGACGGGTTTCGAAAAGCACAAGTGGCCGCCCGAAAACTTCGTGAGGGTGCAGGAGGGCTTGACAGCACAGGGCTTGAACAGCGTGTTCGTGACGCCCCCCGAGCTGCTTCTGCCGGGTGTTCCTACGCTCAGCTTCGATGGCCTTCCGGAAATAGCTGCCTTTTTGTCAAAGGGGGGCTTTTTCTTCTCGAACGACTCGGGCATGGCCCACCTTGCAGCCCGGTGCGGTCTCTTCCCAACTACCCTCTTTTGGGAGGCAGACCCTGACATATGGCGGCCCAAGGGCTCGCGAGTCGTGCGATGCAAGGGGGAAGGCCCGAGTATTCAGGAAGCGATCGAGCTTATCGTTGAAGAAATGAGGGAAAGGGCGAAGGAGAAGCCGTGAGAAAGGAAGGACGACCATACCCGTTGCCTTTGGTGTCGTTGTTCTTCTTGCCCGAGCCTTTGATCGTATCGAGGAGCATCAAGAGCTCCGCTGATTCCGGTGCGTTTATCCCGTATTTCGTGATGGCCTTTTCGAGGTTGGTCCGGGCTGCCCCGTCCCGCCCTGTCTCAAGGTAGTAGCGGCCGAGGAACGCGTACCCGCCCGCCTGATCGCCCTGTCTTCCGAGGGTCATTCCTATCCGCTGATATGCCTCTGGAAAAGTCCCGGCAAAGGGGATAAGCTCCTTGTAAACGCGGCCGGCCATTTGAAAGTTGCCTTGCCCCTCGTAGGCCTTGGCGAGGAAATAACGGGCAACAGGATTGGTCTCGGGATTGAGTACATCGACGGCTTCCTTGAAGCGGTTGGCGCGGACGAGCAACTCCCCGACCAAGAGGGGTCTGTACGGGGAATCGAGCTGCCCGAGCAGGTCAAGACCACGTCCGGTATCGCCCTTCATGGAGTAGATAAGGGCTGCGGCATAGCAGTTGGCCGCATCCTTGGGGTCCTTGCGGTATCTGTTGAGCCAGATCTCCTCGTTCTGCGCGCTCAGCGGCTTTCCCAGCACCAAGAGCCTCACGAGGATGAAAGGAAAGAATGAATCGTCCACGCGGGTCTTCATGGGGCTCGCGAGCTGCTCTATCTTCATTACCCGGTCTGTCGAATAAGGATGGGTGAGGAGATAGGGGGGATAGTCTTTCTCGTTGCTGAGGGAGGCAATCTTCTTGAGGAACTCGGCGCTGCCCCGGCCGTTGTACCCGGCCCGCTCGGCGGTTCCGACTCCTGCCCTGTCGGCTTCCTCCTCGTTTTCCCGGGAGAATTTCAGCGCCACAGCCTCCCCTGCTCCCATTCCGCCGGCCATGATAACGCCCTTTGCCGCGGCATCGGCCGGACCCAACGCTGCAAGGAGCACCGTCGCCAGGGTGGCCCAGGTGAGATACTTTTCCTTTTCCATGGCCTTGGACACGTGGCGTTTTCCGACGTGGCCGAACTCGTGGGCGAGCACTCCTGCGACCTCTTCCTCCTTGTCGGCCTGCTCCAGTATGCCGGTGGTGATAAAAACATAACCGCCGGCAGTTGCAAAGGCCTCAAGGGTGGGCGAATTGATAATGGTCAGCTTGATGGGCAATGGCAGGTCGGCTGCGGCTTCCAGCCGTGATTTTATGATATTCATGTAAATGCAGACATAGGGGTCGGAAAGGAGGCTCGCCGAGCGCGAGACCTCGCCATATACCTCCCGGCCGTACTTCTTTTCTTCGTCCAATGTAAGGGCGAACAGACTCCCGTGAAGAAAGAAGAAAATGAGCGCTGATACAAAGAGGCGTTTGAATCTCATCAAATCCTGTGGAGCCGGTGGTGCTTCCCTTTCTTGGTCTTCCTGGGCTTTTTTACTACATCGTATCTCTTCACCCTCTTATAGCTGACCGTTTTGACGTGATACGAAAAGGGAGAGGTAATGCTCGCCTTGGACATGACGATATCGCGGGGCGAAGGCACGTCCGTGTAAATCTGCTGGAGGATGTTGACCGCGTCCCCCCAGAGGTTCCGGCTGCCGAGGATAGCAAGGATATAGGTCTTTCCGTCCTTTTCGAAGGCCCCCACATAGCAGTGGCGGGATGCCCTGGTGTAGCCCGTCTTCCCGCCCACCGAAGGCGTAAAGCAGAAGAGGAGACGGTTGTGGTTCATGTACTTCACGTCACCGTTGCCCCTGTTGAAAAGAAAATACTTGGTCCCCACTATCTCTTCGAATTCCTTGTTGTTCAGGGCATAGCTAAAGATAAGGGCAAGGTCGTAGGCTGATACGAGGTGTCCCGGCACGTAGAGACCGGAGGCGTTTTCGAAATGACAGTCGTTTGCGCCTATCTCGCGGGCCTTTTCATTCATGAGCCGGGCGAAACCCTCCTCGGATCCGCCGATTGCCACGCCCAGGGTATAGGCAGCGTCGTTAGCCGATTCAACCATGGCCCCCTTGATCAGGTCGATGGCCCGATAGGGTCGGCCCGGAACCAGGTTGAGCTTGGAGGCGGGGATCGAAAGCACCTGTTTCGAAGGTATGATGCTCTCGTCCTGGTTGAGCCTCTCCAGGGCGAGAATGGTGGTCATTACTTTCGTCGTGCTCGCCGGCGGCAACGGACGATGGTAATCCTTTCCTGCAATGACGGAAAAAGATTCCCTGTCGACGAGGATATAAGAATCGGCGGTGATTTCCGCGGCAAACGCAGACAACGGAAAAAGAAGGACCATAACGATCAAAAGCGTCTTCACAATTCCTTTATATACCATGTCCCTCACCTTGTGCAACATCTTTCATACTGACATTACTGCATATTTCATACCGGCACAACTCCGTTCCTCGTGCCGGCCCACATATCTCTCACGGAAGATTCGCGCCGCCCAAGTATATATACGGAAAAGCCATTTTGCAACCGCTTTCGCGAGGCCGCCACCAGGGCAAACGAAGGGGAAAGGGAAAAGTGAAAAGGGGAAAGACCGACGGACGAGGGACGATGAGCCCTTCGGGCTATGACGATGAACGAGAAAGAAATCGCGAAAGCGTTCCGTCCTTGCCGGCCTCCAGGGACGCCGCTCTTATTCAACTGATGTTGGTGTGTACATCCTATGGAGGCCGGAGCCGGGAAAAGACCGATGGACGAGGGACGATGGACGAGAAGGACAACGCGACAGTCAGAGCATCTTTTGCGGCCTGTAGGGCCGCCCTCCTCTTAAGTTGATGTTGGTGTGTACATCCTATGAAGGCCGGAGCCGCGCTTTCTTTGATGATACGGCTCCGCGTGTCACCGGCCGGTCGGCTGGGAGGGATCGTGAGGTGTGGATGCAATTTGAGCCTTGCTGCCCGGATGGCGTACTAATGTACGTCGGAGGGCGCATGGCGAAAAGTGCGCCGCAGATCGCGATCTCTCTCAGCCGACCGGCCACACCTCGGACCCTCACTCGTCTTTTTTGCCTCTTTGTCTTTTTGTCTTTTTGACCCCCATGTTCTTCTATGCCGACTGTCATACGTTTCTTGAGGTCACCCTTGGATTTCCGAATGCGTTCGCCCTGGGGGCTTATGGGTCGGACCGGCCCTCTTTCACTTTTTCCGGTCCTATAGTATCATTTGACCATGAAACAGATAGTGGTTGGGACGGCCGGCCACATCGATCACGGAAAGACGGCCCTCATCAAGGCCCTCACCGGCATCGACTGCGACAGGCTCAAAGAAGAGAAGGAAAGGGGCATCACCATCGAGCTCGGCTTCGCCTACTATCGCTTCGGAGACGATCTGCTCGTGGGAATAGTAGACGTGCCCGGTCACGAACGGTTCGTGAAACACATGGTGGCAGGGGCATGGGGCATCGACATGGTGCTCTTCGTGGTGGCAGCCGATGAATCGATCATGCCCCAGACCCGGGAACACATGGATATTTGCGAGCTCCTCGGCATCAAAAGGGGGATCGTGGCGATCACGAAGATCGACGCCACAGACGGCGAGATGGTGGAGCTTGTCAGAGAAGAGGTGGAGGATCTGACGAAAGGGAGGTTCCTCGAAGGTGCTCCCGTCATCCCCGTCTCATCGATAACGGGCGAGAACATCGACGTACTCAGGGCCCGGATAAAAGAACAGGCCGCCGAGATCGAGGAAAGGTCGCGGGCGGGCATCTTCAGGCTTCCCGTGGACCGGGTCTTCACCATAAAGGGCTTCGGGACCATCGTGACAGGGACCTGTATCTCCGGCGGGGTGCGCGTAGGGGACGAGATCCAGATATACCCGACAGACAAGATGGCGCGGGTGAGAAACGTCCAGGCGTACCACGAAGACGTGAAGGAAGCGGGGGCAGGCCAGCGGGTCGCCCTCAACCTGCAAGGGGTGGAAAAGCAAGAGATAGAGAGGGGGACCATCATCGGCAGACCCGACAGCCTCCTCCTCACCAACCGCATCGACGCCACCCTGAGATATCTCAAGCTCCCTTTCAAGCCCATCAAGAACAACACCATACTCCGCTTCCACATCGCCACGACCCAGGTCGAGGCCCGTCTCATACTCCTCGACCGGCAGGCCATAGAGCCGGGGGAAGAGGCGTTCGTCCAATTCGTCTTCGCAGAGCCCGTGGTCGTCCTTCCGGGCGACCGCTACATCCTGAGGGGCTCCTATGCGATCCAGACCCTGGGCGGGGGCAGCGTGCTCGACATTGCCCCGGGAAAGCACAAACGGCTGTCGGAGAATTTCGATGCCATGTACGATCTGCTCCGGTCCGGCTCCGACCGGCAGAAGGCCGAATACCACGTGGAGAAGGGGGGATACGGTGGGGTCACCAGGCAACACCTGGCGGCGCTCCTCGGGGCCCGGGAAGAGGCAACGGACAGGAGCGTCAACGAGCTTACCACCGCAGGGAAGGTAAGGACCGTGGGGAAAATAGTGGTTCCCGCAGCCCGCTTCCAGGCCTACAAAGAGCTGCTCACGGGGTTGCTCAAGGAGTTTCACGAAAAGAACCCTCTGAAAGTAGGGATGTCCCGGGAGGAGCTGAGGACAAGGCTGCCGGAGGTGGACCAGCAGGTCTTTCAGGCTGCCCTCGAAGAGACGGTCAAAGCGGGAAACGCGGAGATAGAGAAGGACCGGGTGAGCCTGAAGACCGCCGAGCGCAAGCAGGACGCAAACATAGAAAAGCTGGAAGGCCGGATATTAGGCCTTTTGAACAGCCGTGGACTGACGCCCCCCAGCCTCCAGGAACTGGCCGACGAGCTTCGCATCAAGGAGGGCAACCTCAAGGACATCCTGGGAAAGCTCGTCTACGAGGGCAAGGTGGTCAAAGTAAAGGCCGACATGTACTGCGCCGCGAAACCTATGGAAGACCTGAAAAAACTCGTGCGCGAGCACCTGGGGCAAAAAAAGGAGATGCTCCCGGCGGACTTCAAGGCAGTCCTCGGTCTATCGAGGAAATATATGATCCCACTGCTCGAATACCTGGACGAGATAAAGTTGACTATCCGAACCGGAGACAAGCGAGTCTTGCGCAGCCAATAGGGTAAAGGTGTGCGGCCGGCCGCCTGGCCGGAATCGCGATCTGCGGCGCCCTGCTCCGTTCGTGACGCTCCGCCGTACGATAAAGTACGGCTACGGTCTACGATACTCACAGGGCATCCACACCTCATCGATCCCGACCATGCGACCATCCACCCACGCGGAACCGTATCTTTACAGCCCGCGGTTCCGGCCTTCATAGGATGCGCACACCAGCCCAATTGAACAAGAGCGGCGGCCCAAGAGGCCACCAACGTTTGACTTTCCTGCACGTAGCATTTGCACCTGCAAGTGGTGCGTCGGGCAAAAGGTGATGAATTACGCATTACCATGGAAAAATAATGACATGGAGTTCAACGGGAGGTGAAGCGCCCTTTTTCGCCGATCCGCTGTATGCCGTAGTTAGAGCTTCATTCATCCTTTCTCGGGTACTTTTGTATGAGCCAAACCAGACGTTTTTCCGCCACCTCTTCGTCTTTTACGCGCGGGCCAGCCAAGCCTGCTCCTTGGCGATTGACTACATCTTATAGTTAGGCAGTTCCGTCGTATTTCTTCATATTGCGTTTGATCTGCTCGATGACCTTGCCATGTTCGTCTCCGTTTTCGATGTTGAACCCAGTCCATTCGCCATCTTCGTTCAAAGTGTCTACGCGGATGAAGGTCTGCCTTGGTTGCCAGTAAAACAGGACGGAGCCCTTGTATTTGACGGACTTGCCCCATTGTAACGGGTCAACCACGATCTCCCGAGACAAGCTTTTCGCTTCTTCCAAGATATTCGCCGCAATTTGGCGCACACTATCGTTCTTTATGTATGTCAACAATTTCGTCAAATCCGGAGCCTTAGGCAAGACGGTTGGCGCGACTGATATTTCTTGAGGAACGAAAACGAGAGTATCTTCCTGGTTGATAGGGAAGGAAATGTACTGATAGATGAAGAGAGAAATCTGGATATTTGGATTCAGCCAACGGCAGCGATTGATCATGGTGAGGCTGAAGCTCGGAGCTATCAGCATAAGTCGAGGGTACTTTTCCGGGTCGACATTTTGTTTTGAATGGAGTCTCGCGAATCCTTCAATCTTTTCTGACACAAAATCGAAGTAGTCCAGTGCCTGAAATAGCATATTGGTATCTTCAACGACCTTAAGTTCAGCTACGACAAGTGTCCCGTTGCCGTCTGCGAATAGAACATCCAAACGGCCAGAGGCTGTGGGCCTTTGGTGCTCCAAATATTGCAAGCCACCTTCGATTAGTTGTGGATGCCTAATAATCCTGTCCTCAAGCTCTTTTTCTGATAGTTCATCTCTTGTGTATTCGAGCATTATTCCCCCCTCATACCGCCTTAACGATAGATTCTACCCGTTGAGCGTGTCTGTTTCCCCGCCCGAAAACCCGCGTTCCCGCACGAGGGGCGGGATAGTAGCCGGTAGGGGCAACTTTGGGGCCGTTGTTTCCCAGCGTGCATTACTTTTTGCCTCCTGCTTTCTGCACTTTCTTCCGCATCACAAGTCACACTAGGGAGGCCACATCCCCGATCCCCTTTTCTCCGGCCGACTCCGAGGCACCTATCCGTCGTTTCTCCGGTTGATCAGCCGGCACCGCATAGCTTCTCGATACACTTCTTCGTAGAATTGCTCGAGATTTCCGCCAAGTCGTTTATGCTCAGCAATAATCACATCCTTGTCCACGTCAGAGAGCCCTCCTTGAAAAAAGAGCCATCCAAGCAGATGCGGAGTTGTCTGCACCTTGTCATTACCAATCATTTGTTTTCCGAAATTTCGAGCCTTTTGATCATCCGTCATAAAAGCTTGACTGGTCTTCATAGCAAAGGCGATCGATGACAGACTCTCCTTTGCCCAGACGCTTTCTGTTTGATAGGAGCTCGACCGTCTGAAGGTCAGCGACATCAAGTTGACATTCCATAAAATCAGCTTCAGCCTGAGCTTTTCGCAGTCGGTTGCACAATTCGCCATCGGACATTTTGACGTTACTCCGTGCCTTAAATAAGCACTCGTAGACTACAAATTTCGTACAGCAGAATGTCACACCCGCTTGTCGAGCAGCGAGATGCAAACTCCGCGAGGAGAGAATGTTCCAGATGGCGCAAGTGTCGGTTACATTATGCCGATGGAATGCGGACAGATTAATATTCATACGATGACCTTTCGCCCGTATGTCCCGGCGATCTGAGGCAATTCCTCTATATCTACTATCAACATCTCGGCGAGCCGAGCGGCTGTGACGATCTCTTGTTCGTACGCGTCAAAACATAGTTCCGCATACATGCTCGAAGAGGCCACGTTCCAGAAGGTCTATTCTGCGATCACGCATTTTAGGGCTCAAGGATCCCGATAGTTCGGGATCTATTTTCATTTCTTTAGGCACCTTCACATCCCTGATGATCGCAGCCTGCGCATCTCTTATAATTCCAGCTTCCTTTAGGGCAATAGCGAGAGTTTGCGGATTTACCATCAAGGCCGCCGCGAATTTCAACCCCTTTTGTTCATCCCAAACGCTCGCGTCGGGAATGAGGCTCAGACTTTCAGGAGGGAGAAGAAAATGCGAAGCGAACGTGTTCGCTCTAATTTCCGAACGGTCCTTTTTGCCCCATTTCACATGTGAAACGACGTAATCTTGATCGTCGTCCAGTAGCGCATGAGCCGCCTCGTGAGCCGCCGTGAACCTTTGCCGAAAGGTGTCTTCGCCGTAGTTTATGAGGACGCATGGGCCGGCAACGGGGTGACGAACGAAGAGCCCGGATATCGCGCTTTGCTCCAATTTGCGTCTGAACACATGAAGTCCGATTTGTCGAAAATCGCGGAATACGTCTTTGGGAACCTCGTTAGGCTTGTAGCCAAGATATTGCCTCAATTGGAAAGCTGCGTCCGACCCATGCCCTTTGAAATAATCTCCTTTTTTCCGGGCTACAAAAGACGACTTTCGTTTAGTCGGCATGGTCCCGAGCAGGAACTCCTCGCACTCACACAGAAAGATAAATTCCTGTATGGCCCATTTGTCCCTTTTGCTTAGTTCTTCATTGTATGTTCTGAAAAGGGCCTCTGTTTGCTCAAATGCAGCGAGTTTCTCGTTTGAAATAAAGAACTTATAATCGCACTTGAAAAAGTCGGCAAGAATTAGTATTTCATCGCCGGTGGGCTCTGCCTTTTGATTCAGCAGATTAAACACTCGATCAAGGGGAATGCCGGTGCCAGCAGCTAACTCGGATTCCTCAACCTCAAATTGGCTGCAGCATCGCCTCAACTTATCAGCAAACATCGCAAGATCAAGGGACACTAACGTTCACCCGTTATCTCAGTGGTCGATTTGTAGGTCAGCATGAACAGGCATCTACTTCGGTGCCTGGTAGATACCTTCCGTCATTTTTCAGCCTTCATCCTGTGCGTTTCGGTCAGGAACACGGCCAGGGTTGAAGCTGCGCCAACGGCCAGCTTGGCGTGCCGGGGTTGCAGGCCCTTGTTGCCTCGGGCCTTGCCGTGACCCGTTCCATAGGGGGCCTGGGGGGTCAAATCTTTATTCTTGATTTTAGGCCTACCTGCGCCCCCAATCAAGCTCCTTTAATCATTACCACTTCTATCATAGTTGCTCATAAAGATAAACAAAATTGTCGATAACAGGAAGAACTCCACTCAACAGGAAGAAATGCCGATCTGTGGAGACCAGGCTACGCAGACCTACTTGACCGATCAGAACTCTGCTACTTTCATGTGCAGGGCTCTCGCGCCTTGAACCATGATATGGTCCGCAGTGGCGATCGTGTCAGCCTGTATCTCTCCCGCAATCGCCAGGTGCAGGGCATCGAGGGTCCTCAATGGTATGTCTTGCAAGAGAGTGAGGAGATTTGTCGTTGCAAGGGCAAGCCCCGGAGGGAAAGGATGACAAACGAGAAAACTTTGGCGTATATCTTCCTGGAAGGTCGTAAATATCTGTCCCTCAAGTCCGACATCAATGCTTTTTTCGCGTCGGTGCCTGGCTAGAAGCGAACGCATTTCCACAACCGTCAAATCGCTAATTGCGACGGGTCCGTGAGCCCGTATGTAAGCCTCAACCTTGTCCGACTGCGCTTCCCTGAGGTACCACTTGGCGAGAGCGCTCGTATCAAAATAAACGTTCATCGTCCTTCCCTGTCCTCTCCCACAAGGACCTGACTTTCCGTCCTGACCGGGGTCATCTTCATGCGGAGGTCCTTGTGGGAGGGCATGGCTTTCTTCCTGGCGATGGCTATCACCCGCCCGATAGGTTTTCCCCTACGAGTAATGGTGATCTCTCCTTCCTGTTCAAGAAGCTGGTCGAGATGAGATAACGACTGCCGAGCTTCGCGGATGCTCAGTTTCTTCACGATTGACCCCCTTTTGCACGTGCCACATGATGTATAATTGTAGCACATAGACCCGGGAAAGGCCATAATCAGCTTTTGAGTAGAAAGGCCGCCAAAGGGCAACGCGAATACCGCCCGGAAAGTCGCAGGAGTGTGAATCGTCCGTGAAAGGCAGGATTAGGTGTTTTGCTAGGTGCGGTTTCCTTGATTATGCATTACTCTTGTTAAGTACACTGTGAAAGGCAATATATCTGTGTGGGCGGGAAGGAAAGCAATGGGTCTCGGATAACCTCTCTTGAGGCTTCTGGCGTAGACGGTCAGGCCGCTCTTTAAGGGCGGGTTTTGTTTTCAGCGGAGCGGGTCGCACCACCTTGCTCTGCGTGCACCGTCGTTCAGAAAAAAGCATACGAGTGAAAGAGGAGTTCTTCATGAAAAGCATATCCATCGTTGGAGACCTTTTCTTCCCCTCCGATGAAGAGGTAGTCGGGCTCGTGGAACAATACGACCTCGTCATAGAGGAGATATGCGAGGCGAACGCCAACCCCCCCGCCTGCTACATCTACTTCAAGCCTGGTGGGCCAATTACGGAGTATTTGAGATTCCTCGATTGGGCATTGGAAGGAGGGGAGCCACTAGGCCCGGACATAGCGGTTTTCACTTCTTCCGAGACAGAAGGGGAGATAGTCGAGAGGATCAAGGCCCTTGCCGAGAAGAGCGGAATGAGAGTCTTGAAGACTGATTCCCCCGTAATGGACGGGGACCGCTCGAACAGAGGAGTACACGCGGTCGCGGAGTCGGCCACCGAGATCGCAGCAAAATCCGTGTAGGCAGCTAAGCGAGCCAATTACAGTGAAAAGCTCATGGGGTCACGTCTTGCAGTCATACATTTTTCCTCATCCGCTCAACGTAGGGGACGTAGGTGACTAACGTGACGCTCAACGTAGGGGATGTAGGTGACTAACGTGACTGGCTACTCCCCCCGTCCTCACCTTTTGCTCCCGCCATACGCCTTAATCGTTGCCACTATCAATATTGTATAGCAAGAAGAACATTCCGCTGCGTCTTCCTTCCGATAGGCACCTTCTTGTTGTGATCACTTATTTCGAGATGACAAGGACGCAAGAAACGATCCTGCCGGTGCATAGTGCCGTCGGCGACGGAGCGGAGGGCACACTTAGGCAGGCACAGATGGGACCGTAACTTGCGAAGCTCGGCCTAAAGCTTTTTTTACAAAGTCGATGACCATGTGCGCGCTTTCAGAAAGGCCGGTGGTGCTCGAGTCGACACAGAGATGATAGTTTCGCGCATCTGTCCATTCCGCTTCGACCATGTCTCTGATGAACCTGGCCCTTGTCCGGTCCGATTCGTCCACCCTCGCCTGTGCCTCCCGCAGATCCGCGATACTGTCGGTCTCCATCATTCGATCCACTCGATAATCGCGAGGTGCATGAATGAACAGGTGAACCGTATTTGGGCGATTTTTCAGCACACGGAACCCGCCACGTCCCATGATGACAGCGTCGCGCTTATCCACGATCTCGCTTATGATCTTACTTTCGAGGACGTACAGGTCCCTGTCATAGACCGGCCTTTCCGTTGGCGTGTAAGTCTCCGGGGTCCCCAAGGCGAATGTCCTCAGGAGGTTCCGGATAAAACCGGATGATGTCCCCTCATGGCCTTCGAGGGATGCCTCGTCACTGTTGAGAAGGCTCGCCGCCCGGCGGAGGATTTCCCTGTCTACGTAAGAGAAACCAAGCGCTTTCGCCAGCTCGTACCCGATATAGGTTCCCCCGCTCCCCATCTGTCTCGATACGGTAATCGCCCCAGTCGGTTTCTCCATCTGATCCTCCATCGTTTTCATTCCGTGAGCATCGCAATCGAAGAACGAAGCCTTTCTCGCATCACGTCCGTGTTCATCACGATTTCTTTTCGTAATATTACACGAAAGGTCGGAAAGGTAAAGCTGGCGTCGTAGAAAGACGGCTTCCTCCGTTGTCTTTCGCCCGGCTTTAAGATTACACGCTGTGGCCCCGGCATCGCGCATGTCACCGCATTCCCTCGGAGTCGCCTGCCGGGGACCATCAGAAAAGCTTCTGGACAAAAAGGTCCGAAAACCTTGTTTCGAACATCTCCTGGTTTCCTAAAAAAAAATTGGTTGCAGCATACAACTACCTTGACATTTTCAAAAAGTAGATGTATACTACAACTATGAACAACGATGATAACAATAGGTACTCTCTCGAAGGCTCGATCGCTCATCTGAGCGCCCGCCTTTACAGAGCCATGTGGAAACACGTGAACCGAGAGCTGACTGATGCCGGCCTGGAGATGACCGTGGAACAATGGCCCGTTTTCATTCATCTTTGGGATCAGAACGGCCAGACGCAGAAAGAATTGGCCCGCAAGCTCTTCAAAGACAAGACAACCATGGCGAGACTCGTGGCGAGTGCGGAATCGGCGGGTATGGTCGAGAGAAAGCCGGGAGTCAGCGACAAGAGGGAGAAGATCGTCTATTTGACGGAGAAGGGGAAGCAGATCATGGACAAGGCGACGGAGCGGGTCACGAAAGTCGACGAACTTGCGGCCTCCGGTATCGACGAGGAGGAGATCGCTGTCCTTAGGGACGTGCTCCGGCGTGCCCACCGGAACCTGGCGGGCTGATCTTTTTTGCAGATATAGTTGTTATATGCAACTTTATGATCCGGCGCAAAAGTGCAAAACAGGGGACCGGGGGTTTGGGGAATGGGCGTCACAAAAGAAAAGGAGAGAACCATGACAAGCGAAACGAACGTCCCGCGGCGTCCAGAACAAGAAAGCAAGGTCATTCTCAAGGACGGATCGACTATCCTCTTTCGACCCATAGTAAAGGAAGATGCGAACGACTGGCTTAAGTTTTACGATGGCCTGAGCGAAAGGACGAAGTTCCTCCGGTTGCATTATTCTCCGAAGCAAATGCGCTTCGAGGATGCCCTCCGTTTTTGCACGGTCGACTACACCAACAGCTTCGCCTTCGTCGCAGAAGCGATGGAGAGCGGACAGATGCGCATTGTCGCCATAGGGCGTTACAGCCGCCTGCCATCGGAAACCACGGCAGAAGTGGCTTTCATCATCGAGGATGCTTACCAGGAAAAGGGTATCGGTACAAAGCTTATCGAATGGCTTGCAGCGGTCGCGCGAACGAACGGCATCGACACGTTCGAAGCCTTTGTCCTGCCCGGGAACACGACGATGCTCTCTGTCTTCCAGAACTACGGCTTTCATATGAAGAGGGAGAACAAAGGCGATGAGCTGCACATCACCTTCCCTCTGACCAAGACACCCGAGGTGATGAAGAAGAAAGCGGAACGGTTTCTTGCCGCAACGAACAAGTCCTTACGCTACATACTGAAGCCGAGGTCTGTTGCCGTCATCGGCGCTTCGAACAGAACAGGGTCGATAGGGCAATTGGCCTTTCAATCGATGATCACGAGCGGCTTTTCGGGGGTCGTCTATCCCGTGACTCCTTCCTCCAAGTCGGTCATGGCAGTCAAGTCCTATCCGTCGGTGCTCGACGTTCCCGATGATATCGACTTGGCCGTCATCGCCGTCCCTGCCGATCAGGTCCTCAAAGTCGCCGATGAGTGCGGGAGGAAGAAGGTCAAAGGTCTCATCGTCATCTCCGACGGTTTCAGAGAACGGGGCGAGGAAGGCATCGCACGGGAGATAGACCTGCGGGAAACCGCGTTCGGTTACGGCATGCGCCTCATCGGCCCCAACTGCATGGGTCTCATCAATACCGATCCGGCGGTAAGACTCAACGCGTCGTTCGCGCTCATATTTCCACCGAACGGCGACCTTGCCTTCATCACGCAGAGCGGCGCGCTCGGTCTCGGCATATTGAAGTATGCCAAGAATGCCGACATAGGGTTTTCGAGCTACATCAGCGTCGGCAATAGGGCGGACATCGCGGCGACCGACATGATGCAGTACTGGGAGAAAGACCCTCTCACGAAGGTCATCCTCCTCTACCTCGAGTCCTTCGATCACCCCGACAGCTTTACCCGGATCTCTCGAAGGGTCTCGGCCACGAAGCCGATACTGGCGATCAAGGGCGGCGGTACCGCAGCCGGCTCCCGGGCGGCCATGTCCCATACAGGTGCACTCGCTACACCCGACATAGTATCTGACGCCCTCTTTCGTCAGGCCGGCATCATAAGGGTCGACAGCATCGAGAGTCTCTTTCATTCGGCGGTCCTTCTCGCGAACCAGCCGGTGCCTAAGGGCAAAAGGGTAGCGATACTCACGAACGGCGGAGGGCCGGGCACGGTAGCCGCTGATGCCTGCGTGCGCTGCGGACTGATTGTCCCGGAGCTCTCGACCGAGACCGTCGAAAAGCTCCGCGCCGTCATCAAGCGGGACATCGGCATAGGTAACCCCCTCGATCTCACCGCAGGGGTGAGCGCCCTGGAATTCGAGGACACTTTGACGATATTGGCCGCAGATCCCGGCAATGATGCCCTCATGGCGATGTACGTTCCGCCTGCCGGACTGAGCATCGACGAAATCGAGAAGGCGATCGACAGGGTTGCCCCGGCGATCGCCGAGAACGACAAGCCCGTCGTGGCCTGCTTCGTAGGTCAGACGGAGTCGAAAGGAAAGGTGATGAGCGGCGGCACGCTTGTACCCTACTATCTCTTTCCGGAGGACGCGGCTCAGGCGCTGGCAAACGCGGCGAAGTACGGCGTGATCAGCAAGAAAGCCCCGGGCACTACCCCCAGCTTCAAAGACATCGATGTCTCTGAGGGCCGGAGGGTCGTGGACGCGGCCATGACCCGTGAAAGCGCGAGGCCGGTCTGGACAAGTCCCGAGGAGACCGATGGGTTGCTCACCTCCTACGGCATACAGATGGCGCATACGGAGGCGGCGGAGAACCCTGAGCAGGCAGCCTCGATAGCGACGCGCATGGGTTATCCGGTCGTTGTCAAGCTCCATTCGTTCACTATTACTCACAAGACCGATGTGGGAGGAGTGATCCTCAACGTGCAGTCCGCACCGGAGGTCAAGGATGCCTTTGAGACGATCAAGGCCAGGCTCGCGGAACGGGGACTCCAGGCAGAAATGCAGGGAGTGACCGTCCAACCCATGGTCGACGAAGGAATCGAGGCAATCATCGGGGTAACACAAGACCCGGTCTTGGGTCACGTTATCATGTTCGGCCTCGGTGGCATTTATGCCGAGCTTCTCGAAGACACGACGGCGAGGCTGCTCCCGATCACCGATCAGGATGCGAGGGAGATGGTGACTTCGGTGAAAATGGCGAAGCTCCTCACGGGCTACCGGGGCTCCACACCTCTGGACGTCCCGTCGATCGAAGACCTGCTGCTCAGGGTTTCGGCCCTCATCGAGAATAATCCGCAGATTGCCGAGATGGACCTGAACCCGGTAAAGGTATTGCCCAAAGGACAGGGATACCAGGTAGTAGATGCGCGTATAGCGGTCGAATAAAAGGACCGGCAGGGTCTTCCAACAATGAGATCAGGAAACATATTCAACTCTCACACCAAGCCATCCCGCCCTCGCAAATGTGGCGAAGGGCGGAAGATAAGGAGGAAGAACATGAAACCCCAAATTAACAAAATTCTCTACGCTACCGATCTTTCCAAGAACTCAGCCCATGCTTTCTACTTCGCCTCGGATCTCGCCAAGAAAGAGAACGCGAGGATAGTATTCCTCCACTGTATGGGGATGACCTCTCCCGCAGCCTACCTCGCGGCAGGCTTCACTGATGTGCCTTCGCTTCTCAAGAGCGCCAAGGAGGTGGAGGCCCGGAAGGATGTCCTCGAAATCAAGAGACGGCTGACAGAATTCGGCAGGCAAGTGGGTTCCAAGATGGCTTCGTCCGAGCCTCGTCTCCGAGATCGTTGTGACCGAGGGCTTTCCGGTCGAAGAGATCCTCGGCACTGCGGAGGCGAAGGCGTGTGACGTAATAGTGATGGGCACCCACGAGAAAGGCTGGCTGCGGGAAACCTTTCTCGGTAGTGTCGCCCGTTCGGTGCTCGAGAGGTCTCGTAAGCCGGTTCTCGTTGTCCCTCTTTCCTCGGATAAGGCGGACATCGACTGGAACGCAGCCTAACGGTGATGCCGCGGTGCTGTCGGCCAGGTTTCTAGCACCAAGGTGAGAAGGGTGTAGACAGGAAGTAAAGGGCAGTACCCCTGCCCTTTACTTCTTTCCGTGATCTTTTGTTGGTGCCGGTGAGCGTTGCCCTTTTTTTGCTGCAGTTCGATAACAATTGAAGCAGGGAAGCCGTCTCATCCCAATCCCTCCGGGCCTATTCACTGAAAAGGACCGGCTGATTCCCCCCTTGCTTTGGGCTTTTAATCCAAAATTCAAAACTTAGAATTCAAAATTGCTTTCCCCCCCCCCTTACCTACCCTTTACCCCCCATATACCCCCTCTTTACCCCCCCTCCAAAGGCCTATTTCGATTTGACACACCGGCCCTTCCTCTGGGAAAATTGTAGTCATGAGGTGCTTTCTTGGACCCTTTTTCGACTTTTCTTCCGCATCGGCGAGCTTTGATGAAACTCGTCCCCTGACCTTGCTTGTATACAAAGTGACCCTAAATTTCTTCAAACCGTCAAATTTTGTCAAATTTCGTAAAGTTGGCAGGCAGGCTAAAGACGCGCAAACCCTTGGTACCGGAGGTCTGGAGCATCGAGGAGGGCCGGCAGGCCGGCAGACCATCGCCGGGCAGAAATGTGCTCTTGGACGGGGGATGAGACCCCAAACGAGTCACTATGTCAGTGCAGAGTCGGGGTGATCTCGAAAGGCTTATCTGACCCCTTTGATGTTCTTCAGGCTCTTTGACAATTGAATAGCACGAAGGGGTGGGCTTAGGACTCATACCCGCCCCTCAGGCCGGCCCATGCACCCGCGCCGGGTCTATCAGCCGACGGACCCGGCGATGAAAAAGCCCATCAAGTAAGAAATAAGTGAGCGATGAGCCTACGCCCCAGGGCAAGCATTTGGAAGTGAAAAGCAAAAAAGGGGAAGGACTAAAGCGAGGGAAATAGCTCACGTTGCCTTTGGCGGCCTCTATGGACGCCGCTCCTATTCAATTGTCGCTGGTGTGTGCATCCTATGAAGGCCGGAGCCGCGGGCCCTTTTAAAGATACGGCTCCGCGTGTCACCGGCCGGTCGGCTGGGAGGGATCGTGAGGTGTGGATGGGCTGTCGTGCCTCATTGACCGCAGCCGTACTCGATGTACGGCGGATGGGCATGAGGTGCGGCAGAGCGCCGCCGGGTGCCCGCGTGCGGGCGGCACGATTCCTCCCAGCCGACCGGCCACACCTCGTGCCCCACTCGTCTTTGCCTTTGCGTCTTCGTCAGTCTAACCCGTATGCTCTTCAGGGAAGGCTGCCATACGTTTCCTGATGTCACCCTTGGATTTCCAAATGCGATTCGCCCTGGCCTACGCCCCGTTGGGCCTGCTATTTTCTCAGTCTCAGATTATACTTCTTCTCTTCCGCGATCTCGTCAAAGATGAGATGAAGGGCCTTGGACCTGCCCTTTATGTCCTTTCCCACAGACTCATTTCTTGCCCGGGCAACCGCTTGTCTAATCTCCTGGATATCCATGATCGTGGCGACAATAGAGTAGAAGGATTTGGAACGCCCTTCATTGAACTCAGCCAGCATCGCCTTGAGTAGTTGTTCTCTCTCGATTTGATCTTCTACGAACGCGGAGATACCCCGATGGCTGATAAAGGCAATATTATCCTCCAAACGTTGGTAGCAGACGAAACTGTCATGGGACCGCCCCCGTTCTCTGCGTTCGCGCCACCTCTCACAGTTCTTATCCTCCGGACATTGCCAGCAGAATTCGATCCCCCTCTTCTTCACCGCACAGGTGATAAGGGGGCAACCAACCTTCATCCGGCTTTCGCTCTTGCATCCGGCGCACCGGCTTTGAGTATCGGCTTGATAGGTCGGACACAGCCGACACGAAAGCCCGCACACACCTACCTCGGGATATTCAATCTTCATGTTGTATGGCCAACAAATCAGTATACAGGAAAATTCTTCTTACAGAATCTCTTTGCCGAGCCGGACGAGACGCCGCATCACTCCCCTCTGCTCCTTTCGCGGAGCCACTCACCCACAGCAAGTTCTGTAGATTCTACCTCTTTATGCGTTGGCCGCCAAAGGCATGAATAGTTCTGGTTCCTGCTCTGCACGTGCCCCATTGCTCGGTTCCCCTCGGGATGTATAGCTCATCCCCCGGTTTCAGTACTATTTCCCTTTCGTCCAGATAAGCGATGTACTCGCCACTCACGCAAATCATGTATTCGTCGAAATCGTGAGTATGTTTCTGAGATACACGATCGGAAGGGCATTCCCAGAACGCCATTTGTGAACCGTCGACGCCTTGAAAGAAATAGCCGTCTATATCATCTGTATTCTGTTGCGAAACATTGATTCTGTTCTTTGGGTTCTTCATGAAATCAGGGAAATGATTCATACTGTATAGGGCCTCTCTTCTCAATGTGTGCAACCTACGAAGGCCGGCGACCCGTGAGTGGACGGTCACTATTTGCCGAAGCGACTGAAAAGCCTGCTGAGGAAAGAATTCCCGTCCTTCTTCGGCGCCACAATGGGTAGGTTTTCTATCTCACCCTTTCCCGACATGGCGTGGATTGCTTTGGTTACTTCCTTGAAGCCTATGGTCCTGGCCTGATAGGCGGCCCCTATCAGGAGGGCCAGGTCGCACACCGCGACTATGGTCCGGGGCAGGCCGTGGGAGAAGCGCTGGATCGCCTGAAAGGCCTCCGGGGTGAAGACCTCTTTGTCCTCGTCGAATCCCGCTGCACTCATCCGGTGCATCACGAGGTTCCTCGTCTCTTCCAGCCTGAGGGGCAGGAGGTAATACTTCACGGGCAGCCTCTGCCAGAACTCGGGCATACGGCCGATCTCCCCCCAGAGCGGCTTCTGTCCGGCGAGGATCATAGTAAAGAGATATTCTTTCTCATGGGTGAGGTTGAGGAGCATCCGCAGGTCCTGAAGCACCTCCGATTTTCCGCAGAGCGCATGGGCCTCGTCCACGATAATGACGGCCTTGCCGCCATTCGTCTTGACCTGGACGAGGTAGCTCTTCATCTTCGCGAGGTTGACTGCCTTGTCTGCCTGGGGCTCGGCTGCCAGGAGTCCGCTTCCTATCTGGCCTATCAACTGGGAGATGGTAAGGGTCGGGTGGTCGATAAAGGCGAAGTGGAAGTTCTCCCCGTAATTCCACTGCATCTCGGCAATAAGCTTGAGGAGGATGGTCGTCTTGCCCAGACCCGCTTCCTCGGACACGAGGAGGGCGCCTCCCTTGTTCGTGTTGACCGCATAGAGGAGGCGTTCGTAGCATTCATAATACTGTCCGCCGAGATAGAGCATCTCGTTGTCGGGCGCGAGATGGAATGGGTCTTTTTTCAACCCCCAGTAGTCGAGATACTCCTTGCTCATGGCCCTCCGAGTTGGAAAACATGCTCGATCAAGGTTTGCATTTCGTGCAAGGCACGTACCCGATCTCTATCGGGTCGGTTCGGCTCCTGAAGATGATCTTGCTCTTCTCCGGGATCTTTGCAGCCAGGGGGCATGATGGCCTATGGAAGACGTAGGTCCGCTTGTTCCCCACATAGTAGGGTTCGGACGCTTTCTTGCCCTCCTGCCACAGGCCTGCAGATTTTATCGAGGCCTCTTTCTCGTTGCGCAGAAGCAGGTCCTTGTGCTTCACGTTGGGCGGGGAGACGGCTGCACGGGCAAAACCGAGGCGGACCAGCTCGGCGTTGACAAAGAGGTTCTTTACGTAAACGTAGGCAAGAAGCCTTCCCTCCTGATCCTTCCTTTCCACGTCAAATTCGAGGCGGACATTTTTCGAGAGGACGAGGCTCTTGTTCTTGCGCACTGCCTCTCTCGCGAAGAACTCGTTTCCCCCTTCCTTATTCTTCAGATGGGGGGCGCTTATGCCAATGTAGTGAACGATGTCGCCATTTTCCAACTGGATCGTATCGCCGTCTATCACCTTGGCCACGAGCGCCTCTTGCTCCTTCGCCTGGCAGGGAGACAGGAAAAAAGCGAGAAGAACGAGGGCTATCGCCAAGAGTCGATACATGGAGCAGAGATTTTACATCATTTTACCTTCGGGATAAATACCCCCCCCGTCATTGAGTTGCACCCTGGGCCGGCTCCTTCGGTTTCTCATCCCCTTTTTTGCCCCTGGCTTCGGCGACGAAAGCCTCCCTGTTCTGTATGTAAGCATTTCGCAGGGATACATAAGGATCGATGGCCGCCTTCTTGAGGGCTTCATAGTCCCCCAGATGAAAGGAAAGGATATTTACCTTCTCGTGGGCGCGCATGCCTACGGAAACGGAGAATGAGGCATACCAGGTCGTGGGGTAAAGAAGATAATCGCCCCCGTACCCTATCGAGTCGCGGGCGCTCGAAGGCCCGAGGAACGGCCAGACAAGGTAGAAGCCCTGGCCCACGCCATAATAGCCGAGGGTCTGGCCGAAATCGGCATCCCTCATGCGCACGCCGAAGCACTCGTTGGCGCAGTCGCGCAAACCTCCGACACCCAATGTCGAATTTATGACGAGCCGGGCCATCTCGATTCCCGCATCACCCGGCTTCATTTGGAGCAGCTTGTTGACAATACGCACAGGGGAGGAAAGGTTCTTGTAGAAGTTGCTGAAAAGCACCCTGAAGTCCTCGGACACGACTTTCTTGTAGCCCGTTGCCGCCGGCCTGAACACCCAGAAGTAGAACTTGTCGTTGAACTTGAAGAAGAACCTGTTCATCGACTCGAGAGGGTCGGCTATATGGCCCGGCTCTGTGGTCTCGGCTCCGGCCTCTTCTTCCGTAACGTTCCCCAGCTCGTCGGAAGACGGGCTCGTCGTGCCCGCCTGGGCGACCTGAACGATCCCCATATTCTCGTCCGGCCGCTGTTGCTCGTCGCGATTGAGCACGTGAGACTCGGAAAGGCCGACGCCCTGAGCGAAGACGGGAGGGCTGGAACAGAAGACCAGAACGAGCAGGAGGAGGATAAGAAAGAAGGCATGTCCTGAAAGGGAATGCTTTGTTGCGACGGGCTTCATTACTTGCTTCCTTGCTGACCCCCTTCCTTTCGAACTACAGCCATTCACCTGCTCTCGGACGGAAAGCAGTCGGTGCGAGCTGTCCATTATGCGGGGCTTACGTGCGTTCGCCAAGCTTCCCTGTTTCATTCCGGTCCAAGTCTTGTTCATCTCGCCTTCGACGACATGCAATACTCATTCCCTGCTGTGCACTCTCTCGCTCTGCCCATCGCCTGTAACCCTGAGTTCTTCGTCGGTCCAAAGACATATTGCCCGAGCACTGATCAAGACTGGGATGTGATGAATTGTTATGTTTCATAGACTTCGGGGCCTGGTCTTCCGAGATTGTCCTATGGTTCCAGTCATAATGTTGGCTTCCGGGTTGTCAGCAAGACGAGCTCGGCCATTCCGGAAAAACAAAAGTATTGAAAATATTCTTTTCCAAAGGATAGACTGAGGGGGCCGGATAGGGGGAGCGGATTTCATGGATGATTTGTTTGAACGCCTTTCAGAGGAAAAAGAAATGTTCGGAATCGAGAAGGATAAGATTCAG
Source organism: uncultured delta proteobacterium (assembly GCA_963750015.1). GTDB lineage: Bacteria > Desulfobacterota > Syntrophorhabdia > Syntrophorhabdales > WCHB1-27 > CAVVNC01. Next base: position 137,448 of record CAVVPU010000221.1, on the reverse strand, counting down.
CTGCGACGGGTCGAAGATTACGTGAAAACCCAGGATGTACTTGAAGCGGATACTGAGGATAAGCCGCCTAAAAGGAAATTCTTCCTTTCCAAGGCAAAATCGCTTATCGGCCCGGTCATCGGCGTCCTCTTCGTCGTAGCCCTCGTCGCTGCCGCCTTTTCTCAGTTCACTAGCCTGCGCTCCGAAATTGCCGAGGTGAAATCGGAGGGAGAAAACGAAGTCAAAGACCTCAAGCTTCAAGTCTCCGATTTGGCGACAAAGGTGGGCACAAGCGAAAAACAGGCGGCTCAGCTCACGGATAGCATCTCCCGACTGGAAAAGGATCTCGAAGCGGAAAGAACTGAGAGAATGAGGGTTGCAGATTCGAAAAGGGCTGCCGCGACCGCAAGTACGAGAGGCAAGAAATCGGCGAAAAACGCCGCCCCGTCCAAGGCCCCGAAGAAAATAGCGCCAAAGAAAGGGTGAGGTTATCCACCTGCATTCGACCCGGCTCTAACCTGAAGTGAGCTGCTGAGCCTTCTCCACCCATCCCCCTCCCATGGCCCTGTAAAGGTTGACGAGGGAGAGGAACAGGTTCCCCTTTGTCTGGGCATAAGCAAGCTCACCTGAAAAGAGGCTCCGCTCGGCATCGAGCACCTCCAGGTAGCTTGTATACCCGTTATCATAGCGTAGCCTGGCCAGGCGCGCGTAATTGCGCAGGGCCTCCACCTGGCTAAATTGGGCCTTGAGCTGTTCCCTCGTTTTGCGCTGATCGATCAAACCGTCGTCAACCTCCCTGAATGCCTGTTGGATCACCTGCTCGTACCGAAGCAGGTTTTCCTTCTGTATCGACTCGGCTGTGAGCACCGCCCCGCCGATGGCACCCGCGTTGAATATGGGGGCGACCATGTTGCCCGCGTAGTTCCATATCTTCGCGGGGCTCAAGAACAGGGTGGTCAAATCGTTGCTTTCAAACCCGTAGAGGCCGGTAAGGGTTACGTTCGGAAAATAGGCTGCCCGGGCCGCACCGATGCGAGCATTCGCGGCGATGAGGCTCTGCTCTGCCTGGCGGATGTCCGGCCGCCTTTCCAGGAGCTGGGAAGGAAGACCGGCAGGGACCTCGGGGAGGGTCAGACTCATCGATTGACTTGCCCCGGGGAATGGCGGCCGGGTTGCAGCCCAACAGCACGGACAGGCCGTCTTCGTCCTCGGCGATCAGCTTCTCTATAAGCGGGACCGTCGCAAGGGCCGCCTGGTACTCGGACTCCACCTGGCTCAACTCGACCTCCGAGATGAGTCCCCTTTCAAAACGAAGCTTGAAAAGCCTTACTGAATCCTCCCGGCTCTTGACGGTATCTTGAGCGATCTCGAGCTGTTTATCGAGGTCCCTCAATTCGGTATAGGCAATTGCCACGGTCGAGACCACGGTGAGGATGACCCCGCGCCGTCCCTCCTCCGTGCTCATCAAGTCTGCTCTCGCCGCCTCCGTTGACCGGCGGAGTTGACCCCACAGGTCGATTTGCCAGCTCGCGCTCAGGAACGTCTGGTAATCCCAGTAGGGGTTATCGGCCGTGGGAGGCCAGGGAGGGTTCGAATAGCGCGTGACATCACGCCGTAGGACCGGCGCGCCGCCGTTCACCTGGGGGAAAAGAGCGGCCCTTGTCGTGCGGAAGCGTCCGAGGAATTCCTCGATCCTCGCGCTTGCGATCTTGATGTCCTTGTTTTCTTTCAGGGCATCCTCGATCAAACTGTCCAGTACCGGATCGCCGAACTGCTTCCACCAAAGGGTGTCGACCGTTTCCCGCGCCTCCTTTTCCCCGAAACGCCAGGCCTGAGGGCTCTCGATAGCCGGCCGCTTGTAGTCGGGACCGACCGCACATGCGGAAACAAGCGCAACAATGACCAGAACTATACCGAATCTATGCATGATCTGCCCCCGTTTCCTTCACGCCTTTCTTCATCTTGTGACGGCCTGACAGCCTTCCTACAACGTAAAAGGTGACGGGAATCAAGAAAATGGCAATCGCCGAGGCGGCCGCAGTTCCTCCTATGACCGCAGTGCCGAGGGTCCTGTGCGCCCCCGACCCGGCGCCTGTGGAAAGGGCGAGGGGAAGAACACCGAGAAGAAACGCGAAAGAGGTCATCAATATCGGCCTCAGACGGAGACGGGCTCCCTCGAGGGCTGCATCCTGCAGGGTGCTTCCCCGCTCGTGGCGGGCCTTAGCGAATTCGACGATGAGAATCGCATTCTTTGCCGCCAGACCGATGAGGACTATAAGGCCGATCTGGGCGTATACGTTATTGACGAGGCCGCCCCGCAGCCATATGGCTGCAAAAGCGCCGAAGATAGCCACGGGAGTCCCGAGGAGCACGCTCAGGGGAAGGGACCAGCTTTCGTAGAGGGCCGCGAGGATGAGAAAAACGCAGAGCAGGGAGAAGCTGAAAATCGCCGAAGCGGGGAGTCCCTGCCTGGCCTTGTTCTCCTGAAAGCTCATGCCGGTGTAGTCAAGGCCCATTTCAGGGGGCATGGTCTGTCTGAAGACCTCTTCGAGGGCGTTCATCACCTGTCCGGAGCTATACCCCGCCTTTCCGATGGCATTGACCTGGGCCGACCGGTAAAGATTGTAGCGCATGATAAATTCCGGACCCGGACGGGGCTCGACCGTGGTCAGGGCGGAGAGGGGCACGGGGTCGCCCCTGTCGTTATTCACGTAGAACTGGCGGATCTTGTCCACGGTTGTACGGTACGGTCCCTCGGCCTGGACATATACCTGCCACTGCCGATTGAAGCGGTTGAAGTAGTTTATGAAGTAGCCGCCCATGAATGCCTGGAGGGTCTGGTAGACCGACGTGATATCGACGCCCTGTTTGAGCACCTTGTCCCGGTCCACCTTGATAAAGAGCTGAGGCACCCCGGCAGAAAAGGGGCTCGTCACCGACGCGATCTCGGGCCTTTTTTGTGCCGCTTCGACGAACTTCTTCACGTTGTCCGAAAGGAAGCTGATGTCCCTTCCTGCCCGGTCCTGGAGCACGAGGTTGGCGCCTCCGGCCAGTCCTATACCCTGGATAGGGGGAGGGGGGAAGACAAAAGCGGTAGCCTGGGGCAGCTTGTTGATCTCTCTTCGCACGTGATCCATGATGGCCTCGAGCTTCTCGTCAGGTCTCTTCCGAAAGCTCCATTCTTTGAGGGTCACGAAGAAAAAGGCGCTGTAAGTATTCGGGGCGATGCTGATAAGGCTGTTGCCCACTATGGTCTGGAAGTGTTCGACACCCGGAGTGTTTTTGAGGACCTCCTCGACCTTCTGGCACGCGTCGTCGGTACGCTGAAGGGAAGCGGCCTCGGGAAGGGTCAGGTTCACGTAGAAGTAGCCCACGTCCTCGTCAGGCAAAAACCCCGTGGGCAGTTGCCGGCCGATGAGGACGGCGAGCACACCGATGACTGCCAGGAAGAGAAGGCTGAGCACGCTCTTCCGGATCAGGGAAGCACAGACGGTCACATACCCGTTTGAGGCGCGGCTGAAGGCCCGGTTAAACCAGGTAAAGAAGGCGCCGAGGGGTCCGTGGGTCTTCCCGGGCTTCAGGAGGAGGGCGCAGAGGGCAGGGCTCAGGGTGAGTGCGTTGAACGCCGAAATAATGACCGATATGGCGATGGTGACCGCGAACTGCTGATAAAGCCTGCCCGTGATGCCGGGAATGAAGACAGTGGGGATAAAGACCGCCGCCAGGATCAGTGCTATGGCCATGACCGGCCCAGACACCTCTTCCATGGCCTTGATTGACGCCGCCTTCGGTGAGAGCCCCTCCTCTATATGACGCTCGACCGCTTCCACCACGATGATGGCATCGTCAACGACGAGGCCTATGGCGAGGACAAGGCCGAAGAGCGAAAGGGTGTTGATGGAGAAACCGAGGAGCGGAAAGACCGCAAAGGTTCCGATGAGGGAGACGGGAACGGCCAGGATCGGGATAAGGGCAGCCCTCCATCCCTGGAGGAAGATGAAGACCACGAGCACCACAAGGCCCAGGGCCTCAAGGAGCGTAATGACTATCTCCTTGATGCCTTCGCCGATCGATCTTGTCGTGTCGAGGGCGACCATGTAGTCGAGATCGGCCGGGAAACGCTTCTTGGCCTCTTCCATCACCTTCTTTGCTGCGTCCACCGTCGCGAGCGCATTGGAGCCCGGCGCCTGATAGACGCTGAGCAGACCGGCAGACTTGCCGTCGACGCGGCCTCTCATACCGTAGGAGTGTGCGCCCAACTCGACGCGAGCCACATCCTTCATCCTGACTATGGAGCCGTCCGCATTCGCTCGAAGTACAATGGCGCCAAACTCTTCCGGGGAAGTGAGACGGCCCTGGGCCCGGGTCGTGTAAGTGAATTCCTGGCCCGGTGGTGCCGGTTCGGAGCCGATCTGACCGGAAGGGTTCACCGTGTTCTGCTTCTGAACGGCATTGATTATGTCAGGGACGGTTATGCCCAGTTTGCCCATGGCGTCCGGGTTGACCCACAGGCGTATGGCATAGTTGCCTGCGCCATAGATGCTGACCATGCCTATGCCCGGCACCCTCAGGAGCTGATCGATGAGGTTGATGTTGGCGTAATTCGCGAGAAAGGTCGAGTCGTAGGTCTTCTTCGGAGAGTACAAGGCAAAGAGCATGAGCGGTGACGACCTGGATTTCTGGACATTGACGCCGTAGTTGCGCACATCGGCCGGGAGCTGCGACTGGGCGAGGTTCTGCCGCATCTGGGTGAAGATGAGGTCCGTATTCGGGTCGGTCTTCACGTCGAAGTTGACGAACATGCGCATGGAGCCGTTGCTCGCGTTGACCGAGTACATATAGTTCATGTTGTCGACGCCGCTGATCTGCTGCTCTATGGGGGTCGCGACCGACTGCTCTACTGTTTCGGCATCGGCCCCGTTGTAGTTGGTAAAGATCTGGATCTCAGGGGGAACGATATCGGGGAATTGCGCGACCGGCAGCGAGAAGACCGCGATGACCCCCAGGAGGATGAAGATAATGGAGATGACCATGGCGACGATCGGTCGGTTGATGAAAAACTTTGACATACCCTAAGCCCTCTACTTGTGCGGGGTCTCTTGAGCGACCGGCGTCGACTCTGCGTTTCTTTGTCCATCGGCCGGGTGGAGTCCTGGAGCTGCAGAGCCAACTTGAGGCCTGAAGGGCCTCGTCGTCACCGTAACGCCCTGTTTCACCTTGAGAAGACCTTCGGCGACCACCTGCTCCTCAGCCTTCAGGCCCCGGTCTATGACCCACAGACCACCCACCTGATCACCAACCTTCACCGGCCTGATCTCGATCTTGTTCTGCTTGTCGACGACGGCGACCTGATAAGTTCCCTGGATCTCGGAAACTGCCCTTTGAGGCACGAGAAGAGCGCCCTTTTTGGTGTCGGTCTGAGCCCGTACCTTGGCGAACTGTCCCGGCCTAAGCCTATTGCCCGGATTCGGAAAAAGAAGCGCCACCCTGATAGTACCCGTCTTGATATCTACCTGACGGTCTGCAAAGGCAAAAGTACCCTTTTGGGGATAAACCGTGCCGTCGGCCAGTATCAGCTCAAGAGCCATGCGCTCTGCACGATCCCGGCTCTTTTCGACGATCTGGAGGAACTCCTGTTCGCTCATCGGGATGTAGACCTTGATGGGATCGACCGTCGATACCACGGTAAGCTCTTCTATCGATCCAGGACCGACAAGGTTGCCTATCTGTGCACGGGCTATGCCCGCGATACCGCTGATGGGGGACAAGACCCTGGTGAAGTCCAGGTCAAGGCGTGCCTTGTCCACCACTGCCTGAGCAGAGGTCATCGCGGCCCGGCTCGCCAGTTCGTTGCTGACCGCGTCGTCCAGGTCTTTTTGACTGACCGCTCTCTGCTCGACGAGCGGCTTGATGCGTTCGAGGTTAGCCTTCGCGTCTTCCCATCGTGCCCGGTCCTGGGCGAGCTGCCCTTGGACCTGTTCCAGTACTGCCCGGAATGTTCGAGGATCGATCTCGAAAAGCACCTGTCCTTTCCTGACAAAGTCACCATCCCGGTAATCCTGCCTGATGAGGTAGCCCTGTACCTGGGCACGAATCGTGGCGTTCACGACCCCGTCAGCCGATGCGGTCCATTCGGTATAGATGGGGACGTCTTTCTGGATGACATCCGCCACCTCAACGAGAGGAACCGCGCTCCGCTCGGTGCTTTTCCCTTTAGTACATCCGGTTGCAAAGAGTCCGACTGCCAGCGTGGCAAGGACCGCCACGAAAAAAGCCGAAACGCCCCTATTCTTCGCCGCCATCCGCGACCCTCCTCGTTTGTTTCCCTTCAGTCATGATTTTTGCTCTATGTTGCTCTCGATGCGCGCAAAAATACGTCGCATTATCACAATATCCTCGGCGCTCAGACAATCGAATATTTCCGCCCGATGCTTCATTACCAGCCTGTGCAGCTTCTCCTCGACTTCTCTGCCCTCATCGGTAAGAAAAACGCGGTGTGCCCGCCTGTCACCTACATCCCGCCGACGCTCGATCAGACTGCGCTTCTCCAAAAGATCGAGTATGCGCCCGATGTTGCGCCGGTCCTTGAAGGTGCGTTCGCCCAGTTGACTCTGATTTACGCCTTCTTCCTCGCGCAGGCGCGTCAAGACCCCCCACTGCTCGGGAGTACAGTCATATCCTTGTAATTGGAAGGTTTTCCGCAGGCGGTTACTCGCCTGGGAATGGATACGATAAATCCAAAAGCCGAGAGACTCATCCGGCATGGCAGCATGCGTCCAAAAAGCTCCTTTTCGGGATTCACGGGAGTGCGGGATATCCACGCAAGGAACGTCGATACGATAATGTGGTCATGACAACATATATTGGTTATTGATGTCAAGTAGAAGTTGAGGTGAAGGGGTGTTACGCGCCCGCGGCGGTTCTTCCTCTTTGTGAAGGGGTGGCTCCGCTGGCTTTGCCGGGCGGGGCGCTATCCTAGGGCGAGGCTCACTTTCGTAATGTCATCCTCCATCGGTGTGATCGCGCAGCCCAGCTTCGTGCACATGTTAAGCATTTTCGTGTTGTCGGAGAGCACGAAGCCGTATATTTCCTCCACGCCCTTTTCGTGTCCTATACCTATTACCACGTCGACAAGCTTGTAGCCAAGCCCTTTGCCTTGAAAGGCATCATGGACTACCACGGCGAATTCCGCCTTCTTCAGGTCGGGTTCTATGATGAGCCTTCCTATACCTACGATCTTCTTTCTGTCACCGTCCCGTATCTCGGCCACGATCGCGATCTCCCTTTCGTAGTCGATGTTGCACATACGGACGTGCATCTCGTGGGTGATGTGCTTGATTACCTGAAAGAACCTTTCTTTGAGGGTTTTTTGCGAAAGACTCGTGAGCATTTCGTGTTCGAGCGGCTCGTCCTCCGGTCTCACCGGCCGCAGAAGCACCTCGGTTCCATCAGGCAGGCGCCAGTGATGTATATACTTTGTCGGGTAGGGGCTGATAATCAGGTGAGGATGGGACGGTGACACATCCGCATAGCCGGGATCGAGGATTATTCGTGCATCCAGCGCAACGGCTCTGCCGTCGGAGACGCCGATGGGATTGATATCCATCTCTGCGATCTCCGGAAAGTCGGCAATGAGGTTGGAGAAACTCAAGACGATCTGCTCCAGCCTGGCAAGGTCGGCCGGGGGTTTCCCCCGGTACCCCTGGAGGAGCCTGTAGACGCGCGTTTCTTCCAAGAGCTTTCGGGCGAGTGCCTGGTTGAGGGGGGGTAGACCGATCGAGAAATCCTGAAATATCTGCACACCGAGGCCGCCCATCCCAAAAAGTATGACCGAACCGAAGTCCTCATCCTTTTTGGCCCCCAGGATCACCTCGTAGTCGATCCCCTCCATCATCTTTTGGACGGTGACGCCTTTGACCTTACAATCGGGACAATGGGCCTGAACCTTGGCCATCATCTTCCGGTACTCGTCCCGCAATTCCTCATCCGACCTTATGTTGAGCGCAACCCCGCCGGCGTCACTCTTATGGGTTATATCGGGAGAGACTATCTTGAGTGCGACCGGATAGCCTTCGTTGCGGGCAAAGGCCGCAGCCTGGTCCACGGTGGCGGCCACATGGGTCCGCGTAGTCGGTATCCGGTAGTTCACGAGGAACCTCTTGGACTCTTCCTCGGTGAGGACTGTTCGCCCTTCGGCGAGCGCTTTCCGGACCAGAGCCTTGAGGGTATTATTGGGCGGCGCCGAGTCTATGGGTAGATCGGTCGGAGTTTCGTGGAGTATCTCCAGGTTGCGCTCATAGTTGTACATATAAAGGTAGGTTCTCACCGCTTCTTCGGGCGTTTCGTAGGTGGGGATATTGTTGCGGAACAGAATCTCCCGACCCTGACGGGCTTCTTTGCCTCCCATCCACGTGGCGATAACCGGCTTCCACGCCTCCTTAGCAACGGCCGCAACCGCCTGTGCAATCTCGTCTGCCCGGCCTACACCCTGGGCCGTAAAAATGACCAGAACACCGTCCACCCCCGGGTCTTCAAGACAAATGCGCAACACCTCCGTATACCTTGTCACATCGGCATCACGCAGGAGATCGATAGGCGTCGATTCGGTCCAAAAAGAAGGCAGAATTGATTTGATCCTTCCCAGGTTGTCCCCGGACAGCATGGCAGGCCTGCCTCCTGCCTCGCGAAGGGTGTTGACGGCCATCATTCCTATTCCACCTGCATTAGTAAGGACGAGCAGCCTCGGGCCCTTGGGCAAATGTTTGGAGTAGAGGACGCCCGCAGTGTTGAAAAGGTCTGACGCGGTCTTTACGCGGACGACCCCCACCCGACGGAATACGGCGTCATGAACCCGGTCGCTCGTGGCCAGATATCCGGTATGGGACAGGGATTGAGTAGCGCCGTTCGACACGCGGCCAGGCTTCAGAAGGACGATAGGCTTGTTTCGGGCAAAACCGCGCGCTGCGCTTATGAACTTCCTGACGTCGCCGATGCCCTCTTCCATGTAGATCATGATGCTTCTCGTATGGGGTTCGTACCCCAGAAAGTCGATGAGGTCACCGAGGTCCACATCGATCATGGGGCCGAGGGAGGCGAACATGCTGAAGCCGAGATGGGTTTCTATGCCCCATTCCAGGAGAGCCCGGCCGAAGGCGCCGCTCTGTGAGATGAAGGCGATGTTGCCCGACAGGGGGGTGGAAGCAAGAGGCGTGGTGTTGAGGCCCAGGTGGGGCCTGATGATGCCCAGACAGTTCGGGCCCATGACCCTCATGCCATAAGTCTTTCCGATTTGTCCAATCTCCGCCTCGCGGCGAGCGCCTTCCGCGCCGGTTTCGCTGAAGCCGGAGGAGACGATGATGACACCCGCCACACCGGCCCTTCCGCACTCTTCTACGATTGTGGGGACAGTCGGAGCCGGGGTGGCGATGATTGCGAGATCGATCTTGGTGGGGAGACTGGAAACGTCGGGGTATGTATGGATGTCAAAAAGGCTCTTCCTGCCCGGGTTTACGGGAAAGACGCGCCGTGCCTCACCGAGAAGCAGGTTACGGAGTATTGCCTCACCGATGGACCCCTGTTTATCGGTCGCCCCGATGAGCGCGACTGTCTTCGGGTCGAACATGCTCCGGATATCCCCCATGCCCTAACCACCTCTCGTGCTGTAGTGAAATGACAAATCCGTGCACACGGAATTGTACGGCGGCCCAGAAGGTTTGTCAACGGACGACTCAAGGAGCGCGTGGAGACACGAGGTGCGACGGCAGGCTTATGCCGCCGGACACCCGGGAACCGGGTCGAGGTGTTGACCCCCATTAGTTTCGGCGATGATAAGGACAGCGAACAAGCAGGCGGAAAGGGCTGCCGTGGCCGAGCCGAAATAAAAAGTGGCTTCAGGAGAAAGGTGGTCCCAGAGCCATCCGCCGATGAGGCTGGCCGGGAACATGGCGAGACCGACCACGGTTGCGTAAACGCCGAAGGCGGTCGCCTTGAAGTCCGGATTCGTGATGCTTGCGAGAAAGGCCTTCTGCACCCCTTCGGTCAGCCCCATGAATACCCCGTAAAGGCCGAAGAGCAGCCAGATCGCCGCCACGCTCCCGGCCCTTGCGAACCCCAGGTAAACAACTGCGAAAAGCAGGAATCCCGACAGGATGATCCGCTTCCTGCCGAACCTGTCGGCAGCTATGCCGGCCGGGATGGCCGACAGGGAGTAGACAACGTTGAAGGCAAGGTAGATTGCGGGAATCATTACGGTGGGCACTCCCACCTGCCCCGCCCTCAGGATAAGAAAGACATCGCTCGAGTTGCCGAGCGCAAAGAGGGAGGCGATCACCATGAAAAAGCGTACCCTCCAGTCGAAGCTTTTCCATGTGATCCTGGGTAATTCCGGCCGGACGTGAGGTTCCCTCCTCTCCCTAATAAAGACGAAGATCACTAAGACTGCAAGGATGGCAGGAATCACGGAAAACCAAAAAATCTTCCTGTAGTCTTCCTTGAGGAACCGGAGGAAGAAAAACGCGAGGGCCGGGCCGATGACCGCGCCCATCGTATCCATGGAGCGGTGGAAGCTGAAGGCGCGGCCAAGGCGAGCCTCTTTCGAGGATTCGGCTATTATAGCGTCACGCGGCGCAGTGCGGATGCCTTTTCCGAGCCGGTCGACGAAGCGTGCCAGGAGGATTTGCTGCCACACGGCAGACATTGCCATAACCGGCCTGCTCAGGGTGGAAATGGCATAACCGATGGCCATGAGAGTTTTCCGGCGGCCCAGGCGGTCCGAGAGCCAGCCGGAAAAGACCTTGAGGAGGCTCGCGGTCGACTCGGCAATCCCCTCTATCATCCCGATAAGCGATTTGTTGACTCCCAGCACCTGGGCGAGGAAAAGAGGTACGAGAGGGTAGATCATCTCCGAGCTGACATCCATAAGGAGACTTACCCAGCCGGCAAAGAAGACGTTCTTACTCAGACCGAAAAAAGTTTTCTCTTTGTTCATTGTTTCATTATCGTTTCATCGAAAAAACCCGCGAGCCATTGATCTACCCTTACGGAAGCCCAAAGGTTGCTCTTTCTTCGTCCATGGGCTCGCTTACGATTGTAGTCGATGTTCTTCATGAAGAAAAATATGTTACCATATAGACCGATTCGACAATGAGGAATTCTGTCGCTTCACCGGGTTTCGCTTTGAGTGCGTGGCTTGGGCAGGCTTCCCCGCGCCCTTACGGGATCCCTTCGGGACTCCCCGTTTAAGGTTATTGCAAAGGGACGCCCTCACAGGATAGATTGAACAACAGTCCAAAAAAAGGAGAGGGAAGTGTTCGGTTTCAGGAAAAATGCGATCCAGGTGAAGGGTGTCGAGAAGTTCTTCGAAAAGGAGAACAAACAACGGGAAAAGTCGAGAAAAAAGGCTGCACGAAGAGGCATTGGGAAGATGCGATGGATAGGCATAATCCTTGCCTTCCTTGTCATCGCCGGCCTGGCTGTCTTCGCGGGGAATCAGCAGACGCAGCTCGCTCGGGTGAGGGCGTCAAAAGATAGAGAGATAAGCGATCTCCGGTTGCGCATATCGACCTTATCGACCAAGCTGGAAGAATCGGACAAGCAGGTGCAGACCCTGAAGGAAAGCATCGTTGCTTTGGAAAGACAAGTGGAGGCGGAACGATCGCAAAGGGCAAGGGCAGAAGCCGAGACGCGAAGCCGTCCGGCGGGAAAGCGAAAGCTCTAGTCGCGCCGTAGCTTGCGAAGGACAAAAGAGAGGGGCAAAGACTTTCAAAAAGGCCGGAGAAGAAAAGGGAGAAGCATCATGAGATATCTGGTTATGGGTAGCAACGGTCCAACAGGGACCACCGCCGAAGACATGATCGAGCTGCTCGAGGACATGGTCCTGCCGGGATTCGAAGCCCTCATCAAGCTCGAATCGGAAAGCACTATTCTTGCGGGAGGCGTGCCGGTTTCCGAGCGGGGAATCGTATTTATAATCGACGTCCCTTCGAATGAGGAATTGGACCGGATCCTGAGGGCCCTGCCCTTATGGAGTATACTGGAATGGCAAGTGACGCCTCTCCAGAGTTTCGAGGGAAGGGCTTTTCAGGAACGCAGGATGATTCAGCAGATAAGAAAGGGATGAGAGGTCTGCACACTGCCGGGCGCCGTTACCCGGTTGATAGAAGGAAAGTAAGATGATGGAGACATGACTTGCTGAGTGTTGTCAGGCATGCTAGAAAGGGCCCTGTCTGCACCGACAGGGCCCTTTCTAGTCGGTGAAGTCAGCCTTCGGCAACAGGTGTCGGCCCGTCAGGCAGGGGTAAAACGTTTTCTTCCCCGCAAAGGCGGATCACTTCTCGTGGTAATCGCTATTGGCAGAAGCTATCGCAGGGCGACGACTTGTAGGTGCTGGTAAGAGCCAGATCTTCACAAGCTATCAAGATTTCGCAGCGGAGGCCGTCTTCCTGAAAACGAGTTTCTTCAAGGTTTCTCTTCTCGCTACAGAATACGAATGGTATGCCTTGAAAAAGAGCAAGTGGGATGCCGACAGAAAAAGGTGCTGCAAATGCCGCATTTGGTCCCGCGAGCTTTCCGGATTGTTGTCCCCGACGAATTTCCAAAGTCTCGTGAGATCGTAAGGCTATTTTTGCATAGCGAATCAGAGACGACGATATATCTTCTCTGGGATATGGAAACGGCGATCGTTCAGGGCCATGCCGAGAATATTCCCGCCATTGTCGGCGATCTCTTGCTTCGCGTTCAAGGCGATCGGCCATTTCGTGCTGTCGGCCTTGAGTACGAGGATTACGCCGTCCATGTCTTTGGCGACGATCGCGCTGTCCTGATAGTCGGCGGCCGGAGGTGAATCGACGACGACTACGTCGAAGGCCTCCTTAAGGTGCGACCAGGCGCGCTTCATAGCAGGCAGATCGTAGAGATCCGGGCAAAACTCGGGATCGGCGGAGAGAAGACAGGTAAAGAGGAGGGGCTTCTCGATGCACGCGAGGGCCTGTTCCAGGGGAAGGCCATGGCGCACGGCCCTTTCGATGGTGACCGGGTCTGTCCTCCGCGACGGCTGTCTCAGGGCGGCCTGGCGCCAATCCGCATCGAAAAGAAGCGTTTTTTTCTTGAACTTCGTGGATGAGACCCGCGCGAATTCCTTCGCTATGGTCGAAGTGCCCTCCCCCGCGAGGGAACCCGTGAATTGTATGAGCACGTGGGTATTCTGCTGCAGGGCAGATACCGCAGCCTGGTGGAGATGGACCATCTCCTGCTCCATTTTTCCTTCCATCAGGCCCGCTGACACCCTTGAGGTCCTCCGTCTGTCCGTGATCTTTATGGAAGGATGCGTGAGTTCGGACGGGCTTTTCAGCATGGTCGGGGCGGACGATTCCGTTTTTGTGTGGACAACCTCGTCAAGATACTTTTTCGCCATTTCCATCATGCCCGGGATGGGGGATTCCTGCTTCTTTCCTCTTGTGCGGGGCGACTCATCAGGCGCCTCTTTTGTAATCGCGAAGCTGCGCGCCGGCCGTTCCGGGGCTTCTACGGGCTCTTTGCTAATCAATATGGCGCGGTTGCCCCTCGTGAACACGTTCTTCCACAGGCCTATGAGCCCCACGCGGATTTGGCGCTGCTGTACCGGCTCGGCGGAAGGGACGACTTCCCTCACCGCGTCGGAAGCGATGCCGGCCTTAATGGCCGCTCTGCCCTTCTTTTTGGCGCTATTCGTCGAAACGCTCCCGATAGCGGGACCGGACTTTGGTCTTCTCGGTGTCTCCAGATTTGCGAAACCCATCCTTTTACCTCCTCAAGCCTTGTGCGGAATCGCGACGAGGACGCGCAACCCAAGTAAATCCCTCGCGCTTTCGGGAGCAGCCACGTGCTGCGCCGTGGCCTCCAGTAGGAAGGCGAGTGCCAGCGCCAGGATCGGGGCCAGCGCCAGGCCGACCCCTAAGATTTTTGACGTGCTCAGTTTCTGGGCCGAAGAAGAGGCAGCCGGCGGCTCTATAACACTGATATTGATGAGTTTGTGTTTGTCCATATCGTCCGAGATGCGCGCCTCTTCGTACCTCTTCAGATAGATCTCGTAGGTTTCCTGGTTGAGAGTAACCTCGTGTTCGAGCCTCCCCATCTCGTCCCCCGACGTTGTAAGCTCCCGGAGTAGTCTGTCGAGCGTCGCAACCTGCTCTCTTATCGAATCGATCTTGAGCTGCTGCGGTTTGATCTCCGCCTCGACAGCCACCCATTCGGTACTCGCCTTGTTTTCTTCCTCGTAATTGCGAAGCGCATTCTGGAGACTCTCTATTTCCCTGGTCACGTTCGTGACGGGCAGGCTGTCTCTTTTGTAGGTCTGCAGCATCACCGACTCCTTTGCATGAAGGTCCGTGAGGCTCTTCCGTGTAGTGCTCGTGTAAAGATCCTGAACCACATTACGCTTCTGGGTCTTCAGGAAGGCCAGCTTCTCTTTAAGTCCGCCCAGCTTGCTCTCTTCAGCCTTCAAGGTAGATTCGAGCTCCGTCCGTTTTCCGACGATGTAGAAGTATTGGTCCTTCAGACTGGTGATGTTGTGAGCGTTCTTGAATGTCTCAAGCTGTTTCTCTGCTGTCTCCACCTTATCCCGGTAGAGCCTGACCTGCTCGTCCAAGAATGGTGACTTCTCGTTGCCGAAGACTTTCAGGTGCTTCTCTATCAAGGCGTTGAGCAGCTCATTGACGGCGCGTTCCGCAATTTTCCGGTCCTTGTGGTGAAACTTGATCTCCACTGCGTTGCTCAAGGGAACGGCCTTTGCGGTGAGGGCGCGCTGGAATCTGATAGTCGCCGCATCGAGGACCTCGAAGCCTTTCAGCTTCGGCGGCAGGTCGGGGTAAAGGACCCTTGGTCCTATGGTAGAAACTACGGTGCTGAGAAGGTCGTGGCTCGTAAGGATCAGGATTTCCGTGTTGACGATTGCGTCGTAAAGAATCAACGGATATTTGAAGTCGTCCGCCTCCGCCACCGGAGTATACTGTCTTCCGTACTTCACCAGGATAACTGAGCGGGCGTCGTAGTAAGGGGTCTGGATATAAGCGACCGTGAGGGTGATGAACACCACGACGAAGAAGACGGCAAGGACTTTCTTCTTATGCTTGAATACGATGGCTATGCTGTCTCTAAAGTCGCGATGCTTTTTCTTTTGCGTCATGGAAGCCCATCTTTCATCTTTGCCTCTAGAGCGGCGTTATAAATCACCGGTATCAGAGGACGAGACCGGATCTGCGCACTTCCCGGAGAGCCCATGAATGGGCCCTGCCAAAGGGTAATTCTGGAATTAGGGCCTTGTAGATCGAGGCGTCTTCTCGGAACACCGTTGTCCCTGTTCTGGTAACGGAGGACCTTTGCCGGGTTGCCCGCAACTATGGCGTTCGCCGGCACGTCGGCGGTTACCACGCTCCCCGCGCCCACTATCGCTCGCTCTCCTATAGTAATATTAGGCAGGATGGTTGCTCCCGACCCGATGGACGCGCCTTTTTTGACCAAGGTAGGCTCTACGACCCAGTCGGCTTCGGTTTGCAATTTGCCGTCCGTCGTGGCCCGGGGATAGATATCGTTGGTAAAGGCAACCCCATGGCCGATGAACACCTCGTCTTCGACGACCACACCTTCGCACACAAAGGTGTGGCTCGATATCTTACAGTTCCTTCCGACTATTACGTTTTTCTGGATCTCGACAAAGGCACCTATCTTCGTATTGTCGCCGATGGTGCATCCATAGAGATTGATGAACTTTGAAAGCTTCACGCCCCTGCCCAACCGGACGTCTGCCGAGATACAAAGGAACGGGGCTGTCTGCTCCCTGTCGCTATTCGTCGCCGCACTGAAAAAATCTTTTTTCATCTCAACGTCTCCCCCCTTGGTGTGCGGTGAAAGGTCATAATCCTTCTTCCGCCTCTAGTATGACGTCCCCCCCACATACGGAGAAGGAAGCGGGAACGGAATCATTTTGCGCACGTATTGATCAACCCACATATCCACATTGCCGATAGCCGATTTGGGAACATAGACTATGTCATATGGCATGAGGGACACGTCCTGTTTCGGGTCCGTTCCGTCGATCGCGTCCGCGAGATTGACCGTGGTCGTGATCGGCTTTCCGTCTACCCCCCTCCTTATGATGATGACTTCGTTCATTCTCGCGCTGTCGAGCTTTGCGCCTCCTGCCTGTGCGACGGCCTGAAGGACGGTCAAGGATCCGACTATGTTGATAACTCCCGGCTTCAAGACCTCTCCGTCGACGAACACCTTCTGCCCGTTCACCGTGTGGACAATCACCGCAACTTCAGCAGACTGCAAGATGGTCGCCTCATACCGCTCCTTCAGGGTGTTACGGAGCTCCGCAGGAGTCAGGCCCACTGCCGGCACTTCCTGGACGAGTTGGAGCGAGATATAGCCGTCCGGGCGGACGAGGAGATTGGTTTCATTCAACTCAGGGTTGTAGAAAAATTTCACGTCGAGGAAATCGCCCGGCTGGATCCGATAGGGTTCTCCGGACGTGTGAACCTGCGGCTGGGAATATTGGGCGCCCTGGGCCAGGGCCAGGGGGACGGGATGTTTGACGACGGGCCCGCAGGCCGCTGCCGCGAGCACAAAGAGAACTATAATCGTTTCCTGAATTAATGCGCGTGCCATGCTGCCCCCACAACCTGGCTCTAGAACACTGCCAACCGTTAGTGATAGACGGCCGTTACCGGTCCGTCTCGATCTTGCTCATCATCAAAACATCATAAATCGTTCTGGCTCATCTCAAAAGCCTTGTGCTTAACCTAGGGGGATTCTGCGAGGTTACTGATCAAAGGTGTGTTGACATCGGGGCAGTTCACCCATTTGCTATGATCTTTATCGACTTCACCGGGAGAAACTTAAGAAGACGGTGATCCGACGCGGACGAAAGGCCGCGCACTTGCCTACGAAGCGGTGGGAAGATTTTTCCGAGCCGTATATGGAAGGTTTTACCTGCCCTTCGGCTGCCTACCGATGGTGGGGAATTGACGCTTTTGTCAACGAGTCGTCAGAACCCGCCCGTTATCTTGCCAAGGGCTGCTTTTCCGTCAGGTTCCTTTGCGGCACCGGCTTGGGGGGTCTCCTTTCCAGTTCTTAACCCGCCCATGGCGTTATGCCGATTCGGGGGTTTCGGTTTACCTGGCCTCTTGAGAGCGTGCGGCGCCGGGCTACGTCGGCCGTTTCCCCTTGTCAAGAGGAGTACCGGATGAATAGTGACCCATCCGGTTAAAATCGTTCTCTCTTAAGTTCTTCGTATTCAGAGACGAGAATGCATGGAGTCACATGCAATTTTGTCTCGTCCTATATGCGAGACGGCACATGCCTTGCAAAAGACCGGTGGCCGTTACTACAGACGCTTTGGCAGCCCGACAGGGGTCGATTCATGGTGCCAGTGGCGGTAGCCTGCTCGCAGTCGGCAACTATTCTGGACAATCAGTCTCCCGCGCGGTCGTAAAGGTTCAAAAGAATGCAGACATCGGCGATAACAGCGGCGGGCTGGCGAATAGAGCGATACGACGGCCCGATGTCGATCTGATGGCGCCCGGTGAGAGAGCGCCTATTTCTGAGGAGCAAGGAGTGAGTAATGAACGTACCCTTTCTCGATCTCAAGTCACAGTACCTGTCCATCAAAGACGAAATCCAGGCGGCCTTCAACGAGGTGCTTGAAAAGACGGCCTTCGCCGGTGGTCCCTTCGTGGCCCAATTCGAGAAAGAGTTCGCCGGATTCTGCGGGACCAAGCACAGCATCGCCGTTGGTAGCGGTACAGAGGCACTCTGGGCAACCCTCCTCGCCGCCGGTGTGAGCCCAGGCGATGAAGTGATCACGGTGCCGGACACATTTATCGCGACGGCGGAAGCAATCACCTTCTGTGGCGCCACACCGGTCTTTGTCGACATCGAAGAGTCTACCTACAATATGGACCCGGGCCGTCTTGAGGCGGCTATCACCCCGAAAACGAAGGCTCTCATCCCGGTCCACCTCTTCGGCCAGACGGCCGACATGGACCCCATCATCGCCATTGCCCGCAAACATGGGCTTGTCGTGATCGAGGACGCATGCCAGGCTCACGGCGCGGTATACAAGAAGAGGAATGCCGGCTCCGTCGGCGACGCCGGCTGTTTCAGTTTCTACCCGGGGAAGAACCTCGGTGCTTACGGAGAAGCCGGGGCCGTGGTGACGAACGACGACGAAATCGCCGACAGGATAAGGATGTTTCGCGATCACGGCCAGGAAAAGAAGTACCACCACAACATGATAGGCTGGAACGCGCGCATGGATGGTTTTCAGGCGGCCGTGCTGAGCGTTAAGCTGAAGTATATTGACTCGTGGAACGCATCCCGCCGCAAAAACGCCGCAACCTACGGGAAGTTCCTATCGGGAGCTGTTGATAATGTGATACTGCCGGCCGAAGCAGACTATGCAGAGCACGTCTATCATATATACGCGATCCGCGTAAAAGATCGGGACGCCTTGATGGCCGGCCTCGGCGAAAAGGGCATAGCCACAGGCATCCATTACCCCGTGCCTTTGCATCTGACCGGTGCATATCGTTCCCTAGGATACAGGGAGGGCGACTTTCCCGTCGCAGAACGATGCGCCGGCGAATTCGTCTCCCTTCCCATGTTCCCCGAACTCAGCGAGGAACAGATCGGCTATGTGACTGACACGATAAAGCAATTGAGGCAAGAAAAGGGGTAATGCTTCCAGTGTTCTTGACCTGCCAGCCGAACAATGGCTCAGTCCAAACTGCGGATTCCAACACGCAGGACGCTTCAATCTCGCTCCACCCCCGATCTCCTCAAGGCACGCGAAGGCCACTTCGTGTCTGTATGCTTTCGTACAGCTTTTATGATATTGATGCCCGCGTGAGCAGGTATGCGGAAACTCTTGCTCGAAGGGGTGACTATGTAGACGTGATAGCGATCGGCCAGGAAGGCCAGGAGGAGTATGCCTGTATCAAAGACGTGAATGTTTTCCGGATTCAAAAGCGTGAACGGAACGAGAAAGGTAAGCTATCCTTCCTCCTCCGCCTTTCCAGGTTTTTTGTCAAGTCCTCCGTCTTCCTGAGCCGCAGGCACAGATCGGATCCGTATGATGTGGTTCACGTGCATTCGGTGCCGGATTTTGAGGTCTTTGCCGCATGGTTGCCTAAACTGACCGGCAGCCAGGTGATCCTCGACATTCATGACATCGTACCCGAGTTCTACGCTGCTAAATTTGGAACCGATAAGGATTCTTTTCTTTACAAGCTGCTCATCCTTATGGAGAAACTTTCGGTGAAGTTTGCGGATAGAGTCATTATCTCCAACCACATCTGGAAGGAGACGCTGAACCGCTCGGTGAAAAACGGAAAGTGCTCCGTCATCATGAACTATCCGGATCCCGGGACTTTCTATGCCCGGCCACGGACGCGCACCGACGGCAGGTTCATCATGATGTATCCGGGCACGCTCAATTGGCACCAGGGTCTCGATGTCGCCCTTCGGGCATTTGCGCAAGTCAAGGACGAAATACCCCACGCCGAGTTTCACATCCACGGCAGAGGCGACTCCAAGGCCCTTCTCGAAGCGATAGTTCGGGACTTAAGCCTTCAGGGCCGGGTGTTCATGCATGACATGAGCCCAAAGGAGCAGATTGCGGAAGCTATGGCAAATGCCGACCTCGGGGTAGTGCCAAAACGGAACGACTCCTTCGGCGGAGAGGCCTTCAGCACAAAGATACTCGAATTCATGCTCCTCGGCGTACCACTTCTCGTTTCGGGAACCAAGATTGACCGGCACTATTTCAACGACTCGGTAGTGAAGTTTTTCGAGCCGGAAGATGAAGAAGGCCTTGGACGTGCCATGGTGGAGATGGCGCGAGACAGCGATCTGCGCGAAGGCCTGGCCGACCGAGCGCGCTCACTCGTGGACCGGGAGTATAGCTGGGATATCAAGAAAGATATCTACCTTAGTATGGTTGACGGCCTTGCAGGGCGGCTTGGCCGCTAACGGCCGATCACAGGATGATCGGTGGACAAAGGGAAAGCGGGAACATTCAAGGAGTATCGGTGTCGAACGATCAGTTCTCGTCACCTTGAGCATATGGATGGGCAGATGAA
This sequence comes from uncultured delta proteobacterium, assembly GCA_963750015.1. Taxonomy (GTDB): domain Bacteria; phylum Desulfobacterota; class Syntrophorhabdia; order Syntrophorhabdales; family WCHB1-27; genus CAVVNC01. Next base: position 117,352 of record CAVVPU010000221.1, on the reverse strand, counting down.
CGAATTAACAAGAGAGAAGGAGAGAATTTCGTACGTGCTGATTACGCCGGCGAGAAACGAGGAAAGGAGCATCGACGACACCATCAGATCGATGATTTCCCAAACGTGCTTACCGAAGAAATGGATAATCGTGAGCGATGGTTCGACGGATAGGACCGACGATATAGTCAAGCAGTATCTGCCCGAATATCCATGGATGGATCTTATTCGAATGCCGGAACACGGAGACAGACATTTCGCGGCAAAGGTCGGTTGCTTCGATGCCGGGTACGAGAGAGTCAAAGAATTGCCGTACGAAGTTATCGGGAACCTTGATGGTGACATCTCGTTTGACCGTGACTACCTCGAATTTCTCATTGACAAGTTTTCCGACGACCCTGATCTCGGAGTGGCCGGCACCCCTTTTGTCGAAAACGGAAAGCACTACGACTATCGCTTTACGAATATCGAGCACGTTTCCGGAGCCTGCCAACTGTTCAGGCGGTCCTGCTTTGAGGAAATTGGGGGATATCGTCCGATCAGAGCTGGCGGCATAGATTGGGTTGCCGTTACCACTGCGAGGATGAAGGGATGGAAGACAAAGACTTTCGTGGACAAGGTATGCATCCACCATCGCAAGATGGGGACCGGCAATACGGGGCCCCTCAGGACGTGGTGGAGGCAGGGCAACAAGGACTACTGCCTGGGTAACCACCCTCTATGGGAGATCACGCGCGTGTTTTATCAAATGACGAAACGGCCCTACGCCTTAGGGGGAATCCTGCTTTTCCTCGGATTCGCGACGGCCATGATCACGAGGACGAGAGCTTCAATCTCGACCGAGTTGAAAGGGTTCGTTCGCCAGGAGCAAAAGCGGAGGCTGAAGAAGATTCTCGGCTTTGAGACCGCGCTCGATCGCCGCGCGTCATAAGAGGCACGTATGTCATCAACGAAAGTAATGAAGCCAATTCTTGAAGAAAGCATAAAAAGGCTCGAGAAGTGGGTGGAAGATCACGACTACAAGGGATACGATCCGGCGGATGGCCTTACCTCGTTTCTGAGACCCCTGACATTTGGGAACCTATTCTTTGACAGGTTGCTGCAACAAGCGGTATGGCGCAGTCCGATCAACATCAGGCCCGCCTTGGGCGTAAAACCTCTGGATTCGTGCATCGGCCGAGGATATATGGCATGGGGATATCTCACGATGTTGAAGGCCACCGGGGAGGACCGCTACAGGCAAAAAGCAATCGCCTGTCTTAGGTGGCTTAAAGACCACAGGTCCCCTGGCTTTGAGGAGTACTGCTGGGGCAAGATGTTCGATTTTGCCAGTCGCGCAGGCAGACAGGCAAAGCACGAACCGATCACCGTCTGGACCAGCCTTATCGGACAGGCATTCCTCGAAGCTTATGAAACGTTGGGCGAAAGCGAGTATTTAGAAATTGCCGAAAGCATTTGCCGATGGATCACTGAAAGGCCGAGAAACCGGACATCTTCCGGCTTTTGCATAAACTATACACCTTTTGGCAAAGGAGATTGTACAATCCACAATCAGAGTATGCTGGCGGCAGCAACATTGGCACGGACCGGAAGGCTTTGCGGCAAAGACGAGTACTTGGGGGTGGCCCGTGAAGCCGTGAAGTACACGTGCACTCGCCAATTGTCTGATGGATCGTGGTACTACGGTGAGGAGCCGAAGTATCGCTGGATCGATAGTTTCCACACCGGATACATTTTGGACGGTCTTCTATGTTACATCGAAAATACCAATGACAGAACTTACGAAGATCAACTAAGAAGAGGCTTTGAGTTCTTCAAAAGTAACTTCTTCGAGCCGACAGGAAGGCCTAAGTATTACCACGACAGAATCTACCCGATCGATAGCCAATGCGCTTCTCAGGCCGTCGAAACCCTCGTCAATTTCTCGGGCGGCGACGAGACGTCGCTCGATCTTGCCATAACGGTGGCAGCGTGGACTCTCAAAAATATGCAGGACCGGCGCGGTTACTTTTACTTCATGCGGTATCCGCTTGTCGCGTTGAAGGCGCCTATGATCCATTGGGCCCAGGCTACCACCTACAGGGCACTCGCGCTCTTATTACTGAGACTAAACTGGGCAGAAGTCGACACGTTGAGAGAGGAGACTAGTTGTCTATGCATTCACTGATGAGAATTTGCGACACGGACATTAGGGTTAAGGGCCGGCTGCTACGGGTGGCGCGTCTCGAGGCGGATGGATACCAGTTTCTGGAAAATCCGAGTTCGCTGCTGGAAGACCTGAAAAGAACCCGAACAGGGATCGATCTTTTCACCTTCACGCAAAGACTACCTGAAACCGCGCCGAAATATCCCTACCCCATGGAATGGCACAATTTCGCCGCAATACAAATAACCACCTTCGAACAATGGTGGAATAGCCAAATAGGCTTCAAAGCCCGAAACAAGGCCAAACAAGCCGAGAAGAAGGGGGTTGTGGTCCGGGAAGTCCCATTCGACGCAAACCTGGTTAAGGGAATATGGGAAGTCTACAACGAGTGTCCCGTCCGCCAGGGCAGGCCTTTCTCCCACTATGGTAAGGACATCGAGACGGTCCATCGGGAAGAAGCGACGTTTCTCGACAGTAGCGTCTTTATTGGGGCTTTCCTCGAGGACCATCTGATTGGTTTCGCTAAACTCGTGGCTGACGAAACTCGCACTCAGGCAGGTCTAATGAACATTGTTTCCATGATCGGACAAAGGGACAAAGCACCGACAAATGCACTGGTCGCCCAGGCAGTTCGCTCCTGCGCCGAGCGGTCCATCCCTTATCTCGTATACTCGAGTTATTCTTATGGAAAAAGGCGATCGGACAGCGTCACCGATTTTAAAGAGCGTAACGCATTTCAACGCATCAATGTGCCTCGTTACTACGTTCCCTTGACAGCCGTCGGTCGGGCGGCCTTTCAATTGGGTCTCCATAAGGGAGTAGTGGACCACGTCCCGGAGCCAATCCTCTCGAAGGTCCGTCTTATCCGCAACGCGTGGTACAATCGAGGATTCAAATCGGACACCAAAGCTTAGAGTTTTCCGTGACCATGGTCGCACTCATCGGCCACTTCAGAAATCGAGTCGAAGGATAGATATGCCAGGCATAACCGGATTCATAAGTGCCGATCCCTGCGAGCAGAATAACCATACGCTTCAGCGCATGGTCAAGTGCATGATGCACGAATCTGCTTATATTTCAGGAACTTATGTGAGCACGCAACTCGGCCTATTCGTCGGATGGGTAGGCCACAAAGGCTCTTTTTCTGACTGTATGCCGGTATGGAACGAGGCGAAAGACATTTGTGTGATATTCACAGGGGAGGACTTCGAGGACCCGCTCGAAATCGACATGCTTAAAGCCCGGGGCCATGAATGTTCGGCCGACAAAGCGGCCTATCTCGTTCATCTTTACGAGGAGGAGGGGCCCGACTTCGTCAAGGGACTTAACGGCTGGTTCAGTGGGGTCGTGATGGACAGCCGCCTGGGCAGATCCTTTTTGTTCAACGACCGATACGGAATGGGACGCATCTATTTTTATGAGTCCTCTGACAGGCTCTATTTCTCTTCCGAGGCCAAGTCGCTCCTGGAGGTCCTGCCGCACTTGCGCGAAACCGACATGAGCAGTTTGGCGGAGACATTCTCATGCGGTTGTGTGTTGCGAAACAGGACCCTTTTCCCTGGAATTTCCCTGCTACCGGGAGGTTCCTTATGGACGTTTGCCGAAAGAAGGATCGCCGGAAAGAAGGCTTACTTTGACTGGTCCGACTGGGAGAGCCAGCCTCTTCTGAGCGGGTCCGAGTACTATGCAAGACTGAAGGAAACCTTTTCTGCAATACTTCCCAGATATCTCAGAGGGCCGAGGATAGGGATCTCTTTGACTGGCGGGCTGGACGGAAGGATGATTATGGCCTGGACAGGCCGTGAGCGGAATAGCCTTCCCTGCTACACCTTCGGCAGCGCCTACCGCGACTGTACAGACGTTGTAATTGCACGAAAGGTGGCAAATGTATGTGGCCAATCCCACGAGACTATTGTTGTGGGGTCTTCATTTTTTGACGAGTTTCCGGCTTTGGCCGAGAAAGCTGTTTTTGTTTCCGACGGTACGATGGATGTCACCGGCTCGGCAGAGCTCTATGTCAACAGAATCGCAAGTGGCATTGCTCCTATCCGCCTCACCGGGAACTATGGGTCTGAAATTCTGAGGGGAAATGTGGCGTTCGGTCCGCACGGGTTCGAAGAGAGTCTACTCGAGCCGGGCTTTGCTCGACTGGTGCAAGACGCTTCCACAACCTATGAGAACGAAAGCAGAGGTCATCACCTTTCTTTTATAGCCTCCAAGCAAGTGCCGTGGCACCACTATTCGCGATTGTCGGTGGAGATGTCGCAGCTCACACCGAGGTCTCCCTACCTGGATAACAACCTCGTTTCGCTCGTCTATCAGGCCCCGCCGGATGCTCTGGCGACCAGGAAACCATGCTTCCGCCTCATAGCCGACGGCAACGAAGCCTTGTCCCTTATACCGACGGATCTCGGCCTTCTTTATCGTCCCACTCCTTTCATTACGAAGTGTCGCCATCTCTATAAGGCGTTCACGTTCAAAGCGGAATATGCATACGACTATGGGATGCCGCAGTGGGCATCCTGCGTGGACCACATCCTGTCACCGCTGCATCTGGACCGGCTATTCCTTGGGCGACATAAATTCTCCCACTTTCGAGTTTGGTACAGGGATAACCTGTTTCAGTACCTCAAGGACGTCCTGCTCGATTCACGGACGCTTGGCAGGCCATATTTGAAAAAACGCTCCGTCGAAGAGATGGTCACCAGTCACATTGAGGGCCGCAGGAATTATACGTGGGAAATCCACCGCCTCCTCACGAGCGAGCTCTTTCAAAGAAAACTGATTGAGCAACGATAGACCGGGACCTGGATATCTGCGATCCCTCCCCGTTCCGTTCTGCCCACAGGAGCATTTAAAGGGAATATGATCATTGTCAACGCTGATGACTGGGGACGTGGCAAAAGCGAGACGGATGCCGCTCTCTCGTGCTACAGAAAGGGAAGGGTCACGTCGGCCAGCGCAATGGTCTTTATGGAAGACTCCCACCGGGCAGCCGAAATGGCCATGGCAGAACAAGGACTCGACGTCGGCTTGCATTTGAATCTAAGCCAGCCTTTTACCGGTTCTGTCCGCAACGGGTTGCTATCGGGGTACCATGAAAGGGTAGCTCGATTTCTCACGTTCAGCAAGTATTCACTCTTGCTCTATAACCCCTTTCTCCGTAAGCAGTTCGATTACGTCTGCAAAGCGCAGATTGACGAATTCATACGCCTTTACGGGAGGCCTCCTTCCCACATCGACGGGCACCTGCATCTGCACCTGTGCACGAACGTCCTGGTGGACAATATCATTCCCCATGGGGAGAGGGTGCGGCGGAACTTCTCTTTCCAACAGGGAGAGAAAGGTCCGCTCAACAGAGGGTATCGCAGTCTTGTCGACCTATGGCTCTCCAAAAGGTATCGTTTGACGGACTTCTTCTTTGCCCTTTCCCAAAATCTTCACTCTGGCCGCCTGATTCGCGTTGTCGAGCTTGCAAGAGCCAGAGAAGTGGAGCTCATGGCCCACCCCGCAAAAGCGGAAGAATACGCGTGTTTGATGAGTCACGGGTTTTTTGAAATGCTTCGGGGGCTTCAAAATGGAGCACCCGACCCCGGAGACGTTTGAGCCCTGCCATGATAGGAATCGACCAGATCAGCGTATGCATTTGCACCTACAAAAGGCCCGATTTACTCCGGCGATTACTGGAAAGATTGGATGAACAAAAGACGGCTGGCCTTTTCGACTACTCGGCCGTCATTGTGGATAACGACAAGTCTGAATCAGCGAGGGAAACTGCCGAACTCTATGCCCGGCAACTGAGGATGTCGATCAGCTATCATGTAGAGCCGGAACAGAACATCGCGCTTGCGAGGAACAGGGCCATTGAAAATGCCAGCGGTGATTATGTCGCTTTGATCGACGACGATGAATTCCCGAATGAGAGTCTGGCTTTTGAACCTGTACAAGGCACTTTGTCAATTCCGCGCCGACGGGGTCCTGGGTCCGGTCAAGCCCTATTTTGAGACAGAACCCCCTTCGTGGCTCGTGAAGAGCAGGCTCGCCGAAAGAAAGTCCTTCCGAACCGGCAGAATCATCCGAAAGCCGAGATATACGCGAACCGGCAATGTCCTCTTGAACCGGAGGGTTTTTGATGGCGGAGGCTCCTTCGATCGTCTTTTCGGCAGGACAGGGGGCGAGGATGTCGACTTCTTTAGAAGAATGATCAAAAAAGGACATCTCTTTGTCTGGTGCGACGAAGCCTGCGTCCATGAGATCTTCCCTCCTGAGCGCATGAAGAGAGGCTTCTTCTTGAAGAGAGCTTTGCTGCGGGGCGTAGCCAATGCGCAGAAAGCATCCTTTTTCAGCCTCTCTGCTTTCAAGTCGGCAGTAGCATTCGTCCTGTACGCACCGGCCTTGCCGGTCCTGTTGCTCTTGAGACATGGCCTTTTTATGAGATACCTGGTGAAAGAATGCGACCATCTAGGCAAGCTCCTTGCCCTGTGCGGATTCACGGTGGTCAAGGAGAGGACCTCTTAGACGGCGATGGCGGGCAACTGTCTGCGTGGTGGGGTGTCGCCATAAGAGGGGTAAAGAAAGGGAGACGGCGAAAAAAAGCATGGTGAGAGCCAAGTCGATCGTGGAACGCGCGATCCTTTGTGCGACGTGTTTCCTTCTGTGGTTCGCGACCGCCGGCGCCGAGACCTACGACGTGCAGTGCTCGGGTGACATCACGGTGCCCCTGCAGGCAGCCGTAAGTGCGACTTCGGACGGCGATACTGTGAGGATCACCCCCGGCTCCTGCACGACTTCCCGCCCTATCAAGTGGATCGACAAGAATATCGCGATCATGGGAGCAGGTATGGGTGCGACCACGATAGCCGCCGGGGACAACGATGTCTTCGATGTTGCCATGACCACCGGGACGGCGGGTGCCTCAAGCGCGGGAACGCCCGTCTTGAAAGTATCATGGCGCATATCAGGCATGACCCTTACCGGGAACACGACCCGCCAGACCATTTACTCATCATCCATAGACCACAGGGGCCCTATTATGGGTTGGCGGATCGATCATGTTAAATTCAATTATCCTTCATATCGAACCCCGGTCCCCCGGGGCATCATGGTGGACGGGATAAATTGGGGCCTTATCGATCACTGCAACTTCACCGGATACGGTTTCTTAGGGGTACAGGTCAGGGCCTATCTCAACTCTGAGTATTCGCCGGCCACCGGCGCAGCGCATGAGGGTGACTACGCATGGAGCATGGCGCTCAATCTCGGATCTGACGAGGCGGTCTATATCGAAGATTCTACCTTCAGCTACACCACGGATACCAATACTTCCACAGTGAGTGACATGCATAGCGGAGCGGCAATAGTACTTCGTCACTCTACTATGACATATGCGTTCTTTCTTGCCCACACCGGACAGGGGGGAGGATTGGGACGGGGAGGGTCGAGGAAGTTTGAAGTTTACAACAACACCTTTCATGGACAATCAGCTACGGGCAAGAATTTTATCTGGCCGATGGCCATTCAGGAAGACGGAACCGGTGTCATTTTCAACAACACCGTTTCCGGCTATACGTTCAACAACTGGGTCTTTAATCTCTACCGGGCAGTAAACAACTATTCCGGCACATACTACGGCAGTTGCGAGGGCGCCGAGCGGTTTACAGGCTCCGGCCCGCAATCCTACGATGGAAACGTAGAGAAGACCGGATGGCCATGTCTCGACCAGATCGGCCGCGGTTCAGGGGTCTCTATCGGTAGGGCGCAGCCGTCGGTGCCGGTTTACACGTGGAACAACGGACCGCAGATCACATGCGCCGCCGGAGGTGCTTGCGATGGCAGCGTTAGGGTTACGATCAACGGAAAGCCGCTCGTAGGCGGCGCCATAAGTCAATATGTCACGAACTCGCGCCACAGCAACGGTCAGGTGGACTACTGTACCGGTATCACGGCGATGCCCCAGCGATGTGGAACCCACACGAATGCCTACGTATCCTACGTTTATCCGCATCCCCTGCAAGGCCGTGCTTTATTAGGGAATGATCGGCGAGCCACGCATGACTGAATATGTCCCCGCTGACGATTCGGTCCTTTTCTACTCAAGGTCCACGAAAGGGGTTTCAGGAATCGAGTCTTAAGCTCCTTTCGTGAGTCTCCATCCCCGGACCATACCCCCCCAAACCACATATGCGTTATCCTGCCCTCCTTGCCTGTATTTGCGTAATCATCCTCCTCTTCAGGATGGATGTCAGGAAAAGCAAAAACCTTTCGGTGGGGCTATGGATTCCCTTGGCCTGGATGTTCTTGGCCGGGTCACGGTACGTCTCGCAGTGGCTCCAGATAGGCGAGCCCATGATGTCCGCTGCTGCCTTCGACGAGGGAAGTCCACTTGACGCGTTCGTCTTTTTCTTGCTCATAGCGGCGGGCGTATTTGTCCTGTACAGGAGGAAAATTGGTTGGAGTCAGTTGTTGTCTCGCAACAAATGGATATTCCTGTATTTTGCCTATTGCGGCTTCAGCATTTGCTGGTCCGACGATACGCTTGTCTGTTTCAAGAGGTACGTCAAGGAATTAGGAAACGTCGTCATGGTCCTGGTCATCCTGACCGAGGAATATCCATATGAGGCCCTTAGGGCTGTCCTGAGACGACTCACTTTCGCAATAATGCCGCTATCCCTGTTATTCGTCAGGTATTTTCCTGAACTGGGGCGGGCATATGCAGTCGAAGGACAACAAATGTTCACAGGCGTGTCGCTACAAAAGAACGGCCTTGGCATGATGTGTTTGATCTCCGGGATATGTTTTTCCTGGGATCTGCTGCTGCGACGAAAAAAAAGGGCTCTGTGGGAAGACGGGGAGACAATCATAAACCTGATTCTCATCGGAATGATTGTCTACCTTCTTCACATGTCTCAAAGTGCTACATCCTTGTCTTGTATGGTCGTTGCCGCAGCCCTTTTTGTTTGCGGCCGCACGAGGATGTTCACCGAAAACCCTGAGCGCGTCATGGCATGGATGGTGACAACAGCTTTCCTCGTCCTGATTCTCGATGCGACACTGGATATACGCAGTCAAATCCTGGCATTGCTCGGACGTGACGAGACTCTCACAAGCAGGACCTCCATCTGGGAATTGGTCACGCAAATGCAGACGAATCCGATAGTCGGAAGCGGCTTCCAGAGTTTCTGGACAGGAACCAGGATGGAGGAGCTGTGGCAGGAAGTCGGTGCTCACATCATTCAAGCCCATAACGGCTATTTGGAGCAATACCTGAATCTCGGATATATCGGCGTCACTTTTGTTGGAGCAATTTTGCTGTCCGGGCTACTAAGCGTCCGGAGGCATCTGATTTCGGATTACCCACCAGCGATGCTTAGGCTCTGCATAATCGTTGCGGCAGTTCTTTACAACTATACGGAAGCTTCATTTTATGGTCTCAATGATATGTGGATACTTCTGCTCATAGCATGTATCGATATCCCGAATGAGGCTCCAATATGTGACGCCGTTCCGGCCGACTGATCTGTCTTGACCGGCTGTCGGGGGAGATCGTCGCATTCCGCCTTGCCCCTTCGACCGGGTCCGACCACACCTAAACCGCTCCGTCCGATAATTCTCTGCCTGCCCTAAACTCCCAAGGGCCGTCCGGGTCCGCGAGGTAATACCCGGAGGAAACTGGGTGCAGAGTCCAGATAGCGTGAAAAAGAGTCTTCGAAGGATCATGGGTTCCGATAAAACCGCCAGTGTGGTCGAGTCTGTAGAGCGGGAAGAGAGGCACCGCGTCAATCTCTGCACGAAGGGGCGAAAAACGAAAAGGGCCGCGGAAATTTCAACAAAGAGCTTGACGACGTCCCGGAGAGATAGGCCGGTCGTGCCCAACAGCCTATTATTCGATACAGCGACCGTCTCTGAAAACGATGCAAAGAGTGGGGACGGGCCGGGTCTGCTCGATGGTTTGACGTTATTCAGGTTTGCTCACATGTCGAGAGACCCCAATGCAGGCGGGGTCGAGGCGTGCTTGCGAGATCTGAACAGGGAACTATTACTGCGGAATAGAATGAGGATCTTGCAAACGCACTTGGTTCCTGAAATGTCTTCGGCCAGTCTCATGACAGAGCGCATCGGGTTGGGCGAGTTAATCTGGATGCCAACGACCCTGGGAACCGGTTATCAACAACAAGCAACAATAGCGCGGCGTGTTGCGAGGAAACTTCGAAGACTGTTATATCGTCAATCCCCACCGTGCCACACCCGTCTTCTTTCCGCCCTGGGAACTTTCCGCCCGGACCTTGCGGCCTTTCATTGGATCAGCGAGGATTCTGAAGTCATTCTCGATTGTCTGAAAGACAGAGGTGTTCCGTACGTGGCTGTGAATCATTTTCAGAATACCAGGCTGAGCCTTCCATTAATACAGCGGCAGGTCCAAAGTGTTCGCGCGATAGGCGGCGTATCTGAAATAGATGTTCCGCTTTATGCACGCACCTTGTTTACCAACCTGAGTGATGGAATAAACACAGACTTTTTCAGCCCGGAAAGGGCGCTTCCTTTGAAGACAAACATTCGTGGACCATTCATTCTTCTTCCTTCACGCGTTTCAGAAGGCAAGGGTCATATAGATGCACTGCGGGCTTTGGTGTCCGTGTTACGCTCGCAAATGGATGTCAGCATGGTCTTTGCCGGCCCCACGCAGGAACGACGCTGTCTTGAGAAGCTTCAGGAGTGGGTCAAGCGGGAAGGCTTGAACGAACGGGTAGTCTTTACGGGAGAGCTCGGTTCCTCCGAATTACGAAATTGGTATGCCGCTTCGGACCTCATCATTCTTCCCAGCTACAGCGAAGGGCTGGGAAGGGTTCTGCTTGAGGCACAGTCTATGAAAAAGGCGATAGTTGCATACAACGTCGGTGGAATTCCGGAAGCCCTCATAGACGGGGTCACGGGCTACCTGGTCGAGAAGGGGGATATAGGGACGTTGGCGGAGAGGATCACGACGTTGTTGAGAGACCGGGAGACACGGCACGAAATGGGTGAACGCGCGCGGGAATTCGTTCTTGAGCACTTTGCCGTGACATCGTTTGCAGAACGACACGAAAAGTTCTACCTTCGGGCTCTGCATGGGGTTCCATAACCGTTGCCTGAGTTATTTGGTCGAAAGGCAGCACGATCTCGCCAAACGGAGCATCTTCGAAACGGGGGAACTGACCGGAAAATTGCCCTAGACGGGGACGTATCAAAGGAACAAAATCACCAGAAGACTGCATATCCGCATGGAATGAAAGACTCAGTTAGGAAAACCACAATAAAGGGAGTGCTTTGGAGCCTGGTTGAAACAACCGGATCGCAGGGGATGCGCTTCATCATTGGTATTGTTTTAGCGCGGCTACTTGTGCCGGAAATGTTCGGCTTGGTCGCCATGCTTATGATATTCATCACACTTGGCGGGATCTTTGTCGACAGTGGCTTTGGCACAGCACTGATTCAAAAACCGGTAACAACCGAGTTGGAAGTTTGCTCGGTCTTTTATTTCAATATCCTTGTCGGGTTCATTGCTGCTGCCCTGCTATTCTTCTTTGCCCCCGTGATTGCAGCATTCTACCAACAACCGCACTTGACCTCACTGGCACGTGCATTATCTTTGATTTTTGTCATCGATTCTTTCGGAATGATACAGGCCAATCTTCTCGTAAAGAAAGTCGATTTTAAGTCACAGGCTAAATTTACTACTACCGCAAATCTCTTTTCCGGCCTGATTGGTATCGGACTAGCGACTATGGGCAAAGGTGCCTGGAGCCTCGTTATTCAGCAGATATCAGCATCCATGATGAGGAGTGGTTTGTACTGGTTCTATAGTGACTGGCGGCCGCGCCTCTTGTTCAGTGTTCGGGCGCTGCAAAAGATGCTGAAGTTTGGGTTGTCAATACTAGCTACAGGCTTGCTAAATAGAACGACCGAAAGCATTTACTATATAATCATTGGTAAATTGTTCTCAGCCACGGAACTGGGCTTCTTTTCTCGTGCCTTGCAGCTCGAAGCGTTGCCTTCCTCGGTCTTAGCCACGCTGGTCGGTCGCGTAACATTCCCAGTCTTTTCAAAGCTGCAACACGACCCGAACGCCCTAAAGCAGGGCATAAGAAAGACGCTTGTTATTGTCACATTCTTGATTTGCCCTACAATGATTGGCATTGCCGCCGCTGCCAGACCGATAGTGGTGGTGTTGCTGACGGAAAAATGGGCGGCCACGATACCCTATTTACGGTTGCTTTGCGTGGCGGGAATGTTGTTCCCTCTCGAGTTTATCAGACAGCAGGCAATTCAGGCTGTGGGAAGACCTGGCCTGTCGCTGCGGGTGGAAGCCATCAAGAAAGTCATTCTATTTGTCGCCATAGGCACGATGTGGTACTGGGGTGTCCGCGGCATAATTGCCGGCATGATCGTCGCGTCGACGTTTTCGTTGTTCTTAAACATAAAATGCATGGCAACGGTGACACAGTATTCTGTACGGGAACAAATAAGCGATATGGTTCCCTATCTTGTGATATCCTTTGCCATGGGTGTCGCAGTATTCGGTTTAGGTTACCTGTTGCGTCATCATCATCCACTCTATCAACTCATGGTGCAGGTGATAGCCGGTTTCGTCTTCTATGCCGGGAGCACGTGGATTTTTCGTGTACCTGCTTGTACGGCCATTCGAGAGGCTTGTGATTGGGGCCAAGTCTTTAGGCATGGTGCCCAAACCGGCATCTTTTTGCCGGCCCGATGGAAGGCTGAGAGTCACGGACAATGACACATGAAAAAATTGCGGAGTCCTATGCTGTCAAACAAGCTAGTACTACTCGATTGAGTCCGAAGGGACCATAGAGGGGGTTCGATCGATACGATAGGCAGCGGCGACTTTGGCACAGGAGAGATGGAAGATGAAGAAGTGCGTCTGAGGAGCAGCCCGGAAGATCTGCGCTAACCGATAGAAAACTAATCGCGTGCCAGTGCGCGCGAGAACTATAAGGAATCGACTATGCCTCACTACAGGGTCCGTAGTGAGGCTTTCTTATATATTAGTGCGCCTTGCAACAGAAAGTGCTGATTGGCTCGTGTGCGAAACGACGGAGCTCAAAGATAACGGGGGCTCAAACGGGAATTTATTTTGCAAAACGCTATAGGCATTTCATTTGGGAGCTTAAGGACTTATCCGTAAATAGGAGTCACCTTCCTCCAGCATATGATCGCGGCAGCGAGGTGAAGGAGAGCCTCGTAGCTTTCAGTAAGCTTCTCATATCTGACGAGGAGCTTTCTGAATCGGTTGAACCAGGAATGGGCCGCTTCCACCACCCAGCGTCGATTCTTCCAAGGACGCCCTCGCCCTCGTCTGCGGTTCCTTCGTGGAATCCGTGGTATGTAGCCCTTTATACCGATCTGTTCGCGAACCGCATCGCCATCATAACCTTTATCCGCATACAGGAATCGCTCCCTGCCTTTTGGAAGATCGACGATGAGGGCATCGAGCACGGCAGAGAACTGACTGAGATCATGTCGATGGGCCCCGGTAACGATCAGCGACAGCGGGACGCCACGAGCGTCCACCAGGATGTGCCGCTTGCTTCCTTTTTTTTCCCCGGTCCGTCGGGTTAGGACCGGTTGCTTCTCGGGCCAGAGGCGCTTTGATCGTGCTCCCGTCGATGCTCTGCCATTTCCAGGCAATCCCCTCCATCTCATCATACTCCGCGAGGCCTGCGCGCCACAGGGCGAGAAAGAAGCCTGTTTTCAGCCACTGCCTGAAGTACTTGTGAATCGAGCTCGCACTCCCGAACCGTTCCTTGGGCAATGACTTCCACTGGCAGCCTGTCCTGAGCACAAAGACGATGCCTTCGAACACACGCCGCTCGGACATCGGCTTGCGTCCGCCTCCGGGCTTTCTCCTGAATGTCTTACCCGGCTCTCGTTCTCGCTTTGGAATGAATGGTTCCACACGTCTCCAGAACTCGTCGGATACTTCCCATGACCGGACCTTTGCCATACCCACCTCCTGGGCTAAAGTGTAGTATAGCTGGGGGCTTAAGTCAAGTTAATTACGGATAAGTTCTAAGTGTGACTCAAGTCCGCCAAAAACAGACTCCGTTTGTAGGCCGTCGCATCATTGGAATCGAGCGCGGTCTCGTATCCACGTTCCTGTAGGTATTTGATCAGAGTTGCGAGCTCAGGTTCGCTCATTATGCCTTCAGAAACGCGATGTTCGAAGTGAATGATCGAGGGAGATACAAAGTTAAAATCAATACCATATATGATCTCGGCGTCATACCCCTCGGCGTCTATCTGGAGAAGGATCCAAATCCGAGACGTGGTAGTGATTCAGGAGATCGGTAAGCGAAAGGCATTCGACCTTTTCAGCAATTATGCATTCTGACGGGATTCCCGTGCGTTTATGATGATCGGGATTAAAGGAGGATATGCCATAGGCCCAATTGGGCAGGGAATTCAACTTGGCTGGGTTTACCCTGTACAGATTGAATTCTTTAGCCGTGTTATGTATGGCGACATTTATGGGAGTAATGTTCGGGAACCTGGAGTAATTGGCCTTAAGCTTTTCATAGAAGTCTTTCATTGGCTCGACGCACAAACCGTTTACTCGTTTATAGTTGAGGGTCACGAACTCGTAAAGAGGGTCATTTTTTCTTCCGTCGTTTGCTCCAATTTGGATAAAGCTGACACGGCCCTTTTTCTCAATCAAATGATGGAGAAGTGGTACCAGAACGTCAACAGCGCCCTTTCTTTGTATCCGATATCCCAGTGCAAGGAAGAAACGTTTCAGCAGAAAGACTCCCCAGTTCTTGCCTCGTACCATCAAAACCCCCTTGGGCAGGTGCGGCTCAAAAGAACGTCGCACGAAATAGCAGTATCAAGAATGCTTAAGTGGCCACAAAATTGCGGCGGGTGGCAATCAAATCCACACCTGTCGGTTCCCCGCCTGCACACCTGGCTTGGGACCGCACTAAACAGCAATAAGCTCTCCCCCTCTCTCCAGGGACCTATCCGCGGCCTCGAGCATTCTCACGACCTTGAGCCCGGCATAGCCGTCGTTCATTGGAGTCCTGTCTTCGGCGAGGCACCCTATGAAATGGGAGACTTCGCTTCTGAGCGCTTCGGTGCCCGAAATCTTCGGTATCCAAACGTCACCCGAGCGATAGCTGACGAGGAGATCGTAAATACCCGATGCGGTATTCACTTCGATGCCCTTGTCGTATACTTTCAGTTTTTCGGCGACGTTGTTGTCGTCCCAGAAGACCATTTTCTTGCTTCCCCCGATCACCATGGTGCGCTGCTTCACCGGCGAAAGCCAGTTCACGTTAAAGTGCGCGATGATGCTGTTGGCGAAGCGAACGGTCACATAGGCGATGTCCTGAAGGCCGTTGGCGTGGGCCGCTCCGGTCGCGGATACGCCGATAGGCTCCTCGTCGATGAGATAGTCCAGCAAATAGAAATCATGGGGCGCAAGGTCCCAGACAACGTTCACGTCATGCTGAAACAGCCCCAGGTTGATCCGCATGGAATCAAGGTAGTAGACGTCACCGAGAGTTCCGTCCTCTATGAGATCCTTGATCTTTCTCACCACATCCGTAAAGAGGAAGGGGTGATCGACCATGATCTTGAGGCCCTTCTCATGAGCCAGGGCGATCAGCTCCTCGGCCTGCGCCGAGGTGGCAGTGAAGGGCTTTTCAACGAACACGTGCTTGCCGCTCTCAAGGGCTTTCTTTGCGAGTTCGAAGTGGGTCGATACCGGCGTAATCACGGCGACGATATCCACGTCGGGACACTGGAATATCTCATCGGCCTCCGTGGTGAGGCGTACTCCGGGGTACGCCTCACGAGCGCGGCCGAGCATATCAAGACTGCGGTCACATATGGCAACCAGCTTCGAACCCGGCACGCTGTTGAAATTCCGTGCGATATTGGGGCCCCAGTAACCGAAACCAATTAAACCTACTCCAAATTCGGGCATCACAAATCACCTCAATAGGCTCCTTTGGCGGTGAAGACCATCCAAAGGGTCAGTAGTAATAGTTTCACGTCGAGCAGGAATGACTGCTTTCTTGCGTATTCCAGGTCAAGACGTACCATTTCGTCAAAGGTAGTGGAACTCCGCCCCCGAATCTGCCAGAGGCCGGTGATGCCGGGCTTTGCCTCCGTGAGACGGGCCCGATGCCATCCTTCGTACATATCCCATTCGTAAGGAACCGGAGGTCTGGGCCCGACGAGAGACATCTCGCCCTTGAGCACGTTGAAAAGCTGCGGAAGCTCGTCAAGACTGCTTTTGCGCAGGAATTTGCCGAGCCGTGTGACCCTGGGGTCATTCACTATCTTATAGACAGTCGCGCCCTCTTCATTCTTGACCGCGCAGCTTTTTCCGGAGATAAAGTCCTTCACGAAGCCGTAGTGAATATTGGGGCTTTGGGAGACTTGCATAGTACGGAACTTATAAAATACAAAGGTCTCACCGAGATAGCCCACGCGCTCCTGTTTGAAGAAGACCGGACCTTTCGAGGTGAGCTTGACGAGTAGTCCGACCGCGAGAAAAAGCGGCAGAAGGATAACCATTCCGAGGGCGCTACCCACGATGTCCAATATCCGCTTCATCAGGATCGATATCGGTCTGTGTGCTGCCCCCGCCTCAAAGAGTGGCGCATCGTCGATGCGGATTGTCTCAGCGTGGATGAAATTCACGGTTTCCCCCCAACCTAATTTTCAAGCTTCTCTAAGGCTTCCGTCTCGCCCTCTTGACGGGAGATGACTCGGTGGGCCCCCCCGACCGAATCTTCAAGCCTCTCTACGACTCCCGTCTCGCCCTCTTGACGGGAATTGAATCAGCGACCGTACTGAAAGAAATTATCGAACAAACAGAGGGGAACTTAAGCCCGGACCAATATGCATAGGTAGGTGAACACTAATGGTTTTTTTAGAAAGCAACTACGATGTTTGTTTCTCTGCTCCGGCCGCTTTCTCTCTTTGTGTCGGGTCTACCCTGTGCAATTTATGCGAGCCGCTATGATAAACGACATCGGCAAGAGATTAAGGTTTTATCCGTAATCAATTTGACTCAACCCCGCAGCTATACAACACTTAGCATGGAGGTGGGTATGGCTGAGGTCCGGTCATGGGAAACGTCTGACGAGTCCTGGAAACGTGTGGAACCACTCATCCCGAAGCGAGAACGAGAGCCGGGCAAGACATTCAGGAGAAAGCCGGGCGGCGGCCGCAAGCCGATGTCCGAGCGGCGTGTGTTCGAGGGCATTCTCTTTGTGCTGAGAACAGGTTGCCAGTGGAAGTCGTTACCCAGGGAACGGTTCGGGAGTGCAAGCTCGGTGCACAAGTACTTCCGACAGCGGCTGAAAGCAGGGTTCTTCCTCGCCCTTTGGCATGCCGGTCTGGCCGAATACGACGAGATGGAGGGCATCGCCTGGAAATGGCAGAGCGTCGACAGCTCCATGATCAAAACGCCTCTCGCAAAAGAAACAACCGGCCCGAACCCCATAGATCGAGGAATAAGAGGAAAGCGAGCGGCATGTCCTGATGGCCGCTCGTGGCGTCCCGCTATCGCTGATCGTCACCGGGGCGAATCGACATGACGTTAGCCAGCTCGTGGTGGTGCTCGATGCGGTCATCGTAGCCCTCCCGCAGGGAAGACAACGGTTCCTGCACACGGACAAGGAGTAGGACGGCGGGCCGGTATGCAGGAGCAAATCCGCAAACGAGGCTATACAGAAAGAAGCGCAGACGAAGACCCTCCGACAAATCGGCGCTGGGTCGTGGAGGCGGCGCAATCCTCGTTCAAATGGTTTCGAAAGCCTCTGGTCAGATACGAGAAGCCGGCTGAAGGCGATGGGGCCCCCTTTCATCTTGCCGATGCGATTATCTGTTGGAGGAAGATGCAACTATTTACGGATAAATTCTAAGCCGGATCGTCGCCGCCATAAAACAAGAAAGGGGCGGCAGATGGGCACAGATGACGCTAAGGGCCAAGAAAATAGCATTGAAAAACATGGAGGGCAAACAGGCAAAAAGAGAACTGTATCCGTCAGAAGTGTCCAAGAAAGTGAAAAAAGAGGGTTTTCGATGATATTTCCTTGGAAATCCTCGAAAACCCTCACGAATTCATGGTGCCGACGGCGGGATTCGAACCCGCACGAGTCTCCCCGCCACCCCCTCAAGATGGTGTGTCTGCCAATTCCACCACGTCGGCACGGGACAAAACATCTCTACCACTATCACATCTCATCGACCGTTCAAAAAGACCCGGTCATCCTTCGCTCTACTTGCTCGGGGCTGCCGGAACCGCCGGAAGAGCCGGAACCGCCGGAGCGGTTGGGACCGCCGGAGCAGGCACGCTTTGGCTCACGGGCGCGGACCGGGGCCTCGTGGGGTATGAAATCCTGCCCTTGCTATACATGATGGCCAGCACAAGGCTGGTCAGCATGAAAACGATGACCACGACTGTGGTCATTCTTGTCATGAAACCGGATGTACCCGAGCTTCCGAAGAGGGTCTGACTTGCCCCGCTTCCAAAGGCTGCCCCGATCTCCGACCCGCGCCCTGTCTGCAACAGAACGATGAGCACGAGGGCGATCGCGACGAGTACATGTAATATGCTGATTGCCGTTAACATCTTCACCTTCCCTCGACAGCCGATATTATACTTATAAAGCTTTCAGATTTCAAGGATGCTCCGCCGATAAGAGCCCCATCTATGTCGTTGATCGCGATTAATTGTTCTATGTTGTCCGTCGTGACGCTCCCACCATAGAGGATACGCATACCGGCGGCAGTCGCTTCGCCCCATGTCTCCTTGAGGAGTCCTCTTATGAAGGCATGAACAGCCTCGGCCTGAGCGGGTGTCGCTGTCTTACCGGTACCGATGGCCCAGACCGGCTCGTAGGCGATGGTGAGGTCGGCGAGGTCGGATACACCGAAAAGGCCTTTGCGCACCTGGAGGCCGACCACGAACTCCGTGACCCCCCGGTCGCGCTCCTCGTCCGTCTCGCCCACGCAGACAATCGGCTTGAGTCCGGCGGAAAGCGCTTTCTTTACCTTTCCATTCACCGTGTCGTCGGTCTCGTGAAAATACTTCCTCCGTTCGGAGTGGCCGATGATCACATATTCGCAGCCCGCGTCCTTCAGCATGGCGGGGCCCACTTCACCCGTGTAAGCGCCCCTCTCCTCACTAAACACGTCCTGGGCCGCAAGGCCCACCCGGCTTCCTCTGACCACGTCGCGGACTGATGCGAGGGCCGTAAATACCGGAGCTATCACAATTTCTCCGCTTTTGACGCCCATCGTGGCTTCAACTATTTGACGGGCGAGGGCGCACGACTCCCCTATGGAGTTATTCATCTTCCAGTTGCCGGCGAGCATCCACCTTCTCATTTTTTAGCCTCCGCAGGCCTCGAGCGCCTCCACCGCGGGCATGGTCTTCCCTTCGAGCAGTTCAAGGAAGGCACCCCCACCGGTCGATATGTAGGATATCCTGTGGGCCTCTCCCGCCTTATGGACCGCCGTGTCCGTATCCCCTCCGCCTACAATGGTGAGGGCATGGCTGGAGGCGACAAAGGTGACGAGACCGTAAGTTCCCCTGCTAAAGGGATCAAGCTCGAACATACCCATAGGACCGTTCCAGACAATGGTCTTCGCATCGCTTACGGCTTCACCGAAGAGCGTGGTCGTCGCCGGTCCTATATCGTATGCGGCCCACTCCTTGGGTATCTCCGACACAGGCACATACTTGACGACCGCGTCGGCTGCCGCCTTTTCGGCGACCACACAGTCCACCGGGAGAAAGAGCCGCACATGGCGGCTTTTCGCCTTATCCATGATGGTTCGAGCCGTATCGAGCATCTCCTCTTCGCAGAGCGACTTACCCACCTCATTTCCGCACGCCTTGAGGAAAGTAAAGGCCATTCCTCCGCCGATAATAAGCTTGTCCACTTTTTCCACGAGCTTCTCGAGCACGCCGATCTTGTCGGAAACCTTGGCGCCTCCGATAATCGCCACCAGGGGACGCACAGGGTCTTCCGTGGCTTTCCTGAGATAATCAAGCTCGCTCGCAAGGAGCAGACCCACGACGCACGTTTTGACGAACTGCGTGATACCCGCATTGGAGGCGTGTCCGCGATGGGCCACGGCGAAAGCGTCGTCCACATAAACATCGCAGAGCTTTCCAAGGGATTCGGCAAAACCTTTATCGTTTTTCTCCTCTTCGCCATGGAAACGGAGGTTTTCGAGAAGAAGGACATCACCATCCTTGAGAGACGCTACCGCGTCCTCCGCGATTGGTCCGATACAGTCATCGGCGAACTTCACGTCCTTTCCCAAAAGCTCCGCCAACCGCTTTGCCACGGGCTTCAAGGAATACTTGTCTGCCCGCTTGCCCTTCGGCCGTCCCAGGTGAGAGGCAAGGATGGCACGTCCTTTTCGTTCTATCACATAATTGATCGTGGGAAGGTGGGCACGAATCCTCGTGTCGTCCGTGATATTCCCCTGATCGTCGGTGGGCACGTTAAAATCAACCCGAATAAAGACTTTCTTGCCGGATACATCGATTTCGCTCACAGATTTCATAAAAATACCTCGCAGGATATAGTCATGCGGGAATACGATCCCGCGCCGTTGCCAAAAACGGACTGCGGGGAAGGCCACACCTAAACGGCCCAAACGAAAGGAATTCAGCCTTCGCCCGACAATTACCGCTGTCTTTACTTCATCACGAAGGTCAAGAGATCGCACATCCTACTGGAAAAGCCCCATTCATTGTCGTACCAGGAAAGTACTTTTACCATCTTCTTTCCGCTGACGTAGGTCGAGGGCAGATCGACGAGCGACGAATGGGAATCGCCGCGGAAATCGATCGACACGAGCTCTTCTTCGACGGCGGCCATGATGCCCTTCATGGGTCCTGCCGCATATTTCCTGAACTGGTTGTTGACTTCCTCTTTTGTCGTCTCTCTGGAAAGATTGGCGACAAAATCGACCAGGGAGACTGTCGGTGTAGGAACCCTGATCGCGAGGCCGTCGAGCTTGCCGCTCATTTCGGGAATCACTTCAGATATGGCCTTAGCCGCCCCTGTCGTCGTCGGTATTATGGAGAGCCCCGCTGCCCGGGCCCGTCTCAAGTCCTTGTGCGGCTGGTCCAGGATTACCTGGTCATTGGTATAGGAATGAATGGTCGTCATGAGGCCGTATTCTATGCCGAACTCCCTCTGAAGCACTTTTACCACCGGCGCCAGGCAGTTGGTCGTGCACGAGCCCATGGAGATTATGTGGTGCTTGCTCTTGTCGTATACCTCTTCGTTCACTCCGAGCACAAAGGTTACATCAGGGTTCTTTGCAGGGGCGGAGACGATGACCTTCTTGGCGCCTGCGAGGAGGTGTTTGTCGCCGCCGACTCTGTCGGTAAACCTGCCCGTTGCCTCGAGGACCACGTCGACGTTGAGTTCCTTCCAGGGCAGCTTCTCGGGATCGCGTTCCGAGAAAACGCGTATTGCTTTGCCGTCCACTACCACGGAGCCGTCCTGAACGCCCACATCAGCGTGCATGGTACCATGGACAGAGTCATACTTGAGAAGATGGGCGAGGGTCTTTGCGTCGGTCAGGTCGTTGATGGCCACAAACTCCAGACTTTCTTTCCCGTGGCCTATCCTGAACACCTGTCGCCCGATCCTACCGAATCCGTTGATTCCTACCCTCACGGCCATAGTGTAACCTCCTTTTTTTCAACTACATAGTAGCGAAAGATCGGTTATGTGTCAAACAATTTCCTTGCGGAAAAGCACTGTCCCGCCTGCGAAAAGATACTGCAGACCCGATACCACAGTGAAGAGGGCCGTTGTACAAAAAAAGAACAGTCTAAGGGAACTGTAGTCGAAGCTCCCGTGAGTCGACCAGAGGACATAGACTATAGTGACCATCTGAAGCACAGTCGTTATCTTGCTGACCATGCTCGGAACCGGGACGGTTTGGAGACCTCTCTTTATTAATATAAGAAAACCGACGGATATGACAAGGTCTCTAAAAATCACCAGAACGACGAGCCAGAGAGGAATGATCGCCTGACAGGCAAGCACGATGTAGGAAGCGGCCAGCATCACCTTGTCCGCAAGAGGGTCAAGAAACGCACCGAGATTCGTCTTGGCTCCCATCTTCCTGGCGAGAAAGCCGTCCAGAAGGTCGCTTACGGCCTGGAGGACAAAGAGAGCGAGGGCAAGACTATACCTGCCGTACGCGGCGAGGAGTATGAAGAACACGGTAACAAAGAGGCGGAACAGGGAGAGAAGATTGGGCAGGTTCATTCTATGTATTGGTTCGCAAAGGTGGTAAATTTGTCCAGAAAAGTGAGCCGCACGTCGCCGACCGGGCCGTTTCGCTGCTTGCCGATGATGATCTCGGCAGTATTCGGCTCCTTCGACTCCTTGTTATAGACGATGTCCCGGTAGATAAAGATGATGACGTCCGCATCCTGCTCTATGGCTCCCGATTCCCTTAAGTCCGAGAGTCTCGGCCGCTTGTCTTCGCGCTGCTCCACCATTCGGTTGAGCTGAGAAATGGCAATAACAGGCACGTTCAGCTCCTTGGCCAGCGCCTTCAGAGATCGGGAGATTTCCGATATTTCCTGCTCCCTCCTGTCAGGAGAGCTTGTCTTGCCCCGCATGAGCTGAAGATAGTCGATAACGAGCAATGAAAGGCCGTGCTCCTTCTTAAGTCTTCTCGCCCGGGCCCGTAAATCGAGTACGGAGAGGGCGGGTGTGTCGTCGATAAAGAGAGGCGCCCCATAGAGCTTTCCGGCCGCCCTTCCGAGCCTCGTCCTTTCTTCTTCTCTCAGGCCGCCGCCCCTGATCTTGAAGAATTCCACCTCTGCCTCGGAGGAAAGCAACCTCATGACGAGTTGCTCCTTCGACATTTCCAAAGAGAAGACGCCTACCGGCAGACCGCCGCTCCCATTACCCGAGAGCGCCGCGAACTGAGCTATGTTGAGGGCAAGGGATGTCTTGCCCATACTCGGTCTGCCGGCGACCACGATGAGATCGGACGCCTGAAGCCCCCCGGTCATCTTATCGAGATCGGTGAATCCCGTCGGCACGCCGGTAATCCCATCGACCCTCTCGCTCAAGGATTCGATGGTTTTCATGCTCTCCCAGACCAGCTCCTTGATGGGGAAGAAGGCCGGCTTGTACTTCTTCTCGGCGATCTGAAAGATCATCCGCTCGGCTTCATCGATAAAGGTGTCCACATTTGTGTCCACCTCGTAGCCCTTTTCGACTATTTCGGTTGCAATATGCATCAGGTTCCGGAGGAGCGCCTTCTCCTTCACCATCTTCGCGTACTGCACGATGTTGGCGGAGGTCGGCATCCCGTCGACAAGGCGGCTGAGGTTCGCGATGCCCCCCATCCTCTCCATCAGGCCCTTGTCCCGGGCAAGGCTGCTCACCGTAACCAGATCGATCGGCTCGTTCTTCCCATAGAGGTCGAGCACCATCTGAAAGATGGTCCGGTGGTCTTCCCTGTAGAAATCGTCGGCGTCGACGACATCGACGATTTTATTCAACGCCTCGGGATCGATGAGGACGCCGCCAAGAAGCGATTCTTCTGCGTCGAGGTTCTGCGGAGGTATCCGCCCCTTTCTCTCAACAGGGTTTTTCGCGACCCTTGTTGCCATTTATTCTTCTTCTATTTCGAGCCTCAACTGGGCGGTAACTCCCTTCTCAAGGTGGATCTCGGCCGCGTGAACCCCCGTGGTCTTGATCGGCTCCGGAAATTTGATGCCCCTCCGGTCGATATCCATATCAAGCCCCTTCTTGAGTGCGTCCACCACGTCCTTCGAGGTTACCGACCCGAAGAGCTTCCCATCGACCCCTGAGCGCTTCTTTATGATGAGCGGGGTCTCTTCAAGCCTGGTTTTCAGGAATCCTGCGGTCTTCAGGTCCTTTTCCCTCTTGTCCATGAGGAACTTGGCCTGTTCCTGGACCTTCTTGACATTACCTTTTGTCGCCAGGATTGCAAGGCCCCTGGGCACGAGGAAGTTTCGCCCGTAGCCGTCTCGCACATCCCGCGTCTCGCCGCTCTTGCCGACACCTTCGACGTTATCAAGCAGTATGACCCTCATTACGTCCTCCATCCGAGCTTAGCACGATCCGGACGAAGTCCGGAAAGGCTCTTAGCCTCTTCTTTTGTCACTTTTGTCATCCTATCTCGTCACCGTCGTAAAGGGTAAGAGTGCGATGTGACGCGCCTTTTTGATCTCTTCCCGCAGCTTCCTCTGGTGGTTGGCGCACGTTCCGGTCATCCTTCTGGGCATTATTTTGCCGCGTTCGGTGACGAAGTGCTTGAGCAGCTTCGGGTCCTTGTAATCTATCTTAACCGTTGAATCCTGACAAAACCGGCAGACCCTTTTCCTTACGTAGATTCGCTTTTTGCCTGAATCTTGCATCCTTGGCATTTACTCCTCCATCCATAAAATTTTGCTGGCCTTCACTCTCAGTACCTCATGGGACCTGAGCTTGGCTTTGACAAGCTCCCCTGCTACCAGTACTTCATTCCCAACCGCGTTGTCCGGTTCCATCGGGAAGGCCTCGCCCGATCCAACCACGTCGATGTTGTAATTCCCCTCGGCAACCAACAAAGAGAAGGTGACGATCTTTCGACCCTTCGGTGTGTATGCGACATCGGGTACCCTTCCTATTTTTCCGGAAAGGAATACCTTGTTCATTTATGCCTCGCCTTCCATCTCGTCAAATACGACCTGTTCCGGCGGCTTCTCGAGTCCCTTCTCCTTCTCGTCCACTACCACGAAAAGATGTCTCAGCATAAGGTCCATGGTCCTGTAGAACTTGTCAAGGGTGACAACAGAGGCTTCATCCATATTGAGAAGCAGAAAAAAATAGTGCCCCCTGTCCTTCTTCTTGATCGTGTAGGCGAGTTTCCGTACTCCCCAGTCATCGACCTTGAGCAGCTCCGCACCCAGTTTCTCGACATTGCCCTGTATCCTGCGGAGCAACTCTTCCTCTTCCTCTTTGGTGCAGTCGGGAGCTACTATAATAATATTTTCATACCTTCTCACGCTTATTCTCCTTTCACGTAATCTGTTATGGCGCTTTTCGCAACCTTTATCCTTACTTTTTCGGCCACTTCCAAGGTGATCGCGTCGTCAGTGATGCCCGTTATTTTACCATACAAACCCCCCGAAGTCACAACTGTATCTCCCTTTTTGAGATTGGCCATGAAGTTCCTGTGCTGTTTCGCCTTGTTCTGCTGGGGCCTGATAATGAGAAAATAGAAGATGGCAATAATGAGAATGGGGAAGACGAGGCTCAGACTCCCCATTCCACCGCCCGCGGCCCCGCCGCCTGCGCCAGAACTACCCATTGCATACGCTATACCCATCATTCAATTCACCTCCTTTCCATTCGTTAATAAAAGCACGGTAAAACTCTTCGAAATTCCCCTCCCTGATCGCCTCTCTGATCCTTTTCATGAGGCTCACATAGAAGAAGATGTTGTGCACGGTGTTGAGATAGTAGCTGTTGAGCTCCCTGGCCACGAAGAGGTGGCGCAGGTAGGCCCGGGAAAAATGGCTGCACGTGTAACAGGTGCACGTCTCGTCGACAGGCCCCTCGTCATGGGTGTATTTCGCGTGCTTGATGTTGATCCTGCCGGATGCGGTAAAAAGGTTCCCGTTCCTTGCGTGCCTCGTGGGGATGACGCAGTCGAACATGTCGACACCTTTTCGCACTCCTTCCACGATGTCTTCCGGGAATCCCAGTCCCATGAGATAGCGCGGCTTGTGGCCGGGGAGTTGTTCGAGGACGATGTCCGCCATCTCCCATATGACCCCCTTGGGTTCTCCCACGCTAAATCCGCCCAAGGCATAACCGTCGAAGTCGAGCCTCACCAGATCGATGGCCGACCGGAGTCTGAGGTCGGCATACGTCCCGCCCTGGACGATGCCGAAAAGCAGGGACGCCGTCTTCTTGGCCGTCCTGCACCTCTCTGCCCAGCGGGTCGTGAGACCGACCGAGGCATCGGTGTATTCGTGAGAAGAGGGATAGCTCACGCATTCATCGAGGCACATGCACACATCGGCCATAAGGTTTTCCTGCACCTCGACGATCCGCTCGGGGGTGAGGAAATGCTTGGAGCCGTCCAGGTGAGACTGGAATGTCACGCCCTCCTCCTGAATCTTTCTCAAAACCCCCAATGAGAAGATCTGGTATCCACCGCTGTCGGTGAGGACTGCGCCATCCCACCCGGCAAACTTTTGTATGCCGCCCATCTCCTTGACGAGCTGATCGCCGGGACGCAAGTAGAGATGATAAGCATTACCCAGGATCATCTGGGCCCCCATCGCCTTGAGGTCCCGATTAAGGATCGCCTTTACCGCCCCCTGTGTTCCTACAGGCATAAAGACCGGGGTCTCGACGATGCCGTGTCCCGTCTCGAGCAGGCCGAGCCGCGCCCGTCCGTCACTCTGAAGAAGCGAAAAGGGGCTCATGAGATAAACATCGCGTCGCCGTAGCTGTAGAACCGGTACCGCTGCTCGACAGCCTCCTTGTACGCGCCCATGAGGGCCTCGATTCCTGCAAAGGCAGAGACGAGCAGAAGCGGGGTGGACCGGGGAAGATGGAAATTGGTAATAAGCGCGTCCACGACCCGGTACCTGTATCCCGGATAAATGTAAAGCTCCGTAAAACCTGCCGGTCGTCCGTTCTTGGAGTCGGAGAAGGCAGTCTCCAGGGTGCGAACGGCACTGGTCCCGACAGCCACGACCCTGCCGCCTCTTTCCTTGGTCTTTTGCACGGCCTCTATCGAAGAGGCCGGTATGGAGTAATATTCCCGATGCATCACGTGCCCTTCGACGTTCTCACTCTTCAGGAGAAAGAAGGTGCCTATACCTATGTGGAGGGTAACGTAGGCGATACCGACCCCCTTCAGACGGATCCGCTCGAAGAGCGCCTCGTCGAAGTGAAGGCCGGCAGTCGGAGCCGCGATGGAGCCCGCATGGGTCGCATAGATTGTCTGGTATCGCTCGTAATCGTCCATATTACAGCCATTCTCCCTCTTAATATAGGGAGGAAGGGGCACGACGCCGTGATCCGTCATGAGCCGGTTCACGTCTATTCCATCTGTCGTCTCAATAGTCCAGAAAGGCTCACCCCGAAGGAGGCGCACCTCGATATCATCCACCACAACGCTCGTCTCATCAACGCCCTTCTTGACGCCGGCCACGAGACAATGCCATCTCTTCCGGTCGATCTCCTCAATAAGGAGGATCTCCACGCGCCCGCCCGTCGCCTTTCGTGCGGGTATTCGGGCAGGGATTACCCTCGTGTCGTTCACGACGAGCAGATCGCCCTCGCGAAGAGACTCGGTAAGATCGATGAACCGCCGATGATGGATCCTGCCATCAGACCTTCCGAGAACGAGGAGGCGGGACGACGAACGCTCCCTCTCCGGCTCCTGCGCGATCAGCTCCTTTGGCAAAAAATAGTCGAACTCGTCTGTCCTCATAGCCAAAACGCTCTTTATGGGTCCTCCAGGTCCCATGGGTCGTATAGGACTTATAAAAACCCTAAACCTATCTAATTTCCTTCGATCCGCCGAAAAGCCAACCTCTTGACTTGACGTGCCGATTCTTCTATCATTATCTCTATCAGGGCGGGCATAACTCAGTTGGTAGAGTGCAAGCTTCCCAAGCTTGATGCCGCGGGTTCGAGCCCCGTTGCCCGCTCCATTTTCAATCAGCTTCCGCTATCATTTTCCAATGCCCTTACCCTCAACTCGAGAAGCGCGCATCGCTGTATAAGCTCTTTATTCGTCTCCTTCATCTTCGATACGGTGATCGAGTAGTGCATCAGGATGGCGATCACGAAAGAGAAGATGACCACAAGGACGGCTGTGATGTAATAAAGGCCCGTGAGATCGCTTAAATATGCGATCAAACCGGGCCACAGGCTCAGGATCGCGACGATGGACGACGTGCAGAGCCAGAGGATAGCGTACTCCTCCCTCAGTCGCCCCTTGCGAATGAATTCGAAGGTGGCGATAAAGAAAAGGATGCTGATAGTGCCTATAAAGAGACGTATATGCAGCATATGCCTCCTTTAGAATTCCCTGAACAGGTCGATAAACATCGCAAGCAGGACCTTCGTCATGTAATAAACGGCCAAAATGGGGGTGATCGACGAGATTCCGAACTCCCGGTACCGCATATCGACCGGCACCTCGCCCACCTTGAATCCTTTCAGGCGCATCACCAGAAGCGATTCCGGCTCAGGGTAATCCTGGGGATAATACTTTGAGAAGAATTCCGTCACTCGCCGGTTGATAGCACGAAACCCGCTCGTGGTGTCCCTTACGGTCAAACCGGTAGTCAACCGCAGGAACCAGGATATGACACGGATGCCAAGTGCCCTCATGAAGGGCACCCTGTAGTCTCCACCCAGGAAGCGGGAACCGATCACCATGTCGAGGTCCTCGCCGAAAAGGCGATCGACGAGGCCGGGGATGTCCTCGGGCCTGTGTTGGCCGTCCCCGTCCACCTGCACACATGCGTCGAATCCATGATCGAAGGCGTACTTGAAGCCCGTCTGAACAGCGCCTCCGATGCCAAGGTTCACCGGAAGCTCCACCACGATGGCCCCTTCAGCTTCGGCATTCCTCGTGGTGTTGTCCCGGGAGCTGTCGTTGACGACGATTACCTGATATCTCTCGCCGAGCTCCCGAACACCCCTGATGACCCCTGCAATTGTCTTTTCTTCATTATATGCGGGTATGATTACTGCGACACGCTTGTCCATCTAGATACTTACTGGGGGACCAGGATTCGAACCTGAATAACAAGATCCAGAGCCTTGCGTCCTGCCGTTAGACGATCCCCCAAGAATTCCTTCAATGCCGCTAATCTTTCTTCTCCTGCTTGGCCTTGGCTTCTTTTTTCTTGTCCTTCTTCTTCTCTTCTTTCTTCTCTTCCTTCTTCTTTTCTTCTTTCTCAAGCTCTTTCTTCTCGGTAAGCTCGATGATTGCCATAGGAGCGGCATCGCCCTTTCTTCGTCCGATCTTGAGCACCCTGGTATAGCCGCCCGCTCTATCGACGTACCGAGCGCCTATATCGGTAAACAGTTTCTTTACCGCTTCCTTGTCTCTCAAGAATGCGAAGGCGAGGCGCGTGTCGTGTAAGGTATTGCTCTTGGCCAGGGTAATGAGGCGATCCGCCACCTTGCGCAGCTCGAGAGCCTTCGGATTGGTCGTCTTGATACTCTCGTGCAGCAAAAGGGAAGCGGCGAGATTGCGGAAAAGCGCCTTCCTATGGCTCGAGGTCCTGTTCAGTTTTCTCCCTGTCTTCAAATGCCTCATCGTACACCCTCTATACTTGATCTTTCCTTCGTTGCGCCATCCTGTCGAGTTCTTCCCTTGGCGGGAAACTATCGAGCCTTATGCCGAGCTTAAGGCCCATGCAGGCAAGTATTTCCTTTATCTCGTTGAGCGATTTTCTCCCGAAGTTCTTGGTCATCAGGATTTCCTGCTCCGACTTCTGCACGAGTTCCCCTATATACTTGATATCGGCGTTTTTCAAGCAGTTCGCGCTGCGCACCGAGAGCTCCAGCTCGTCCACGTTGCGGTAAAGGTTGTCGTTAAAATCCTGCCTTTCTCCCTCTCTAAGCTCTCCCGCCTCGATGTCGTCAGGCTCCTCGAAGTTGATAAAAATACGCATCTGCTCCCGTACGATCTTAGCGGCAAAGGAAAGGGCCTCAAGGGCACTGATGCTCCCGTCCGTCAAAATCTCCATAGTGAGCTTGTCATAGTCGGTCCGAAAGCCCACCCGGGCCGGGCTTACGTTATAGCTCACGCGCTTTACCGGTGAGAAGATGGCGTCTATAGGAGTTGTACCGATGGGGTCTTCCTCGTCCCGATTCCTCTCGGCAGGGACATAGCCTCGGCCTATTTTGGCCTTCATTTCCATGTAAAGCCTCGCCTCGTTCGAAAGCGTGGCAATGTGGTGTTCGGGGTTGATAATCTCCACCCCCCCATCATGTATGAGGTCGCCCGCCTTGACCTCACCTTCTCCGCGAAAATCGATCTTCAGCATCCTGGGCCGGTCGTCTTCCATCCTAAGGACGACCTTCTTCAGGTTAAGGATAATCTCGGTAACGTCTTCCTTCACTCCCCTGATCGTTGAAAACTCATGATCGACCCCTTCGATTTTCACGGAGGTCAAAGCCCCTCCCATAATGGAGGAAAGGAGCACCCTTCTTAAGGAGTTACCTATCGTGATCCCATAGCCGCGCTCGAAAGGCTCGGCAGAAAACCGAACGTAATAAACGGAGCACGTCTCCCTCTCTATGTCAATCTTCGTTGGCTTAATCAGCTCCTGCCAATTCTTTTCGAACATATGCATGTATCCTCCTTTTAGAGGGAACGAGACTATCGAGAATAGTACTCGACTATGAGCTGCTCTTTTATAGGCACCGTGATGTCTTCTCTGGCGGGCAGAAGCCTTATCTTGCCCGTCATCGCCTCTCTGTCAACCTCCAGCCACGGAGGCACGCCCCTGCGAACCACGGATTCCAGAGCATTCTGAACTGAAACGAGACCCTTGTGACGGATCGCGATTTCGTCTCCCTCTTTTACGAGATAGGAAGGAACGTTGACGGTCTTCCCGTTTACCGTCACGTGCGTATGAGAAACCACCTGGCGCGCTTCACTTCTCGAAACCGCAAATCCGATGCGGTAGACCATGTTGTCCAGCCGTCGTTCGAGAAGAATCAGAAGGTTCGTGCCCGTGACACCTTTCGTCTTTTCGGCCATGACAAAAAACCTCTTGAACTGGTTCTCCGTGAGGCCGTACATCCTTTTCACCTTCTGCTTTTCGCGCAGCCGTATGCCATACTCCGTCATCTTCCCCCGTGTCTCCACGTGGACGCCCGGTGGATAGTTTCTCTTCTCCACCTCGCACTTCTCCGTATAGCACTTTTCCCCGCGCGCGAAGAGCTTGCTCCCTTCTCTTCTGCATATTTTACATACAGGTCCTGTGTACCTTGACAATTTCTCCTCCTAGACTCTTCTTCTCTTTGGCGGCCTGCAGCCGTTATGGGGTATGGGAGTGACATCCTTTATGAGATGTATCTTCAGCCCTGCGCTCTGAACCGCCCGGAGCGCCGCTTCACGGCCCGCACCGGGACCCTTTATATACACATCCACAGTCCTCATCCCCTGCTCGATCGCCTTTTTTGCAGCATTCTCGGCGGCAAGCTGTGCGGCGAAGGGAGTGCTTTTTCTCGAGCCCTTAAAGCCCGCGACGCCTCCGCTCGACCACGAAACCACGTTTCCCTGAGGATCGGCTATGGTAATGATGGTATTGTTGAAGCTCGACTGTATATGTACCTCACCGACGGGGATATTCTTCTTGATCTTCTTCTTACCGGTCTTTCTTACCTTTGCCATAACGCCCCCTTACTTCTTTCTCTTCATCGAGGTCTTCCGTGGTCCCTTCCTCGTCCGCGAATTTGTTCTCGTCCTCTGGCCCCTCACCGGCAGCCCTTTTCTATGTCTCAAGCCCCTGTAACAACCTATGTCCATGAGCCTTTTGATGTTTATATTGATCTCTTTGCGCAGATCACCCTCTATCTTGTGCTCCTGATCGATAATATCCCTGATCCGCGCAACTTCCTCTTCGCTCAGCATATTCGTCCGCTTGTTCGGATCGATGCCGGCCCGCGAGAGAATCTGATTCGACACCGACCTGCCGATCCCGTAGAGGTAGGTCAATGAGATCTCTATGCGCTTTTCTCTCGGAATATCAACTCCAGCAATTCGTGCCACTCTGTGCCTCCTTAACCCTGTCTCTGCTTATGCTTAGGGTTCTCACATATCACTCTGACAATCCCTTTTCTCTTGATGATCTTGCACTTATCGCAACGCTTTTGAACCGAAGGCCTCACCTTCATGGAAAACCTCCTACTTCGCTCGGTAAATTATCCTTCCTCTCGTCAGGTCATAGGGCGAAAGCTCGACAATAACCTTGTCTCCCGGAAGGATTTTTATATAATTCATGCGCATCTTGCCGGACACATGGGCAAGTACCCTGTGTCCGTTGGGCAGTTCCACTCTAAACATGGCATTAGGAAGGGGCTCCACCACGGTGCCCTCGACCTCTATACCTTCGCCTTTAGGCATATATCCTCATAACGTGCTCAAAATCTCCGCGCCCTTTTCCGTAAGGGCAACCGTGTGCTCGAAATGAGCCGAAATTTTCCCATCCCTCGTTGCTGCCGTCCAGCCATTTTCTCTTATCACTATATCGCTTCCACCTGCGTTGATCATGGGCTCTATGGCGAGAACCATCCCCTTCCGCAGACGTATGCCGGTCCCGGAAACCCCGAAATTCGGTATCTGCGGCTCCTCATGCAGATACCTGCCTATGCCGTGACCCACAAAATCCCTCACTACCGAAAAGCCTTCTGCCTCCACATAGGCCTGAATGGCATGAGATACATCGTGCAGCCTGTTACCCTCACGCACCTCCTCGATACCCTTGTGAAGTGACTCCTCGGTGGCTTTCATCAGCCGCCGGGCATCCTCGGAGACTTTGCCCACCGGGTAGGTCACTGCCGCGTCCCCGTAAAACCCCTTATAGATTGCTCCGAAATCGAGGCTCACAATGTCGCCTTCGGCCAGCACCCTGTCCGAGGGCATACCGTGCACAACTTCATCGTTGACCGACACGCACAAGCAATAAGGGAACCCGTTATAACCTTTAAAAGCGGCCTTCATATCAGGCCTGCTACTAAGCATCTCCTCGCAGGCAGCCTCAAGCTCCGATGTCTTGATATCCGCCTTGACGTAATCTTTGAGAGCCGTCAGCACTTCCATAGCGAAGCGGCCCGCTTTTCTCATCTTTCCTATCTCTTCCTTGTTCTTCAGGACTATCATCCGCCAAATCCCACGCTACCCGGCAAGCCTGACCCATAGTGCCCATACTTAATCACGCCTATCTGCGCCCCTTCATCCTGGCCGATTTCTTCACCAAGCCGTCATAATGGCGGAGGATGAGATGCGATTCGATCTGCTGGATCGTGTCGAGGCTCACGCCCACCACGATGAGCAAGGCTGTACCGCCGAGATAAAAGGGAGCGTTGAACCGCGTAATGAGAAGCGTCGGAAGAACGCAGACAAAGGCTATATAGAGCGCACCCGTGAAAGTGATTCTCGAAAGAATCCTTTCTATGTACTCGGCAGTCTTCTTGCCGGGCCTGATGCCCGGTATGTAGCCACCATACTTCTTCATATTGTCCGACACGTTGTCGGGATTGAAGACGATAGCGGTGTAGAAGAAGCAAAAGAAGATGATGAGCCCTATGTAAAGCATCTCATAGGTGAATCCGCCCGGCCTGATCAAGTTGGATATCCACTTCATGTAATAATTGGTGGAGAAGCCGGAAAGGGTCTGCGGGAACATGAGGATCGCGGATGCGAAAATCGGAGGGATGACGCCCGCCTGATTCAGTTTGAGCGGCAGATGGGTAGACTGCCCCCCATACATCTTCCTCCCCACCACCCTTTTCGCGTACTGCACCGGGATTCTCCTCTGGGAAGTCTCCATGAAGATCACGAAAGCCACGATACAAAAGGCCATTATCAAAAGAAGGGCCACGATGAACCAGTTTATGGTTCCCGCGCTGACGAGGGTGAGGGTGGCGCTGATCGCATTCGGCAGCCTTGCAACGATGCCGGAGAATATGATCAGAGAGATGCCGTTTCCGATACCCTTCTCCGTGATCTGTTCACCGAGCCACATAAGGAACGAGGTGCCTGCGGTGAGGGTGAGCATGGTCATGAGCCTGAAACCCCAGCCACCACTATAGACGAATTGGTATTGACCTCCCGTCATCTTCTCCAGGCCGACAGCGATGCCGAACCCCTGAATAAGACTGATGATGACCGTGCCGTAACGCGTATACTGAGTAATCTTCCTTCTGCCTGATTCCCCTTCCTTGGAGAGTTTCTCAAGGGTCGGCACGACAACGGTCAAGAGTTGGAGAATAATGGAAGCGCTGATGTACGGCATGATGCCAAGGGCGAAGACCGAAAGCCTCTCGAGCCCCCCGCCGGCGAACATGTCCATAAAGCCGAGGAAATTACCCGCCTGGGACGCCATGAAGGCCGCTAGGGCACTGCCGTTTACTCCGGGAGTCGGGATGTGGACGCCGATACGGTAGACAGCAAGAAGCGCGAGGGTCATGAGAATCCTGCGCTTCAGCTCGGGAATTCTTCCGATGTTCTGAAAACCACCCATTACCGGAGTACCTCCACGTCGCCACCCTGGGCCTTAATTTTCTCGATAGCCTTATTCGATGCCTTGTGGACCTTAACTTTGATGGCGAAATCGATATCGCCGTTCGAGAGGAGCTTGACGCCGTCCTTCAGCTTCCCTATGATGCCGCTCTCCAGGTATTCCTGAATCCCGACCTCTTCCTTGCCCTTCAGACGGTCCAGATCACCGACCTTCACGATGGCATATTCTTTCCGGAAGGGGTTCTTAAAGCCCCGCTTCGGTATTCTGCGGGCAAGCGGCATCTGGCCGCCCTCGAACCCTGCGCCCTTTCCACTGCCCGAACGCGCACGCTGACCCTTGTGACCTTTGGTCGCAGTCCCGCCGTGGCCTGAGCCGGGACCCCTTCCGATCCTCTTCCGCTCTTTCTTTGCGCCTTCATGGGGCTTGAGATCCTCAAGTTTCATTTTATTTCACATCCTCCAGCACTTTGACCAGGTGTATGACCTTCTTGACCATGCCCCTTATCTCCGGTGTGTTCTTGACCACCCGCTCTTCGTAGAGCCTCTTGAATCCAAGGCTCCGCACGGTGTCGCGCTGTACATCGGTACACCCGATGGTGCTTTTAGTCCATTTTATCTTAAGGTGCGCCACCTCATGCCTCCTCTGTCTTTGTCCCCTTAGCTTTCGGCTTGACCGCAGCGAACGACTTCTTAAGCATAGAGAGTCCCTGGAGTGTGGCCTTGACGACGTTGTGGGGATTCCGAGACCCATAACATTTCGTGAAGATATTCTGTATACCTGCGACCTCGACCACCGCCCGCACCGTACCGCCGGCAATAACACCGGTTCCTTCGTAGGCCGGCTTTATAAAAACCTGGCTCGATCCATAGATCCCGACGGTCTCGTAAGGAATGGTACCTCTGTTGATGGGGACCTCTATAATATCCTTCTTGGCACGCTCAACCGCCTTTCTGATCGCGTCGGGCACCTCGTTGGCCTTTCCCAGCCCGAAGCCGACATGCCCCTTGCCGTCTCCTACAACGACGATTGCACTGAAGCTGAATCTCCGCCCGCCCTTCACTACTTTTGCGACGCGGTTTATATGAACAACCCTGTCCACCAGCTCAAGCTCAGCCGGGTCAATCCGCCTTTTTTCGATCAACTCGCCAACCCTCCTCTAAAAGATTAATCCGCCTTCTCTGGCGCCTTCGGCAAGCGCCTTGACCCTGCCGTGATACTTGAACCCGTTACGATCGAAGACAATCTCTTTGATCCCCAGGTCGAGGGCCTTTTTTGCGATGGTTTCTCCCACCTTCTTCGCGCTCGCCACGTTGCCGCCGTACTTGATCCCGCCCTTCACCGCAGCCGTAAGGGTGGACACGCCGGTGACTACCTTGCCTGTCGAATCATCTACGATTTGGGCATACATATTCTTCAGACTCTTAAACACGCAAAGTCTAGGCTTGACGGCCGTACCGGAGATCTTTTTTCTTATCCGCTTCTTCCTTCTCAGCCTCGACTCTATCTTATCTCTGCTGTCCATCGCCTCAACCCCTTATTTCTTCCCGGTTTTGCCTGCTTTCTTTCTCAGCACTTCGCCGGCGTACTTGACGCCCTTTCCCTTGTAGGGATCGGGCTTCCGAAGGTCCCTGATCTTGGCGGCGATCTGACCCACCAGTTCCTTGTCAATCCCTTTAATCGTCACGAGGGTCTGCTTCTCTACCTCAGCAGAAATGCCGCTCGGCAGGGGAAAGTCGATGGGATGCGAATAACCGAGGAAGAGAGAAAGACTCTGTCCCTTGACCTCCGACCGGTAACCGATGCCGACGATTTCCAGTTTCTTTTCGAAACCCTTGGAAACGCCCTCGACCATGTTCGCCACAAGGGTCCGCATGAGTCCGTGATAGCTCCGCGACCTCTTGTCATCGGCCAACCGTTTCACGAGGAGCTCAGAACCGGACGTGTCCACCTCTATACCCTGAAGCAAGGGCCTCTGAAGGCTGCCTTTCTGTCCCTTTACCGAAACTAGGCCGTCTTTCACTTCGATCGCCACCCCTGCGGGTACGGCAATAGGTTTCTTTCCTATTCTAGACATCTCTCACCTCACCACACCCTGAAGAGGATCTCGCCTCCGATTCCCGATCCTTGCGCCTGTTTGTCGGTCATCAGTCCTTTAGAGGTCGATATCACCGCGGTTCCAATCTTGCCCCTGCCCGTGTTAAAGGTCTCGGACTTGGCATAAACCCGTCTTCCCGGTTTGCTGACCCGGGTCAGTCCCGTAATGACGCTCTTGCTCCCCTCGTCGTAGCTGATATAAACCTTTATGAACTTCTTTCGCGCCTCATCGACGAATACCTTGTAATTGCGCAGGTATCCCTCTTCCTTGAGAAGCTTGGCGATAGAAAACTTCAGTGTCGAATACGGCATATCGACCGATTCATGGCGCACCATAATGGCGTTCCTGATGCGTGTCAACATGTCCGAAATGGGATCTGTCATTGCCATCGTCTCCTCCTACCAGCTCGACTTGATAACGCCGGGCAATTCGCCTCTCAGCGCGAGCGACCGGAAGCAGATCCTGCACATCTCG
Source organism: uncultured delta proteobacterium (assembly GCA_963750015.1). GTDB lineage: Bacteria > Desulfobacterota > Syntrophorhabdia > Syntrophorhabdales > WCHB1-27 > CAVVNC01. The sequence continues at coordinate 80,344 of CAVVPU010000221.1, read as the reverse complement.
AACTTGCCCATATAAGCGCGCGGTCTCCCGCATATGGTGCACCTATTTCTCGATCTCACCCCGAACTTCGGAGTGCGGTTTGCCTTCTCGATCATACCTTTTCTTGCCATGGCTCCTCCACTAACTCCTGAAAGGCATACCCATGAGCTTGAGCAGCTCAAAGGCCTCTTCATCCGTCTGTGCCGTCGTCGCAACGGTAATATTCATACCCCTTGCCCTGTCGACCTTGTCGTAGTCGATCTCGGGGAAAATGATCTGCTCCTTCAATCCGAGCGTATAATTACCCCTCCCGTCGAAAGACTTGCCCGAAACACCCCTGAAATCTCTCACTCTGGGAAGGACGATCGTGACAAGCTTCTGGTAGAACTCGTACATCCGTTCCCGGCGCAATGTCACCATGCACCCGATAGGCATACCTTTTCTCAACTTGAACGAGGCTATCGACTTGCTGGCCTTGGTAATTACCGGCTTCTGACCGGCAATCAGCGCCATGTCGTTGGAGGCGGCGTCGAGAGCCTTGACGTTCTGAATGGCCTCACCAAGCCCGACGTTGAGTACGATCTTCGTCATTTTCGGCACCTGCATCACGTTCTTGTACTTGAACTTTCTGATGAGCGCCGGCACTATCTCTTTCTCATACTGTTCCATGTATGCCGTTTTCAACACTGCCTCCTACTTGTCGAGGACCTCGTCGCACTTCTTGCAGTATCGCGCCTTCTTCCCATCCCCGAGGATCCTTGTTCCTACCCGCACCGGTTTCGAGCATTTATCGCAATAGACCATGACGTTCGATACATGAATCGGGCTCTCCCGCTCCATGATGCCGCCTTTGCTCTTCTGGCTGGGCTTGACATGCCGTTTGATCACGTTCACTTTTTCTACGATGATCCGGTCGGTCTTGCTGTTGATGCGCAGGACTTTTCCCGTCTTGCCCTTGTCCTTTCCTGCGGTCACCATGACCGTATCGTTCTTCTTTATATGATATTCCTTTTCCATGATACCTCACACCACCTCAGGAGCAAGAGAGACGATCTTCATAAAGCGCCTCGCCCGGAGTTCTCTCGCCACCGGGCCGAAGATCCGCGTTCCCACCGGCTCGTTATACTGGTTTATGATAACCGCGGAATTGTCGTCGAAGCGCACGTAAGAGCCGTCGATCCTTCTGATCTCTTTCCTGGTGCGCACGATGACCGCCTTCACGACTTCCCCTTTCTTCACCTTGCTGTTGGGAAGGACTTCCTTCACGGAACAGACGATTATATCGCCCACCGTACCGTACCGTTTCCTGGAGCCTCCCAGTATCCTGATGCAGCCGAGCTTCCTGGCACCGGAGTTATCCGCTACCTCGAGTTTTGTCCTGACCTGTATCATGGTTAAACCACCTCGTTTGCCTCAGGAACCACCGCAACTTGCGTGATGATCTGTTTGACGACCCACCTCTTATCCTTGCTGAGGGGCTTCGTCTCCATGATCAGCACCTTGTCCCCGACCTTGGCTCTGTTCTCTTCATCGTGCGCTTTGCACGTGGTCTTAGACCTGAGGTACTTGTGGTATTTGGAGTGCTTGAATACCCTCTCCACCTCGACCACTACGGTCTTATCCATCTTGTCCTTCACCACGACGCCCGTGAGTCTCTTCCTTTTTTCGTCTTTATTCGGTTCCATGACTACCCCTGCCTGTGTGCGACCTTTTCGTGAAGAACCAGTTCCAACCGCGCAATGTCTTTTCTTACCAGCTTCAAACGAGAAGTGTTCTCGAGCTGTCCGGTAGAGTGGCGGAACCTCAGGTTAAACGCCTCTTCCTTGAGGTCTTTCTTTCTCTTCAAAAGCTCCTCAGCGGTCAAATCCCTCAGTTCTTTTGCTTTCATTCTCCGACGCTCCTCATGACGAATCTGGTCTCTATGGGAAGCTTCTGTGCCGCTATGCGAAGGGCTTCTCGCGCCTTATCCTCCGGCACGCCCATGATCTCGTATAATACCTTGCCCGGCCTGATAACGGCGATCCATCCTTCGACAGGGCCCTTGCCCTTGCCCATCCTGGTCTCCGCCGGCTTCTTCGTTATGGGCTTATCGGGGAAGACCCGTATCCACATTTTTCCCGTTCTCTTCACGTACCTTGAGAGAGTGACACGGGCAGCCTCTATCTGCCTGGCCGTGATCCAGCCGCAGCCGGTAGCCTGAAGCCCGTAATCGCCAAAGCTGACCTCGGCCCCTCTGCTGCAGACGCCCGTCATCCTGCCCTTCATCTGCTTTCTGTGTTTGACCCTTTTTGGTGCAAGCATTACCTTGCCTCCTGAAATACTTCGCCTTTGAACAGCCACACCTTAACGCCGATGACGCCGTACTTTGTCTTCGCCGTCGCTGTACCGTATTCTATATCGGCCCTGAGGGTCTGAAGGGGAACCCGCCCCTCCCTATACCACTCGGTCCTTGCCATTTCTGCGCCGGCCAGCCTGCCCGCGCACATAATCTTGATGCCTTTGGCGCCGAATTTCATGGCCTGAGAGACATTCCGCTTCATAGCCCTTCTAAAGGAGACCCTTCGCTCGAGTTGAAGCGCCACATTCTCGGAGACGAGCTGCGCATCCACTTCGGGCCTTTTCACTTCGGTGATATTGAGAATGATCTCTTTATCGGTAAGCTTTTGAAGCTCCTTCTTCAGGTTCTCCACCTCGACGCCTTTGCGTCCGATAACGATTCCGGGACGCGACGTCCAGATGTTCATCTTCGCTCTCTTATCCTTGTTGGCAGCCCGCTCTATCTCCATCTTGGAAATGCCGGCCTGATAGAGCCGTGCTTTGAGGAACTTCTTCATCTTGAGGTCCTCGTGGAGAAAGAGCGCGTAATTCTTGGCGGCGAACCATCTGGAATCCCACGTCCTGATTACTCCAAGCCTGAAACCGATCGGATGTGTCTTCTGACCCATTTAACCCCTCTTCCTAAGATTCATCTAAGACTAGAGTGACGTGGCTCATCCTCTTACGGAGGGGAGTGGCCCGCCCCATCGCCCTAGGAAGGAACCTTTTCAAAACCGGCCCCTCGTCGACGACTACATTCTTCACATATAACGTATCCACGTCCACATACTTCTTCTGCCGGGCGTTCCCGATCGCGCTGTCGAGCAGCTTCTTGAGGATGAAGGCGCCTTTTCTGGGGGTGAACTCGAGTATTCCCAGAGCTTCATTGATGTTCTTCTGCTTTATCAGGTCCCCCACGATCCGCACCTTTATAGGGGATATCCTCATCAGCCTTGCCTTAGCCACGATTTCCATGTTGCGCTCCCTTACAGACAATTAATGGGGCTCAGCGCCCCCTCGACCGGCATAAGCCGGATCGAGCCTCCCTGCTCAGCCTCGCTTCGCTCGGACGGCCGTCGGCTCAGCGCCTCCAACCCGGTTCCCGGATGCCCGTCGGCATAAGCCGCGACCCACTTCGCGGGTGCCCCGGCCTCCCTGCTCTATTTGCTTCGCTCAGCAGGCGTCATCGGCACAGCGCCCGCTTGGTTCGACCGGGCCGACGAAAGCCTCGCCCCTCACGAAAAGAGGGGCATAAAACATATCATAAAATAGGACTCGAAGCGCGCCCCAAACCCGCTTCGCCCGCTATTACGCGGCCGCGAATTCGAACTACGCCTTGGGCCGGTCCTACTCTTTCCTCTTCACTACCTTTGATTTCCGATCGCCCGAGTGGCTGTGAAAGGTCCGGGTCGGTGCGAATTCGCCCAGCTTGTGCCCCACCATTTCTTCGCTCACGAAAACAGGGATGAACTTCTTCCCGTTATGAACCGCAAAGGTGAGTCCGATGAAATCAGGCGTAACAGTGGACCGCCTCGACCAGGTCTTGATGACCTTTGTTTCCCTGGATTCTTTCGCACGCTCTACCTTTGTATTGAGATCGTCATCTACAAAGGGACCCTTCTTTAAAGACCTTGGCACGGAAACCTCCTAACCCCTCTTCTTTACGATGAATCTATCCGTCCTCTTATTCTTCCTCGTCTTAAGACCCTTGGCAAGCTGTCCCCAGGGAGAACAGGGGTGCCTTCCGCCCTTGGTCCGGCCCTCGCCGCCACCCAAGGGATGGTCGACCGGGTTCATGGCAGTACCGCGAACGGTGGGTCTTACGCCCCGCCACCTCGATCTCCCGGCTTTGCCCCATTCGATGTTTTCATGCTCGATGTTACCGACCTGGCCGATGGTGGCCATGCAGTCGAGGTTGATGAGCTTCACTTCTCCCGAAGGCAACCTGAGATGACCGTAGCGTCCCTCTTTGGCGACAACCTGGGCATAGTTGCCTGCGCTTCTCGCCATCTGGCCGCCTTTTCCGGGCTTCATCTCCACGTTGTGAACAAAGGTGCCCAAGGGAATCAATCTCAGGAGAAGACAGTTCCCTTCCTTGATCTCCGCATCGGCCTTGGTGCTCGCCACTATCGTATCGCCCACCTGCAGCTTCAGGGGAGCGAGGATGTATCTCTTCTCCCCATCCACATAGTGAATCAGGGCCAGATTGGCAGACCTGTTCGGATCATACTCTATGCCCGCGACCTTGCCGGGGACTTCCAGCTTGTCTCTTCTGAAGTCGACGATCCTATATTTCCTCTTGTGACCCCCACCGATATGCCTTGTGGTGATCCGGCCCAGGTTATTCCTGCCGCCTGTCCTCTTGACCGATTTCAGGAGTGATTTCTCGGGCCTGTCCTTTGTAATCTCTTCGAAGGAAGAGACGCTCATGAACCTTCTTCCGGCCGAGGTCGGTTTATACTCTTTTACAGCCATCATGCACCTTCAAAGAAAGGAATTTTGTCTTTCGGATTGATCTTAACGATGGCCTTCCGCCAGTCCGGCCGTTTGCCTGAGTGCTTCCCAAGGCGCCTTACTTTGCCTTCCATGTTCATCACCCTGACGGAGACTACCTTTACCTTGAAAAGCTGCTCTACCGCCTTGGCGATCTCTATCTTGTTCGCGGTCCTTGCCACCTCGAACACGTATTGGTTCCCCTCGTCCTTCATGAGGGAGCTCTTCTCTGTCACGATGGGCCGCACTACGACGTCGTATTGGTTCATAATGACAATGCCTCTTCAATTCTCTGCAACGCATCCACGGTCACCATGAGCTGATCGTGTCTCATGACGTCGTAAACATTCAGGCCTTCGACCCGCAGTACCTTGGTGAAGGGAATGTTACGGGCCGATTTCTCCAGCACCTCATTTTTGGCCGGTACGACGACCAAGGGCTTAGTAAGGTTGAGGGCCTTCATGACTGCCGCGAAATGTTTGGTGCTTATCGCGTCCAAATCCAGCTTGTCGACGATCTTGAGGGCCGCCCCTTCGTTGCGTACGGTAAGCGCCGAGCGGAGGGCCGATTTGCGCACCTTCTTGGGCACCGACATGTGGTATTCCTTAGGCTTGGGACCGAAAACGGTTCCACCGCCCACCCACACGGGGGAAGTTGAGCTTCCCGACCGTGCCCTTCCCGTCCCTTTTTGCTTCCACGGCTTCTTTCCGCCACCACGTACCTCACCGCGGGTCTTTGTCGAAGCGGTGCCACGCCGACGGTTGTTAAGCTGCATCACTACAACGTCATGAATCAGATAGGGCTTGACGGCGGTGTTCCACACGGCGTCGTTCAATTCCACTTCGCCGACCTTTTCACCCTGTATGTTTACGACATCCGCTTTCGACATAAACCACCTCTACGACTTAATCTCCACATCGACGCCTGCAGAGAGCTCAAGCTTCATGAGAGCATCAACCGTCTGCTGTGTGGGCTCGACGATATCTATTAATCTCTTGTGCGTTCTAATCTCGAACTGCTCTCTAGACTTCTTATCGATGTGAGGGGAGCGCAAGACACAGAACTTCTGGATATTGGTAGGCAACGGCACTGGCCCCACGATCTGGGCCCCGGTCTTTCTCGCCGCCTCCACGATCTCTTTAACCGACTGATCGAGCAATCTATGATCAAATGCCTTCAGGCATATCCGAATTCTCTGCCTCATTTCATCTACCCTCTTCTCTCCTGTATTCTCCCGGCCTTCACGATATGATCTCCGTGACGACGCCGGCACCGACGGTCCTGCCGCCTTCCCTGATGGCAAAGCGGACCTCTTTCTCGAGGGCGATAGGAGTCACGAGCTCGACCGTGATGGTCACATCGTCGCCGGGCATGACCATCTCCACGCCCTCGGGGAGCTTCACGATACCGGTCACGTCGGTGGTGCGCAGGTAGAACTGGGGCCGGTAGCCGTTGAAGAAGGGCGTATGGCGGCCTCCTTCTTCCTTGTTAAGGACGTAGACCTGGGCCTTGAAGTTCGCATGGGGGGTGATGGACGCGGGCTTCGCGAGGACCTGGCCGCGTTCCACCTCATCCTTCTTGGTACCCCGGAGGAGGACACCGATGTTGTCGCCTGCCTGACCTGAATCGAGGATCTTCCGGAACATCTCGACGGACGTGGCAACCGTCTTCTGGGTCGCCCTGAAGCCGACGATCTCCACTTCCTCGCCCGGCTTGATCGTGCCTCTCTCCACACGGCCGGTGACGACCGTGCCGCGGCCGGAGATGGAGAAGACGTCCTCGATAGGCATGAGGAAGGGCTTTTCCGTGTCGCGGACGGGCTCGGGGATATAGGAGTCACAGGCATCGAGCAATTCGAAGATGCTCTTGCAGTGGGGGCAGTCGGGCTTGCCGTCGCCGCACTCCAAGGCTTTCAGGGCCGAGCCCTTGATGATGGGGATCTTGTCTCCCGGGAACTCATAGGCGGTGAGGAGCTCACGGAGCTCCAGCTCGACGAGCTCGATCAGTTCGGGGTCGTCGACCATGTCGACCTTGTTGAGATAGACGACCATGGAAGGCACGCCGACCTGACGGGCGAGGAGGATGTGCTCGCGGGTCTGGGGCATGGGTCCGTCGTTCGCGCCGACGACGAGGATGGCCCCGTCCATCTGTGCGGCACCCGTGATCATGTTCTTAATATAGTCGGCGTGGCCCGGGCAGTCTACGTGGGCATAGTGGCGTTTGTCCGTCTCGTACTCGACGTGGGCCGTCGCAATCGTGATGCCCCTTTCTTTTTCCTCGGGGGCCTTATCTATCTGATCGAAGGGAATCCACTCGGCCTTCCCGTAGTTCGCCAGGCATCTCGTGATCGCTGAGGTCAAGGTCGTCTTCCCATGGTCGATGTGGCCTATGGTGCCTATGTTCACATGGGGTTTCTTTCGTTCATACTTTTTCTTAGCCATAGAGAGCCTCCGTTGCTGTTTTATCTCGATTTTTCATCAGTCCTTCAAAGATATGCGTAGGGGCGGGGGCGTAGTGGAAGAACTCCATGTGATAATAACCCCTCCCCTGGGTTATGGAACGAAGGCGCGTCGTATAGCCGAACATTTCTCCCAGAGGGAGGTAGGCCTGGACGTACTTTACGTCGTTCCTGTCGTCGATATCGGCGACCCTGCCCCTCCGCGAGCTTATGTCGCCGATGACAGCGCCCATATACTCCGGAGGCATATTGAGATCCACCTTCATTACCGGTTCAAGGATGATCGGATTGGCCTTGCGCACCGCCTCCTTTACCGCAATAGATGCGGCGAGCTTGAAGGCCATCTCCGACGAATCGACCTCGTGATACGACCCATCCACGAGGTCCACTTTTACGTTAATCAGGGGATAACCAAGGACCACGCCTTTTTCCAGCGCCTCTCTCACCCCTTTCTCGATAGCCGCAAAATACTCTCTTGGTATGACGCCGCCCACTGTACGGTTCTCGAATTCGAACTCCTTGCCTTCAACCGGGGTAATCTCGAGCACCACGTGGCCGTACTGTCCCTTACCGCCCGACTGCTTGATATACTTACCCGTGGCCGTGCTCTTTTTCGTGATCGTTTCCCGGTAAGCCACCTGGGGAGCAGAAAAAGTCATTTCGAGGTTGTGTTCCCTCTTTGCCCTATCCATAACGATATCGAGATGAAGCTCACCCATACCGGACAAGACTATTTCGCCGGTCTCGTCGTCCATCTTCACTTTAAGGGATGGGTCTTCAAGGGTGTATTGGCTGAAGACGAACCACATCTTCTTCAGATCGTCCTTCTTCTTCGGCGTCACCGCGATGGAGACGACGGGCGAAGGGACCTCGATCGTTTCGAAAAGGATGGGATGGTCTTCGTCTGTCAGGGTATTTCCCGTTCCGATGTGTTTTAATCCGGAGATGGCGCAAATGTCGCCGGCTTCTACGGTTTTGATCTCTTCCCGCTTATTCGCGTGAAGGCGCAGTATCCTGCCGATCCTTTCGCTCTTCCCCTTGGTGCTGTTCAGGATTGTCTCACCCTGCTTCAGCCTGCCTGAATAAATACGTACATAGCTGAGCTGACCGACGAAGGGGTCGTTCATGATCTTGAATACGAGGCCGCTGAAAGGCTCATCGACAGAGCCCTGTATATGGCCTTCCTCGCCTTCTTCGTTCCAGAAGACGTGCGGCGATACATCGGTGGGGCAAGGCAGATAGTCGACTATGGCGTCGAGAAGGGGCTGTATGCCCTTGTTCTTGAAAGCGGTGCCGCATAGGACAGGAAGAATGCTCCCTTCGAGGGTGCCCTTCCTGATCACGCGCCGTACGTCTGCCTCGGTGATCTCTTTGCCATGAAGAAATGCGTCCATGAAGGCGTCGTCGATCTCGGAAAGTTTCTCCAGCATCTCTTCCCGTGCTTGCTCATAGGCCGCTTTCATCGAATCCGGTACATCGGTAACCGAGTACTCGTAACCCATTCGGTCCTTATCGTAGAGCATCTGCTGACCGGTAATCAGATCGATCACGCCCAGGAATTCATCGCCGCTCGTAATGGGGACTTGCAGGATCACTGCATTCGCCTTGAGGATGTCTCGTATCATGCCGACGCACTTGTAAAGATCGGCCCCCGTCCGGTCCATCTTGTTGACGAAGGCGATGCGGGGTACATTGTAACGGTCTGCCTGTCGCCATACGGTTTCCGACTGGGGCTCTACGCCCTCTACCGCGGAAAAAAGGGCTACGGCTCCGTCGAGGACCCGAAGCGAGCGTCCCACTTCGACGGTGAAATCGATGTGGCCGGGTGTGTCGATGATGTTGATCCGGTAATCTCTCCAGAAACAGGTTGTTGCGGCGGAGGTGATGGTAATGCCCCTATCCTTCTCTTCCTGCATCCAGTCCATAGTCGACGTACCCTCGTCGACCTCGCCGATCCGGTTGTTTACGCCTGTATAGTAGAGAATTCTCTCTGTTGTCGTCGTCTTCCCGGCATCGATATGGGCCATGATGCCGACGTTTCTGATTACTTCTTGCATCCTACCACCTGTAATGTGCGAAGGCCTTGTTGGCCTCAGCCATCTTATGAGTATCTTCTCTCTTCTTGATTGCCCCGCCTCTGTTGTTGTACGCGTCAAGCAGTTCCCCGGCGAGCCTCTCGATCATCGTCTTCTCCGAACGCTCCCGGGCATACCGAAGCAGCCATCGTATGGCGAGGGACATCTTCCGGTCGAGTCTCACCTCAACCGGTACCTGGTAGGTTGCGCCTCCCACCCTTCTCGCCTTGACCTCCAACTCCGGCTTGGCATTATCAATCGCCTTGCGAAACACCTTGAGGGGATCTTCCTTTGTCTTCTTCTCCATAACCTCGAAGGCCCCGTAGACGAGGCGTCTGGCCAGGCTTTTCTTCCCATCCCACATGACGGAATTGACAAACCGCTGAACCAGCACGTCATTATATTTTGGGTCGGGCAATCTATCCCTTTTCGATACGCGTCCTTTACGTGGCACTGCCTTCCTCCTTCAAAGCTTGCTGATCCGGACCGAGTCCGGAAAGGCTCTGAAGCCTCCCCTCAAAAAGGAAGAGGCCTTTGAACAACTATTGTTTAGGCCGCTTCGACCCGTATTTCGATCTGCTCTTCTTTCTGTTGACCACGCCGCTCGCATCAAGAGAACCTCTGATGATGTGATAACGGACGCCAGGCAAGTCTTTAACTCTTCCACCCCTTATCAGCACAACGGAGTGCTCTTGGAGGTTATGCCCGATACCAGGTATATAAGTCGTCACTTCCATGCCGTTGGTCAACCTCACACGTGCAACCTTTCTCAAGGCGGAGTTTGGTTTCTTCGGCGTCGTGGTGTAAACCCTCACGCAAACACCCCGTTTCTGGGGACAACTGGTAAGGGCCGGCGATGCACTCTTCTTTTTTGCGACTTCTCTCCCGAGCCTTACCAACTGATTAATAGTAGGCATCAATACCTCCAAAAAAATAATCCCTTTTTAAGGGATAAAAAAGTACAAGCCAGCACGTCGGCTTTAGACGGAAAAGCTTTGTGATATTATCACTTTTTCTTTGTCATTGTCAAGAGGTTTTTGTCTGTAGATTCAAATCCCCGCCGACCGCTTTTGCCTGTTTCTAGAGATGATGCGAGAGCGGGTCAGTCTCACCTCGTGAACGTCGGTTCCTGTTTATGAATATAGTGTAGCACAAGACCGCGCAAATGGGTAGTCCTTTGCTCGCTTCCGGCGAGCAATTCTTGCGGGGGGTTCTTAAATGGGACGGCAGGAATCCCCCGGCCCTTGACGTCTTTTCCGCAAATCCCTTAAACTATCGATACCGAATAGCCTGCCCTCTATTTAAGAAGGAGGAAGCATAGATAGATGGAGAAAAGATATTTGCTCGCACCGGGACCCACGGAGATCCCCCCGGAAGTGCTCCTCAAGATGGCCGAACCGATCATCCATCACCGGAACCCTCTTTTCGAGGCGGTCATGGAAGATGTAAGGGCCGATCTGAAATATGTTTTCGGCACGAAACAAGAGGTGCTCATCTTCACGGCTTCAGGAACGGGCGCCATGGAAGGCGCGGTGACAAACCTTCTTTCCGCCGGAGACAAGGCCGTTTGTGTGAGGGCCGGCAAGTTCGGAGAGCGATGGGCGAGCATATGCACGGCCTACGGCGTCCAATCGATCAACGTCGACGTCCCCTGGGGGGATGATCTCGATCCCGCCCGGATCGAGGCCGCCCTCAAGAAGCACCCCGACGCAAGAGTCGTGTACATGCAGGCCACGGAAACATCGACCGGCGCAATACTCCCGGTTAAAGCGGTTGCCGATATCGTCAAGAATCGCCCGGACACCCTCATGGTGGTTGATGGGATAACGGGCGTCGGCGTGTTCGAGCTTCCTCAGGATGATTGGAACATCGACGTGCTTGTGGGGGGGTCCCAGAAGGCGCTTATGCTGCCCCCCGGTCTCTCCTTCGCCGGAGTCAGCGAAAAAGCGTGGTCCTTCAGCAAGCAATCCAGGCTTCCCAAGTTCTACTTCGATTGGGCCAAAGAAAATTCCAATCTCCGGAAGAACCAGACCAATTTTACCCCCGCCATCTCTTTGGTTATCGGGCTCAGGGAAGCCCTTCGCCTGATCAGGCAGGAAGGGATCGAAGAGGTTTATCGCCGCATCGACAGGCTCGCGAGAGCCACCAGGAAGGGGGCCGAGGCGCTGGGGCTCTCCATCTTCCCCAAGTCGCCCAGTCCGGCAGTGACTGCCATAGTAGCGCCCGACGGCATCGACGGTCAAGACATCTACAAGACATTATGGAAGAAATATAGTGTCACCGGAGCAGGCGGACAGGATGAGCTCAAAGGCAAGATATTCAGGATCGCCACGTTGGGACACGCGGGCAGGTACGACGTGATTACCGCAATCGCCGCTCTCGAATTCACCTTGAGGGACCTTGGATATGAGTTCCGGATGGGTGAAGGAGTGGCCGCAGCTACAGAGGCACTGACCGATTTATAGGTCCCCTTGACCTTACTTTAAGGAGTTCCGGTGAAAGTCCTCATAGCAGACGAAGTATCGGCAGAGGCGCTTGAGATCTTCAGATCCGGCGGTCTGGATGTGACAATAAGAACCGGCCTGAGCGCGACCGATCTCCAGGATATTATCGCTACCTATGAAGCGATTGTCGTGGCAAGCTCTACCAAGGTCGACCGAGCCGTAATCGAGAAGGCGGACAGGCTCAGGGTGATCGGCAAGGCAGGCATCGACGCCGACAACATCGACATGGAGGCTGCCACCGAAAAGGGTATCGTGGTCATGAACAGCCCGAGGGGGAACGCCCTCGCCGCCGCCGAGCATACCCTCGCCCTGATTCTGGCCCTTGCCCGAAACGTGGCCCTTGGCGACCGTTCCTTGAAAGAGGGAAGATGGGAGAAAAGCCGGCTCGTCGGCGTAGAAGTGAGCGAGAAGACCCTCGGGGTAATAGGTCTCGGGAGGGTCGGGCGGATCGTAGCCGACAAGGCCCGTGCCCTCAATATGAAGGTGATCTCCTGCGATCCTTACGTGTCCGCCGATGCATCGGCGGAAAGCGTGGAGATGGTAGATCTCGATACACTCCTCGCCCGGAGCGACTTTATCACTATACACACGCCGTTGACTGAACAGACCAGGCATCTCCTTGACCGGACGACCCTGTACAGGGCAAAAAAGGGCATCTTCGTCATCAACACGGCACGGGCGGGAACTATCGACGAGGAAGCGCTCTACGAAGCGCTGTCAAGGGGACTGGCGGCAGGGGCCGGGCTCGATGTCTTCGAACAGGAATCTTCCGGCAGTGACGCCCGACTCTTGGGCCTGGACCAGGTCGTCGCGACACCCCATCTTGCAGGGTCGACTAAAGAGGCGCAAAGAAAGGCTTTTGTCGACATTGCGCATCAACTCGTCGATTTTGTCCACGATGGTGTCATAGAGAACGGCATCAACATGCCTCCTGTCTCGATCGAAACAAAAAAGGGGATCGCCCCTTATACTACACTCACCGAAAGACTGGCCCGGTTTATATCGCTTGTATATGAAGGCCCTATCAACGAAATAGAAATCGAGTACAGGGGCACCATCGCCGAGATCGGGACGAACGTGCTGACCAGAGAGATCCTGAGCCATATCCTCGCGCCCCGTGCCAAAGGGGTCAACCCGGTCAACGTCTATCGCAGGATGGAATCCATGGCTATCCGAATAAGGGAGTTCAAAGAGATACTTCATTATTATCCTACCAGCCTCCTCGTGATCAGACTGAGAGGCGAACGGGGCGAAAGCGCCGCTTACGGCACCCTCCTGCGGGAAAACGAGGCACGGCTGATCAGGATGAACAATATTTCGATCGATGCAGATCTCACGGGCAGAATGCTCCTTGTCCATTGCTATGACCGGCCGGGCCTCATCGGAAGGGTCGCGGTCGCATTGTCGGAGGCAGGGATCAATATCGGCGAAATGCACTTCGGAAGAGAAACGGTAGGAGGTCCGGCCCTTTCCCTTTTCGATGTGGATCGGGCCGTTACCGACGAGACCATGCGCAAGCTGCGGTCTCTGCCGGACATCGTCGACATCAAAGGGATCGACCTGAATCCTTGAAGGCACAAGAAGAGCAATGATACCTGCGGCCGACCTCCTCATCAAAGACGGTTTCCTCATCGATCCGGTCAGAGAGACCGGCGCAAAGACAGATGTGGCCATAAAAGATGGGCGGATATTCGCCTACCGGAACATGGCCGCCCATGAAGTCATCGATGCATCCGGCTGCTTCGTCTCGTGCGGCTTCATCGAGAGCCATCTCCACGTAGAAGGTCTCCATCTCCTTCCCGAACACTACTGGCAGGCATTCTTGAGCCGTGGGACCACGACCGTCATCACCGATCTCCATGAGGTGGCGAATGCCGGCGGCCTTGCCGGGTTGCAATGGTACCTCTCCCTCATGGACGAGGTCCCTCTCGATCTGTTCGTGATGGCTCCGTCCTGCGTGCCGTCGAGCAGATATGAATTGGGCGCCGGCCGCATCGGCGTCGGAGAGTTGAGGAGACTTATGCGCTCGTCCAGAAAGGTTATCGGCCTTGGAGAGGTGATGGACCTGGAAGGTGTGATGACCCGCCGTAAGGACGTCATGGAAAAGCTCGCCCTTTTCGAGGGCAAACCTGTAGATGGGCACGCTCCCGGGCTTATGGGGGACGAACTCGATCTCTATATGTCGGCCGGAATTCATTCGGACCATGAGACGACGGGGAAGGACGAGGCCGCGGAAAAACTGGGCCGGGGTATGCACCTTTTCCTGCGGGAAGGAGTCTGTGGCAAAGGATCTGAGCATCCTGCAACCCCTTATAACCCCCGAAAATCTCGACCGGCTTTCACTCTGCACGGACGATCTTTCTGCAAGAGACCTTTACGAGCGCGGCCACCTCGACCTTCTCGTGAGCAGTCTTGTCCGGTCCGGGATACCCCTTGCCCGTGCCTTGAGACTCGTGACTACCAATCCTGCCCTCTATTTCAATCTCGTTGACAGAAACAGGCCGGCCCCGGGGAGGAAGGCCGACCTCGTGGTCTTTGACAGGCCGGATGAGATGCGCGTGCGTGCCACTGTGAAGGACGGGAAGGTCGTCTTTCGGGAAGGGGAAGTAATCGACGCGCCGCGAAATGAAGACCTCCCCGTCCGTGCTTCCCTGAGGGTGGCCCCTTTCTCGAAAGAGGAGCTTCGAAGAAGGGGAAAGGGGAAGAGAATACGGGTGATCGGCGTCAAAGAGGGGGCGATCCTGACCGAAGATATAAGCGCAGATGCGAAGTACAAGGATGGGTATCTCGCGGCCGATGGAGAAAGAGACATTGCCTTCGCTTACATTTTCGACAGGTACAGGTCGGATAAGAAATACGGCTTCGGCTTCGTCACGGGATTCGGACTCAGACAGGGCGCATTAGGGACAACGTACGCCCATGATAGCCATAACCTTATCGTAATGGGCGCCGACGTCGACGATATCCACCGGGTCTTCGAACTCCTTCGTGAATGCGGTGGAGGCATGGCCGCCTCCCATAAGGGTGCAACAGCCCTTATCCCCATGCCCTATTTCGGAATCCTTTCCCAGCTCGATGGCCGGACCTTCCTCGATCGCGAAAATGAGCTTTACAAGCTGCTAAGAAGAATGGGCGTTACTTTGAAAAATCCCTTCTTTCAGATGTCCTTCCTTTCCCTGCCTGTCCTACCGAGCCTGCGCCTCACCACGGGCGGGCTCTTCCACGTGCCCACGTCAGCATACGTCGAAACGAACTATGATTGAGGCATGCCTTTTCGACTTCGACGGGACGCTTACGGAATTGACGCTCGACTTCTCGGGCTTGAGGGGGGAAGTCGAAAAAATAGCATTGAAATACGTTGCCGACTCTTTTGTGCGGGGACTCGGGGATCTTTATATAGTCGAGATGATCTACGCAATAGAAAACCATCTCGGCAGCTTGGGGAAACTATTCAGGGAGGAGGCCTTTATCAGGCTTCGCGATTTGGAGGTCGAAGGGGCGCAGGGGAAGGCGGTCTATCCTTATGTTAGAAAGGTTCTTCGGACTCTGCGGAAAAAAGGAATACTCATCGGCATCATGACGAGAAACTGCAGGGCTGCCATAGGGCGGGTTTTCCCCGATATGTCGGCGTACGTTGATGCGGTTGCCACGCGGGAGGACGTAGCCGTCGTAAAACCCGATCCGGGCCACGTCATGGCGATACTCGATCTCCTCGGCGGCATAGACCCCTCAAAGGCCTTCCTCGTCGGAGACCATCCCACCGACATAACTGCCGGAAAGAGAGCCGGCCTCCTCACCGTGGGCGTGCTCACAGGAAGGACCGAAAGGCCCGCTCTCGAACAAGCAGGTGCCTCTTTCATCGCTTCCGATATCAGGGAGGTTCCCAACCTTGTCGACACATATTGCGACCGGATGAAGGACAGACCTCCGGCCTAAAGGCCCAGTCGGACTCCGAGCATCGAGAGCGACAAAACCCCGGTGGCCGCCCAGGTAAACCTTGACACGTTACGGCCGCCCTCGTATCATACAAACAGATCTTTTCCCTTTAATTCTATTCCAGGATAGGCTCAAAGGAGGAGGGTCCCGTTGAAGATAGCGATTGTCGGTGCGGGCTTGACCGGATCGTACCTTTACCGACTCCTGGCCCCGCGGGAGCATACAGTTCATCTGTTCGATAAAGCCCCCGCAACTCGTTGCGGCATAAGTCCTTGCGCATGGGGTACCTCGAAAGGCTTCGCCGAGCTCGTCAGAGTGGTGGGCCTCAGCCCGTCTGACTATATTCTTGCCCGTTCCGATCACGTGCTGTTCGATGGGATGAAGATCGGGGCGGAATTGATTACCTTCGACAAGAAAAGGTTCATCGAGGACCTCCGTGGGGACGCCGAAATCCGTTATATGGTTCCGAATCTTCGTGACTATGATAGGGTCATCGATTGCACCGGAGCAACCCGTGCCTTCTTGCCTCCTGCCCTGGATGATATCGTCCTGAGATGCGTCCAGTATCGGGTAAGGAGCTCGAGGCCGTTAGAAAACGAGATCAGCATGAGGGGCATCGGCTATTCATGGCGCTTCTCCCTCTCTCAGGGAGAGTACCACGTCGGATGCGGCAACCTCATCCTCGACTCCCGTCAGGTCCTTCAGGACCTTGGCTGGATCGGAAAAGGCTCTCCCCACATGGAGACCATCTGCGCATGCAGCGGAGATGTCCGTCTTGCCGCACCACAATTCTCGCAACCCTGCATCTCCCGCACCGATGAATACGAGGTCTGGGGGGTAGGAGAGGCAGTAGGCTGCGTCGCTCCGCTGGCCGGAGACGGCATCGTGCCGGGAATGAAAAGCGTCATGCTTCTGCTCAAGCACTGGGGCGATCCTGCAGCCTACACCAGGTCTCTGCTCAGGGAGTTCGGTTGGATGAGGGCCGAGCGCAAAGTGATCGACAGACTGCGAAGAAGGGAATCGCTCGGACTCGTGGATGCCTGGACTCTAAAGCGTAATTCGAAAAGGATGTCGATGGCCGTGAAGCTCTGGCAGGCATCGGCGCTCATGAAACACCTTCAATAAAGGGCGCGCGAAAGGCGTCGTCTTAAGTCCTCTACTCCACATAAGCCGCCATGGTTGCGGGCCTCTTCATGACGACTTCTTTCTTCCACCTGCCCGAAAAGTAGTAGGCGAGGCTTATGACCATGCCGAAACAGAAACTGAGGGCCACCCCCAGCCATACTCCCCTGATTCCCAAGCGCGTGCCGGAAAGATACCATGCAGCGGGGACCCTTATGAGCCAAAAGGCCAGGATGGATAAAATCATACTCACAAAGGTGTGACCCGAGCCGTTGATCACGCCTCCGCAGACAAACATGATTCCCACGAATATATAGCAAGGGCTCACAATGTGGAGGTAGCTGCTTCCTATGGCCATGACCCGGGCATCACCCCCGAGGCCGAAGGACCTGAGGATGGGCTCCGAAAGGAAAACTGCCACGAGAGATATGGCGACCGTAATGATCAATGTCATAAAGATGCCCCATCCGAAGACGCTTTTTATCCTCTCCGGTTTCCCTGCCCCCAGGTTCTGCCCCGTGAGGGCAGAAACAGCCATACTCACCGTCATGGCGGGCATGAAGGCGAACATATCGACCCTTGCCACTGCACCCAGGGCGTCCGTCGCAGCACTGCCGAAGGAGTTGACTATGGAAAGGACGAACATGGCCGCCATGGAAACCAGAGACTGCTGTACTATGGCGGGAAGGCCGATTTTGATGATGAGAAGTGTTATGCGTCTATCAAAGACCAATTTCTTGAGACTGAAAGCGACCACGTGATTCTTCCTATTGAGATAGGTGAGACTCACGGCCAGGGCCGTCCCCTGAGCCAGGATGGTTGCATAGGCGGCTCCGGCGAGGCCATGGCTCGGGAATGGACCGAAACCTCCTATGAAAAATGGATCGAGGATAGCGTTCAAGACTACGCCTATTGCCATGAAGGTGGTAGGTGTGATCGTATCGCCTATGCCCCTGAGGATTGAGGCTATGAGAAAAGACATAAACATCAGCACCGTACCCAGGAAACTTATTTTGAGGTATCCGGAAGCCGCGGCGAAATTCTCGGCTGGCGTTCGTAAGAGCCGCAGGAGATAGTCGCTTCCCAGTATGCCGAGGACGGTAAGAATTGCAGCGACCACGAAAACGAGGGAGAAAGAGCTATTCACCACCCTTCCCACCATATCGTAGTCTTTCGCACCGAAATATTGGGCGACGAGTATGGTGGTCGCCATGGTAAGGCCCATGGCGAGCCCAACGGTCACGAAAATGATGGGAAGACTGACGCCGGCGGCTCCGACACCGTTCTCACCTACAAGATGACCCACCCATACGGTATTGACCACGCTGTAGGCGAGCTGAATAAGGTTGCCAAGCAGCATGGGTATGGAAAACCGAAGGAGATGACGGGGGATGGCGCCTTCCGTCAAATCCGTTCCTAACTCACTTATGTCCATCTAATGCTCCATGTCTTGAGAAAAACAGTACTCATAGGTTCCAAAATACCTCGTAAGGGCGTTTCCCTTGGCCGGCGCTTACGACGGCCTATCAGGACCACCAGACGGAAGTGGTGCAGACTAAAAGGGTATTTACCGGCAAATCCTTAAGGGAGTGTGACCCAGGGCTCATAATCCGGAGTACTGTTCTTGACGAAAGAAAGCTACCGGCATCTGCGAACCGGGACCTGTTTAAGGCAAAGAAACCGCCGGGACCGTTAAGACACGGGTCTTTTTCACGGCCCGTCGCCCTCTTTGCCAACGGCCCGTGGCGCGGGCTCCACCCACTCCCCCATGTCTTTGTATGGGAGGGCCAAGGCGAGCAGCTCCTTCCTCGTCGCAAGAAACCGCTGCTTCATACCCTTCAGCCATTCGCGATGGGAGCGCACGAACTCCATGCTCTCCACGTCCCATCCCGCCTGCCCTTTGACCGCCCTGCCCTGCCCGTCCAGGCTAAATGAGCCATTGCAGACGGTGCAGAGGAAGTCCTCTTTTCTCATCCGTACTATATCATTTCCACAGAAGGGACACGACCTGCTCTCCCTCTTTCTCCCTTTTGTCCCGAAAAGAAGCCCGGCGGCTCGCGCCGCGGTCCGTCCCGGGGCTTTCATGCCGAGCCATTCTCCCGGCAGCGCGGCTATGAGATTGAGGTTCGCCTTCACCTCGAGGCCGAGGAAGGAAGAAAGGGTAAGAAGGGTTTGCGGAGCAACGCCGACCCGATCTTTCATACCATATGCATTCACGAGGAGACACGGTTTTCTTGCCGTTGAGTCGAGGGCCGAAAAAAAGGCGAAGGCACGGTCGAGGAGGGCCTTGACGCTCCCATGGGTGCCCAGGAAATAGACGGGCGATGCAATGATCAAGGCGTCAGCGGAGACGATCTGCTCGATAATGAAGGGGATGTCGTCTTCAATCCAGCATGTGCCGTCGTTGAGGCACCGGTAACATCCGGTGCAAGGACGGATGTTGAGCGCAGGGAGGCGTATGAGCCGGAGATCGTGTTCGACAGGTATCTTTTTCGATACGGCCTTGGCGAAAAGCTCACAGTTTCCCAACTTCCTCGCGGAGCCGATAATTGCGAGAACCGTCGGCCTCGCGGGAGTGCTTTTTTCGGTCATCACACCGCTTTTCCCCTCCTTGCCAGCCGGGACAGCCTATTGAAACCATACGTATTTTATGTTAAACCCTTAAACATGAAGAACAAGAATCTCAACCCATTTAATAAAGGCATATTCGTCTGGCTTTTTATTATCCTTCTTATTCTTTTCCTTTTCAACATCTATCACAAGCCGCGGAAGCAGTTTGAGAACGTGTCCTTCAGCGATTTCTCGGAATCAGTAAACTCAAACCAGATATCGAGCGTGACGATCCAGGGAAAAAACATCAGCGGCACCTACAAGGACGGCCGGGAGTTCAAGACTTACGCGCCCGACGATCCCGATCTGGTTAAGACCATGCAGCAGCACAGTGTCAAGATATCGGCAAAGCCGGATGATGAGTCGGGAATCTGGCAGTCTATCTTCGTTTCGTGGTTTCCTATGTTGCTTTTGATCGGCGTTTGGATCTTCTTCATGCGGCAAATGCAGGCCGGAGGAGGAAAAGCCCTCGCCTTCGGCAAGAGCCGGGCCCGAATGGCAACAGGGAAGGAGAACAAGGTCACTTTCCAGGACGTAGCCGGCATTGAAGAAGCGAAGGGAGAGCTCGAGGAGATAATCGAGTTCTTGCGTGACGCAAAGAAGTTTACCAAGCTCGGCGGCAGAATACCGAAAGGAGTGCTCCTGGTAGGACAGCCGGGGACCGGCAAGACGCTCCTTGCGAGGGCCATCGCGGGTGAGGCCAACGTTCCCTTCTTCAGCATCAGCGGCTCGGACTTCGTGGAGATGTTCGTAGGTGTCGGTGCTTCTCGCGTGAGGGACCTCTTCAATCAGGGCAAGAAAAGCGCGCCCTGCATCATTTTCATAGATGAGATAGACGCGGTCGGCAGACACAGAGGCGCCGGGCTCGGTGGGGGCCACGACGAGAGGGAGCAGACCCTCAACCAGCTCCTCGTGGAGATGGATGGCTTCGAGTCGAACGGGGGAGTAATCGTGATCTCTGCAACCAACAGACCCGATGTCCTTGACCCCGCCCTTCTTAGACCCGGAAGGTTCGACAGACAGATTGTCGTGCCCATCCCCGATGTCAAGGGCAGAGAAGATATCCTCGGCGTTCACACGAAAAAGACCGTTTTATCCAAGACCATAGACCTCTCGGTGATCGCCCGCGGCACACCCGGTTTTTCCGGGGCCGATCTTGCAAACCTCGTGAATGAGGCTGCCCTGATCGCCGCGAAAAAGGATAAGACGGAGATCGAGATCGCCGACCTCGAAGAAGCGAAAGACAAGGTGCTTATGGGAGTCGAGCGCAGGAGCATGATCATCTCTTATGAAGAAAGGCGCAATACGGCCTATCACGAAGGAGGGCACGCCCTCGTCGCAAAGATGATCCCCAATTCCGACCCCATCCACAAGGTGACCATCATACCACGCGGCAGGGCGCTCGGTCTCACCCAGCAGCTTCCCATCGACGAGCGGCACACCTATTCGAAGGAATACCTCCTCGACAATATCACCATACTTCTGGGAGGAAGGGCCGCGGAAGAGATCGTCCTGAACCACCAGACCACCGGGGCGGGAAACGATATAGAACGGGCAACGGAGATCGCCCGCAAAATGATTTGCGAGTGGGGCATGAGCGAGATACTCGGCCCTCTAAATTACGGCCGCAAGGAGGAACCCGTGTTCCTCGGAAAAGAGATGCAGCGTCAGCGGGACTTCAGCGAGACCACGGCTAACGAAATAGACGCAGAGTTGAAATCGGTCGTCACTGCCTGTTTCGAGAAGGCCAGATCTCTTCTTTTGAACAACATAGACGCCCTGCACACGATCGCCACGAAGCTACTCGAGAAGGAAGTGCTCGACGGGCAGGAAATAGACGACATTCTGATGGAAAAGTCCAATGGCCTGGAGGAAACCGTCCAAGGATAGGCCCTCCGTAATGGGCATCCTGAACATAACGCCCGATTCGTTTTTCGATGGAGGCAAGTTCCTTTCCCGGGACCTGGCAATCGACCATGCCCTGCGCATGGCCGACGAAGGGGCAGACATCATCGACGTGGGCGGTGAGTCGACGCGACCAGGTTCAGAGCCCACTTCTCTTTCAGAAGAGCTCAAGCGTGTGTTGCCTGTCATTGAGGGCATACGAAAACATTCGGAGATTCCCCTCTCCATAGATACCTACAAAGCGGATGTGGCTAAAAAAGCCCTCGACGCAGGAGCCGATGTGGTGAATGATATATCGGCCCTTTCTTTCGATGTGCGCATGGCCGATGTCGTTGCCCGCGCAAATGTTCCCGTGGTCATGCAGCACATAAAAGGGACACCTCGGGATATGCAGAAGAACCCGTCCTACGAGGATGTAATCGGAGAGATCAAGTCCTTTTTCGTCGAAAGAATATCCTTCGCGCAAGGTCGGGGCATAAAGGCCGAGCAAATCATCATCGATCCTGGAATCGGTTTCGGAAAGCGACTCCAGGACAATCTGGCCATCCTCCGGGATCTGAAAGCATTGAAGGAGTTGGGAAAACCCCTTTTGATCGGGACCTCCATGAAGTCCTTCCTTGGACGCATTCTGGGAACCGACGACGTTTCCGAAAGGGCCGAAGCCACTCTTGCGAGCATAGCAATATCGTTGTGGAACGGGGCCGATATTGTGCGGGTCCACGATGTAGCGCGAACCAGGAAGGTAGTGCTTTTCATGGAGGCCCTCATGACTGAAAAGAAGGGTCAGCCTGACCCACCTCTCGCCAGCCTTGGCCAGGGGCCGCCGGAATGAGCCACGCAGTCCGGTGGCAGGACGTCCTCGACGTACTAATTGTTGCATTCATTATTTACAGGCTTTTGTTTCTTATAAAGGGGACAAGGGCCCTTCAACTGGTCATCGGGCTGATTGTCGTCTTCTTTGCTTTTTACGTGTCGAGAAGACTCGACCTCTTTACTCTCGGATGGATCCTCAACAATTTTGTCGCCTTTGCAGGTCTCGTCGTGGTGGTGATCTTTCAAAACGAGATCAGACGGGTTCTCTTCGCCCTGGGGAGAAGCCCCTTCTTCAGGAAGATAACCTACGTGGACGAGACCCTTTTTTACGAGGAACTGGCTAATGCGTGCGTGGTTATGAGCAAGAGAAAGACCGGCGCCCTTATCCTTCTGGAGCGGGAAATGGGTTTGAGCGAATTCACGGAGGCCGGGATCAAGATTGACGCCGACGTGAATACGGAATTGATAGTCAGCATCTTTCAGACGACAACGCCTCTTCACGATGGAGCCCTGGTCATAGGGGACGGGCGGATAAAAGCAGCAAGCTGCGTCCTTCCCCTGTCGACACGGGACGATATAGACAAGGACTTCGGGACGAGACACAGGGCTGCCATCGGTATCACTGAAGTGACTGACGCTGTTGCCGTGACCGTCTCGGAGGAATCCGGGCACATCTCTTACGCCCACGCAGGTGAGATTACGAGGAACGTTACAGGAGAGGCCCTGAAAAAGGAATTGCGGGAACTGCTCAAGGGCGGACGCAAGGGGACGCGCAATGTTTAGCCGATTGGGCGGGATACAGATCAAGACATTCGCCCGGAGATACCTGTTCAACGAGATCAGGTTGAAAGTCATGGCGCTGGTGCTCGCCATAACTCTCTGGTTCTCCACCACCTACTTGGGGGAATCCAAAATGGCCTTCTCCGTCCCCATCTCCTTTGAAAACGTGAGCAGGACCCTGGTCCTGAGAGAGGCCGACAACAGGGATGTGTTGATCACCCTCGACGGCCCCGTCTCGATTCTCAGAAACCTCAGCGCCCACGATGTAAGTGCCACCCTGGATCTATCCCATGCCAGAGACGGTCGTCAACTTCTGGCTATCAGAAAAAGCGACATCAGCGTTCCTACGGGCCTGAAAATAGAGAACGTCAGGCCCGACTACGTCATGGTCGAGCTGGACAGAATTGTGGAAAAACAGTTGCGCACTGTAGTACAATTGGATAGAAAGTGGGCGGGTATCTATCAGGTATCTTCCTGGGCACCCCGGCATGTTCGGATAGAAGGGCCCAGGGAACTGCTGGACAGGTCCGATATGGTGCAAACGATCCCCGTTGATGGTGAATTCAGTCACCAACAGGAAATCTGTAATGTTCCTCTCGACCTGAGGCCCCTCTATGCAAGAAAAGCACGGCCGGAGATGGTGCGGGTCGTCCTGAGAAAAATAGGCGGTTAACCGGGACACCACGTCGGGGGCCACCCGCGAAGCTGACCTCAAAGGGGCGCTGAGCCGACGGCAGTGCGAGCGAAGCGAGGTGAGCGGGGGAGGCTCGGCAGGCTTATGCCTGCGGGCACCCGCGAAGCGGGTCGGAGGCGCTGAGCCCCGTTAATTGGCATAGGGCCAGCAATGAGGGAGATATAAAGAATGCACAAGCTGATGGTGAATATCGATCATGTCGCCACCCTGCGCGAGGCCCGGGGTATTCACTACCCCGATCCCGTTTATGCGGCGGGCATCGCAGAAATGGCAGGCGCCTCCGGCATCATCGTCCATCTCAGGGAAGACCGCCGTCACATAAAGGACAGGGATGTCCGCATCCTGCGACAGGTGGTGCGCACCAAACTGAACCTCGAAATGGCCGCTACCGAGGAGATGGTTGAAATCGCGCGTGAGATCGGGCCCGATATGGTCACGCTGGTTCCGGAAAAAAGACAGGAGCTTACTACAGAGGGCGGCCTCGACGTGTTGGGGAACAGGGACAAGATCGCCCAGGCGTTAGAACGTCTCCACGAGAAAGGTATCAAAGCAAGCCTCTTTGTGGATGCCGACAGCCTTCAGGTCGAAGCGGCACGCTCAGTAGCCGCCGATATGATCGAAATCCATACGGGTCACTACAGTGATGCCATTGACGAGGCAACAAGGCTTGCGGAACTGGGACGGGTGATCGCGGCAGCGAAGGAGGGCAAGGCCCTCGACATGGGGGTGAACGCAGGACACGGTCTTCACTACCACAACGTGGAAGAGATCGTCGCCATTCCGGAAATCGACGAGCTGAGCATAGGCCACAGCATAATCGCGCGAGCCCTTTTCGTGGGATTGGACCGGGCAATAAGAGACATGTGTGCCCTTATTCGATAAGCAGAAAAAGGCTTCGGTTCTTTTCAAAATAGGTCCCATAGGACTTATTCGACCTATACGGCCTATCAGCGACTTA
The DNA here is from genome assembly GCA_963750015.1 of uncultured delta proteobacterium. Lineage (GTDB taxonomy): Bacteria > Desulfobacterota > Syntrophorhabdia > Syntrophorhabdales > WCHB1-27 > CAVVNC01. The sequence continues at coordinate 55,701 of CAVVPU010000221.1, read as the reverse complement.
CAGGACCTACAGGACAAATGGTTGGTATAGACATTATCGAGGTATCGAGGATCGGGAGGCTCAAAGGCCTCTATAGAGACCGGTTTCTCGAAAAGGTCTTCACGGAAGGCGAAATCAGGTATGCAGGGGCAAAAAAGAGGGCCGATGAAACTTTCGCAGGTCGGTTTGCGGCCAAAGAGGCGTTTATGAAGGCATGGGGACAACGCCTGCCATGGCGACAGATTGAAATCTGTTCGGGCAAAGAGAGCAAACCCTTCATCCTCTTCCGCGGCACCCGATACGACGGAATAAGCATCTCTCACGAGCGTTGTTTCGCAGTTTGTGTAGTATGTATAAACGACGGAGAGCGGCTGCCATGATTGTTCTCTCACCCGACCGGATGAAGGAATACGATTCCTATGCGATCAAGACTTGGGGCATACCCTCTGCCGTGCTCATGGAAAATGCCGGTCGAAGCACTTACAGACTCCTCAAACGGGACTATCTTCAGGGACGCACTAAAATAGCGGTATTCTGCGGCAGGGGCAACAATGGGGGTGATGGCTTCGTCATCGCGAGGTATGCGCTCCGCGACGGCTTCGATGTTGAAGTATTCCTTCTTGCCGAGCCGGGCGCCCTCCAGGGTGATGCACGCCTCAACATGGAGCTGTACCGGTCCCTGGGTGGAAGGGTATGGCCCGTGAAGGAGAACGTGGGCAAGGCAGCGGAAGGCTTGAAAGAAAAAGATATCATCGTCGACGCCATATTCGGGACGGGCCTCACCAAGGAAGTGCGCGGGGCGGAAGCGGTCGTCATCGAAGAGATCAACCGGTCAGAGAAGCCCGTCATTGCCGTGGACATCCCTTCGGGTCTCGACGGCCTCCGGGGCACACCTCTCGGAACGGCCGTCAGGGCCGTCCATACATACACATACGGATACCCCAAGCTTGGGCAGCTCTTCTACCCTGGTGTCAGCTACAGGGGAAGGTTGACGGTAATAGATATATCGCTTCCGCCATCCGCCCGGGACTCGCTGGGGATCGACGCGTCCCTCGTAGAAGGGCAGATGCTCCGGCGATTCTTTCGAAAGAGGCCGCCGGAGGCCCACAAGGGAATGTTCGGCAACTGTGCGGTCATTGCGGGATCGGCCGGTAAAGTCGGAGCAGCCGTCATGGCAAGCCTCGCAGCGCTCAAGATAGGGGCGGGCCTCGTCACCCTTGTCATCCCCGCAAGCCTGGCTCCCATAGCAGGGGCAAAGCTGACTGAGGCCATGACCTATCCCGTCGATGATGGGGGCAAGGGATTCTTCACCGCCTCTTCCTATGATGAGGTAAAGGCCTTCGCAGCCGACAAGGATGTGATTATCCTCGGCCCGGGGCTGGGAAGGGCGGAGGAGACGATGCTCTTCGCCCGCAAATTGTATATTGAGCTCGATAAGACCTTCGTAGTAGATGCGGACGGGATAAATGCCTTCGACGGGCACCTTAACCAGCTCAGGGAGCGAAGGGGTAAGGCAGTATTCACCCCCCATCCGGGAGAATTCGGACGCCTTACCGATACGTCCCCGAAAGAGGTGAATGCGGACAGGTTGTCACGAGGTCGGCGCTTCGCATCTGAACACGGGGTAAACCTCGTGCTGAAAGGTACGCCCACCATTACTTTTTCCGAAAACGGGGAGGCCTTTATCAATCCCACGGGAAATTCCGCCCTCTCGAAGGGCGGCGCAGGAGATGTCCTGACGGGATTCATCGGGGGCTTGGCAGGGCAGGGATATACCATGGCGGAGGCTGCAATGCTGGCAGTCTATGTTCATGGCTACATAGCGGACACGTGGGTAGAAGCCTCCACCGACATGGATCTGCTTGCAGGGGATCTGATCCCGGGTGTGGGAGTGGCTCTTCGCGATATTAAGAATGGAACGGATAGAATATACATCGAAGAGTCCCTCTGAGACTATCGCGATCGGGGAGCATCTAGGGCGCTACGCGAGGATCGGCGATCTTTTTCTTCTTTATGGCGAGCTGGGCGCCGGGAAGACCCAGCTGGTGAAAGGTCTGGCAAAAGGAATCGGAGTCGAAGACTGGCAGTACGTCCTCTCTCCCTCCTTCACCCTCATGAACGTGTATGAAGGCCGGATCGAGTTGTGCCATGTGGACCTTTATAGACTGGAAAGCGGCGACGTCGATACGCTCGATATAGAAGATTATCTCGAAAGAGGGATCGTTGCGGTGGAGTGGGCGGAACGCTTCCCGTCCTGGAAGAACCCCGTAAGAGTTAGTCTGGAGGTTGCGGGAGAACAGGAAAGAACCATCTTCATGGAGGTAGAGAATGCTGGTCGTGCACAAGTATGGCGGCACTTCAGTAGCCAATCCTGAGAGGATAGCTCATGTCGCCAAAAAGGTCATCGAGTACAAGACCAAGGGAAACGACGTGGTGGTCGTTGTTTCTGCCATGTCGGGCGAGACAGACAGGCTTTTGAAGCTGGCGGCGGGTATCAGCAGATTCCCCGACGAACGCGAGATAGACGTGCTTATCTCCACGGGTGAGCAAGTCACTTCCGCCCTTCTCGCGATTACTCTCAAGGAGATGGGCCATGATGCAATCTCTCTTCTGGGCTCCCAGATCAGGATTGTGACCGATTCCGCCTATGGAAAAGCACGGATCGAAGACATCGAGCAGGAAAAGATAAGAGCCGCTCTGGCTCGCGGCCAGATTGTAGTGGTGCCCGGCTTTCAGGGGATCGACAGCACGGGCAGCATAACGACTCTCGGAAGAGGAGGCTCGGACACGACGGCCGTTGCGGTGGCCGCCGCAATGAAGGCGGATCTGTGCGAAATATATACGGATGTGGACGGGGTTTACACGACGGACCCGAATATTACCAATAAAGCGCGCAGGCTGGACAGGATATCCTATGACGAAATGCTCGAGATGGCGAGCCTGGGAGCCAAGGTTCTCCAGATACGGTCGGTCGAGCTTGCAAAAAAATATAAGGTGCCCTTGCTCGTAAAGTCGTCTTTTACCGAGGGCCCGGGGACACTGGTATGCGAGGAGGTATTGAATATGGAGCAGGTAGTAATCTCCGGTGTGACGTACAACAAAAACGAGGCCAAAATAACGGTAAGCGAAGTCCCTGACAAGCCGGGGACGGCCACGCAAATATTCACTCCCCTGTCCGAAGCAAACATAGTAGTGGACATGATAGTCCAGAATGTGAGCCATGAAGGCTTCACGGACATGACCTTTACCACCGCGAAAACCGATGCGAAAAAGGCTTTCAGAATAATGGAAAAGGTGGCGGCCGAGGTAGGCGCCCGGCACGTCTCGATAGATGAGGACATCGCCAAGGTTTCCATCGTCGGCTCCGGCATGCGCTCCCACTCGGGTATCGCGACGAAGATGTTCACAATCCTGGCGAATGAGGGCATCAACATCGAAATGATAAGCACCTCCGAGATCAAGATCTCCTGCGTCATGAAGGAAAAGTACGGTGAGCTGGCGGTCCGGGCCCTCCATACCGGCTTCGACCTGGATGCCGAAGAGGTTGTGGAGGAAAGGTGAAGATAGAGTTCTACGACACCACCTTGAGAGACGGGGCCCAATCCGCGGATATAGCTTTTTCAGTCAACGATAAACTGAAGATTACCGAGAAGCTCGACGACTTTGGAATGGACTTCATCGAGGGCGGCTGGCCGGGATCGAATCCGAAGGACCTGGAGTATTTTGAGGCGGTGCGCAGGCTCCGGCTCAAGCACTCGCAGGTCGTCGCCTTCTCGAGCACGATCAAGGGTAATAACGTCGCCCATCCGGAGGAAGATGGGATCATGCAGGCCCTCCTCACGGCCGAGACCGAGTATGTCACGGTGGTGGGCAAGAGCTGGGACCTTCACGTGAGAGACGCCTTGAAGGTCAGTCTCGAGACGAACCTTAGGATGGTAGATAGAACCATAAGCTGCCTGAAAAAACGGGAGAAGAAAGTTTTCTTCGATGGAGAGCACTTTTTCGACGGGTACAAGGGTAACAGAGAGTATGCGATTAAGGTCCTGAAGACCGCCCAGGACGCGGGCGCCGACGTTGTCGTGCTCTGTGACACCAACGGCGGCACCATGCCCTTCGAGATATTCGACATCGTGACTGCTACGGCAAAACTGGTCAAGGCAAGGCTCGGTATCCACTGCCACAATGACACGGAAACCGCGGTTGCCAACAGCCTCATGGCGGTGAAGGCCGGGTGCAGGCACGTGCAGGGCACGACCAACGGGTATGGGGAGCGGTGCGGGAATGGCAATCTCTGTTCCATCATCCCCGACCTCGTGCTCAAGATGGGGTGTACGGGGACAAGCCGGAAAAAACTGCGGAAATTGCGGGACCTCTCATTGTTTGTCGATGAAACCGCAAATTTCATACCCGATAAGCACCGGCCTTATGTCGGCGAGGCTGCTTTCGCCCACAAAGGAGGTATACACGTAAGTGCTGTCCGGAGGAACCCTGCCACTTACGAGCACATAGAGCCCGGCCTCGTGGGCAATTTCCAGAGAATCCTCGTCTCCGACCAGTCGGGCGCGAGCACCATCCTCTCTAAGGCCAGAGAGTATGGCATCGACATGGAGAAGGACAAGAAGGCGGCAACGTCCGTACTGAAGAAGGTCAAGGATCTGGAACACGCCGGATACAAGTTCGAAGGGGCCGAAGGCTCTCTCGAGCTCCTCATGAAGAAGGCAACGGGCATGCACAAATCGTATTTCGAGCTTATCGGTTTCAGGGTCATGACCGAAAGGCAGGGAAAGAGCCCTGTGCCGTCGGAAGCTACCATCATGCTCAAGGTGGGCGACAGGGTCGAGCATACGGCTGCCTTCGGCAACGGCCCGGTCAATGCCCTCGACGCCGCCCTCAGGAAGGCCCTCTACAAGTTCTACCCGACGCTCCGGGACATGAGCCTTATCGACTACAAAGTGCGGGCCCTGTCCACAACGGAAGGCACCGGAACAGTCATACGGGTGCTTATAGAGTCGAGTGACGGTATTCGGACGTGGGAGACCATAGGCGTTTCGGAGAACATTATCGAGGCGAGCTGGCGTGCCCTCGTCGACAGCATCGACTACAAGCTGCTTCTCGAGGAGGAGAAGGAATGAAGGAGCTTCTGGCCATCCGGGATGCCACGAAAGAGCTCAATATCCTGCGTGCCCTCGACGGGTACAGAAGGCCTTTTTCGCTCCTGGGCACCTACCGCCTGATCGACGATGGCAGCCGCCCCGAAGCGACCGTAACCATACGCTCCGACCAGGGGGACATGCATGAAGCCGCAACAGGGGTCGGCCCCGTTGACGCCCTTGCGGGCGTTCTCAAGAAATCTCTTGCATCTATCTTCCCTTTTATTAAAACAGTAAAACTTGTCGATTTCTCCTCCAAAATCCACGACACGAGGGCCGGAACAGCGGCCAGGGTAGTGGTCAGTATCATTTTCACCGACGGGAGCCGCATCTGGAGCGTGGAAGCGGTCTCCGAGAACATTAACATGGCATCCTTCATGGCCCTTGTGGATGGCTTCGAATATGCCATCCTCCTCGAGCAAGACGGCCTGATATAGGCTGTTTTCAGGCTTATTTTGCGGTTTTCCGTTTATTGACAGGTACGGGAAGGGGGGATTATATTAGGAGTGTCCTTTGGGCAGACTCGAGTGAGATGAATAATAATAGATTGGGAGGAGCGTCATGGCGAAAAAGGTAATTGGAATAGATCTTGGAACCACATTCTCTGTGGTGGCGATCATGGAGGGGGGCGAGCCCAAGGTAATCATTAATGAAGAGGGCAGCAGGCTTACCCCGAGTGTGGTGGCCTTCACGAAGGAAGGTGAGGTTCTGGTGGGCCAGGTTGCACGCCGCCAGGCTATCACGAACCCTGAGAATACGATCTTTTCCATAAAGAGATTCATGGGAAGGCGGTTCGATGAGGTGAAGGACGAACTCAGCCGCATCCCTTACAAACTCGTGGGCGACGCCAGCGGCGTAGTTCGGGTCGACGTACGGGGAAAGACCTATACGCCCCAAGAAATATCCGCCTTCATCCTTCAGAAGTTGAAAAAATCAGCCGAAAACTATTTAGGTCAGCCTGTGGAGGATGCGGTCATAACCGTCCCAGCTTATTTCAACGATTCACAAAGACAGGCAACGAAGGATGCCGGAAGAATCGCCGGTCTGAATGTGCTCCGCATAATCAACGAACCGACTGCATCGGCCCTTGCCTACGGTCTCGATAAGCAGAAGAACGAAACTATTTCGGTCTACGACTTTGGTGGCGGCACTTTCGATATATCTATTCTTGAAGTAGGCGACAACGTCGTAGAGGTGAAATCGACGAACGGGGATACCCACCTCGGTGGGGATGACATCGATCAGAGGGTGATGGATTGGATCGTCGCGGAGTTCAAGAAGGACCAAGGGATCGATCTCTCTGCTGACAAGATGGCCTTACAAAGGTTGAAGGAGGCCGCGGAGAGGGCAAAAATCGAGTTGTCCGCGACCCTCGAAACCGAGATCAACCTACCCTTTATAACTGCCGACCAGACCGGCCCGAAGCACCTCAACATGAAGCTTACGAGGTCCAAGCTGGAGCAGTTGTGTGAAGACCTTTTCCAGCGGACTATGGAGCCTTGTAAGAAGGCACTCGCCGATGCCAAGCTGAAGCAGGCCGACGTGCACGAGGTCGTCCTCGTGGGCGGATCGACGAGGATACCCAAGGTTCAGGAGATGGTGAAGCAGTTCTTCGGCAAGGAGCCTCACAAGGGGGTTAATCCTGACGAAGTGGTGGCCCTGGGAGCAGCCGTTCAGGCGGGTGTGCTTGCCGGTGAAGTGAAGGATGTGCTGCTGCTCGATGTGACTCCTCTCTCCCTCGGTATCGAAACCTTGGGCGGGGTCATGACGAAGATCATCGACAGAAACACGACAATACCGACCAGGAAGAGCCAGGTCTTTACGACAGCCGAGGACAACCAAACGAGCGTCGAGATTCATGTTCTTCAGGGCGAGCGCGAGATGGCAAGGGACAACAGGACTCTCGGCAAATTCCATTTGATCGGCCTGCCTTCGGCGCCGAGAGGGATGCCGCAGGTCGAGGTTACCTTCGATATCGATGCGAACGGCATACTCCATGTGTCGGCGAAAGACATGGCGACGAGCAAGGAACAGAAGATCACGATTACGGCGTCCACCGGCATGAGCGAGGCGGAAATACAGAAGATGGTTAAAGATGCCGAGATGCACGCCGAAGAGGACAGGAAGAAGAAGGAAGAGATCGAGCTGCACAACCATCTCGAGAGTCTTATCTATGGAACGGAAAAGACCCTGAACGAAAGCAGGGAGAAGATAAGTGCGGAAGAAGCAAAATCGGTGGAGGATGTCTTGAATTCTGCACGTGACGCCGTAAAAAGCGGGGATGCGAACAGGATGGGACCCGCGCTGGACGAGGTCACCAAGGCTTCCCATAAGCTCGCTGAAGTTCTTTACAAACAGACCACGGGCGCCCAGGGCCCGGGAGCAGGAAGCCAGGGGGCCGGTCCGCAGCAGGAGCAAGGGGCCCAGGCACAGGGCAATCGCGGTAATGACGACGTTGTCGACGTGGAATTCGAGGACGTCAAAAAGTAGGGAGGTATAAATGGTTATCGGTTTTAAGAATGACAAGACCGTAAAAGATAAGCTCTTCATCCCCGCAGAAGTGCCCATTTTGCCGCTCCGGGGTACGGTCGCTTATCCTGATCTGATAGTGCCCCTCGTGGTCGGCCGGGAGCGTTCTATCCGTTTGATCGACGAGGCCATGGGAAAGGACAGGCTCATCGGGATTCTCACTCAGAAGAACCCCGACATAGAAGACCCGGAGCTCGAGGACCTCTACACCATCGGAACGGTCGCAACGATCATGAAAATGGTAAAGATGGTCGACGGGAGCCAGAGGATCGTTGTTCAAGGCCTCGCCAGATTCAAGCTCATAGAGTTTACTCAGAGAGAGCCTCACTTCAGGGCGCGTATACTCCCCATTTATGAGGAATATCAGAAAGACATCGAGATCGACGCGATGTATATCAACCTGAAGAACCTTTACAAGAAGGCGGTGGAAATCGCCCCCTACCTTTCGTCGGAGCTGTCTCAGATCGCGACGAAGATAGAGAATCCGGGGAATCTCGCCGACCTGGTTGCTTCAACCATAAACATAAGCGTTGCCGAAAGGCAGGAAGTACTGGAGAAGATCGACCTGAAGGAAAGGCTCAAGAAGGTCACCATTATGCTCAACAGGGAGTTGGAAACCCTGGAGCTCTCCAGTAAGATACAATCCCACATCAAAGAAGGCATAGACAAAACCCAGAGGGAGTACTACCTCAGGGAACAGTTGAAGGCGATCCAGAAGGAGCTTGGTGAGGTCGACGAAAAGGCGTCTGAGATAGATGAGCTGAGGAAGAAGATGACCGAGGCCCAGATGCCTGCGGACGTTCAAAAAGTGACCGAAAAAGAGCTGGACAGGCTCTCGAAAATGAGCAACATGTCGGCCGAGTATACGGTCGCCCGTACCTATCTGGACTGGCTTGTCGATCTGCCGTGGTCCTACGCGACAGAAGATAACCTCAATATTGTCGATGCCAGAAAAATCCTCAACGAGGATCATTACGACCTGGAAAAGGTGAAAAAAAGGATACTCGAATACCTCGCGGTGAGGAAGCTGAAGTCGGACATGCGTGGTCCGATACTCTGTTTCGTGGGACCGCCTGGAGTCGGAAAGACCTCTCTCGGTAAGTCGATCGCCCGGGCCCTGGGAAGGAAGTTCATGAGGATTTCCTTGGGTGGAATCCGGGACGAGGCGGAGATCAGGGGACACCGGAGAACCTATGTCGGCGCCCTTCCCGGAAGAATAATCCAGGGCATCAAGAAGGCGGGATCGAACAACCCGATTTTCATGCTCGACGAAGTCGACAAGATAGGCACCGATTTCCGAGGAGACCCGTCGAGCGCGCTCCTCGAAGTGCTTGACCCGGAGCAGAACTGGTCTTTTAGCGACCATTACCTGGAGGTCCCTTTCGACCTCTCGAAGGTAATGTTTATCGCAACCGCGAACCTTCTCGACCCCATACCCCCGGCGCTGAAAGACAGGATGGAGGTGCTTGAGCTGCCCGGTTACACCGAAGAAGAGAAGGTGATGATCGCGAGGGAGTTTCTTATCCCCAAGCAGCTCGAAGAACACGGGCTTAACACTGACTTGGTCGAGTTCGAAGAAGAAGCAATTAAGGTGATAGTGCGCTCCTACACACGGGAAGCGGGCGTGAGGAACCTCGAGCGGGAGGTCGCGGGGGTCTGCAGGGCCATAGCCCAGGATGTCGCTGAAGGCAAAACCGAAAAGACCGTGGTCAAGGACGAAGACGTCCATAAGTACCTGGGACCGATCAAGCACTATTCGGAAGTGGCAGAGAGGACCAAGTATTCCGGCGTTGCCACGGGTTTGGCGTGGACGTCCACAGGAGGCGACATTATCTTCATCGAGGCGACGAAGATGAAGGGGAAGGGAAGCCTGATCCTCACGGGCCAGCTCGGTGACGTAATGAAGGAATCGGCCCAGGCTGCCCTGAGCTACATCAGGAGCAAGGCCCTGGAATTCAATATCTCTGAAGATATCTTCGAAAAAAGCGACATTCACATACACGTGCCGGCCGGGGCAATTCCCAAGGACGGACCGTCCGCCGGCATCACCATGATGGTTGCCCTTGTCTCGTTGCTTACAGACAGGCCCGTGCGGAACGACGTGGCCATGACCGGCGAGATCACCCTGCGGGGCCTGGTCCTGCCCATAGGCGGCGTCAAAGAGAAAGTTCTTGCGGCGCGCAGGGCAGGGATAACGAACATAATCCTGCCGAAGATGAACGAAAAGGACCTGGAAGAGGTACCGGAGAGCATCAAGAACAACATGGCCTTCAAGTTTATCGAACGCGTGGATGAGGCTATAGAGACCTGCATGGGACTGACGCACCAGAATGATTTTTGCGTGCTCAAGGAAGAAAAGCCGCAACCCAAGGAAGGAAAGCCGAAGGTGAGTACGGCAAGGGTGTAAGGACCGAAAAGAGCGGAAAATATCTGTTAATGAGGGGAGGCGGTTTTTGACCGTCTCCCTTTTTTTGTCGCCATGTATGAAGAATACGTCTGCTATCGTCCTTGACGGCGTCCATTTTAGTCGGTATTCTTAGGAAAGACCCGTAGCAGACTGGCAAAATAGGGACTTAGTGACATGGAGCAAGGTAATTTCTTCAACTTTTACACTCATGATTTCGTGCGCGTCGCCGCAGCCGTGCCTGAAGTAAAGGTCGCTGATCCGGAGTTCAATGCCCGGCAGACAATCGCGCTGATGGAGGAGGCTGCCCGGTCGAGTGCTCTCGTGGTCGTCTTTCCCGAGCTCGGCCTTTCTGCCTATACCTGCGAGGACCTCTTTCATCAGCAGGCCCTGTTAAACGGCTGCGTGCAGGCATTGTCAGAGGTGGTCGCAGCCGGCCTCGACCTGCCTATTGTCGGCGTCGTGGGCGTGCCGCTGAAAAAGAGCGACGCCCTGTTCAACTGCGCGGTTGTCTTCTCCCGGGGCCGTATCCTTGGAGTGGTTCCCAAGACATATTTGCCGAACTACAGGGAGTATTATGAGCTACGCCAGTTTACCCCCGGCGACTGCACGATCAGGGATACTATCGACATACTGGGCCAAAAGGAAATTCCCTTCGGCAACAAGCTTCTCTTCCGCGTCGACAGCCAGCCTCTCCTCACCTTTAACATAGAAATCTGTGAGGACCTCTGGGTGCCCATACCCCCGTCCTCGTATGCGGCGCTGGCTGGCGCAACGGTCCTTATCAACCTCTCTGCCTCGAATGTGACGGTGACCAAGGATGACTACCGCAGACAGCTCGTATCGAACCAGTCTGCCCGATGTCTGGCCGCCTACCTGTACACAGCGGCCGGCTTCGGAGAATCGACCACCGACCTTGCCTGGGACGGCCAGGCCATCATCTGCGAAAACGGCACGCGCCTGGCGGAATCCCGGAAGTTTGCCTACGTCTCCCAACTGGTGACGACCGAGGTGGACCTGGGTCGTTTGAGCCAGGAGCGTATGAGGCAGACGACCTTCAATCAGACCGTCGACCGTTTGCGAAAAGACCTGGTCGACTTCCGCACCGTGCATGTGGACATCGACATCCCCTGCGTTAAGCCCCTGCCCTTGAGCCGGGTCTACGAACGATTTCCCTTCGTTCCGGCCGATCCCGAGAGACAGGACGACAGATGCGAGGAGGTTTATCAGATCCAGGTACAGGGGCTCGCAAAGAGACTACGGGCCACGGAGACCAAGAGAGTCGTGATCGGGGTATCGGGAGGGCTCGACTCCACCCAGGCCCTTATCGTCTGCGCCCGGGCAATGGACGTGATGGGTCTTCCGAGAACGAACATAGACGCATGTATTATGCCCGGATTTGCCACGAGCGCCCGAACGCTCGATCAGGCCAGGCGCTTGAGCGCCTCACTCGGCTGCACCACCCATGAGATCGATATCAAAGCCTCCTGCATGCAGATGTTTAGGGACATCGGCCATCCCTTTGCCGAAGGCAAGCCCGTCTACGACATTGCCTTCGAGAATGTCCAGGCGGGAGAGCGCACGAGCCATCTCTTTCGGTTCGCGAACTCTCACGGGGGACTGGTGGTGGGCACGAGCGATCTAAGCGAGCTTGCCCTCGGCTGGTCCACCTATGGCGTCGGGGACCATATGGCCCATTACCACGTGAACGCAAGTGTTCCAAAAACCCTCATCCAGTATCTCATCCGATGGGAGGCCGCAAAAGGAAGCTTCGGGGAAGATGTCAGCCGCACCCTCGCGGACGTAGTGGAGACCATCATAAGCCCGGAGCTCGTGCCCGGCGATAAGGATGATGAACCGGGTCAGCACTCGGAAGGCGTGGTCGGGCCTTACGAGCTTCAGGATTTTCATCTCTACTATGTCCTTCGGTTCGGCTTTCTCCCGAACAAAGTGGCCTTCCTGGCATGGTCGTCATGGCGCGACAAGGCATGCGGCACCTGGCCCGAAGTGCCGCAAGAGAAGCGGAAGGAGTATTCGATTTCCGAGATAAAGCATTGGCTCATGATATTCGTCGAGCGTTTCTTCAAGTCGAGTCAGTACAAGCGGAGTTGCATCGCGAATGCGCCCAAGGTGGGATCGGGGGGCTCTCTTTCTCCGAGAGGCGACTGGCGCGCGCCGAGCGACAGCGAAGCTGCCCCTTGGTTGGCCTCAATCGAAGGGATTCCCGAGACCGAAGAGAAATAAAAGGCTTATCCGGACGGTACCGGGCCATCCTTTGCGCCCACCTTAAGCCGGACGTCGGCGATAAGAGCTGTCATCACACCACCCGCCTCACCGCGTATGACTATATCGGCAAGGGCATCATAGGGTGTCGCGTCTCGATTGATAATAACGAGCTTCGCGCCTGACCGCTTTGCGGCAGCCGGCATGGAGGCGGCCGGGTGAACGACAAGGGAAGAGCCGATCACGATGAAAAGGTCGCACCCCGCAGAATGCCCATAGGCCTCTGTCGTTTCCCTCTCGGGCATGGCTTGGCCGAAGGAGATCGTGGCAGGTTTGAGGAGCCCGCCACACGCCTCACAGCGGGGGGCCTTCTCACCTGACGCGATCCTCGCCTGCACCGGTCCCCTATCGTATCTCTTCCCGCAGCTCAGGCAGGTGACATGCATCGCCGTTCCGTGTAATTCGAGCACTTTTTCTTCAGAGTTGCCCGCCTTGAAATGGAGGCCGTCGATATTCTGCGTAATCAAACAATCGAGGAGTCCGAGCCTTTCCAGCTCGGCAACGGCCCTGTGGCCCGTATTCGGCACAGCGTCCTTCATGGAATCGTACATTTCGGTGGCCATCTTCCAGTAGTTCTCTCGGGAAGTCTCGCTTTCGAGAAACCTGTCGAACTCGAAATCCTCAGGGGCGTATTTGTCCCACACGCCTCCAAGGCTCCTGAAGTCAGGTATGCCCGATTCCGTGCTCATGCCGGCTCCCACGAAAACGACGATACGCTTCGACTCGACGATCCAGTCGGCGACCATCCCGATATTCTCTTCCATTCTTCCGTCCTCTCGCTCAAAAAGGGCAACTCTTCCCTCATTCCATTATGACGTCAAGCGTGCGCTTTCGCAAGAAATTCGAAAACGGGAGTATTTGGAATCTCCCCGATTCTTGACTCAAGTCAACGCAGTTTGAGGCGGAGCCGGATTATACTACCTTTATGACAGAAAAATGGTCGACAAGCAGCAGACAAATAAGGAGAAAAGACATGAGAATAAGACGGAAGATCATAGAAATAGATGAGACGCGCTGCTCAGGGTGCGGCCAGTGTGCGACCGCCTGTGCGGAAGGGGCGATCAGGATCGTCGAAGGCAAGGCGAAGCTCGTCTCGGAAGAATATTGCGACGGTTTGGGCGCCTGTCTCGGAGAATGCCCGGAAGGTGCTCTTACCATACGGGAAAGGGAATCTGAGGAATTCGATCCGGAAGCGGTCGAGGCGCACCTGTCGGCCGGCTCTCTTGAAGCCGTTCCCAAAGGGCCGGAGATGGCATGCGGTTGCCCCTCACAGAACGTACAGGTCTTCCCGTCGGCCTCACTCGCCGGCAGCCGGAGAGGGGACGAAGGAGAGGTGCCGTCTGCCCTCACTCATTGGCCCGTCCAGATAAGACTCATACCGCCGACCGCCCCGTTTTTGAAAGGTGCAGACCTTCTCGTGGCGGCAGACTGCACGCCGCTGGCCTATGCCGGCTTTCACCGAGACCTCCTTCCGGGGAAGGTAGTCATGATGGGCTGTCCCAAATTTGATGATACGGAGGAATATGTTGCGCGGTTCACCGAGATATTCAGGCTTGCCGGCATCAGAAGCATTACGGTGGTCGACATGGAGGTTCCCTGCTGCTCAAAGCTCCCCATGATAGTGAGAAAAGCCCTATTCCTTGCCCAAAAGCAAATACCCCTCGAAGAGATTCTTATCGGCCGGAGGGGAAACGTGCTGGGGAAACGGGCTGTGGCATAGGCTTATATGGAGCAAAAACCGAAAGGGGACGGCGACAGCCGCCCGCAGACAGAGCATTCCGCAAAAGTAACTCCTGTTTGCCCTGGCTCCACCATTTCCTTCGCAACGCGTGCGTCCGTCTCTCACCCTTCCGTGAGGACTCCTCCCGCTGGGCTGCGGAACTCGTCAAAAGCCGCAAAGAAAGCGGCTTTTGGCTCAGACAGTCCTCGCCCTGCGCTTCGCGCACCGCTCCTTTGAGTCCTCAGGAGGGTACCCGAGAGACTCCCGCAAGGCGTGCTCAGGAAAAGGTTCCGCCAGGGGCCAATCGTGCCCTTATTTTGCGGAATGCTCTAAGGAAGGAGGCTATCCATGTTTGTCGTCATCGTCCATTTTCCTGCGATAAGGGAGGGGAGGGAGGCCCGGTTTTTGGAATGGTTCACCCGATCCAACGAAAAATTCTCCGGACTCGATGGTTTTCTGGGTCGTCGGCTCCTGAAAGCGTCAGACGGCCGCTCTTATGCGGCTGTCATAGAAACCGAGAGCCGGGAGGCATTTGTGGCCATCCAATGCGCTCCGGCGCACGATGAAGCAGCCCGACAGGTTGCGTCCCTTTTGGACGGCACACCGGCCGTGGAGCAGTACGAAGTCGTCCTGCCATAGGCGGACAACACGATGGGGAGGAAACTTTTCACCGCCAGATCGTCTTGATGAACTTCACCAGGATCAGGGTGATGAGAAAAAGCAGATAAAACCTCAAGAAATAGAGTGCAACCTTGGCCATCGGCGTTAACTTGATTCGCGGCATGTTTCACCTCTTCTCATTGATCCGAGAGACTCTGCACAAGATCGTTGCGGCGGATAATCCCGAGCAGATGGTCTCGCCCGTCCACCACGGGTATCATACGGTAGTGATACTTCTCGAAGATTTCTTCGAGGTCCTCCCGCGTCGTATCTTCTTCGGCGCTGACTACCGAGGGGGACATTATGTCGCACAACCTGTTGTCATCGGGTGAGAGAATCAACTCTCTGATATCGACGACCCCGGCGAGCGCCTTTTCTTCGGTGACGACATAAACGTAAGAGATGGTGTCGGCATCGAGGCCCGATGTCCTGATTATCCGGAGAGCCTCATTGACCCGTACCCCTTCAGCGAAGGTCAGGTAGCCGGAGGAGGACATGAGCGCCCTGGCCCCCACCTCGTGTTCGTACAGAATCTGGCGGATGCTCTTGACCTGATCCTCCGGGAGCGTTTGCATAAGCTCGGTCACGTCGTCGAAAGGAAGGACCGATAAAAGATCGGCTATCTGGGGGATAGAAAGCTCGGCCAGGATCGCGCGGGCCCTCTCCTTCGGAAGGTCCTCGATAAGCTGCCGTTTCGCCCTCGGCTCGGCGTGCAGCAGGGCCTCCGCCGCCTTTTCAACGTCGAGTGCAGAAAAGAAAGCTTCCTGCTCCTGACCGGACAGAACCTCCAGCACGTCGGCGAGGTCTTCACCCGGCATCTCCTTTGCTTGTTCTTTCGTGAGGGAAAGAGAAACGGCATCCGTCCTGGACGCGTCCTCCAGGGAGAAAGGCTGAACGTATCGCCACGAAATCAGATTGTTCCTGAGCCACCGCAGGTTTCCCAATCCCCACTTTCTCAAGAACCCGTTGAATGAGATATCGACGTGGACGATGATCAGGCGGCCTTTTGATTCGAGGAGGTTGACATCATTCACCACCTCGACCGTCCGTCCATCCGTGTCGAGGATCGTCTTTCCCATAAGATGTTGATCGAGAAGCATCCATCCCGGCTGATCGACGAAGGGGGGATACGAAGAGCCCTCCGGCGCCGGTTCTATGACGATCGCATCCTTTTCGATCCTTTCAACCCGGTTCCATGGCACAAACTCCGTGGGCTTTCCCCATCCATGTTCTATGTAGATGCCTACGGCTTCAGGATAGGGCTCGGAGAGCTTGAAGACGAGATCGATGAGCTTTCCTTGAAAATAGCCCGACTCTCCCACACGAACCGACTTCTTCAAGAGCTCCGAGAACCAGAAAAAGTGGAAATCTTTGCCGCTTCCGGCTTCCGTAGGCCTCATAAAGTCTCTGATTGCCTTCACAAGCGACCTCCTATCCCTGGCCCAGTATACTTGGAAAAAGAATGGAAACGCCGAAAAGTGTCGATACGATGATGACGAAAAGGGTGATGCTCCAGTTCGCGATATTCTCCCACCGTGTGTTTACGTGCTCCCCCATGAGGGGCTTGTCATTGAGGAGCAGTATGAGGAACATGAGGGCCGCAGGCAGGAGAGTCACGGCAATGACCTGGACAAACATGGTAATGGCGATGAGCGGCGCACGGGGAATCAGAACGACCGCTCCCGAAGTGGCGAGGCAGAAGAAGTAGACCACGTAGAACCAGGGGGCATCCTTGACGCCCCTGTTAAGGGAATGGGCCCAGCCGAAAACCTCCCCTACCGCCCACGAGGTTGAAAGGGATATGCAGAGGGCGCCCAGGAAACCGGCATCGAAAAGGCCGATAGCGAATAATGTCCTTGCCCATACGCCCTGGCCGTAAGGCAAAAGCGGCGCGATGGCATCGGCGGTCTGCCGTGCGTCCTCGACCGAGATGGGAGGCCTGTGGTAATAGAAAGCCGCGGCAGTGGCGATGATTATGAAGACGGCGACGAGACAGGTCAGGAACGAGCCGGCAAAAGTGTCTATCTTCCCGTATTTGATATCCTTTATGTCAAGGCCCTTGTCGACGACCGCGCTTTGCTGAAAAAAGATCTGCCAAGGGGTAATAGTGGTTCCGATGTTGGCCATGATGACAAAGAGCAGATCCGAGGTGAGGCCCTGGGGAAAACTGGGGTGATAAAAACCCTTGAAGGCCTCTCCCCAGGCAGGGGCGGTCCCTGTCTGCATGGCCCAGAAGGCAGCGGGAATATAGGCAAAATTGAAGACGCAGAAGAAAAGAGTAAGCTTCTCGAAGGTCCAATACTTACCGGAAAGGACGACCCCGAAAAGTATAAGGGTGACGCCGGCAAAGGTAATCAACGGGGGGATTCCGAAGATGCTCATGGCCGCGGTCATGCCGATGTACTCGGTCACAAGGGTGAGCCAGTTTATGACCGAGAGGTCGAAGATGGAGAACCAGCCCCAAAAGGGGCCGAAGCCGTCGAAGATCGCTTCCGCATGGCCCCGCTTCGTCACCGCGCCGAGCCTTACCGTCATCTCCTGGATGTAGTAGGCCATGGGGACGAGGATGAAGAAAGCCCAGAGCAGGTTGAAGCCGTACTTGGATCCGGTGACTGCATAGGTCGAGATGCCGCCCGCGTCATTATCGGCAATCATGGTAATGATGCCGGGACCGAGAACGACGAGAAAGAGGAGGGCCCTGTCCCAGAACCTTCCCAGTCGGTGCATGCTCTTGCTGATCCAGAACATCTCTGCCTCCCGATGGTGTCCGACCTAGCCGCTTACCACAATATAAGGCCCCGGCGAAAAGCCCCGTACATCGAAAAAGGGCTGATGCCGAACCGGACCAATGGGACCGGGCTATACCGGCCCTGATAGATGAGGCTTTATGCGGTTGGAATGGATTGGGAAAAGGCCTTGAATAGAAACAGGTAGAACGCCTTTTTCCTGAACCGTTAACGGTTCAGGAAAAAGGCCGCGAAGACCAGATGATCATGCGGCGATGTCCCGAGCCGATAGCGGTTTACCGGTCCAACCGGACTGCAACTGACCGCCAGGGTCGTCTTCCATCTGCCATGGACTCCTTAAATCCTTCAAATCTTAAAAAAAGTAAACCCCTTCAGCCGGGATGTCAACAAAAAAACGGACATCCCCTTCCTTGCCGGTCTTCGCTCTTTCCGAGTTATTTCTTGTACACTCCGTACTCCCTCGCCGCGTCGACCATGGCCTTGAAGTTCTCCAGCTTCGCCTCATCGAGCGCCGCGGTCCCGGCGGTCAATACGTAACCGCCGCCCGGCCCGCAGGTCTCTATAAGATCACGGCAGTACTTTTTCACGTCCTCAGGAGTGCCGGTCACCATGAGCGAAGCGGGCACGTTGCCCGAGATGCAGCATCGGTCGCCCAAGAACTTCTTGGCCGATGCCATGTCGGTTCTGTCGAAAAGCCAGGAAACGGCTCCCTTTTCGAATTCATTGACCCTTTCGAGACGTGTGTTGAAGCTTCCTTCGGCGAAGAGGACCACGAAAATGCCCTCCTTCACCAGCGCGTCTATCACCTTCTTCAAAGAAGGCCAATAGAACTTGTCGAATTGCTCCTCGGACATCCAGCCGTCAGCCCCTTTATGAAGCGGGAAGGTGGCGCGGAAACCCTTCCTGGCATTGAGGGAGGATATGGTGGAATCTATCGTGAGATCTGCCATGACATCCGCCGCCTCGAGAAGCTTCTCCGGCCTCCGGTACATGTCCATCATGATGCCTCTCGTCCCTCTCAAGGTGTCACCGAGGGTGTCGAAGGGGGCCTTGCAGAAAGCGCCGGTTCCCGCCGAAGGAAAACCCATGGCTGACCCCTGCCGTGCGAGCACCTGAATCTTCTCCATCCGTTTCGAAAGCGCCTTCCCTGCCTCGATGAGAGCCAGGAAAGCACCCTGCACATCGGGAAGTGTGAAGGGCATCAATTGGGGGGCGGGCATTTCTACGAAATCGGTGAAGGGCTCGAGTTTGGTGAAGGAGGCGAGGGCCCCGTAGATACGGGGCATGTAGACCCTCATCCAGAAATCCGACGGGTTCCTGATGAGCGCGTCATACTCGTCCGCTTTCATGTACTCGCCCTCGACGAACTGCACAGCCCTGGCGCTCGTCGGAAGACCGCGGCCCGCGTAGGCATAAAGCCTGTAGTCAAGGATGTCGTATACCCTCGCCGGGATCACCAGTGGAATGGCAAAGCTGTCGAGCTCTTCGCAATATTTCTCGTTGAATCTCGCCCAAGCCTCCACCATCTTTTCATCATCGTACATGGCGGTATGATTATCGATTCCGTTCTCGTAGGCCGGAATTGTGGCAACGGAAACCGACACCGGCACGCGGTCAGGCTCCTTGACATCGTAGGCGTCGATAAACCTCTGGACCCTTTGTTTATATGCTGCGGCCGCCTCCGGGCTGACAAATTTGATTCCAGCCGGTTCGAGCCACCACTGAAAGCGCTCCTTCCTCTTTTCCCCGGGGGTCAGTTCTGCCCACGTCCTGTTCTCCTCCATCTCTCTCCTCGCATCAATTAAAGTAATCTATCTCGCGGCGAATCAGCCTCCGGATAAGGTCCTTATTCAACCGCCGACAGCATGGGACGAGTCCTCCGGCGTGGTGAAGCGCCGGGACTTTGTCGCCTAGTAGACACCGTATTCCCTGGTAAAGTCGAACATGGCCCGCACGTTCTCAGGCCTCGCGTCCGTGAGGTTGGCCGACGCATCCATGACAAAACCCCCACCCTTCCCCACATAATCGATCAGATCTTTACAGCACGACTTGACCTGGTCGGGAGTCCCGGCGCTCAGGATCGAGATGGGTACCGCGCCCCGTATGCAAACCCTGTCGCCCAGGACGTCTTTCGCCTTTTTCACGTCGGTGGCCTCGAACCTGTATATGGCTTTTCCCGGGGGAATATCCTTGATTTTTTCGAGGCGCGAGGTGCAATTCCCTTCCCAGAAGAGATAGGGGACCAGATCTTCCTTTATGAGCGCCAGTACCAGCTCCTTAAGGGTAGGCCAGTAGAACCGGTCGAACTGATCGCCCGACATGAACCC
The DNA here is from genome assembly GCA_963750015.1 of uncultured delta proteobacterium. GTDB lineage: Bacteria > Desulfobacterota > Syntrophorhabdia > Syntrophorhabdales > WCHB1-27 > CAVVNC01. Next base: position 35,902 of record CAVVPU010000221.1, on the reverse strand, counting down.
GTCCAACCCCTTATGAAGGGCAATGAAGACGCTTTTGCCGGTTGAGGCCTTTCCGGATCTCACACCCCGCTCGACAAGAATCGGCAGAAGGTATTCACAGGCTTTCACCACAGTATCGGGCCTGCGGTACATATCGAGCATCAGACCCTTCGTGCCGCGAAGGGTGTCGCCCAGGAAATCGAAGGGAGCGCTCGTCTGGCCGCCACCCTGATTCGGAAAGCCCTGCTCCTTGAGCGCCTCGATAAAGCGCCGCGCATAGAGTCCCATTTCTTCCGCCTTCTTTCCCGCCTCCTTGAGGACGTCGAGGGCTTTTTCCACTTCGGGCTGGGCGAAAACCCTGAAAAAGCCATAGCCCATGTAGTCGGTGAATTTGGCGAAAGAAGGGAGCTGCGCCAGACCTTCCAGAGTGCCTGAAATCCTCGGCCAGTACTTACGGACAATGAAATCCATGGGATCGTGGAACAGGGAGTCGTACTCGTCGACCTTCATGTACTCACCCTCAACGAACTGATAAGGAACGTTGGGGCCAAGCTGCCGTCCCGGCCATGCCATCTGCCTGTAATCGAGGGTATCGAGGAGAGGACCCAGGAATATGCCGCCGAAGGGGTTCTGGGCCACGTCAGGCTCGAACTCCAGGGTGGCTTTCATGTGCATGTCCCACAAGACCTTGGGATCATACATCATGTCTGCCATGGTGCATCCGTAATAACGGGCGGGAAAGAAATAGAATGAGGCCGTGACAGGGACCCGGTCCGGCATCTTGAGACTCGATGGCGTCGGTGTACCGCTTCAGTCGTTCTTGGTAAAGTTTATCGATATTTGTACCCATAGGTTACCTCGGTCCGTTTTTGACCCGGTCCCGATTACCGGCATCCTGTGCCGTTCATCAGAACCAGGCAGATTTGCCTCGTGGTAGGGGCGGATGCGCTCCGACCGGCGCACCTCAGTTTGTCACAAAAGGAGGCCATTTGTCAATGCAAAAAGATAGTTGTTCCATTGACAAATGGCCTTTTGGCGCCCATAACGGCCGGGTCGGCCACACCTTCGGCAAGAGGGCGCAAACCGCTCTCCATGCCGGGGCTTTCCGACCCCGCAAAAAAGGGATGTCCCCGGCCGCGTACGGCCGGGGACATCCGAACAGTCGTTATACCGATTGCTTTTTAGAAGTAGTAGTAGGCTGCCGCGTGGATGACGTGCCTGACGCCTGTATTCTCATAGCCCACCGACGAAGAATTGGCGGCGTAATTAGCCACTGTCGTGGAGTACGAAAGCACCATTCTAACCGCCGGGTTCACATCATACATCGCGTTGATGGCGTAGCTATAATAGCTTGAAAGCACACCAGTCGTGTTTCTCACGGTGGTAGGGGTTGCTAAGGTATTTCCCGCGCCACCCGGAGTAATATTCGCTGCCATCCAGTTGCTAGCCTTTAGGTTCGTATGAAACCAAAAGCCGTTAAAGGAGAACTTGTCGGTAGCAAAGTACTGGCCGTGGATTTGATAGCCCCACAACACGGGTGACCCCCAATTGCCGATTCCAGGTCTCTGGTAGACCATGCCGCCGGGAGCCCCGGCGCTGCCGTAGTAGCCGCCCGACAGGTTCTGGCCGTAGTAAAGGTCGCCGTCAAAGTAAAGGGCGCCGGTCTTGTTGCCGTTATGCTCGGGGATGATGGGCACCAAAGCCTTAAGGAGGGACCCCCACTCGTCGACGTTCGTGCCGGTGATGTTTGACCCGACGACATTTGTATCTTTCTGCTTACCGTAGATGAAGTCACCGCCGATCGTCAGGTCCCAAGGACCCACCTTTCCGCAGGCCTGGCTCTCATAGACGAAACTCGCCTGGAGGTACGGTATAGGACCTTCAGTCTGGCTGTTCGCCGGACCCGGATTGGGGGCGATGTTGGTATTACTGCCGTCAGTATCTCCCTGCGGACCCTGGACCTGGAACATGGCCCTGAAGTTCTTCCCGAACTTCTGCGTGTACCAGACGCCGGGCGCGACCGGAGGCAGTCCCTTGCCGCCGAAACCTTCCGAACCCCAGTCAATGTTCAAGCCGAAGGTGGGGAGCATGCCGAAAATGGAGATCTCCTGGCCCACGGTGAGGGCTTCCTGGCCCCAGTCGAAGGTCATGTTGGCGTTCATGAGGTCAAAAGTGTTATAGGTCGCCGCTCCAGCCCAGAACCCGACGAAGTCGCCGGAGAGAAAGGCCGATGTCTTGGCGCCCCACGCGTCGGGTCCACGGATGGCGAAGTTAAAAGTCGACTCGCCGGCGCCCCAAATTGTGGTGGGATACTTGTTGGTCAGGTTGTCATATCCCGGCTGGGAAGCTCTCTGAGGCACAGCATCCATGCCCAGCTCACCTGCGGCAATGTTGGAATATGCAAAGTCGGTCTTAATGTCGCCGCCGATGGTCAAATCCCATCTGCTTGTCGCGCTTCCCGCGAAGCTTACCGCAGGAATGGCGAGTGTCAAAGCAAGCATAACTACTACAATCTTCTTCATTCCTTCCTCCTTCCGTTTTTTTGTTTTCTACTGCAAAGGTTAATGAATCCACCTCCTTTATTAAATTATTTTAATTATGTACCAAGTTCCCGGACGCATGTCAACAAAAAAGTGGAGAAATTTCATAAATATTTTTTTCTCTATTTTTTCTCTATTGTTGGAAGGTTATCTTGAAAGAACTTTTGCCGGGAAAACGGTAAAGACCTTATCAGGCATCCCACGGCTTTCGATAACACAGCCGGCGACCAGAGAGCGTGGATACTTGCGGTCGACCCTTGCCGCGAGCAGTGAGGGAATTGGCACAATCCCCGGGAACAATTTTATTGACAATAATAATGCGGTAGTGGCAATATTGGTGACGGCCCGGGCTGTATGTGCGCAAGAGAATGTCGAGAAAGCACAGGACCGGTCGCTCCTCGGGAGGCAGTTCATTTTACATACCTTATATATAAGGCGAGGAGGATGAGTGGGTAGTTATATTCTTCGGCGGCTGGTCCAAACGGTGGCCGTACTGCTGATAGTGACCATCGTCTCTTTTCTCCTCCTTCAGCTCACGCCCGGAGACCCTGCCGCGGCCATGCTCGGCACGGACGCTACCTTGGAACAGATTCACGCGCTGCAAAAAGAGCTGTGGCTCGACCGGCCGGTCGCCGTGCAGTATGTGCACTGGCTCTCGAATGCGATCCGCGGCAACCTGGGCGTCTCTATTATGTACAGGGACCCCATGAGCGAGATCTTCGCGGCTCGATTGCCCGTGACCCTTTACCTGTCCGCGGTGGCTCTCGTGGTGAGCACGATCCTGGGGATCGCGGCGGGCATCGTCTGCGCCATACGACGGGGAGGTTTTCTCGATCAGATAGTGAGCCTTTGCGCCAACGTGGGCTACGCCGTTCCTGTTTTTTCGCTCGGCATACTCGGCATCTACCTGTTCGGCTTCAGGCTGGGCTGGCTTCCCATTCAGGGGTGGGTCTCGCCCTTCGACGACTTCTGGGACTGCTGCAAACACGCGGTAATGCCCATTATTCTTCTCGCCATTCCCGGTGTTGCGGTGCTGGCCCGGCAGACCCGTTCGAGCATGCTCGAGGTGATACATCAGGACTATATCAGAACGGCGGTCTCCAAGGGTCTGAGCGAGCGGGTGGTGATCATGCGACACGCCCTGAAGAATACCCTCATACCCGTGGTGACCCTCCTGGGTCTGCAAGTTCGGATCCTCATCGGCGGATCGGTCCTGACCGAGACGGTCTTCAATATACCGGGGATGGGACGGCTGTTGGTGGCCGGGGCTCTGAACAAGGATTTTCTCGTCGTGCAGGGCGGCGTTCTGTTGATCGGGGTGGTTGTCTGCCTCGTCAACCTGCTCGTCGACATCTCCTACGGCTGGATAGACCCGAGATTCAAATATGAATGACGAAAGAGAGAAACATGGCTGATATCGCCGATGCCTCGACATTCTCGGGTCCCGCCGTGGCGGAAGCACGCGAATTCCGGCGCGTGGCAAGGGTGATGTCCCGAAGGCCCGTCGTGGTGGGCGGCGTAGTAGTCATCCTTTTGCTCATCGCGACCGCTCTCTTCGCTCCCGTGATAACGCCTTACGACCCCTATGAGCAAAGCCTCCAAATCAGACTCCAGGCCCCGTCGAGGGCCCACCTCCTGGGGACCGACGAGGTGGGCAGGGACATCCTGGCCCGCATTATATATGGCGCGAGGATATCCCTTCTGGTCGGCATAGTTGCCGTCACCATCGCAGGCACGATAGGCATGGGGCTGGGGCTCATCGCGGGCTACGCCGGGGGCTGGACCAACACGGTAATCATGAGGTTCACCGACGCCCTTCTGGCCCTTCCACCGCTTGTGCTCATGCTCGCCATAGCCGCGGTGCTGGGGGGAGGGCTCTTTAATGTGCTCGTCGCCATCGGCATCAGCATGATGCCTACCTATTGCCGCCTCATGTGCGGTCAGGTGGCGGCCCTGAAGGAAGGAGAGTACATCACGGCCGCCCGCTCCATGGGGGCGGGAGGCGGCCGCATCATGCTTCGCCACCTGCTCCCGAACGCCTTCCCGCCCCTTCTTGTTCTATTGTCGATCAATCTCGGATCGGCCATCATGCAGGAGGCATCGCTCAGTTTTCTGGGCATAGGCATACAACCGCCGACGGCGACCTGGGGCGGTATGGTGAGCAACGGATACCGCTTCATTCTCGACAACCCCGTCTTTTCGTTCGCTCCCAGCAGCGCCATCCTTCTGGTCGTCCTGGCCTTCAATATGGCGGGTGACGGGTTGAGAGACGCCCTCGATCCACGGCTCAAGGGTATAATTTAGGTGAAAAAGGTGAGGAGGGTATAACAATGAAACGGATTACGCTTCTTATGGTCCTTCCGGCAGTCGCGGCGTTCCTTTTCGTGGGTCTTACGGCGGGACACGCCCAGACCCTCAAACCGCGGTACGGGGGCACACTCAGGATGATCGGCTTCGATCCCTACTGCATCGGATACCCTCCCGCCATGACCGCCCAGACCGACGGCCAGCAGGCAAGCGTCGCCGTCGAAAGCCTCTTCAGGTTCGACGAGAAGGCGGAGATCGTGCCTCTTCTGGCCACGGCCTGGAAGGCGGACGCCAAGGCGAAGACCATCACCATAACCCTGCGGAAAGGGGTCAAGTTTCATGACGGGACCGACTTCAACGCCAAGGCCTGCAAATGGAACCTCGACAAGTTCAGGGAAGCGAAGAGGACCGAGCTGGCTCACGTGGCATCGGTCGATGTAATGGACGACCACACGGTCCGCCTCAACCTTTCGGTCTTCGACAACGTGATAATCAGTCAGCTCGCCACTGACGCGGGCCGCATGATCTCGCCCACTGCTTTCGAGAAACACGGGCAGGCATGGTGCGAGAAAAACCCGGTCGGCACGGGCGCCTGGCAGTTCGTGAGCTGGGAGAAGGACGTGGGCATCAAATGGAAGAGGTTCGACGGATACTGGGGCGGCAAGCCCTATCTCGACGGCATAGAGATGCAGGCCTCCTCCAACTATACCGCAGACCTTATGTCCTTCAAGACAGGGGGCAGGTTGATTACGGTTCTCGACCCCAAGGATGCCAAAGACCTGGAATCGGACGGCAGGTTCATCATGGTCGTCCCCTTCGAGGGACAGGTGGGATCCCTCGGAGGCAACAGCAAGGACCCCAAATCTCCCTTTGCCGACGTAAGAGTGCGGCGGGCCCTATCCTATGCGATAGACCAGAAGGGGCTCGCGTCGGCCTTCGGCTACGGCTACTACAAGCCCATGACCCAGTTTGCTCCTCCGGGGGCTTGGTCCTATAATCCGGGGGTGGTAGGCTATCCGTATAATCCGCAGAAGGCTAAGGAGCTGCTCGCCCAGGCAGGCTATCCATCCGGCTTCAAGACGGTGATGCACTTCTACAACCTCTCCCCCGTATATATGGATGAGATGACGGCGATCCAGCGTTACTTGAAGGCAGTGGGCATCGATGCGGCCTTGGACGGAGTCCAGCGGCCGAGGTTCGCCGAGATGGCCTCTCTCGCAAAGGGGTGGGACGGGATCATCCGCATGCAGGGTTTCGGGCGGCCCGATGTCCTTGCCCAGATGGTCGGCTTTGCATCCAGAGGGGGCGTCGAGTTCTCAGAAGTCGTCCGTCCGCCGGAGGTCCTCGACCTCTATACAAGGGCGACCGAGGCACCCGACTTCGCCACCAAGAAAAAGCTCACCCAAGAGCTTATGGCGGCCTGGACAGACAAGTACTGCCTCTCCAGCTTTATCCCGATCGAGCCCTTGCCCATCGGGAAATCGAAAAAAATCCACGATGACCTCTACGGCGTCGTTCCTAACCGCTACATCTCGCCCAAGGCGTGGCTGAGCGAATAATACTACTCAGGGGGGAAGGAGAAAATTTCCTCCTTCCCCCCTGTTCGAAAAAAACAGTTGAGCACCCGTCGCTTTCGGGACCTATCATGCGGGCTTCAGACGGAGGATACATGACGCGGGAAGAATTGGAAAAGAAGGTCCAGGTACTGGAAGACAAGGAGAGTATCAAGGAGTTGCATAGGGAATATCTCTTTCACATCTCGAATCTCGATATGGACAAGGCGTTGGACTGCTTCGTCGAAGAGGTTGAAGTGGAGGTGGCGAATTATGGCCGACTCAAGGGCAAAACGGAAGTCGGGCCTTTCTTCCGGGATGTGATCCGACAAAACGTGCTTGGATCGAGAGACGGCCATTTTACGGGCCAGCCGGTGATCAAGGTGGAGGGGGACAGGGCCGAGGGCCATTGGATGTTCTACCGCTTCCTTGCAGAGCCGACACCGGCTCAATGGATACAGGGCAGGTATGATTGCGAATACGTAAAGAGAGACGGAGAGTGGAAATTCAGTCAAATGAAAATGGTTCGTCCGTGGCCCGGGTTTCTCGGGTCTACCGACGGGAAAGGAGCAGGTAAATGAGCATTTCAGTGCAGGAATTTCAAAGGCGCCACACAGCCATCCGGGAGCTTATGAAGGCCGATGGCCTCGATTCCCTCCTCATCGTGGGAATCAACGAGGATTTCAACCGAGGAAACGTTCGCTATGTGGCAGGTTTGGGAAGGGGAGGTTGTTGCATACTTCCTTTGGACGGAACCCCGGTTTTTCTTTCGGACCCCGTATTCGCAGCCTCTCCGAAGCTCCCCCGATTCATGGCGGCTTACGATCTGTTCGAATTGAGAGGAACCACCACGCCGGCAGATCAGGCTGTCCTCGAGCTCTCCCGTTTCGACAGGGGGAATAAGGTAGGCCTCGTCGGCATGACGTGCATGGGGGTCCCCATGTACCTGGCAGTGGCAGAGAGGTTTGGCGGCAGACTCGTCGATTCAGTGAGGATCTTTGAATCTTTGAGGTCGGTCAAAAGCGCGGAAGAGATCGAAAAGACGCGGGCCGCAGCGGCGGTTGCAGATAAGGTTTACAGAAGACTCCGGGAGATAATCTCACCGGGCCTGAGCGAATACGAGATCTATGGAGAGGTGAAGAAGATCGCCCATAGCATGGGGTGTGAGTATGGCTTCGACCTGATCGATGCGGCAGGCTCCACCATGAACATGTCTTTCGTTCCGACACAAGACAGGCTCGAAGCCCACGGGACCCTTTTCATGGAGATCACGCCCTCCTTCGACGGCTACTATTCGCAACTGCCCGTGACTCTGCCGGTGGATGACTATCTCCCCCATGTGCGGAGCATGGTGGCCGCATGGAACCAGGCGGATAAGAAGATGCAATCCATCCTCGGTCCGGGGACGCCCGTCTCCGAGTTGGCTCGCCTTCTTATAGATGCCATAAAAGAAAAGGGGTTCATCTCCCCCTTCCGCCCCGGCCACTCCCTCGGCCTCGACGTGCTCGATTTCTGGTCGATCACCGAGTCAAACGACACCATCCTGAAACCGGGCATGGTGATCGCCATCCACCCGAGCGTGCTCACAAAGATCGGGGGTGACGGCTGCGGTATGGGTTATACTTACGTGATCACCGAGACAGGGGCAGAAAGGCTGAGCAAAATCGATCTGGCGAAGGAACTGATCGGAGAGTAAAGGAGGATCTACTTTGAACTCGAATTCATCTGATAAAAAAATAATTACGGAACCGGCATCTGAGATAGATGTGTGCTATGAGGCCGACGTCGTCGTGGTAGGCGGAGGTCCGGGAGGCCATTCGGCTGCCATAGCCGCGGCCCGAAACGGTGCAAAGACGGTCCTCCTTGAAAGATACGGCCATCTGGGCGGCATGGCCACGGGGGGAATCGTGATACAGATACCCCACATGAGCAACGGCGGCGAAGAAGCATATATCCTCGGTCTCACTCAGGAGTGGCTGGAGAGGCTGGATGCAGTCAATGGAGCTTTGCACCCCCTTCTGAAGGAGTGCGGGTCGACCGACAAAAACCTTGTCAAACGCTGGCAGCGTTTCTTCGGCAACGTGAACGACGGCCGGGTGGTCTATACCGCCTGGGTAGATCCGGAATTGCTCAAATGCGTGCTCAACGACATGGTGGAAGAGGCAGGAGTAAAGCTCTATCTCCATTCCTGGGGAACCAAGGCCCTCATCGGCCAGGACGGTCTGCGCGGAGCGATCTTCGAGAGTAAATCGGGCAGACGGGCGGTGCTTGGGAAGATATTGATCGACGCAACCGGGGACGGGGACTTGCTCTCGTCGGCAGGCGCCGAGTTCGACGGTGCTCTCGACCGCTCTTTAAGAAGCTCGATGATTGCCCTTGTCTTCAGACTGGGCAACTGCGATTATCAGAAGTACTGTGACTTCCGTGAAGCAGAGCCGGACAGGTTTACACGGCTCATGAACGAACTCGCCAAGGTTGCGGGCACCAGGCTCCTGCCCTTGCCCACTCCGCGCAATGACGTGATGTGGTTCAATAACTGGATACCCGACCTCGACTGCACCAAGGTGGAAGACCTCACCCAGGTGGAAGTAATGATGCGCAAAATAATGCGGAAGGCCCATGAGTTTATGAAGAATAACTTCCCTACGTTCGAGAACAGCTTCATCCTCGACACGGCATCCCAGACAGGGACCAGGGGAGCCCGCAGATTGAAGGGTGAATACACGATCACCGGAGAAGACATACGTCTCGGAACCGTTCACGAAGACACCATCGCCACCATTCCTCGTTACAAGCCGAGGGAAGGCTGGAGCCCCCTTCTCTATTTCCCGTACCGGGCCCTCGTGCCGGAGAAAGTGGACGGGTTATTGGTCGCGGGCCGCAGCTTCTCGTCGGATACGGAGGCCAATGACATGGTAAACCTGATCCCCCACTGCATAGCCACGGGACAGGCCGCGGGGACTGCGGCGGCCTTGGCGATAAAGAACAACGTAAACGTGAGGAAGATAGACTACCGTGAGCTGCGGGATTCGTTGAGGAAGCAGGGGGTCCCCCTTCCCCATTAAGAGGAAAGACAGATGGGGAGAAACGTTTCTTCTTCCCATGGTGTCCGGCTCGTTGGCAGCCGAAAAGAGGAAGTATGGTAAAACGTGTGAACCAAGGAAATCCAGGGAGGAAATCTGATGCACTATGACCCCGAAAAAAACGACCACGGCCTTGCCCGCGGCCCTTTCAAGTCTTGTGTAGTACCCCGTCCAATAGGATGGATCTCCTCGATCAGCGCCAAAGGGGTAGAAAACCTTGCCCCTTACAGTCAGTTCCAAAACCTGGGTTTCGATCCGCCTTTTGTCATGTTCTCCGCAGGCGCGGGGCAGAGCAAGAGAAAAGACACCGTGGTAAACATCGAAGAGACGGGGGAATTCGTCTACAACATGGCCACCTATGATTTGAGGGAGGCTGTCAATCGCTCGGCAGCCGACGTCCCCCCCGAGATTGACGAGTTTGACCTTGCCGGCGTCACCAAGGCTCCTTCGATCCGTGTGAGTCCAAGCAGGGTCGCCGAATCGCCCGTCCAGTTCGAATGTCTTCATCACCAGACCATACGGCTTCCGGGGAACAGGGGCAAGGGCTCTATCGACCTCGTCATCGGCCGCGTGGTCCTCATCCATATAAAGGATGAGGTCATACTTCCTGACGGCCGCCTCGACATCCTGAAGATCAGGCCTCTCGCCCGGCTCGGCTATTACGACTACACTAGTGTCGACTCCACCTTCGAGATGAAGATTCCCGGCGCAGACGAGTGGCTTCTGGGGGGTCTCGAGGGTGATCCGAGCCGGACCCGGATGGATAAGCGGTCGTAATGAACGTGTAATGGCCACCGACGACCTACGCTACAAGACGCTCAAAGATTTCGGAAGGATCCTCTCACTCTTCGAGGCCACGGATGGAGGGGAGAGAAGCGTGAGCGATATCTCCAAGACCTTGCAGATGCTTCCAAGCAAGGTCTCTCGGATGCTCAAGACCCTCGAGGCCGAACGTCTTTTCATGAGGGACCACGAGACCGGGAGGTACCGGGTCGGCGCCCGGTTTCTTCAGGCGGGCCTGCTTTACGTGATGACCCATCCGCTGCGACCGGTGATCCTTCCTCACCTCGAACAGGTCGCGAGTGATCTCAAGCTCTTTACGGGCTGGGCGATTTTCGAAAACGACAGAGTCATCGTGGTAGACCGTATGCGCTTCGAAGGCGATCCGGGAATGCATATCCTCGGCTCCGATGCTCCTCTCCATTCGACAGCCTACGGACTGCTCTTCCTTGCTTACATGACCGACGAAGAACGGGAGCGGATTCTGAAGTCTCTTACCTTTGCCAGATTCACGTCTCACACGATCACAGAGGCCGAATCGATGAGGAAAGAGCTGACCCGGGTAAGAAAACAGGGCTACGCCCTCGATGACGAGGGAACCCGTGAAGGTGTGAGGGGTCTTGCAGACTCCCGTATTCGATGCCCGGGGAGATCTTGTTGCCCAGTTAGACGTGGCGGGAAGAAAATCGGTGATGACCGACGACAGGCTCCCGGAGGCTCATATCTTATCTCACGGAGAAGGCCCTCTTCATCTCCCGTCAATTAGGATACAACAGGCACCCCCAGCTTCCTTAGATAGCGTTCGCCCGTTTCCAGCCGTCCGCTATGGCGTCGGCTATGAGTCCCGGCTTAGTGCAATCGCCTATCGCGTAAACCTCCGGCACCTTCCCCATGATACGGTCGAGTAACCTGGTGTCCGCTGCTAGAGGCAAGGCAACCGCCACATTGTCGGCCTCGATCGTTTCTCTTTTTCCTTCTTTGGTTTTTATAATCAGACCCCGGTCGGTAATCTCATCGATGGCGGCCCCGGTGAAAACTCTCACGCCCTTTCTGTCGAACCACCGAAAAAGATGGGGCTTCACCCTCGTCACCATCCCGTCCCCCAATGCATCCGTTGCTTCCACTATAGTAACCTTTCTGCCCCGTTTTACCAGGAACTCGGCCATTTCGCACCCGTGTATGCCTCCGCCCACGACGACGATCCTTTTGCCCAAAGGCATCCAAAACTTCGTGAGCCACCTCAGAAGCTTCGGCCCGAAAAACCTCAAGTATAGCTTCAGCATGCTATGGAGCTGGGCATTGCTCTTCACGATAGGCCTTTCTATTCCCGGAATCTTGGGTTGCTCGGGAACGCCGCCCGTGGCTATGAAAACGACGTCGGGTTTAACCTTTTCGACAAGCTCAGGAGTAACCTCTTCACCGAGATGCACTGCCACGCCCAATTCCTTGATCTGTCTTCTCAGATAGCGAACTATGGCTGGCAGGTCCTCTATTTCGAGGCCTTTTACGAGCGACGCGAGGGGCAGTAATCCGCCCAGTTTGCGCGAGCCCTCGTAGAGGGTCACCTCATGGCCCCTTAAGGCAGCTACCCTGGCTGCCTCCATCCCCGCCGGTCCACCGCCGACCACCATGACCTTTTTCTTCTTCACTGCTTTGTCGATAACGTAATGCTCGGTTCCCAGGGCAGCGTTTATCCTGCAATGGCGCTTTACCACCCAGGCATCCAAACAGGTGTCACAGGCGGTGCAGGGCGCGATGTCCTCATACCTTCCCGCCCGGAGCTTATTGGGAAGCTCGGGGTCTGCAAAAAGCCGCCTCGTCATTCCGATGAAGTCCGCCTCTCCCGCCCGCAGGATCTTCTCCCCGAGCACGGGATCGAGTCTGCCGACGATGATAACCGGGATTGATACCACTTTCTTCAAGGCGGCCGTGAGGTAGACATTGGCCGCAGCGCCCCGTTGACTCCGGTTATACTCCTTGGGAAAGGACTCCAAGGGTATGGGAGGCTCGGGATAGAAGAAAAGGTCGGGAAGAAACCCGGCCACGTGATACCCGAGCCAGTGGCTTCTTATCTGGATGGCATCGGCGCCTGCTTCCTCGAGGAGCTTGGCTATCTTTCTGCTGTCGTCGGCAGTCAGGCAGAGGCTGTCATCGATGCCGATGGCCCTTCCCATCTCGATACCGTTGATGAGCACCGCCACAGGAAAGTCCTGGCCGGCGCGCTTCTTCATCTCACGGATCGTGTTTACGGTCAGGCGCGCCCTGTTCTCCAGACTTCCTCCGTATGCATCCTGCCGCTTGTTCCAGAAGGGGGAGAGGAAGTTGTGAAACAGATGACTGCTTCCCGCGTTCAGATCGACGCCGTCGAATCCGGCCTTGCGTGCCCTGAGAGCGGCGGCACCGAACCTATCCACAATATCCTCGATCTCCTCTATGCTCAGTGCTCTCGGCACCTCGTTGTGCATGTCCATATCAAAGTCGAGGCTCACCGGTGATGCCGCGACGGAGCCCGGACGGGTGTACTCGGAATCCGAAGGTGGACCCGCTTTTCCGCTCGGTGTACGGGTGCCTGTTCCCGTCTGCCATGGTCCGTCATGATTCATCTGCATGAAGGTGGGGCAGCCGTGCTTGTGGATCGCCTCAACCAGATCGTTCATTCCGGGAATGAACTTGTCATCGTCAAAACGGTATCTGTGTCCTCGCCCGCCTCGGGGGTAATCGATGATCGGCGACTCGACGACCACGAGTCCCGCGCCTCCCCGGGCGATCGCCTCGTAGAAGGTCTTGGTCGTCTCATTCATGTGCAGCTCGCTCTCGTGCCAGTAGTGCGTTCCTGCACCTGTCTTCACTATCCTGTTCCTGGTCGTTATCGAACCTATTCGACCTGGTTCGAGCAATCTCTTAAAATTGCGGCTTGCCATTTAAAGTCTACCCCTTTCATTCGTGCGTTCACGTCATGCATGGAAGAGCATATCTCATATTGTCCAAGGATGCCACGGGAGTCCCCTATCTTGCTCGCGGTTCGTCCCGTCCGACGGCGTTTATCGTATCGGTGGTTTTTCATTGGGCGGGAGAGGGTTTCTCATCCCGATACGGAAAAATTCACCCGTTTCTTTGCGCTTCCACCCGACCCGCTGATTCAGGGGAAATTCTATCCTTATGGCCCCGGGCACCGGACAGTCTTCGACGCAGCAGCCGCAGAACCAGCATTCGTCAGGATAGACCGCTTCCGGGCTTGAGCCTTCCTTCGGCAGGAGCACGTCTGTCCTGCAGACCGCCACGCATCTGTTGCAACCGATGCATTTCTTCGGATCGATGACAGGCCCGTTGTTCGGCATGGCCGGATTGGCGCTCACAAAGATTCTGTCAAGAGATTCATCCATTAGCTTTCGCTCCTTACGTCAGCCTTCGGTTCGGTCGTGTACCATTGTTTGGTCTGCAATAATCAAAGGCCACAGTGTTTCCGGTAGTTCTCGTCATAGGTCGGTCCATAAGGCGGCAGCAGCCAGTAGTCGAAGGGCAGTTCTCCAGTCTTCACCTTCCCCTTTTCCATCCGTATAGTAATGAACTTGTTCCATTCCGGCGGATCGATCCTCGGGCAGTCCAAGCGGTCAAAAGCGAGACGTTTGCTGCTTGCCTTTCGCGCGAGGCAGGCGTGGATAACGGCTTCACTCACCGTTGCCTGGGCAGCCGCCTCAAGGGTGCGTCCCAGTTCGTGGGGGTTTCTGGCATAGCCTGCGGATAGTTCGCTCTCCTTCATGGTCGCGAGCCATTTGAGTCCCATCTGAAGGGCCTCTTCGTTCTTGTACTCACCGCAGTAATCCTGCATGATCCGGGTGAGGCCCGCCTTGAGCTCCTTCCAACCCATGCCTTCGGTCCGGTTGACAGACTCATAGACGCGGGTTTTTTCCTCATCCACTTGGCTTCTATTCAAAGAGAGCGACTCCACACTTCGGGCGTATTCGGCCGCCTTCCTGCCTGCGTATCTGCCTGTGGTCGCCGAGCCTGAATGGTTCGCCCCGGACGCTATCGTTGAGCCTGCCACGTACAATCCTTCGAGGTTGGTCCTGAAGTCCCAATCGAAGACCGGGCCTGCTCCTGCCAGTCCGCGATACTGGCGCGGTCCATAGCCCTTCCACCAGGCACCCCATGTATAAACGTCGGGGGGCTGAACCGGTGCCTGGAGCATGTCCCTGTCAGGGTCGAACCCCCAGCGCTGGAGCTCCTCGTAAACCGGCACCAGGGTCTTCCCTTCGTTACCGATCATCAGCCCCCAGATGGCCCTGCGCTCGTGCTCGGGCATTCCGGGCAAATCGGCGTAGAGGGGCAACTTGAATTCGCCTGCCCGGATGCGTTCGGGGAGGTCGGCAGCAAACCTGGGGCCGTCGTAAACAAAAGCCCGTTGGCCCGGTGCGCAGTGATAGCGCTCCTCCACGGTCGGAAGAGTCTTTCCGTTCCTGTCGACCCAGGGGATCTCCCTGCCATCCGCGTCGACGAGGGTGCAGGCATACCAGGTATTGTGGGCATTCCCCGCCGAATAGGGGAGATTGCCGAAGCCACCGCTCTGCATATTGGTGGAGCTTGCTTCCATCATGGTGAACTCGACCCCGGCGTTCCACATCATGGCAAAGGCCTCCGAGGTGTGATTGGGCTCCTGGAGAGCACCGGCCGCCCGCAGTTCGGTGTTGAATACCCAAAGTCCGGTCGGTTTCGCCGTGGCGACGATGGTAGCTTTGGACCGGAAGATATGGAATTCTCCGGTGTGGACGCTCACGCCTAAAGCGCCTATGACCCTGCTTCCCGGCTCTCCCCCTTCGGTAAGGAGACCCGTCACCATGATGCGGTCGAATGTGGCCACCCCCAGGCGCTTCAATTCTTTGTAAAGGGCCGGCTTAATTTTGGCGGCCTGGACCCTGATGCAAAACCGGTTGTCGTAATCATAGGCGAAGAGAAGCTTCGTCTCTTCATCCCTGAAAGGCGCTCCCACAAACAGATCATCCACGTCCCTCACCTTGATGCCCATCTTCTCGACATCGAGGAGGGCATCGTAACTTTCCTTACAAGTCACGTAGGCGGTGATGCCGTTACCGAATTCACCATACCCGTAATCGCCATAGGCCGACCTGACTACGTCGACCATCTCTTCGGGCGTGATCCTTGAGGCGGGGTTCGTGCAGGCAAGGTGCCAGTGATCGACGCCGGCCCCTCCGGCGCCGCTTCGCACCACCGTTGCCTTCTCCACGACCGCCACCCTCGCCCCCTTCTTGGCTGCGCTTATGGCCGCATGGCAACCAGCGATGCCTCCCCCGATGATCAGAACGTCCGTCGAAAATTCCTGTTCTTTGCCGTAGCTGACAGGGTAGGGCCATGGTCTGTGGCCGGGAGCTTTCATGACGTCCATCTCTTACCTCCGTCGATTCCTGCGCTTACGATCAATGTCAACCATCTCTATCCGGACTATCTTTTCTGTTCCATCCAATCCAGATAGGGAAACCAGGTGATCGAATGGATCCTCAAGTAACCGCTGTGAACGTATGGTTGCATCACCATTGCGTCGGCGGCCCTGAAAAGGGGAATGCACATGGCATCTTCGCCCCCCTGCCTGACAACCTGCCGCAGGGCTGCACGCACGGCTGAATGATCGTACGTCTTGAGGGCCTTCTCACTCAACGCCAGATATTCGGAAGACTTTGCCGGATTGCCGAAGCGGAAGGTGAAGGGCCTCGATCCGAAATGGGCAAGCACGTCGGTTCCGTCCGGATTTATTCCGGACGTGACAATCGCGAGATCGCTCCAACCGTCCGGTCCGTAAACCGAGGAATAATACCTGCCGATGTCTGCCGGGTCGAGGGTGAGCCTGATCCCCACGGCGGCCAGATAAGCTTGAAGGGCTACGCCGGCATCCCTGTCGGCCGAGGTGTCGTGGGTAAGGAGCTTTGTCTCGAAACCATTCGGAAAGCCGGCCTCGGCAAGAAGCTGCTTTGCTTTCTCGGGGTTGTAAGGTCTGGGGTTGTAACCGGGAACGTATGCCGGCGAGATCGCGGAAACTATCTGGGTCACGGCCTCATACTTACCCAACCCGAGCATTCTAGCAAGGGCGGGCCGGTCGATGGCGTATTCAAGCGCTTCCCGTACCTTCTTGTTTGTATAGACGGATTTGGGGTCTTTCGAGTTAGGGAGAATCGACCAGAGCATTCCCGGGCCCCAATTGACCTTCAGCCCTTTTTGCTGGAGGTCGACCACATTTTTCACGCCCAGTCCGTCGAGGCTGACGTCTGCCTCTTTCGATTGCAGCATCATGAGCTGCGTCATGGGTTCCGGCACGAACCTCATTTCGATGCCATCGAGCAAAGGATACCCCTTGCGCCAATAATTATCGTTCCTCGCGTACCTGATGGATGCATCCCGTTTGAAGTCGACGAGCTTGAAGGGGCCCGTTCCCACCGCGTGGGTCCGGGCCCAATCCTTTCCGCCGTTCACCTTGAAAGCCGTGGGAGAAAGCATTCCTCCCGATCCATAATTGAGCACCGCCATGCTGTTGTAGTCAGTCAGATTCATCCGGACCGTATACTCGTCGACGACGTCCAGAGACTTGACCGATTTGCCGTCAGGGAGCCTTCCGCCGTCTATAGTGAGCTGTAGATTCCATCTTACCGCTTCGGCGTTGAAAGGCGTGCCGTCGTGAAACTTTACACCCTTGCGCAAGTGCCACGTCAATGTCTTGTTCTGTGAGTCAATGTCCCAGGATTCGGCAAGAGTGGGAACAAGGTCCCCCTTTTCGTTCCAGTCGACCAGTCTTTCGGCGACCGGCAAAAGGAACATGCTGTCTACCGGACTCATTTCAGGGGGATAACCAAGGACCTTGGGGAACCGCGACCTGATGCATCTAAGGACTCCGCCTTTCACCACTTTCACCGGCGCCGGGGCCGCCTTGACTTCCCGGGAGCCGGACAGAGCCGTCTTATCGGTTTTCGTCTTGTTTGTGGTTTGGGCCGATGCCGGCGGCCTATGCATAAAGATCATGAACAGAAGGACGATGAAGGCTATCCCGATAACAGAAGACTTTCTCATTCGACTCCCCCTTATAATGGGGCTCACGTCGCCCCCTCGAACAAAGCTTGCTCTCGCGGGTCATCGCCAACGGCGAGAGTTTGACCCGCGATAGGTTCTTGCTTTTTCTTCCAAAGCCCGCGGAGCCACCCCTTCAAAAAAAAGAAAAACCGCCGCAGGCGCGCACTGTCCGTGACCGAAAAACTGCTAATTAGTGCCACGTCTTCGCGGCCCTACGGGGCCGCTTTTGCCCCTCAATGGGTCTGTTAACCTTAGTTCCGTAATTGGCCCACCGAGGGACAATTACGGTTGCTTCTCGGCGGCCTATAGGGCCGCTTTTCCAATGGGTCTCCTATCCTATGGTCTCCTACTATAATTGTCCCACGTAGGGACAATTATAGTGTGCAGTGGAGAGCCGCATGGGAAGAATCGATGAGATGTGGATGACCTGTCGTGCCTCATTGACCGCAGCCGTACTGATGTACGGCGGATGGGCATGAGGTGCGGCAGGGCGCCGCCGGGTGCCCGCGTGCGGGCGGGTGCGATTCTTGCCATGCGGCTCTCCCTTACCCACATAACCATTACCGACCGTCTTTTTGCTCTTGCTCTTGCTCACTCTTGCCTTGCTCTAAAGCAGCACTATCATATTCTAAAGCCGCTTCATCTCGCACACGGTTCGGGAGAGGTTTTCTCCTCCTCCTTCACGAACTACGTACGTGTCGCCCATCAAAAGCCCTTCCTTGCCATCGGGGGATATGATGTGGGGGTGAAGGGTAATGACCGCGCCCTCCCGAAGCTCGACAGGGTTATCCTCGGACAGGCCGAGGCCGTCGCCAAGATCCATGCCCATGGCGTGTCCGCACCAGACTCCCGTCGCGAAACCTTCTTTTCGAACCTCATCGGCCACAGCCTTCGCCACGACGCCGGCTCGCTCTCCGGGCACCAGACGGGCTATGCCGGCGTCGAGCGCCTTTCTTCCTACCTCGAACAGACGCTCATAGGCAGGGCTCGGCGTACCCAGGCACATGGGCCGCACGACCTGGGACCAATACCCGCTTGGCCCCGATATCTCAATAGAAAACACATAATGGTCGCCCTCGTTGAACCTGTAGGGTCCGGGAGGACTGATAAAACACGGAAAGGATCTGCCCTTCGAAGTGAGGATCAGGTTGTCTTCAACCCCTTCAAGGGTCATGAGCTTGTGGACTTCTGCCATAACCTCGCGTTCGTCAATGCCCGGATGCATGACCTCGACTACCTTTTCATAACATCGATCGGCTATTTCCGAAGTGGCACGAGTCATCTCAATCTCTTCCGGGCTTTTTGTCATCCGTATGCCATCGAGAAAGGCCGTGGCATCCGTAAAGCTTGCTTGGGGCAATGCGCCTCGAAGCAGCTCAAAATCGTAATGAGGCACCGAGCCGAGGAGTCCGACCACGCCTATTTTCGCCCTTTCGAGACCCGATGACTTTAGCTTGTCGGCAACCTCCCGGATCATGCCTTCGGTCCCATCCCCAAACCGAACATCATCCATCCAGGATGCGGCTGCAGCAGCCCTTTGCTGGCCTGTGGTCGGTACGACCATCATGGCATCTCCCGACAAGGGCAAGACCATATAATCTTTTCTGGTGAGCAGACGGTAGTTGGAAAGATAACGGACAGCCGCCTTTTCGCCGAGGATGACTTGAGAAAAAACGATCAGGGCCTGAAACCCGGCAGCCTTCATGCCTTCCCTGGTTGAGCCTATTCTTCTTGTGATTTCGCTGTCTGACGCTGCCACCCCTCCTCCTCGGACACGCATGTATACGTGACCCTGTACCTTAATGTCGTATTGATCCGCCCAATGGGAGACCCTTAAAATATGATTCTCCGGCCTCCCCTACCGGATCATCTTGCCACTGGGATAGATGATTTGTCAAGCGGAAGTCGATATTGCCATATTGACAATTGCGACCAGTCCTAAGGCTTCTCCATCCATTCGTCCCCGTGTATCTCGTCACCATTTGAGGTATCGAAGAAAAGGCACAAGAGTTGTGCTTTTTCCCGCCCCGAAGACTTAGGCAGGGTCCGCAGCCGATATAGTGGCGCCTCGGCTTAACCGGCATTATGATAATCTTCGGGGGGTCCTGTCCGCGTGAGATTCGTGGGCTCATCATATGACAGCGTGACCCCCCCGAAGGAAAACCGTTGAACCGATCACATTCTCAAAAAAGGCACGTAAAAAGGCACAATTGAGGCTATTTGTCTTAGAAGGCTTTAGCAAAATGCTTGACAAGCATCATTGGTAGTGTGGTAATATTTGATAGTTATATGACAAATTCTCTGTGAAACGGAAGCACCTATAAGGAGAGATTATGGCATACGATCCCAAAGAAATGTTGACTCTTGGCTCCTCTGACCAGGAGCTCCAGAGAAGGTGGAGGGCGGTACGGACCCGGATGGAAGCGGAAAAGATCGACGTGCTCGTCATGCAGAACCAGAACCAGTGGCTTGGCGGCTACGTGCAGTGGTTCACCGACAACCCCGCGCGCAACTCCTACCCGATGACGGTGCTCTTTCCGCTTCGTGAAGAAATGACCACCATCACCTCGGGCGGACTGCCCCCGAACGACTTCGGCCCTCCGGCGTGGACCCTGAGGGGGGTCAAAAACAGGCTGACGGCACCCTATTTTCCAAGCCTGGCCTATAGCGCTATCTACGATGCCGAGATTGCAGTCAAAAGCCTGAAAACATGGAATGACGGTCGCATAGGAATCGTAAATCCGGGGACCATGACCGGGGCTTTCTACGGATACCTGCTCAAGAACCTCCCCGGGGCCAAGTTCGTCGACGCGACTGATCTGGTAGACGAGATCAAGGCGGTCAAGAGCGAGGAAGAGATCAGCTTCATAATGAAGACCGTTGCAATCCAGGACGCGGCAATGGAGTACGCGCGCACGATCATAAAGCCGGGAAGAAGGGATTTCGAAATCGTGGCCGACATAGTCCATAAGGTCACGGAGCTGGGCAGTGAGGAGCAGCTCGTGACAGGAGGATCGGCTCCCTACGGCACACCTGCGCCCACCCAGAAGCGTCATTATCAGAATAGGGTTGTCCGGGAGGGCGATCAATTCACCCTCATGATCGAGGTGAACGGTCCTGGCGGCATGTACGGTGAAAACGGCCGCTGTTTCTTCGTCGGCGACGTACCTGCCGATCTTTACGACGCCCACGAGCTGCTCAAAGAGACGCAGCGTTATACAGTCTCTCTTCTGAAACCGGGTGCCGATCCGAAAGAGATCTGGAAGGCCAACAACGAGTTCCTTGTCAGCAAAGGCCAAGCCCCCGAAACGAGGCTCTATTCCCACGGGCAAGGTTACGATCTCGTCGAACGCCCGGCGATCAGGAACGACGAGCCGATGAAGCTCAAGGCCAACATGAACATCACGGTACACCCCCTTGTCGCCTCGAGCAGGTATTGGCTATCGATCTGGGACAACTGGCTCGTCACAGAGACGGGTGTGAGTGAGCGCCTCCACAAGACTCCCCAGGAAATCTTTTCAGTCTAGTGGACCGAGGGTACCATGCGTACTACGGGCCGAAAGGCGTCCCGGATCAGCAAGCTTTGATGGAATAGAAGGCAAAGAGACAAAAAAAGAAGCCAAAGCCACTCCGGACTTCGTCCGGATCAGCAAGCTTTGATGGAGGGCAAACAATGGCTCGGTTGTATGAATATCAGGGAAAGCAAATACTGAAGGAGGCCAAGGTCTCGATCCCGAAAGGGGAGGTCGCCTCGACCCCTCAGGAAGCCGGGCGAATAGCCGAAACCATCGGAAAGCCCGTAGCGATAAAGGCCCAGATATGGGCCGGGGGACGGGGTAAGGCCGGGGGAATAAAGTTTGCCGAAAACTCCTCTGACGCACAATCGGTCGCAGAAAGCCTCTTGGGGTCTGAGATCAAGGCTTTGACCGTGGAAAAGGTCCTCGTGGAAGAAAAGCTGGACATCGACCGCGAATACTACGTGGGCGTGATCATCGATCCCTCGATGAAGGCCCGCTGCCCGGTCATCATGTTCAGCACCGAGGGAGGCATGGAAATCGAGGCAGTGCCTGCCGAAAAAATCGCCCAGATGAACATCGACGTCCTTCGAGGCTTTCGCCTCTACGATGCCCTGAACCTCGCTTCTTCCATGAAGGTACCGACCAAGCTCCTGCCGGCCGTCGGGCAGGCGATCGTGGGGCTCTTTCAGACTTTCAGGAATTACAATTGCCGGACCGCTGAGATCAATCCGCTCGTCATCACAAAGGACGGAAAGGTAATCGCGGGTGACTGCCGGATAGCGATAGACGACTCTTCAGTCTATCGTCACCCCGAATTCGGCATCGAGGTCGCCCGGGAGGCACCCACTCCTCCCACGGAGCTCGACAAGATCGCCTGGTGGATCGAGGAGGGAGACCTGAGAGGTACCGCCTACATTGCCCAAATGGTGCAGGAGATTAAAGGGTTGAACTACGTGGGCTACCATGGGCTCGGAGGAGGGGGCGCCATTCTCGGAGTCGACGCGCTGACCCGGGAGGGGCTCAAGATCGCCAACTATGCGGACACGAGTGGCAACCCCACTGCGGCCAAGGTTTACAGGACGGCGAAGGTTATATTCTCCCAACCCGGCATCGAAGCATACTTCCTGGGTGGCTTCATGTACGCAAACCAGGAACAGTGGCACCACGCTCACGCGGTAGTTAAGGCCCTGCGGGAGGAGCTGCCCGGCAGACCCGGCTTTCCTTGTCTGCTCTTGCTCTGCGGCAACACGGAAGATGAGTCCCTGGAAATACTCAAAGAGGGTACCCGGGGGCTGCCGGGACGGATCGAGATCTATGGGGGAGACAAGGTTTACGAAACTGAGTTCCTCGCAAAAAGACTGAGGGCCCTCATCATGGAATATCGTCGCGAACGAGGAGTCAAGGAGGAATAGATCGATGCAATTCGAGGAGAGGACTATCAAAGTCATTTTCGACGAGGAAAAATGCAAGGGATGCACAACCCATGTCTGCGTGGACGCATGTAAGAAGTATGCCCGGGGCATCCTCGTGATCAAGGATGGGAAACCGGCCCTTGGAGGGAATGCGGAATTCGGCAGGCTCCGTGGCACCGAGTGTCTGGCCTGCGAGTATGAATGCTGGTTCCGGGGCAATAGTGCTATTACCATCGAGGCGCCGATTCCGGGCCTGGACGAGTATAGAAAGAAGCATGGGATGATCTAGATATAGAGACATAGACAGGACAGGTGATAAAATGGCGATCCTCCTTACGAAAGAGACAACGGTTTTGGTTCAGGGCATCACGGGACGAGAGGGCTCGGCGAGAGCGGCCTTCATGAAGGGTTACGGCACGAAAATCGTCGCCGGGGTTACCCCGGGCAGGGGCGGAGAAGAAGTCTCGGGGGTCCCGGTGTTCAACACGGTAGCAGAGGCAGTGGAGACATGCGGAGCGATCGACCTGAGTGTCACCTTCGTTCCCGGTCCGGGTCTCAAGGATGCGGTCATGGAAGCAGTCGACTCCGGCATCCGGTTCATCGTAAGCCCGGTCGAGCGGGTCCCCCTCTACGATATTCTCGAAATGGTCGCCTATACCAGCCGCAATGGCGTGCGGCTACTGGGTCCCGGCTCCATCGGGATCATAAGTCCCGGTATCGCGGCCGCGGGGTGGCTCGGGGGCACTCCCGAGTTTGCAAGAAAGGTCTTCGTGCCCGGCTCTATCGGAGTCATGTCGAGAAGCGGAGGTCAATCAGCGACAGTTCCCTGGGCACTCAAGCAGGCCGGACTCGGCATGACCACGGTGGTCCATGTGGGAACCGAGCCGGTAACGGGCACCTCCTTCGGGGAGATTTTGCCACTCTTCGAAGCCGACCCTGAAACCAAGGCAGTCGCGGTTTTCGGAGAGATCGGAGGACCCCATGAAGAAGAGGCGGCAGAATGCGTGCGAAAAAAGGCGTTCACAAAACCGCTTGTAATTTTCGTCGCCGGAGCCTGGGCACCCGAAGGGATGCGCTTCTCCCATGCGAGCAGCATCATCGAAAGAGGGAAGGGTTCCGCAAAGAGCAAGATCGAGTCGCTCAAGGAAGCAGGGGTGCACGTGGTCGGCAGGCCTGACCAGATCGCCCCTGCGATCAAAAGACTCATAGAATCCAAATAGGAGGCGCAATATGCCTGTAATGCGGTCTGTTTTTTACGTTCCCGGAAACAACGAGAAGTTCATTTCCAAGACTCCTACTACACCGGCCGATATTATCACCCTTGACCTGGAGGATTCGGTGCCTCCGGCCGAGAAGCCGAGGGCGCGGGAGATGGTGCGAGAAAACCTGAAGTACGCCGGGTCGGGTGGTTCCCTCATCTATGTGAGGATCAACAACTGGGAGACCCCCTGGGCCTACGAGGATCTCGAAGCCGTAGTTTACGAGGGTCTTCATGGAATCTGTCTGCCCAAGTGCGGCGGGGTGGACGACGTAAAGCGTCTCGAGTGGAAGCTCGGGGAGTTGGAAGTCAGACGGGGTCTGCCCGTGGGAAGTATCGCTGTTCATCTTCTCATCGAAACGGCCAAAGGTGTGATGAATGCCTATCCTTCTGCCCTGACGAGTAAACGGGCAAATGCGCTCATCTTCGGAGCAGTCGACTATACAAAAGATATGCGGGTCAAGCTCACCATAAAGGGGGACGAGCTGCTCTATGCCCGCTCCCACACCGCCGTGGCTGCCCGCGCCGCGGGCCTCGTCGCCTTGGACCACCCCTTCGTCGCTTTCAAGGACCCCGAGGCCTTCGAAGAGAACGTCCTCTTCGGCAAGCAACTCGGATATGAAGGAAGGATGCTTGTCCATCCTGGCCAGATCGAACCCTCCAACAGACTCTATTCACCCTCGGCCGAGGACGTGGCCTGGGCCAAGGAGGTGGTCAAGGCATTCGAAGAAGAAGGAATTGCCAAGGGAGTCGCATCTATCAACCACAAGGGACAGATGGTCGATACCCCGGTCTACGACAATGCCCGCATGGTCCTCACAATAACGGAAGAGATTGCCGCCTTCGAGAAGAAACGCAAGGCGACATAGAACGCCCCGGCTCATGGGACTCAACCTTCGGGTGTGTCGGAAGGTTGAGTCCCCTCCTCCCGGCACCCCTTCTTTGCTTCTCTTTGAAGCAGGCTGCCGGGAGGAGGGGACATCTGCTGTCTGCGACAGACGGAGCTCCTTCCCGCAGAATCGCTTTCCCGGCAGGTCCGTGTATGTTTAAACAGATCAAAATAACGCGCATCTCGGAAGAAATCTTCGGCCAGGTCAAGTCGGCTATCGTCGAAGGTCGCCTCAGGCCGGGACAAAAGCTCCCCACGGAGCGGGAAATGATGCAGGAGCTGGGGGTAAGCCGTGTTCCCATCCGAGAAGCCCTGAAGCTTCTGGAAAACATGGGCTTTATCCGGACCAGGCAAGGCGGCGGCAGCTATGTCCGCTCTCTCCTCGAAGACAGGGTATACGATCCCTTGAGCCACATGGTGAAGGGCGACATAGACAAGGTGTTCGAGCTGATGGAGGTGCGCAAGGAAGTCGAAGCCTGGTCAGCTTACTATGCAGCCACCAGAGCTACCGAGGAGGATCGAGCCCGTCTTAAAGGTGTGATCGATACCGTGCAGGCGTGCTTCGATAAGGAAAAGACTCCCTCTGCCCAGCTCGACATGGACTTTCATCTTGCCATTGCTCACGCTTCCCACAACACGATTCAGGAGCATCTCACTTATGCGATTTACGACCTATTCTATGGGTACTTCGACTTTCTCGTCCGCAATATCTGCTTCAATGAAGAATACCAGCAGGCAGTCCGCGATCAACACCTCGCCATTTACCATGCGATTATCAATCGAGATGGAGAGGAGTCGAGGAAACGGATGGGGGTCCACCTCACCTTCGTAGACCAGGAGTTCAAGAGACGTTCGGAAGCGGAGGCAGGATAGACAGTGTGCGGTTTGCTCCTCTGGCTCGTTCCCTTATTCTGACGGCTGAGGGCCATTCTCGGACGCGTTTCGGCTGATCTGGCTCCGAAGAGCCTCACCAACGAAGGCGAGGTGCTCCATGACCGCCTCACGGGCCATTTCGGGGTCCCGCCGTCCTATAGCATCGTAGATCTTTCGGTGCTGTTCGTATATGGAATCCTGGTACTTCTGATTGAAGCAGACATTCTCAATCAAAAAATTGAAATAGTCGGAAAACACGTCGTATATGGTATGGGTGAGATGCTCCTGAATCGTATTGTGGGAAGCGTGAGCAATGGCAAGATGGAAATCTGCATCGAGCCGTGAAGGCGGGGTCTTCCCCCTCTCGCAGTAGCTCTTCGTCTCTTCGACCATGCGGCCAAGCGTCACGACATCATCGTCCGTTGTCCTCAGAGCCGCGTAGTAGCCTGACCAGGTCTCGATCTCCTTGCGTACCTCCAGAAGCTCAAAGACCTTCCCCGTGTCTTCCTTGATGATGTGGTTAAGCGGGTCCCACACGCGGTCGGCGAGGAGAGAACGGACATAGCTGCCGCCGCCCTGTCTGGTTTCTACAAAACCCATATTTGCAAGAAGCTTCAGGGCTTCTCGGATGGGAATCCGGCTCACCCCCAGCTCCTGCATCATTTCCCGCTCCGTGGGGAGCTTCTCCCCCGGCTTCAGCTTTCCCTCGAGTATCGCCACTTTTATCTGGTCGAAAACCTCCTCAGATATATGGCGTACCTTTACCGGCTTGAACATAACGAAAGACCTCACCTCTAATAAAAGACTAATTATATGACAAGACTGCTAATTATATAACTATTTCCTTCGTTTATAAAAAAGAATAGACAAAAGGGAATCTCCTATTTGAGGCGGGAGCTGCGATAAAGAGGCGTTCACTCAGACGTCGGGCGGCCTTAGAGATCGGGGTCGGGAAGGCCCCTCATCCCCGCAGCACCTTTTTGAGGGCGGCGACGAACCTGGAGACATTCTCGATTCTCGCCGTGTGTCCCATGATCCCTACGCGCCAGGCCTTCCCTGCGAAGGGGCCGAGGCCTGCGCCGACCTCGATCTTGAACTCGTTTCTCAGGCGGCTGCGCACGAGCGCCTCATCCACACTGTCGGGAACGACGATGGTATTGAGCGTGGGAAGACGATAAGGCTCGTCCACCAGCATCTTCAGACCCAAGTCTTCCAGGCCGCCCACCAATGCCCGGTGAGCCTCCATGTGACGCTGGAACACCTTCTCCGGCCCTTCTTCAAGGATGAGCAGGACGGCCTGGTACAAGGCGTAAATCATGTTTATCGGGGCCGTATGATGGTATACCCTGCTGCGACCCCAGTAGTCGGCAATCATAGTGAAGTCAAGATACCAGTTAGGCACTTTGGTTGTGCGAGACCTTACCTTCTCCATCGCCCTGTCTGAGAAGGAAAGGGGTGAGAGCCCGGGAGGACAGGCGAGACATTTTTGGGTAGCGCCGTAAAGAGCGTCACAGTTCCATTCATCCATGGAGACTTTCACGCCGCCGAGACTGGTGACGACATCCACAAGGTAGAGCGTGTCTCTTCCCTTAAGAAGCGTTCCGATTTCAGCGACGGGATTCAGCACACCGGTCGAGGTCTCCGCATGGACGATGGCGACCAAGCGGTATGATTCTTCGCGAAGCTTTTTTTCTACGATCTCGGGGACAACCGGCTTGCCCCACGGGAACTCCAAAACGTCTACCCGCGCACGGAGACGCCTCGCCACGTCCTGCATTCTCATCCCGAAAGTGCCGTTAGAAAGAATCAGAACCTTGTCATCAGGCTCGATAAGGTTCACGAAGGAAGCTTCCATTCCTGCCGAGCCCGTCCCGGATATGGGAATGGTAAAGTCGTTCCTCGTATTCATGAGTTGGCGCAGCAACTCTTTCAGTCCGTCCGTGATCTTGAGGAAATAGGGATCAAGATGGCCGAGAGTCTTTCTGCTTAAGGCCGAATAAACTTCGGGGGGCACGCAGGACGGACCCGGTCCCATAAGTAGAATATCTTCAATATTATCCAACAGATTGTTCATATTCTCTTCCCCTCTTCACTTGCATGTTTGTCGCTGGGTAATCGGTGAGGCAAATAATTGACCACATATTCCGGGAATATTCAAGGATGAAAAATGCGGGAAGGCTCGGTGAGCGTATACAGAAAACTAGGTCGCTACGATTTGTCCCCCCGGTGAATCACCGCCATTGTGCCCTGGTTGTAGAGATTTCGCGCGAAACACTCTATGGAGACGTCGGCCCCTGTCACCATGTGCATGAACATGCTCTTGTTCCCCACAGCGATGCTTCTCCCCGGGAAAGTGCGTGCGAAGGGGCCCTGAGGGATTGACTTGAAATGGCCCGAGAAGGGGTAATTCCCAGTCGCTTCCTCGCCATCGAGGTACTTCTGGCCCGAACCGGTCGGATAGTCGAGAAAACAGTGGGTGCCTGAAACAATCGTAAGGTATTGTGCCTCACCGGGCTCATAATAATACCAGCCCAAACCGTTACGGCATGCGGCGTGGGGCCAGGGAAACTCATCCAATCCTACGCCTTCCATGACGATCAGGGCCACCTTCCTTTCTTGAAGATCTTCTTCGAGAGCCTGCCTGATGCCAACGATCTCCTCTATCGCGCGCCCGGGCGCGTACAAGGGAATGTCGAAGTTAAGGGAAGGGATCATGACGAGACTCCTCGCGGTGTCGGTCACGGTCTTGAAGGCATACCCCCGGCCGGCGCGCATCAGGTATTCAGGCAAACGAGGTCCATGATCGCAAGTCCCGCCAAAGAGCGTCAAGACCTCCTCCCGAGAGGCGATCTTCTCTATGTGCGGCTCTTCTTCGAGGAGTCTCATGTCCTTCGATGTGGCCCCATAGAGTCCGGCGTATCCTGTCGACCAGTGGCTACAGATTGCGAGGCCGTCAAGACCTGTCAGATCGATGAAGCCCAAGACGGGGGTCATGTCCCCGGTTCCGACAAGGAAGGCATCGAAACCCGATTTTTCGACGAAGCGCTCGGCCTCCCGAAAGGCCTCCGCGATCATTCTCGCCCTCATTTCTTTTGGCATAAGGGTGTAGCGGCCGGAAAAGTACTGTGACGCGTAGGTAAGGAAGACAAATCGCGGCTCGTAGCCCTTAATCAGTTCGAGGGCTGTATCGCTGACCCAACGATTGCTTTGCGGATCCGTATCGCCCGGATAAGGATGCCTGTGCAGAATTGCACCGACCATTTCAGCCAGGGGCCCGCTTGCCTCGGTCTTCATCCCCGTCTCGAGGTCGATGGAGTTCTGCCACCCCCTCGCGTCCAGAATAGCCGTGCTCATTGCCGTGCTTTTCCCTCCCACATTTTGACCTCCCGGCCGCAATCAGGGCACCTGTTGTCCTGACAGAGCACGCACTTGAGTCTGTCGCCCCCGCACCCCAGGCTATGGCGCTCGATGATAACGGCCCCACAGGCGGTGCATAGGGTGTTCACCCAGTCCGAGCCGACGAAATTATGAAAATAGACATAAGGGAGCCTTTCCCTCGCAAAATTCAACTTCTCATCGATTGCCTCGATGTCGGGATAGTCGGCACCCTTCATCTCATCCTCCGGGAGGAGCCGAAACACATGCCACGGTATTTCCCGGTCGACCTCTTCGAGAAATCGGGCAATCGTGTCGATCTCATGGTCGTTTGCCCCCTGGATGACAGGAGTCGTCACTTCTACGTGGCAATCTTCCACGAGCCGTCTGATGGTGCGCAGCACCGGCGAACAAGAGTCGATGCCGATATATTTGCGGTTGAAGGAATCGGATATCCCTTTGAGGCTTACATTGAAAAAAGAAAAAATGGACGTTAAAAGCTCGGTCGACTCGGGCGTCGTGTAGCCGTTCGTCAGGCATCCCATTGGGATAGCAGCCCTCGCTGCCTCGTGGGCAACTTCCAGGAGGGAGGGTATGGAAACGGCGGGCTCGTTGACGTTGAATATTATGCTGCGGCACTTGAGCTTGATTGCCATGCCTACCAGCTCGTGAGGCGCGAAACGATACATCCGGTCCTGTTGGACCTCCGGGTCTTCTTTCGCCACATATGCATTCGAGCAGTACTGGCAGCGGAAATTGCAACCGGTCGTGCCTATGGTCAGGCATCGGCTGCCCGGAGAAACATGGTAAAAAGGGATGGCCTCTACTACGGAGGCCCCACAAGAGACTCCATCTATAGGGGAAGCGTTCGCTGATGACCCCTTTTGATACCGTGTACATGCGGCAGAAGCCGGTCCGCCCTTCCGCTATTTCACATCTGCGCTCGCAATAGCCGCATTCCATAATGCCAAGCCTTCCGATCTTTTTATCTCTCCGTCCGCAGGACCTATGTTCTCAGTACCTCGAAATACTTAAGGAGGCGACCCCATAGCTGCCTACGAGTTTGCTCGCCGTTCATGGGGCAAGATTTCTCTGCCACAACGTCTGTGAAGGACCTTGAGCAGGGTCAGATAAAATGCCCGGAATGCGGAACTAAGGATGTGAAGCAGCAGATGGCCGCATTCATGTCGAAGACGTTGCACAAAGGCCGATTACCCTTTATCCCTGATGACGACCTTGTTCTCGGATAGAGAGACCGATTCGATTTCTGCCTCGAAGACCTTCTGTTCGCCGAAGATCGTTTCAAACCTGAGGCCGTCCGGTTCTTCCTCTATCAGGTACACATCCCTGAGAAGCAGGATCTCTTCACCCTTCTCTTTCTTGAATACCTTCACTTCACACATTTGCCCGTCTCCTTTTCAACTTCGTCAACGAGAGCCCCGATCATCTGGGGTATGGAAAGCTCCGCCTTACCTATTACGACGACTCTTTCCTGGGTCACGGGCAGGACGAACTTGACCGCGGGAGAATCCGCTATGGCCTCGGCCATGGACGGGGTAAGCTCGCCGAGCATGGAATTGGCCATAAGAATGTTCAGTGTGCCTATCACGATATCGGCCTTTCGGACTGTCGTGACGATTGCATTCTCACCGGATGCTCCCCGGTTGGCGCGTGCCTTCATCATGTTCTCCGTGGCGGAAGAATTTGTGCCCAGGGCTATGATCTCTATTCTTTCCCTGAGCCGTTCCTTGAGCTTGGAGATTATGGCGCTGCCGATCTTACCGCCCTGACCGTCTATTACACATATAGTCATTGGTCGAGCCCGAAATGTGCCAGTTGATCGAGAACGAACCTCCTGATCAATTGAGGTTTTTCTGTCTCGAAGAGGAAAGTGCCGTGGTCGTACCACGGGACGAGCAGGTCGTGCCAATCGCCGCCACAGCCGCACTGCCCCCCTTGCTGCTCAAGGGGTATGACACTGTCCCGGAAGCATTGAGCACACCTGAGGACTCGCTTGCTGCCCGACATCTTTCCGCGCTTGGCAATGGGCACTCCCTCGATCTCCACGATATCCAGGGCAAAGTCGAGGACCCTCGCGTTGGTGATTGTCGTGCCCACGCCGTAGCCGTCGACGTGAGGGTTGAGTCCGGCCATCTGCTCCTCGTCGATGCCCCCACTCACATATATCTGTACGTGGCCGAATCCGCGCAGGTCCAGCTCCCACCTCACCTCTTCCAGGATCCTCCCGAAGTTGCCCCTTCTGGAAAAAGGCGTGTCCAGTCTGATCGCGTACAGCCTCTCCCTGAGCGCCTCAGCCACCCTGAGGGCCTCGACCTTCTCGTCGTTGAAGGTATCGACGAGCACTATGCGCTTGACTGCCTTGTCGATCACCTCATCGAAAGCTCTCGCCGCGGTTACCGTGTCGCCCATGAGAAGGATCAGGGCATGAGGCATCGTGCCTGACGCCTCTTCTCCGATCATCTCTGCGCTCTTGATAACCGAGACCCCGTCGCAGCCCCCTACAAAGGCATTCCTCTCGACCATGGGCGCGATGACCGGGTGCATCCTTCTCGCCCCGAAACTGATAACCGGCCGGCCATCTGCCGCCTTCTTGCACCTCGCTGCCTTTGTGGCCACGCCGGAGGCCTGACAGATCAGGCCGAGCATGCTCGTTTCGAGGGCCCCGAAATCGGTGTACATGCCCTCTATCTCGAGAACCGGCTCATAAGGCCTTATGAAGGTGCCTTCCCTCATCGCCCTCACACGGACTTTCAGACCCCGCACGACCTCTGCCAGCTCTTCGAGACCGGTGAAAACAGCCCACGGAATATTACCGGGAAGGCTCTTGACGATAACCTCCGCACGAACCCGCTTATCGACACCCTTAGCCGTCAGCACTTCCATGGTGCGGGCAAAGTAAACGTCGGTCGTCCTGCCTTTCCTGATGTCATCCTCGTCAGCGATATGAAACATGAGTCAACCCCGTCATATACTTGCGCGCCCGATGAACCGCCGTCATCCGACAATATAGGGTACCACAAGCGCGAGTTTTTTTGAATCGTTCCGGCTCACAAAGCGTTGCCCGAGCCACGGGGGAGCGATGAATCGACCGGACATGGGGAAAAAGAAAGGTGGAAATGTGAAAGGCAAAACCTGTATAATAGACGTGAAAGTGTGCCGACGTAGCTCAGTGGTAGAGCAGCTGATTCGTAATCAGCAGGTCGGGGGTTCAAATCCCCCCGTCGGCTTTACAAATAACAAGTACCTTCAGTAGTCATAGGTAACACATAGGTAACTTCTAAAGGAAAAACCGGCTCATTGGACAAGATGAGCCGGTCGTTGTTTTGCGGTAATGAAGAGACGTTTCCAACCGGAGCAGAGGTTCTGAAAAACGCCGGTATCAATGCCTCTCACCTTACCCCATGATCGGCTTCTGTCGTAGAGTTGTAGCGGGGCAGACTCTCAAGCCAGGCGACTACATCGTCAAGCCGATATCTGATGCTGCGCCCCATGCGGATAAAGGGTGCTCCACGACCATAGAGCCGGTCCTGTTCGGCCGTAGACTCGGCTTTACCTGTCAGCTCACAATACTCTTTCTGACGTAGAAGGGGCGGGTACTTCCTATAAAGTTCTTGGAAAAGTTCACTCTTCACGGTGTCTCTCCCCTGCTCGTACCGTTGCTTCTTTGCTCTGCTCATTTCTTTACGCACTACTGCTGAATATTACCTTACTCCCCAGAAACGGCCTTTTGAAATGTCAACCACCACCGCACGTCGGTGACGTACATGCCAGCTGTCTTGTCCATCGTATCCTTTAAGATCTCGTCAAGACATCCCGGAAGGAGACGGGAGGCGCACGGTATTCGACATCCCTCCCCCCCTGTCTTCGATGTGACCGAACACCGGCCGGAGAAAAAGATATGTCCGTGCGGCCAGGTGACGACGACATCCTTCCCCGACGGCATTACTGTCCGGGTCCAGCACGGAACGGGCATTGAGAGCCGCGTGGGCATGGACGAGAAGACCATGCGTTCGCTCCAGAAAAAGCTCTTCGAGAAAAGGAACCCAGCATCTCCGCCAGAGCGACGTCATCCACAACGACGCGACCGACATAGCCATAGAAGGGAAGCGGAGATGGCTCCATATCATGTCGACTGAAGAGCTCACCCGCCACGCGGTCGATGAGACGAGGGGAAAGTGAGCCACCGACCGCATCGGGATATGCCCTTCTTTCACAGGAGGGCCATCCACGATGGGTGGAAACCGTACTTCCGGCCCGAGGACTGCGTTCACGGGTTATGCAACGCCGACCACGTAAGAGAACTCGTGTTTCTTTGGGCGAGCGGTCCTGCCGTGGTTCTGCCCCGTGCCACAAACTTCCTTCCCGGCCCCTTGCTCTGAGCCTCATCGGCCACCGTCAATGGTATAGAATCAATTCCCGGCATCATCCCACGGTAACAGAATCGATTTTCTGGACCTTCCGCTCGCGCGCTTTCCGCATTTTCGCCTTTGTCTCTTCGGACACCTTCCTCACCTTCACAGCGCCGCCCTTCCGGTAGGGCATGAACACATGAAGCGGGCACCCTTCGACCTCGCAGTCCTTCCGACCATCCATGTAGAAGCCGGCGCACTGATAGCAATTGGCAAGGACGCTCTCCTTCATGGTGAGGGCCTCGCCTCTGAGGAAGCCTATCAATTCGCGCTTTCCTCGCGCCGTGCTCCCGTGCTTCTTGATCCATTCGATGCTCGTGGTCGTCATCATCCCCTCAGTCCTGATAGGGCCATCAGGCGAGAACGCCTGGCCGCGCGGCGGCGTGAACCGGAGAAACGGCGGTAACGCGGCTTCCCGCCTCGTCCCGCCGGCGTCATACTCACACCTTCCCTCCGAAGTCCTCGTCAAAGGCCCCCTCAAGGGAGATGCCCTGACCCTCCGATTTGTCCGTTGGCAGCCCTTTGGTGAGACGATAGTGCTCTAGTGCCTCCCTGATATAAAGCCCTCGGATTGATTTCGGCATGCTTTCGAGCAGTTCGTAGAGCTCTCCCTGCTTCGTCTTGTGGATGTGCACCTTGTAGATGACGAAGTCTTTTGCCACGGCCGCCCTCCCTACTTTCCGTTAATGCCATAGTACCAGTACCCTATGGCATTCGCAAAGGCCGGCTCGCTCACGAGGAGGAGGCGATGCCCGCCCAATAGGTCTTTCATCACCGCGCCGCCCCCTCCGATGATGCCCAGGTCGACGTGAACCGGGAGCTTTTCGAGATAGCGGTCGATGACGGACCGGACTCGCTTCACGTACGCATCGATCTCTTCCTCGATGTCTATCTTGTAAAGGGTGCCGAGGTGGATGATCTGCCTGTCCCGGAGGATGTCGAGGGCCGCCCGGAAGCCAATGGAGAGCCGGTGTTCCCGATAGAAGGCCTTACTGATGCTGTCGAGCACGAACGATACGCCGATCTCCTGGCTCTCCGTGGCGCTCTCCACGTATTTTCCCTCCGCGAAGAGGACCATGTCCACGGTGTGGTGACCGATGTCGATCACGGTGACATTTTTTCGACGATCTTCCTGATGGTCCTTGATGTGCCGGAAGAATATACCCGCGCCCTGGGGGATGATCCTCACGTTTCCGCTGACCCGGTAGGGCTCCCCGTTTACCCTGATATCCGATGCCCTTATGGACTCGACGATCTTCCGGCTGTACTCTTTCGAATACATTCCTGGAGGAACGCCCAGCACGATTTCCCCTTGAAGGAAGCCATTGTTCCGGAGGCAATGGCCCAGGACGGCGAGCCAGGCGTCGGACGTCACGAAGCCGGACTGGCGGGTGTCTATGGTGTTACCTTCCCTCTCCGCCTCTTTTCCCACAAGGAACCGGTGACCGTTAACGATAACCGGGCTCGTCTCCGAAAACGTGGCCTCCTTCGCCATCATAGCGACCGCCGTGGGAAAGATGTGCCTGTTATCCGACCGGCACGTCTTCGTGAAGCCGTATCCGATGTCGATCCCTATACACTCAATCGCCATGGGGGTTCCTCCTTGTTCATGATCATCGAGGCCAAAGATACGTTCGCCGCCTCCAAAAGAAACGTCCCGGGGAAGACACGGGCACTTATCCACATATTACTTTCACCTCCAGATCCTCTCCCGCTCGATCATCCTCCGCGTCTTCCTCGATGCCGCGTAGATGAACAGCCAGGGAATCGTGATCATGAGGAAAGTCGTGAGGACGACGAAGCTCGCCGAGGTGAGAAGCACCGGCTTTACGCCCATGAGAAAGCGGTAGATCCTGTTGAGGGTCGAATAGCTTACCTGCGGATAGAACCACAGGAGGAACCGGGCGACGCGCCCCTCATCGAGCACCGAGGCGTACAAGGTGTTGTACAAGACAAAAGCGATGGTAAGCTTCAAGACCCCGGCGACCGTCAACCCTGCCATGAGCCAGTTGATGGCCCTCTTCGAGAGCTTGCCTATATAGCACCTGCCGACGGAGGCCAGGCACTAGGCTGTAGCCCATGGCGAAGCTGAGCGCCAGGGCCACGGCGAAGGCCTGGTCGAAGAGGGTGAACTCATAGGAGCCGAAGATGGGGACGCACCTCTCGACGACACCCACAAAGAAGGGTGTCAAAAGGATGCTGATGAGCCCGGATATGAAGGCGCCCTTGAACCCCACCTCGGAGATCACGATCTTGCCCTTGAGGGTTAAAAGGTTCTCCGGCAAGTCGTTTCCGTGCTTCTCCGCGAGGAAATAGTTCTGCACGATGGAGACCACGTCGATGAAGCTCTTCGGCCGGATGGAGCCGCCAACCCCTATCGGCGTGATGTCGTTCATTTGTCCCCGTCCTTGTGGCTCATAGGCCCAGCACGAACTTAAAGATGCAGCCCCCATAAGCTATCGCCACGGAGAGGAAGAAGAGGAGAACCCCTGCCACGATCCTCTGCCTGTAAACCCCGATAAAGAAGGCGAGGAAGAGGGCGGAGGAGGCAAAGAGCTTCGCCCAGAACCCCTGGAGCACCGCCTCGAACAGTGTTCGCCACAGGGACATGTACTGGCCGTGGGACATGTAGGTGAGGGGGTTGAGATAGTCGATGAAATGGGCGACTGTCATAGCGGCGTGATACCTTTGACGAGCGGAGGAGCGCCCTTCTTGATCTCTTCGAACTCGGCCCGGTTTTCGAAGGCGTCCGCCTTGATCGGCACGAGGAGTATCTTCTTGGGGTTTCTCTGCTCGATTTGAACCTCGTACCGCCGGGTCGTATAGGCTTTTCC
>CAVVPU010000220.1:0-6537 GCA_963750015.1 uncultured delta proteobacterium | reverse complement strand
TACCCCCGCCCCTTGGACTTTTGCGGGTCATTGACAGTTTCCAGGCTGGGATGTAGACTAAATAAAGGCCTTATTTGGTCAGGAGGGTCTATGAAACTGAGCAAGAGGGTAAAACCGATAAGCTACATCAAATCGCACGCCTCGGAAGTTGTCCGCGATCTGGAGAGCAGCGGCGACACGATCATTGTTACCCTCAACGGAGAAGCGAAGGCCATAATCCAGGATATTCGCCAATACGAAAAGACGCAGGAAACCCTCGCCATGCTCAAGATCCTCGCCCTGGGAAAGAAGGAGATCGAGGAAGGGAGATACCAGCCGATGGATGGTGCGTTCGACGAGGTAAGGAAGCTTCTCAAAGGAGAATAGTTGACCCTCTTTTCGGTCTACTTCCTCACTGGTGCAAAACAAGACCTTCTACGGTCGCACAGATACTTAGCCCTCAACAATTCAGTAGAGAAAGCTGAAGAACTCATCGACCATCTTCAAAAGGCGTGCTCGAAGCTGAGAACAATGCCCGAGAGAGGCCGAGTCCCTCCGGAACTGGAAAGAATCGGAATACGGGAATTCAGAGAGCTCATTCACAAGCCCTATCGAATCATCTATAGCATGGCCAAGTCCGCGGTATTCGTCTACTCCATCCTGGACGGCAGAAGAGACCTTCAGGACCTCTTGGAAGAAAGGCTGTTGAGATAGGAGGAGGGATTTTATCGAAGCCGCTTGACCTTCAGAGCACAACACCTTCCCAGACTTTTTTTGCTTGCAATGCCGGCCCGACAATGTAAGAACATACGTAGAGGCGGGAAGCAAAACTGAAAATCGGAAGGGCGTCCCCAAAGTTGTCCCTATGCTGTGGAGGTGCCTTTTTATGATTATCAATGATTGAGGGAGCCTTGTTGGGGGCGCAGGTAGGCCTAAAATCAAGAATAAGGATTTGACCCCCAGGCCTAAGTACGCAATAATTAAACTATGTTAGGACAAAATGTATGATTGCAAGACCTGGCCCAATGAGCTTGGGATGCGCTCCTCGCCGGTCGCTCACCACACCCCGTATTCCATGACCGCCTCGGTTACGGCAGCGACGTTCTCCGGCCTCGATTCATCAGGGAACCCGTTGAAACTGTCGACGATGAGACCGCCGTTATCGCCGAAGGTATCGATCAGCTCCTTCACGTCGTCCTTCACCTGTTGCGGTGTGCCCGCAACCATGAGAGAGGCGGGGATATTGCCCCAGAAGCACATCACCTCGCCGATCAGCTTCTTCGCCTTCTTCCGGTCGATCCGGTCGAAGTGGCCGACGATCTTTCCTGGAGGCAGTTCCTTGAGGAATTCGAGCCTCGAGGTGTAGTCGCCTTCAAACAAGGGTATTGGCGTGAGACCTGCATCGACAAGGCCGAGGAGGAGAGCCTTGAATGACGGCCAGTAGAACCTTGCGAACTGATCCTTCGACATGAAGCCATCCGCTCCCCGGTGCATGAAAACGGCAACCCCTTTATTACGGGTAGCTTGCGCCCCTGCTACGGCACCCCCGATGGCTGTGGGGGTAAACGTTTCGATGGTTGCCAGAAGCTTATCAGGAGCACGGTACATGTCGATGGAACTCCCCTTAAGACCCCTGAGCGCGTCCGACACCCAGTCAAAAGGAGGGAAGGTGGCGGCGGCCCATTCGATAGGATATCCGAGTCTCATCATCTCCATGGCGTAGCCGATGGACAAAGACAGGTTCTTTTCGAACTCGTCGGCGAAATCGAGCATCTTTCTCATCACATCCCTCAAGGGGGACTGGGTGATCATGCCTCCCAAAAATGCCGGAAGGACGTACGCATTCGAGAGCGCGATGAGAGGGGGCGTGGGCATTTGAGCCATGCCGCTCAAGGGAGCGAGAGTGGAAGAGACCCGGGGCCA
Organism: uncultured delta proteobacterium; assembly: GCA_963750015.1. GTDB lineage: Bacteria > Desulfobacterota > Syntrophorhabdia > Syntrophorhabdales > WCHB1-27 > CAVVNC01. The sequence goes on along the minus strand of CAVVPU010000220.1, from coordinate 4,635 downwards.
TAGCTTCCTGAAGGCAAAACCATTGGGGTCGGCGAGCATCTCGTCATACTCGCCCTGTTGCATGTATTCGCCTTCGACCCACTGAAAAGGCTGATTATCATTCAGGCTCCCGCCCGGCCACTTGAACTGAGTGAGGCCGAGGATCTCCAGGGGTCGCGCGGCCGGCACCGGACCGGCAGGTGGCGCGGCGTCCCAGTTGCGGAGAAGGGTTTCCTCTTTCAGGGCGCGAAACCAGCGCTCGTGCTGGTACATGGCGTCCCGGTTAGATATCCCCCGGACCCTGGTGGCGTAAAAGTGAATGCATAGGGGAGCCACGGGAACACGGTCCGGCTTTCGCAGATGCATGGCGTCGTCCATCCGTTTCGTCCGGGCAAGAAAGTCGGGAGATGGCTGAAATTCGGTCGCTTGAGGCTGTCGATCCTGAGACATGGATCACCCTCCCTGGATTTTATGGAGTTTATTACGGCGCGTCCGGCTCGCCGCGGATTGCTGATCTTACATCGGAAAGAGCCTCTTCGTATGAGTCGCCCTCTCCAACCACCACTCCCTTTAATCCCAACGGATGGGCCACATAGCCATCAGGATGTTTTTCCACGATAACCTCGCAGCTCTTCATATGAGCCCCCACTTAACCTGCGTTTGTAAAACAATAATACCACACCTTGCGCCGCCGCGGTAACGTCCTCGTGGACTTTCGTTCAAATCCGGATAAGCCACAATCGGTCTGTACGCGGTCATTGACAGTTTCCAGGCTGGGATGTAGACTAAATAAAGGCCTTATTTGGTCAGGAGGGTCTATGAAACTGAGCAAGAGGGTAAAACCGATAAGCTACATCAAATCGCACGCCTCGGAAGTTATCCGCGATCTGGAGAGCAGCGGCGACACGATCATTGTTACCCTCAACGGAGAAGCGAAGGCCATAATCCAGGATATTCGCCAATACGAAAAGACGCAGGAAACCCTCGCCATGCTCAAGATCCTCGCCCTGGGAAAGAAGGAGATCGAGGAAGGGAGATACCAGCCGATGGATGGTGCGTTCGACGAGGTAAGGAAGCTTCTCAAAGGAGAATAGTTGACCCTCTTTTCGGTCTACTTCCTCACTGGTGCAAAACAAGACCTTCTACGGTTGCAAAGATACGTGGCCCTCAACGATTCAGTAGAGAAAGCTGAAGAACTCATCGACCATCTTCAAAAGGCGTGCTCGAAGCTGAGAACAATGCCCGAGAGAGGCCGAGTCCCTCCGGAACTGGAAAGAATCGGAATACGGGAATTCAGAGAGATCATTCACAAGCCCTATCGAATCATCTATAGCATGGCCAAGTCCGAAGTATTCGTCTACTCCATCCTGGACGGCAGAAGAGACCTTCAGGACCTCTTGGAAGAAAGGCTGTTGAGATAGGAGGAGGGCCTTTATCGAAGCCGCTTGACCTTGTCAGGCGTAGCTTCCTGCAATCCTCAACGTCGCTACCGGTAAAACGATGAAAACCTGAAGTGGCATTCGTTGGTGGATTTACTTCAGAGTGCACCACCTTCCTAGACTTTTTTTGCTTCCAATGCCAGCCCGAAAATGTAAGAACATACATAGAGGCGGGAAGCAAAACCGAAAATCGGAAGAGCGTTCCCAAAGTTGTCCTCTTGCTGCCGCAATTCTCGAATTATACAGTTGTGGCAACTATGTTTCCCTCGTCCTTATATGTCTCCTGATTCTGATTCTTCCAGGTTCAAGAATTATGAGGTTTCCCCCATAGTCGGCTTCGGTCAGCACTTTGATCGCTTCGGCCACGTGCCTGTTCAGTTCCTCTGTTGAGATCTCGTTCGGGAAGTGGGCTATGAACAGCCCATTATGCGTGCCGAGTGGGTATTTATGAAGGTTGCCGAAACCGAGATCGCCGGTGAGGACGACAGCGCCAGACTGCTGGGCCGAATCAAATACTTCCCGGTCGCTTGCGCCTCGCAGCCCACAATCTCGAACGTCTTTAGCTTCATGACCAGCGGCTCTAAGGACCGCCGCCGTGGATCTCGGCATATCCTCATCGATCAGGAACTTCATTCCGTCATCCCACGGCCCTTATTTCCTCGCCGGACAGATGTTTGGCGGCATAGTCCAAAGCGGCCAGAATGTCCTGTCGGCTCAGGTCATACTCCGCCATCACTTCTTCGTAGGTCATGCCCCCGGCAAGCTTGCCGATTATCAGATCGACAGGAACACGGGTACCCTTGATGACGGGCTTCCCGAACCTCACCTTCTCGTTTATGGTTATTCTATTTGAAATTTCCATAGCCCTCACCTTCATGGCAGTCTCAGGGAGCTTTTCGCCTTGCGCCGATGACGCCTATACTATAAGATACCACGCATTGCATGGTTTGCATAGGAGCATAAGCAATGTGTCGCAGGCGTGGGGCATCGATCGTGGCATGAACGCTTCCCACAAGACTGCCACGGCAAATGGTGAATGCCGGGATTCCGTGGCCCCGGGGTAAAATATGTAGGATTGGTGGTGAGTTGCGGAGAGAGGCAACTTCCTTTTATCAGCGTTTTGTTTTTCTTATTGCACAGTCTACCTTATGCGTGGTAATGATGAACGAAGCGCGAAAGGGAGGTGGGCGTGCCTTAAGTCAAGGATAAAGATTTGACCCCCCATCCCAGCATTTCTCTTCAGTCCGATTGCCTCATCACGCCCGCCTCGATGTCCAAGGCGTACCTCATCATATCATCGTCCGGGGCATCGAGAAACGACTGATCTTCCACGACGAAATCGACAGAGATCGCATCGTCGAGCGAATGGCGAAGGTATTCGTCGACGCTACAAAACTGGAAATCTGGAGGCCCAGATGCCCCCAGAGTCGGGGGCGAACAGGGGTAAAAGGTAAATCTGCGAATCTGAAGGGCGTCTCCAAAGTTGTCCCCTGAATAATGATGATCGCGGCTATAGCCATGCAAAGACCGCCGAGCAAGACGCTAAAGTTGGACGAAGAGGACGCCCTTCAGATTTTCACATTCAGTGCTTGCAAAACTGCGAATCTGAAGGGCGTCCCTGACGCAGCCCCCAGACTTTTTTGCATACAATGCCAGCCCGACAATGTAAGAACATACGTAGAGGCGGGAAGCAAAACCGAAAATCAGAAGGGCCTCCCCAAAGTTGCCCCATGATCTTCAGTTGAGCAATGAGTTATTTGATACGGGGAGGCGCGGGAACGGGCAATCTTTCATAAAGCTAGCGAATGAAACAACGTCCCTACCGGCTTTCCTGAATAATGATGATCGCGGCTATAGCCATGCAAAGACCGCCGAGCAAGACGCTAAAGTTGGACGAAGAGGACGCCCTTCAGATTTTCACATTCAGTGCTTGCAAAACTGCGAATCTGAAGGGCGTCCCTGACGCAGCCCCCAGACTTTTTTGCATACAATGCCAGCCCGACAATGTAAGAACATACGTAGAGGCGGGAAGCAAAACCGAAAATCAGAAGGGCCTCCCCAAAGTTGCCCCATGATCTTCAGTTGAGCAATGAGTTATTTGATGCGGGGAGGCGCGGGAACGGGCAATCTTTCATAAAGCTAGCGAATGAAACAACGTCCCTACCGGCTTTCCCGGCAAATGGTGAATACCGGGATTCCGTGGCCCCGGGGTGAAATATGTAGGATTGGTGGTGAGTTGCGGAGAGAGGCGAACTTCCTTTTATCAGCGTTTTGTTTTTCTTATTGCACAGTCTACCTTATGCATGGTAATGATGAACGAAGCGCGAAAGGGAGGTGGGCGTGCCTAAAGTCAAGGATAAAGATTTGGCCCCCCATCCCAGCATTTCTCTTCAGTCCGATTGCCTCATCACGCCCGCCTCGATGTCCAAGGCGTACCTCATCATATCATCGTCCGGGGCATCGAGAAACGACTGATCTTCCACGACGAAATCGACAGAGATCGCATCGTCGAGCGAATGGCGAAGGTATTCGTCGACGCTACAAAACTGGAAATCTGGAGGCCCAGATGGCCTGGAAGAACGCCAGGGCGTCCTCGGGCTTCCAGGACGTCAGCTCATAGGCGACCGGGTACATCGAGCCCGCGCGCGGCCGCACGGTGCCGGGATGTCCGCCCTCCTCCGGGAGGAAGTAGGTCTCCGGCCCGACAAACGCAAACGTGCCCTTGAGGACCCGGTTGTCGCCCGCCATCAGGGAGCTTCCCTGGGCAGAGTAGCCGCCCAGCGCCCGGCGCGTGCGCTCGAGCATGAATTCCGCGATCTGGACCGCCGCCTGCGCGTTCGGGCCGGCGGACGCGTCGTCGAGCCTCTGGCCCAGATCCTGGATTTTCTCGGAAAGCGACTGGCCCTCCCCGGGCGCGAGCCCGTCGCTGAACGCGTTCAGCCCGTCATGCGCCAGCGTGCTCATGTAGGCCGTGTTTTTCCGGATTGCGTCGAGGTCCATCAGCAGCTTCCTGCGATCCTCGGCATACTGATCCTGCCCGGTCTCGAGGCGCTCTATCTGGCTTTGGGCCGTCACGATCCGGTCCTCGGCCGCGCGCATGTCGCGCAGGTAGGGCGCCTTCTCGTCGGCGATGCGCTTGCGGGTGCTGTTCAGCTCGTCGGCGGCCTTCCCGAGCCTCTGCCCGTAGTCCGCCGCGGCCCGGTAGGTCAATACATTG
>CAVVPU010000219.1:0-36873 GCA_963750015.1 uncultured delta proteobacterium | reverse complement strand
GGGCACGGGTACCTACAACCTTAATAATGGCGCCCTCAACGTGTCAGGCACCACTTACGTCGGCTACAACGGAGCAGGCACCTTCAACCAGTCGGGTGGCACCCATGCAGCGAGCAACATACTCGTAGGCACGGGCGGCACTTACAATTACTCGGGCGGCACGATCAAGGGCGCCTTTACGAACAACGGCCACGTGAACGTGACCGGCGGCACGACCGCCCAGCCCAACCATTTCGCCGCTTCGGTGGTAAACAACGCGATCTTTAACGTGAAAGGGGCGAATGTCGTTTTCGATAACTCCCTGACCAACAACTCGGGAGCGACCTTCACCATTAACGGTTCGCACGTGACCTTCCAGGGCGCTTTTGTGAACTACGGTAATTTGGTCAGTGACCCGTCTACAATAATCTTCGGCAGCACTTTCACGGGAGGGACTATCGGCACCATCACCGCGTCAAACGGCGATACCTACGAGTTTCTGGGCAGTGTGACAGGACCCGTCATCTTCAACGTGGGGACCGCGGGTGTAACCCTTCCGGAACTGTTACTCGGCAACGGCGTCACACTGGATCTTGAGGTTATAGGCGGCGGCAAGCTCACCATCAATGACCTGATCGACTCGTCCGGTTCGGGCTTAGATATCACGGGCGACACGACCGACCTTAACGTCACAAGCTATGGCAGCTCCAACCCAGTGCCCATCCCCGGCGCATTGGTGCTCCTCGGCTCGGGTTTCGCCGCATTCATCTCGGCTCGCAGGAGGTACAGAAAAAAGTAGGCCCCAATCGAGTCCATTGTGAAGGGCAGGCCTTTTCAAGGCCTGCCCTTGCTTACTGGAAGCAACAGAAAGCACCAAATACAGGAGAATCAAAAGGAGATTGACCATGTCGGAAAAAATCAAGGCCCTCTGCGCGTTCGCAACCATTGCGACGGTATGTCTTTTCCTCAGCGGATGCGGGGAAAGCCAGCCGAGTTTCAAGACGGATTACCAGGCAATATTCATGGATAACGGACAGGTGTTTTTCGGTAAAATGGAGAATTCCGGGGCAGCTTACCCGCTCCTTCGGGATGTCTACTACATCGGAAGACAGGCGTCGCCCGATGGAAAACAGGTAAAGAACATCCTCGTGAAAAGGGGCAATGAGTGGCACGGACCGGAATATATGTACATTAATAGGCAGCATATCGTGGTGGTCGAGCCGGTCTCCGCTACATCGCGGGTCGCCCAGTTGATCAAGGAAACAAAGACGCAGCAGCCCCAGCCCCAGGCAACGCAGCCGCCGTCAACCGACGGAGAAACGGAGAAATAGAACTTTACCCCGCACGACCTGTTTTCACGCACAGGGCTGCGAAGTGGTCAAGCCGTCCGTGCGCAAGAGAGAGGCAGGGTCAAACAACCCTGCCTCTCTCTTGTCATCGGGAACGCAGTTCCGCCGACCGTAAGGCCGGCCTTTCTTGCTTTAAAGACTCTACTCCCCCTCGACTCCGAGATATGCCTCTATTACCGCAGGATTGCCCTTGACGTCCACGGATGCGCCTGCAAGCACGACCCGGCCTGTTTCGAGCACGTAGGTCCTGTTCGAGTAATCGAGCGCCATCGCAGCGTTCTGCTCCACGAGCACGATCGATATATGCTTTTCCGCATTGATCGTCCGTATGAAGCTGAAGGTCTCCTGAGTGATCAGGGGAGATAAGCCCATGGAGGGCTCGTCGAGAAGCAATATCTCGGGGTTGCCCATGAGGGCCCTTCCGAGGGCGAGCATCTGCTGCTCCCCTCCGGAGAGGGTGCCTGCCTGCTGCTTCAGTCTCTCTCGCATTCGTGGAAAAGTATCCAGGACCATCGACCTCAAGGATCTCTTGAGCACCCGCCCTTTTACGGCATGGGCCCCCAGCTCAAGGTTTTCCTTGACCGTGAGATCGGGGAATATGCGCCTTCCCTCGGGAACCATGCAGATGCCCTGTTTCACGATCCTGTCGGGTCTTTCCCTGGTGATCTCCCTTTCTTTGAAGAAGATCGCTCCGCCACGCGGCTTCAGGATGCCTGCTACGCTCTTCAGAAGGGTGCTTTTACCCGCGCCGTTCGCCCCGATGATAGAGACGATCTCTCCCCGGTCCACGTCGATGCTCACATCTTCCAGGGCGGTTATGGGTCCGTAGGAGACGGAGAGTCCGGAGATGGACATCAGCATGCGGATGCCCCCAAATAAGCCCTGATCACCTCGGGGTCCTTCTTGATTTCATCGGGCGGTCCTTCCGCGATCTTCCTGCCGAAGTCCATGACCACGAGCCGGTCGGAAAGACGCATGACCAGGCCCATCTGATGCTCGATGATGAGGATGGTGAGGCTGAAGGCTTCCTTGACCTCCCTGATATCGGCGAGGAGTGCCTTGATTTCCCTCGGGTTCATGCCTGCGCCGGGCTCGTCGATGAGAAGAAGTCTAGGGTTCGCCGCGAGGGCCCGTGCAAGCTCCACCCGTCTTTGTTCGCCATAGGGCAGGCTGCCGGCCAATGCGTCCGCCTTGCCCGAAAGATGAAAGAGATCGAGGATTTCCGCCGCCCGCCTGCGTGCTCCCGTCTCGGCTTTCATCCGAGTCCGGGACATGAAGATGGCTGCTACTGGTCCATAGCCTTCTTTGACGAGGATAGGGACGATCACGTTTTCGAGAACCGTAAGTCCCTTGAACAAGCGGAGATTCTGGAAGGTTCGCGCGATGCCGAGTGCCATGGGCCGTACCGGGTTGATTCCCGTAATGTCGCTGCCGAAGAACTCGACCCGTCCGCCGTCGGGCCGGTAAAGACCGGTAATCAGGTTGAAGACCGTGGTCTTGCCCGCGCCATTCGGTCCTATGATGCCGAGTGCCTCCCGCTCTTCCACGTGAAAGGAGAGGTCATCCACCGCAGCAACGCCGCCGAACCGTTTCTTCAGGCCTGTGACAGTGAGCGCTTTCATGGTCTTTTTTCTATTCCCAGGAGGCGTGACTCCCTGCCTGCCATGAGACCGCTCGGTCGCCACAGCATCAGCACGATCAGGAGTACGGGAATGAGCACCCACCTGTATTCCAAGGCCCCTGACGGCAGGACGATGCGCAAGCCTTCGATAAAGCCGATCCAGACGAGGCCGGCGAAGACCGTTCCCGTGATGCTTCCCATGCCCCCGACGATGACGATGATGAGGAAATCTATCGATTTGAGGAAGTCGAAGTTGGAGGGGTGGAGAAAGGTGTAGAGGTGCGCGTAGAGACCGCCGGCAATGCCCGCGAGGAAGCAGCCGTAAGTGAAGGCCATCGATTTCATCCGTCCGGTATCGATTCCGAAGGCCGAGGACGCGAGCTCGTCCTCCCTGATGCACTGCCAGAAAAGACCGTATTTGGAGCCGATCAGGTTCCTCGTCACGAGGATGATGAAGACCAGGACCCCGAACACGAGCTCCAGGTTGACTATCCTCGGTATGCCTACGAAGCCACGGGAGCCGCCGAGAGCGTCGGCGACCTTGTCCGAGTTGTCGAGGAGCACCCGCACGAAGATGCCGAAGCCGAGGGTGGCTATGGCGAGGAAGTCATCCCGGAGACGGAGTATGGGAAAACCGATGATCCATCCCACGAGGGCGGAACATAGGCCGCCGGCAAGCAGGATGGGAAGGAAGGAGAATACCCCTTCCACCGACAGGGTATGGGTCAGCCAGGCCGAGGCATATGCCCCTATGCCGTAAAAGGCTGCGTGGCCCAGGGAGAACTGGCCAGTGTAGCCGTATATCACGTTGAGTCCCAGGGCGCCGATGATCACGATGAACGCATAGAGCACGATCTGCTGGATATACGCGGTGGTAAGGCCCGACAGGAAGAGGGCTTTGAGCAGGAGGTAAGCGAGGGCAGAAACCAGCAAGAATCGCCGGGCGTCTCGGAGGAAGCTCATACCTTGTCGCTCCTTTTGCCGAAGATCCCGTTGGGTCTGAACAACAGAACAAGGAGGAGTATGACGAAGATGAAGCCGTCCCTGAAGGTGGAAGAGACATAGGCAGAGACGAAAACCTCCGATATGCCGATGATAAGTCCGCCCAGAACGGCGCCGTGCACGAGGCCGATGCCGCCCAGGACCGCTGCGATGAATGACTTGATGCCGGGCATGATGCCCATGAACACGTTGATCTGAGGGTAAGCGAAGCCGTAGAGGATGCCTCCGATCCCGGCGAGGGCCGTACCTATGACGAAGGTGAAGGAGATCGTGGCGTCCACATTGATCCCCATGAGGGCGGAAGTCTCCTGGTCGTGAGAAAGGGCCCTCATGGCCCGCCCCTGCTTTGACTTGTAAACGAGGATATAGAGAAGAAAGAGAGAGGCGGCGGTAACCGAAAAAATGATGACCTGGATGTTGGTGATCGTCACGATCGACAGATCGTAGCTCTTCACCTCGAAGGGCCGGGGAAAAGCCAGGTAGTCGGGGGAGAACATTCCCCTGAGGCTCAGAAAGTATTCGAGAAACAGGGAAACCCCCACTGCGGTAATGAGGAGCGATATACGCGGCGCCCCTCGCATGGGTTTGTAGGCGATCTTTTCCACGAGAAAGCCGAGGAGGGCCGACGAAGCGATGGTTATTGCGAAGACGAGGTATATGGGCAGGTGCCACCGGGCGATGCAGAAATAGGCCACGAAGGAGCCGAACATGAAGATGTCGCCGTGGGCGAAGTTGATCAGGCGCAAAACACCGTAAACCATGGTGTAGCCCAGAGCGATGAGGGCATACACGGAACCGAGCTGAAGCCCGTTGATAAGCTGCTGGAGCGTGTAGCCTAGAAGCTCCATGCGCCTGCCCGTCCGCTCACTACAGCCATGGAGGAGAGGGTATGGGGATGAGCCTTCCTCACGGGTTTATCGTGCTTACGTACTTGAAACCGTCCTTTTCCACTCTGAGAATGACCGCTGACTTTACCGCATCTCCGTTCTTGTCGAAACCTATGGTACCGGTAACTCCGTGGAAATTCTTGAGTCCGGACAAGGCCTGCATCACCGCCTCGGGGGTCGGTTGATTCACTTTGTCGATGGTCGAGAGGAGTATTGTGGCTGCATCATAACCGAGGGCAGCCATCGCATCCGGTACTGACCCGTGCTTCTCTTTGTAGAGGCTTATGAACCGGTCCGCGACCTTGTCTTTCCTTTCCGGTGAATAATGATTGGTGAAGTAGCCGCCCACGATCGCCCCCTGGCCGATCTTCAAAAGCTCGGGGGAATCCCATCCGTCAGTCCCGAGGAGCACCGATTTCACTGCCCTTTCCCGGAGCTGTGTCGCGATGAGGGCGACCTTGTTGTAATAGTCGGGGAGGAAAACCATGTCGGGCTTCTTTGCGCCTATCTTCGTGACGAGGGCCGAGAAATCGACGTCGTCCTTCTGGTAAGATTCGTAGGCGACGACCGTTCCTTTGCCCTTCTCGAAGGTCGATTTGAAGACCTCTGCCAGACCCTTTGAGTAGTCGTTTCCTACGTCGTAGAGCACTGCCGCCGTATGCACCTTCAGATTTTTCAGGGCAAAGGCGGCCGCCACGGACCCCTGGAAAGGATCAATGAAACAAGCCCTGAAGACGTAGGGTTTCCTTTTGCCTTCAGAGAAGGTGACCTTTGGCGCGGTGGCGCTTCCGGTGACCATGGGCACCTTGTATTTGACCGCATACTCGCTCACCGGAACGGCTACTTTCGACGTAAGAGGGCCGACAAAGGCGAGCACTTTGTCCTGGGTGAAGAGCTTGAGGGCCGCGTTTGCCCCTTCTGTAGGGTCGTTCCGGTCGTCGGCTATTACAGGGACGATCCGGTACTTGCCGGTTTTTGCGTACTCTTCGAGGGCCATGTAGAAGGCGTTCTTTGCAGACTCGCCGAAGGTCTTCACGTCTCCCGTGAGGGGCGTGATGAGGCCGATCTTGACAGTCTCCTTGGGATGGGCCTGGCCGGCGAAAACAAGAAGGATCACAAAGACTGCAATGACCGTTCTCTTTATGCTCATATGCGCTCCTGCCGTGTCTGTTTCTTGCCGCCGTGGCGTAAGTCTTCATTACCCGGCGTGAGTAATATTAATATAGAATTAAGGCGGGGTTGTAAAGCGATAAAGGACCATCCTATTTTAGCCTGTATACAACTGTTGATTTTTACCGCATCGGGTGCTAAATTTGTACACTTAAAGCGTCTGTAAAATATCTGCGGGCAGGGTTCCTATGAGTTTATTGCGAGTAATCGTGACGGACAACATTTCCGAGGAAGGCATCAACAAGCTGACCTGGGACAAGACCATAGAGGTCGACATAAGACCTGGTATCAAACATGACGAGCTCGTGAGGATCATAGGGGACTATGATGCGATCATCACCAGGAGCGGTACCGCCATCACTGCACAGACCGTGGAGAACCCCGGCAAGCTCAAGGTGATCGGCAGGGCAGGGGTCGGCCTCGATAACATAGACATAGAAGCGGCGAGCAAAAAAGGCATCATCGTCATGAACGCGCCGACAGGAAACACCCTCGCCGCGACTGAGCTTACCATGGGCATGATGCTCGCCGCAGCCCGTAAGATACCGCAGGCCAACAATTCCCTCAAGGCCGGACTCTGGGATCGGAAGAAGTTCATGGGGGTCGAGTTGCACAACAAGACCCTCGGCATAGTCGGCCTCGGCAGGATAGGGACGAACGTTGCAATACGGGCGAAGAGCTTCGGCATGAAAGTCATCGCTTTCGACCCCTATATCAAGAAAAGCAAGGCCGATTCGGTGGGTGTTCTCCTTTACGACAGCCTCGAAGAGCTGCTTCGCGAATCGGACGTCATCACCTTTCATACCCCCCTTACGCCCGACACCAAGAATATGGTCGCCAAAAAGGAGATCGCTCTCACCAAAGACGGGGTGATCCTTATTAATTGCGCCAGAGGTGGAATCATCAACGAGGCAGACCTCTACGACGCTTTGAAACAAGGGAAGGTCCAGGCGGCGGGAGTCGACGTCTGGGAAAAAGAACCGGCAGTCGACAACAGGCTCCTTGAATTGGAAAACGTCTTTGCCACGCCCCATATTGGCGCGAACACGAAAGAGGGACAGGACGCGGTTGCGATCATCATCGCGGAACAGGTCTATAACGCCCTTCATAACAAACCATATCAGAACGCGGTCAACATTCCCTTCATGAAATCGCAGCTTCCCATGGAGATGCAGCGCTACTTCAATCTTGCCGAGAAGATGGGCAGGCTTGCCGCTCAGCTTACCAAGGGGAGGGCATCGGAGATCCGCTTCGTCATGGTCGGAAAGATGTTCGAGGAGGACCTCTGCGAGCGCAAGTTCGACGTACCCTTCAGCTACCAGCCCTTCACCATCGCGGCCCTCAAGGGCTTTCTCGATGTCTCGTGCAAGGAGACGGTCACCTTCATCAATGCTCCCTACCTCATGAAGGACCGGAACATCATTGTGGAGGAGTCCAAGGCAGAGCAGTTCGAGAAATTCAATGACCTCATCCTCATCCAGGTGAAGACCGATAAGGTCGAGACGACCATCGCGGGGACGGTCTTCGCAGACGGCTCGGGTCGCATCGTGCTCTACGACAAGTTTCGCCTCGACATCATACCTGAAGGCTCCTTCCTCCATTTCCGCATTATGGACCGGCCGGGCATCATCGGTAAGGTAGCGACCATTCTTGGAGAGAACGGAATAAACATCGCCGGCTTCGGCCTGTCGAGACAGACTACCGGGGAAGAAGCTGCCTTCGTCTCCGTGGACAGCCCCATCATCGTAGAAGTGCTCGATCGCATACGGGCGATCGACGGGATGATAGAGGCGATCATCATACAGCTATAGGACGGGGAGATCGGTCGTTCCTTTTGAAGGGAAGGCTCCGGCTGGCTTTGCCGCGAAGCGAGCCGGGCAAATGCCATGACAACGGGCAGTCCGCGCCTGCGGCGGTCCTTCCTCGAGGGGCAAAAGAGGTCAAGACTATTCGGGACTACGTCCCGACGAGCAAACTTTGAGGGTGTCTCTGCGAGCTTTGCTCGTAGAGGGGGCGACGCGAGCCCCATCAAATAGAAGTGGGTCCGGGGCAGTCCGCGCCTGCGGCGGTCCTTCCTTTTCATGAGGGGGTGTCTCTGCGAGCTTTGCTCGTCGGGCACCCGCGAAGCGGGTCGGAGGCGACGCGAGCCCCATGAGATTGCCGTGAGCTCCATTAAAAGGTTCTAACATGGAAAGCATTAAGGCCCTCAGGGGGTTTCGGGACGTTTTTGGGGAAGAGGCCGAGGGGTTCCGCCTCATCGAGGCCGCCTGCCGCCATTTCTTCGGGCTTCTCGGCTACAGGGAGATACAAATACCCATCCTGGAGAAGACCGAGCTGTTCAAGAGGAGCATCGGTGACGCCACCGACATCGTCGAGAAAGAGATGTTCACCTTCGTTGACCGGAGCAACGACTCGGTCACCATGCGGCCTGAAGGCACGGCGGGAGTCGTTCGCGCGTACTTGCAGAACTCCTTCTATGCCAAGGAGAGGGTGAGCAGACTCTTCACCGTGGGTCCCATGTTCCGCCACGAGAGACCTCAAAAGGGCAGGTTCAGACAATTCTCACAGATGGATGTCGAGGTCTTCGGCGTGAGCGACGCCATCGTGGATGCAGAGCTTGTCTGGATGATCCACCTCATCCTCGGCCGTCTTAAAGTTGAGAACTATGCTATCGAAATCAACAGCGTGGGATGCAAGGCCTGCCGGGAAGGATTCAGGAATGCCCTTACCGCCTTCCTGAGAGACAGGAGGGAAAGGCTGTGCGAGGACTGCACGGGCAGGCTCGAGAGAAACCCCTTGCGTATCTTCGACTGCAAGGTGCCTCAATGCAACGAGGTGATAAAGGATGCTCCGGTCCTCTTCGATTACCTCTGTCCCGAGTGCAAGGCGCACCTCGACCAATGTCTCGACCAGACCGCTGCCTTCGGTGTCCCCTATGTCCTCAACAAACGGCTCGTGCGCGGCCTCGATTACTACACCCGAACCGTCTTCGAGGTGACTTCCATCGACCTCGGTGCCCAGAAGGCCTTTGTCGCGGGCGGCCGGTATGATAACCTTGTGGAAGAGATGGGTGGACCTTCAATACCCGGCATAGGCTTCGCCTTTGGCGTCGATCGGCTCGCTTCCCTGATATCCGCCTTTTCTCCAAAAGGTGCGCCCCTTTACTTCCTCGCCGTCCTCGGGGAGCAGGCCCGTGAGTTCCTCGTCCCCACCCTGAAGGCGTTCGTGGCATCCGACATGCGCCTCGCTTACGCACCGTCGCCTGCTTCTCTGAAGTCCCAGATGAAGTTCGCGAACAGCCTGGGGGCCGAGTTCGTGATGATACTGGGGGAAGAAGAGATAAAGAAAGGTATCCTGATTCTACGGAATATGGCGGACGGGTCGCAACGGGAGCTGCCGCTCGATCCTGCCGCGCTGCCGGGTCTTGTAAAGTAGTTTTGTCACCGAGGCGAGTCTAAGAATAGTTGGGGTGAGGTCCCCCTGTGCTGTAGAATCGATGTTTGATCTGTCTTTTTGTATCCGCCAGGAGCACACTCCCAAAGCACCGAACAATTCCTTAAGCGGCCTACCAAGGGCCCTCACCCCGAAATCGATATTCAGGTTCTTTGAAGCAAGGAGCGTGCCAAGATATAACATATTTAAATAATTGAAGTTCAAAATTTGCTGTAGCTCCAATAGTATGGAAATAGACCCATAGGTATGGAATCAGTTCCACAGTGACCATAAGGATTGGAAGGGGTTTATCCCTATCCAGCATTCTCGGGTCCCGAAAAATCCCTTGTGGATTAAAGTAGGTACAATAATCGGCGATAATCGTAGCATGCAGGTCGCGTCACCATGACCCGCCGCGAAGAGTTATAACTTCATTATGGAAGCGGAGGACGAGTGAATAATATCTTTAGAAACATCAAGATCAGCACTAAACTCTTTCTCATAACCGGAGCGACGATGTTACTGGTGCTGGGAATGGGCCTGACCGGCTTTATGTTCCTCGACACGGCCTCAAGCAACACCAAACACATCGTGCAGGACAACTATGGAAGACTCAAGGTCTTTAAGGAGATCAAGGAATCTTTGAACTCCGCCGACACGGCGATGCTTGTCTTGGTCTTGACAAAGGACAGGTCCCTCAAGGAATCTGCCAAAAAGGAACTCGACAGCGCGGTCAACGGGTATCGGGAAGGCATGAAGGATTTCGATTATATCCTAAAGAACGTGCATGACCCCAAAACAAAGGCACAGCTATCGGACACCATGGACTCAATTGCCAAGCTCATCGAGTCAAGAAAAGGGCTTGATGAGAGATTCCTCGAATTCGCTTCGGCCGGGAAAACCGATGAGGCAGCCGCATTATGGTCGACACAGATTGCCCCAATTTCCTCCGCCGAGAATCACCTTCTCGGCGATGTTATCAGAAATAGCGAAGAAAGGGCTGAATTCCGCCTTGCCGAACACATTCAAAATATGGTCAAAGGAAAGGAGATATTCGTTTTTATCGCGGCCCTCGTGGCCTGTCTTGTCGTATCGGGCATGGCTCTGGTCGTCGCAGGTATCAAGAGATCTCTTTCGAAGGGCATCTTCGTGGCCAACCGGCTCTCTGAAGGCGATTTGACGGTTGAAATCCCGGTGGACCAAATGGATGAAATCGGGCGTCTCCTGTTCGCGTTGAGCGACATGACACGGAAGTGGCGCCACATCCTTGGCGAACTGAGCACTTCCTCCGACAATATTGCGTCGGCCAGCCACGAGCTGAGCGCGAGCGCCGAGGAAATGCTCAGCGGGTCCCGGGAACAGGCAAACAGGGCGAGCCAGGTGGCATCGGCATCCCAGCAGATGAGTCAGACAGTTGCGGACGTGGCCAAGAACAGCACGAGTATTGCCTCTTCCGGCCGCGAGACCGCGAAGATTGCACGGAACGGCAAGGAGGTCGTCGACCAATCGGGCAGGGAGGCTCTGGAAATATCGGGGACAGTGGACGCCTCGGCTTCCATGGTCAAAACCCTGGGAGACAAATCAGGGCAGATCGGTGCCATTATCGGTGTAATCAACGATATCTCGGACCAAACCAACCTTCTCGCCCTCAATGCGGCAATAGAAGCTGCCAGGGCAGGGGAACAAGGGCGCGGATTTGCCGTCGTGGCTGACGAAGTGCGTAAACTTGCCGAGAAGGCGGCGAGCTCCACCGCCGAGATTGCCGGTATGATCCAAGGCATACAACAGGAAACCGCGAGCACGGCGGCATTCATCGATGGGGCCAAGACAAAGGCATCTTCCGGAGCCGAGCTGTCGCAGCAGGCAGGAGCTACCCTTTCGAGAATCGTGGAGGAGACGGACGGGCTTCAGTTCATGGTGGAGCGCATCGCGTCGGCAACCGAAGAAATGGCCCAGGCTTCGGAAAACATCAGCACCGACGTCGAAGCGATTGCGTCGTTATCCAGGGAGACTGCTTCCGGGTCGGACCAGGTCGCCGACGCTGCAAACGATCTGGCAAAGCTGGCAGTGAGCCTCCAAGAAATCGTGAGGCTCTTCAGGATTTAAGGATATCCGACGGACACGCAAAGTTTTCTCTTAAAAGTCGTCCATTTGCCATTTTCGCGATTGGGCAAGGCCGTTCTATTTGTTACCCACTTTGAAGCTCTGTACGAGTTCCGAGAGCTTGTCGACGAGCCCCGGTAGCGCGTCGGCAGTCGTCCCGTAGCCGACCATTGCCGTATGGGCACTCGCCTCATCTGCGGAATCGAACACCGAGGCGAGAAGCGTTCCGGCCATTTGATAGGCAGAGGCGACACGGTCGTATGCTTCTTTGAACTCGGTCTTCTGTTCGGTGCTCAGACGGGGCTCCACAGCCTGGTAAGTCGCGATGGCGTCCAGCATGGTATCCGGGACCCCCCTGGAGCCTGTCGCCCCAAGAGTGCCGGTTGCACAAGCAGCGACGAGCAGAAGCAGAAGAGCCGCAACAAAGTGTTTATGAGTCATAGACCCCCCTTGGATCAAGATTTGTGGCCCGGCCCGGACTATGAAGACGGAAGGAATGACTCGGCCTTGCCTTTTCCTTCATGAAATATAAGCACTCCCCAGTCCTTTGGCCTGAAATGAGTTGGTTCGGCCTTGACACGAAAGTTCTCGAACACGGCATAGAGTGCCCTCCCTTGTCATGGCATCCTCCGTCGTATCTTGACAATCGGAAGTCAGCCGATTAAGTTCTCCATGGATTTAATACTAAGGTTTTAAGTCCACTCAGATCGATGTTTAAGGGTCAGAACGTTCGGGCATCTAAGGCCCCGGGTAGAGTGAAGATATGGAGGTGTGTCATGGAACTCTCATTGAGAAACGTAGAAAACAGGCCGCTGGACATCTGGAGAGAGGACAATCTCTTTTCGGATTTTGAGAGGAGAATGGACTGCCTGCTCGGTGAAGTTTTTGGTGGATCCTTGACGGGATATGTGGCTCCGGAGACCAGAGGGGTCTATGCCCCCAGGATCGATATAAAGGAAACGTCCGATGCCTTTCAGATACTCGCCGAAATGCCGGGCATGAACCGGGAGGATATCGACGTGTCGGTGCACGATGGGGTCCTTACCCTCAGCGGAGAGAAGAAAGCGGAAAAAGAGGAGAATGTGATGAACTACCATCACGTGGAGAGGTCCTACGGCTGCTTTTCCAGAGACATATCGCTGCCTGATACCGTTGAGACAGATAAGGTCGAGGCGACTTACAGGGAGGGGGTTTTGAAACTGAACCTGCCCAAGACCCAGAAAGCGATGGAAGGGTCCCGGAAGATTCCCGTAACGGCCGCCTAATGTCCTTTGTCAGCCCAGAGCCCTTCAGGGGCTCTGGGCGTCTTGTTAAACTTCTTGTTCTCTATGGCTCATCGCCTCTCATCTTTAGAATGGTTTCTATCTGGGACCGACTAAAACCCTGAGCCTTCAGGTGCGAACGCCGGCTCATCGGGGGCATTTGCCGGAGGACTGCGAGAATCTCCTTCATGGAATCCCGGTCTTCAGGGGCAAGCTTGAGGGCCCTTCGGAAATCGCGTAGGGCAAAATCATAATCGCCTTTCTCCTTGTATGCTTTTCCGCGCTGATAGTAGCTCGACCTGTCTTCCGGAGAAAGGATAAGGACGCGGTTATAAAAAGAGATAGTCCTGTCATACTCACCCTTTTCAAAATAGACGTCTCCCAGTCCCATGAGGGCCGGGGTACACGCCGGGTCGAGGCGAAGAGCAGTTTGATAAAAGGCGATCGCTCTTTCATAATCGCCTTTTCCCGACCACCCGTCGCCCAGGCCGCTCAACACCTGCACACGGTACCTGGCAGGAAAGGGCATCCACTCGAGGAACTTGAGGGCCTTTTCGTAAGAAGCCACAGCCTCCGTGTATCTGCCCGCATCTTCATACCGGGCGGCTTCTGTGACTCTGTTTCTCGCAGCTACGCCAAACAAGCCGTAGGCCGCGACTATTGCGGATAGGACGAGGAAAAGAGCCAGGAGAGAGACGCTCCGGTTCCTCATGGTCCACCTGAGGAGCCTACCCGACCTTCCCACCCGGCGGGCGGCCACGGGCCGGCATGCTAACAGGTTGCCGATTTCCTCCTTCAGGAGATCGGCGCTCGCGTAACGCATCTTCGGCTCCTTTTCCAGGCATCTGTCGATGACTGCCTCCGTGTCCCTCGATATCCTCCCGGTTGATACGGATCGCATCAAGGGGGGATCGGCCTTGGCTATCCTGTCGAGGGTTCCCGCAACTTCTTCGGTCCTGAAAGGCTGGTGCAGGGTGAGCATCTCGTACATGGTCACCCCCAGGGACCAGATGTCGGATGTCTCGCTTCTTACGTTGCCCGACAACTGCTCCGGTGAAGCGTAGGCCAGCGTGCCGAGAAAGTCCCGGGATTGAACGCTCGCGAGGGCCCCCAAGTCCCTGGCCAACCCGAAATCGACTATCATCGGTATGCCGCCCGTGGTGAGCATGATGTTGGAAGGCTTGAGATCGCCGTGGCAGACGCCGTTCCCGTGGGCATATCCCAGCGCATCGGCTATCTCGGAACAGAGGGAAAGAACGAAGGCGGGGTAGGGTTGATTCCAGAAAGACCGGTCGCGCTCCATCATGATCGAGCCCTGTTGACCCGCCGCATTCGGAGAAAGACTGATCCGGGCGAGATCAGGGTGGTGAACCATCATTTCCCGCACCGAGGAGGCTTTCACCTGATCGGGCGGTAGGGACCTCAAGACCTCGATCACCTTGCTCAAGGGGAGACCTGGAATGAGGGCCATGGCTATATAATAGATTCCCTTGTCCGATCCCGTGGAAAAGATGGGGACTATATTGGGGTGGTTGAACCGCGCGATCATGCGGGCTTCCGTCTGCATGCCCCTTATCGATTCTCTTCCCGCCTGATGGGCTGCGGGCAGGATCTTGAGCGCCACGTATCGGTCCAGCGGCTGCTGTAGCGCGAGATAGACGGTGCCCATGCCCCCTCTGCCGATCTCCTCGCAGATCAGGAAATCACCGATAGTCTCACCCGCGAGCAGGTCCTCCCTGAACGCCTCATCAATGAGAGTCACTACCTCGTACTTTCGTTCGAAAGTCTTCTTTGAGGGAAGGGTATAGCCGGCAATATTCTTCTAATATCGACCTGTCACCTTCTCCGTCGACGAGTCGCTGCAGGAATTCCTCGACAATCGAACCTTCATCACCTGGCCGGCTGCCGGTCATCCAAGCCCCAGCTCCTGCACCATCCTCCTGTTTTCAGCGAGGTTGACCAGTTTTCGAAAGGAGCGATTGAAATGCTTCCTCACGGCGTCCTCAGTTTTTCCGACGAGGACGGCCATTTCGCCAAAGGTGAGCCCTTCGATCTTGCGCTGGATGATAAGCTCACGCTCGGCCTCGTCGAGCTCAAGGAGGAGGTCTTCGACCGTAGCCTTAATACTGCCTTTGAGCATATGCTGAGTGGGAGAGATTCCGCCGTCGGGGATAATATCTCTAAGGTGAAGGTGCTCCTGAGAAACGAGGAGGGATTGATCCAGGGAGCGCTCCGCCAAGGTGTCTCTTTTGCTTGCGGCCGCATAGTCGAGGTGGTCCCGGATGGCGTTTTCCGCGATCCGGCTCAGCCAGTGAAGAAAGGAGCCTTCGCTCGTCGGCTCGAAATCGGGGAGTTTTTTGAAGGCGTGCATGAATACGTCCTGGAGGATATCCATTGACTGAAGGCGAAGGCGCTCGCGAAGCTCATGGTTCAGCCTCAGGCGTACGATCCTGAGGAGTCTCTCTTGATAGCGGGCGAAGAGGGCGTTGAGGGCTTTCGCGTCCCCTCCCTTTCCGTCCCGGATGAGGCAGAGCGTGACAGAGTCTATGAGGCGAACCGTCATGATCGATGATTTCCGGTCTTTTCGTACAAATCCGTTCTACGAAGTATACGTCGAAAGGAAAGGCGTGGCAAGGAAGATATTATCGCCCCCGGCACTGCACCATTTCCTTGAGAAGGGCCTCCAATTCCCTCACCATACCGATATCCTCGAATATACGGTGGCTGTTCGCAGAAATCTTTCGCCCTAACTCCGCCCGGTATAGGGCGTCGGTCCCGAGGCGCACCGCCTTGTCGATATACTCCCCGGGGCTTCCGGCGACACAATCCATAACTCCCATCCGCTTATAGAGTGCATAGGTCTGACGGCCTCGCATATAGTCATTGGGCAGGGAGACGATGGGCGTACCCATTGCCAGGGCGTCGAAGGTTGTGGCCCCGCCGTTGAAATAGGGGGTGTCCAGGATAACGTCGGCCATCGCCACGAGGTTCAGGTAGTCTTCATACTGTTGTCGCTCCACGAACCTGATTCGGCAGATCTGTTCGCCGAGCTTCCCCTTGAGCCGTTTTCTCAACACATCGGTCCAAGTCGCGTGCTCTCCTTCAAAGAAGACTATTACTGCTTCTGCGTCCCTCGAGAGAATTTGCAGGAGCATGGGGTCGAAATCGGGATGGACTTTGAATAGCGACTGAGCGCAGAGGTAGATATGGTCGGAGTCGGCCAGAGAGAAGTCTCTCCTCCCCTTCTTTCTCGTCGGAGCCGGAGGCCTTGAGTAGTAAGCATAGGTTACTCCTTCCGAAAGCCTCACAAGCTTTTCGCTGTAATGTGCCTCCCCGTTCGCGATCTCACAGTCTGCGTGAGAGATGAAATAGTCGACGGTCTTTATACCGGTGGTGATGGGATGTCCATAGAAGGCGCATTGGACGGGGGCCAGGCGACTGAAGGCCAAGAAATAGGTAAAGGGGTCCATACCTATGTCAGGGTAGAAGAGGATGTCCAGCTCTCGTGAGGCAACGGCCCTGCGGGCCAGAAAGAGGGTTTCGGGCAGCAGTGTGACCCCGTCCGCGTGCTCCTCGAGGAATGCGCTTATCTCATCTTTCTTATGAGGAAAAAGGAACAGACGCACGTCAAAAAGGCTCCGGTCGATATTGGCAACGACTCCCCTCATATAGTTTCCTATGGTATGGTTTCTCAGGTGTTTCGAGAGAAACCCTATCCTTATCTTTCCTGAACCTGTTCGCTCGCGCCCGCCTCGGCAGTGAGGGGCGACAAAGTTGAGGCTCGGGCAGACGCGCTCGTAGAAACGGGCGAGCTTCACCTGGATATCCCTGTCATCGAGTCCCTGATAGGCGAGATAGAAGTTTGCCTTTCCGACGTCACGGTACGGGTCTCCGATGGAGAGACCCTCGGTGAGCATCTCATCTATCTTGTGCTCCATGGCTGATCGGGCGGAGTCTATTTCTTCGGCAGAGAGTGGGATCACCGGGGCAAGGGTGGCCAGTATCACCCTATAGCCTGCATGAGGGTTGAGGCTGTGGGCCTTCTCGTACTGCGCGGCGGCAGCCTCGAGAAGACCCTCCTGGGCGAGCATGGCACCGAGATGTGCGTGTGCCATGGCAGAAGTTCCCCCCTTGTCGACAGCCGCCTGAAAAAGGCCCTTTGCCTCGTCGAAGTGCCCCTGCCTATAACATAAACGGCCAAGGTCATCGTGAGCCGCACCATTGTCCTGCTGGAGCTGCACTGCCCGTTTGAGGGATGAATAGGCCTCATCGATGCGGCCGAGACTTTCCAGGAGGAGGCCTCTGGCATGATGAGTCCGGCCACAATAGGGATCGATAAGGAGGGCCAAATCATAGACGCTGAGGCCAACGTCTGCGCGGTCCAGATCCTGAAGCGCTTCGGCGAGCATGTTCAGCCTCCCGGATGCGTCCGGACAGGCCCCGATGGCTTGTGTCAAGCGCTTCAATTCCTCGTCCGGTCTTTCCGTGGCGCTCGCTGCACGGCAGAACCAGTGATATGCCTCCACAGACCGGCCATCGAGGATTATGACCCGCTCGAAACAGGTCATGGCGTCATGGACCCGGTCGGCGTCGATAAGGGCACTTCCAAGGTTCATGAGGATTCTTGTTGAATCGGGAGCAGTTGTCAGCGCCTGCTCGTAGTTGTCTATCGCCGCGTCGAAGAATCCCTGTTCATGAAGCACGATCCCCAGGTTGTTTCTAGCCTCAATAAAATCGGGTCGCAGATCGATCGCCTTCTTGTAACATTTGGCCGACTCCGACAGAAGGCCAAGGGAGTGATAGGCTTCGCCCAGATTATAGTGACAGAAATAACTGGCGGGTGTTATCTGCACTGCCTGCTGCAGAAAGTCCAGGGCAGATTCACCGTCCCCCGCTGCCAGGCGCACCAGCCCGAGCATATGGAGGAGATCTCCGTCCGCTACGTTCGACTGCAAGAGCAGACGGCACACGCCCTCCGCCGCCGCCAGGTCTCCAGATCGGTAAAGGAGCAGGGCGGTTTCCAGGGTCTCGGTGGCACTTTGCCCGGCTGAGATCATCTCCTAAGAGCCTGCAAAGCATATGCCAACACCTACATTCTCTCCGTCAGTTGTGGGTGTGGGAATGCCTCAGGGTTTGTCAAGATTACGGCCAATATGATAAGATGCGGGTCTATGACCCCGCTGAAAGAAAATGAAACGAAGGAGGTGCTCCGCGTCCGCCATCTCGTCCTGAGAAGCATCAGGGAATTCTTCTACGGGCACGGGTATCTAGAAGTGGAAACACCTTATCTCATGAAGTCTGCCCCGCCCGACCCTTACATCGAGCCCCTCAGAGCCTTCTCCGGTAAAGCCGGTCCACTCTATCTGCACACGTCGCCCGAGATAGGTATGAAGAAGATCCTTGCAGCAGGAATAGACAGGATATTCCAGGTATGCAAGGTTTTCAGGGTCGAGGAGTTCGAAGAGCGTCACAGTACGGAATTCACCATGCTTGAGTGGTATAGACCAGGGACTTACCTTGAGGCGATGGAAGAGACGGAAGAATTGATCAGGTTCGTGGACAGAGGTTTGAATGGTCCTGGGATAGGTCATACTGGCGGGCCCTGGAAGACTTACCGGTTGGCCGAGCTGTTTCTCGACATAACAGGCATCGATCCTCTCCCCTTGAGCAGGGAGGATCTCAAGACACAGATGAATTCCCATGGGTTTAAGGGCCTCGGCGAAGATGAGCCATGGGAAGACCTCTTTTTCAAGCTGTTGGTCCAGGAAGTGGAGCCTTGCCTGGAGAAGCGGGAGAGGGCGCCCTATTTCATAAAAGACTGGCCGGCATCGCTCACTGCAATGGCAAAAAGGTTGGACCCCTGGGCGGTGGAGAGGTTCGAGCTCTACATGAGCGGTCTGGAGATCGCGAACGGATACTCGGAGTTGCTCAACCCTGAGGAGCAAAAGGGCCGGCTGATCCGGGACAATGAGGAGCGTCTCAGGCTGGGCAAGGAAAGTTTTCCCCTCGATGAGGCCTTTCTTGATGCAATATCGTCTATTCCCGGTCCTGTGGCAGGGGTCTCCATCGGCGTCGACCGGCTCCTCATGGCGCTTCTCGGCAAGGAGAGCATCGCAGAAGTGCTGCCCGACCGCCTCACCGTCTGCCCATAGAACGTTCCGCCCCCTTGTCTATTGTCGCCAAAACCTATATTATAGTGCCCATGCGCGTAGTCGATGCGAGTTTTGTCAGGAGCGTCACGGGGCTCGATCAAAGAAAGGCAATCGGGCTGCCCGAGGTCTGTTTTGTGGGAAGGTCAAACGTAGGTAAGTCCTCTCTCCTCAATGCACTGACCTCAAAAAAGATCGCACGGGTGGGCAGCACGCCGGGCGCCACCCGGCTCATAAATCTTTATAATGCCAAGTGCGAATGGGAGGGTAGAAGGAGGGAGGCCATATTCTCCGATTTCCCCGGCTTTGGCTATTCCAAAGTTTCCCGGGACGTCTACCGGAACTGGCAGGCCATGGTCGAGGGATACATAAAGGAGAACGGATGGATAAAGCTTGTGCTCTGGGCCTTCGACATAAGGCGGGAATTCGATGACCTGGACGACATGCTCCTGGAATGGCTGAAAGAGAACAACCTTTCCTTTTCTCTTGTCCTCACCAAGAGTGACAAGGAAACAAGAGGAAGGGCAGTCCAGGCTCAACAGAACTTCAAGGGAAAGCTCGATTCCGACGTCTTTCTCTTCTCTTCGAAGAATGGGGACGGCAGAAAGGAGCTTCTCGCCCGCATCGGGCGTTCCCTTGGGTAAGTCTATCCCTTCACGATCTGTTTGGCCTGAAAATCGTCGGTTCTCTTCCCCCTGTCGTACGTCTCTACGGTAAAGCCTCTGCCTGTAATATAAACACCGTAGCTGAAGGACGCAATCATGTCTCCCGTATTCAAATAGGTCTGCTTTCTGCCGTTCCATTCATACTCTTGAACGTCCGCCATGTGCGAGTGGGCCATGACAACGGCATCGTAGCCTTCCCGAAGCTTCTTCCTGCCATATCGTCTGAAGCGTTCCAGTATGACTCTGTCATAAGGCTTGTGCTTCTTGGAAAGAAAGCTTCTGGAGAGCATGGCTATCCTCCAGGTTAGGGTGGGCCCGAGGCGATCCATGATAGAATAGATGAAGGGGGACTTAAGGATTCGCCTCATTATTGGAGAGCCGAGCTCGTCGCCGTGGGACAGGAGAACCTTCCTCTCGTCCATGTTAATGGTGAGGCTTTCCACGCACCTTATACCGGTGTAGGTCTCGAAGAACTCACCCAGGCCGAATTCATGGTTGCCCTCGATAAAGTAGACGGTCCTTTCCGTTGCTATCGTCTTCAGGACATCGATGAATTCCGAATAGAAAGGATAGGTGTAGCGGTCGTAACCGTGAAAGAATTCGAAAATGTCGCCCAGGATAAAGACTAGGTCTGCATCCTTCGTAATATCCCGGAGGGCTTGTGAAACCACTCTAACCCTTTCAGGTTCATTCTCTTTCAAGTGGGCATCGGCAAAGAATATCGCTTTCATTGCTGCTTAAGTCTTCCCCTATGGCTTCTCTATTCTTCATGCTGGTCCCGTGAACTGGTGGGCTCGCCTGATGGCCCGTCGAAGGGCACTACACCTCTTATTCCGACCCTTCGGGGCTGACTTAAGGTGCATGCTCTTTCGCGAAGGGGTCGTTTCGTTTCTCTCTATCGGTCCTTGTACCAGCTCTCGTAATACCGGAGGTACTCTCCTGTCTTGATCCTCTCCCACCACTGCCGGTTTTCAATATACCATTTGACGGTTTCCGCCATCCCGGTCTCGAAGGGGACTTTCAGTTCGAACCCGAGCTCGGCCCTTATCTTTCTGTTGTCTATTGCGTACCTCTGGTCGTGACCGGGTCTATCCTTCACGTATTTGATAAGGCTGCGCGGCTTTTTCATGATCTCGAGGATCAACTCCACTATTTCCATGTTGCTTTTTTCGTTTTCCGCTCCCACGTTGTAGACATTCCCGGGCATGCCCTTTTCCAGTACGAGGGCAAGGGCGGCGCAATGGTCCTGTACGTGTATCCAGTCCCTGACGTTCGTGCCGTCCCCGTAAATGGGGAGATTGAGGTCTTCCGAGGCATTGCTGATAAGGAGGGGTATCAGTTTCTCCGGGAATTGGTAAGGACCGTAATTATTGGAGCAGCGAGTGATCAAGACCGGCAGGCCGAAGGTTTTGTGATATGACATGGCGAGCATGTCGGCCGACGCCTTGGAGGCGGAGTAGGGGCTGTTGGGCGCAAGACCGGTCTCTTCCGTAAACTTGCCCGTTTTTCCCAGGCTTCCGTAAACCTCATCGGTGGAAACCTGGAGAAATCGCCCGACGCCCCTCTTTCGGGCCGTATCGAGAAGACAATAGGTCCCGTAGATATTGGTCTGAACGAAGGCGTCCGGATCGATGATGCTCCGGTCCACATGGGACTCCGCCGCAAAATTGACGACAGCCTTTATCCCCTTGTCAAAGACTTTTTCCAGGGTTTCTTTGTCCGCGATATCGCCCCGCAAGAACTCATATCTGTCGTGCCCCTCCACGTCTCTCAGGTTCTCAAGGTTTCCCGCATAGGTGAGCTTATCGAGGTTCACGATGCGATGAGAGGAAGACGAGAGCAGATAACGTATGAAGTTGCTGCCGATAAAGCCGCAGCCGCCTGTAACGAGAATTTTTTGACTATCCATCCTTTCTGGCCCACCTGTAAGGGATATTGTTATTGTGAGGGTCGAGTCGGTATTCGTCCGGCTCTTTGGCATTGTAAGCCTCGGTCGGCACGTTGATGACGATGGCCTCTTCCTCGGAGATGCACTTCCACCCATGGTAGACCATCCTGGGCACCTTGACGAGCATGGGGTTGTAGTCGCCCAGGAAGAATTCGTCGATCTGCCCGTTAGTCGCAGAGCCCTCGCGTGCGTCGTAGAGCACGAGTTTAAGCATGCCTTTGACGCAGGCAATGAAGTCATCCTGACATTTGTGGTAATGCCAGGCCTTCACCACCTGAGGATAGGTCGTCGTCATGTAGACCTGTCCGAACCGGACAAAGAGATCCTCGTCACAGCGCAAGATCTCCATCAGCCTCCCCCGCTCGTCAGGAATGAGCCTGAGATGCTTTGTTACCACTCCTTCGATCATCTTTCCTCCTTAGCCGTCGTCGCTTCCACTTGCTTGTTATGCGTTTGTTTGTAATGGCAGCCGGTCGCCCGGGCTCCCATCCGGGCGCGCGCCGAAAAGACTGCAAGCATCAGTGAGCTCCTATGTTTTGCGTTAAACCTTGCAGGTTAAAGGAGAGATGGATGCTTGTATCGGCAGGCCTTCTCGTCTTGCTCAGGGAGAGGGTTATACCCCAACATGAGGGGTGGTAGGTGAGAGCGACAAGGGTGTCGATCCAAGTATGATCCAGAAAGGAGTAGTCCAACTGGTAACGGAGGTCGAATTGGCGCCACTTCGTTATGGTATTGAGCAATATTTCGTTGCCCGCGCCCTTTCCTTCTTGCTCGGTCGCCGGTTCGAGGAATTCCTTCGAGTAGCTGTGGGTGATATCTGCCTGGAACAGGCTCGGCACCACATAATGGGCGCTGTTTGTCATAGTCGTGAAGCCTTCGCCGTGTATGTTGAAAACCTCCTCGTGAACGAGGTAGAAGTTTTGCTGAGGAATAAAGGTGAGCCGTGCGTGGACGTCGGACAGGCGGTTGCCCGAGCCATAGTAGAGGTAGGGCTGGGGCTGGAGGTCGCCTGAGAGTCCATAGCTCTGTTGTATCTCGAAAAGCGATATTTCCCTCGTCGCGCCGTCCTTGACCGCATTGAAGTAGTGGTTGAAGGAGTAGGTCATCACGTTGGCATTGCTCGTTCGGTCGGAAGGATCCAGAGAAGGGATGTTGGAGAAAGACTCGTCGTTCTTTATGTAAGAGTAGTCTACACGGGGCGAGATGACGCTCTGAAACTGTCCGATGTTGAAAAGGTCGGTCGTTCCGTTCCTGACGAATTGAGCGTTGGCATCCCCGCCGATTGTGTAGGTCTCGTGGTGCAGGGCGTTATCACTGTTAGGCGACGATTGATTGTCCGAATAGGACTTCTCGGTGAGGCCCCCGGAGAAGAGGAAGTTGAAACCACTCACCGAGTAGGGCACCCGGACCGTGGGCGTGGCAACGAACCGCGTGAATCTGTCCCCCTTTCCGTCCATGAAATTGGTCAAGTCGCTGGAGAGGTCGACGTACGCCTTCTGCTTTAATATGGGCACATACTCGGTAAAGTAGGAGGCTTCGGGTAGGTATTGCAGGGTGGCGCTGTTGCTCTTCTGGGTGAGGTCCTGAAAATAGTCGCCTTCGACTGTTAGAAGCGAGTACTTGAGGGGCTTTTCAGCGAAGGCCACCGACCTCAGGGAGTTTTCGCTCCTTTCCAACGTCGTAAGCCCCATATCCTCCAGGTAGTCGAAGTCGGAGACGCGGTTGATGTCGGCCTTGAACTTCAGATCGTCCCCGAATAGCTCTTCGTGGTCCCCCTTGATCTGGTAGCGGGTATGGTCGTACTTCTTGTCGTCAATGATGGTTCCGTACCATTGCCCTTTTGTGGTGTCTGAAAGGGCATAGCGGTATTCGACACCCGGTTTGACACCCCGGTTCTCGATCCAGTCGAGAAAGAAGGTCGCATCCTTATCCTTTGCGATTGCCCAGAAGTAAGCGTTCCTGATGATCTCGCCGTCCCTGCTCGAACTCGTAAAATCGGGGAGAAGAAAACCGGACTGTCTCTCTGATTTTACCGGGAATATGCCCCACGGCATGTAGAGCACCGGTAAACCGAAGACGCTGAACTTGGCGTTGGTCGCCGTGGCATAGCCCTCGACCGTAATATCGACGTCCTTGGCAACGAAGACCCAGTCCGGGTGGTCGAGGCCGCACGTGGTAAACTCGCCCGTGTGGACCCTGTAGGTCGATTCTCCTGTCTTCTCTATTTCGTTCCCCGTAAGAAAGAAGTTTCCCTTTTTGACGTAAAGCTGCCCCTTCTCTATGGTGCCCCGGTTGGTCACGAGGTTGAGAGATACCTTTTCTCCATGAATCACATCATCCTGGTCCTGAAAAACCACGTGTCCTTCGGCAAAGGCGTCTTTGGTCGTATCGTTATAGAGCACGAAGTCGGCATCGAGGCGCCTGTTCCCTTCAGTCAGCACCACATCGCCTTCCGCCGTATATATGTTCTGTTCCCTGTTGTATCTGAGCTCGCGCGCCGTAATGTTCACGGGTCCCGTGGGATTCGCACCGCGGGCGCCCACGGGCACGAGCGCGAAAAGTATCGACAGGGCGAGCAGTGTTTTAAGCTTGTTCATCAAGAATTCGCTTTGCCTCACCGACGGTGTAGAAAGAGCCTGCTATGACAATCAGGTCCGAAACATTGGCGGCTTCAAAGGCTTTGTTTATGCCATCTTCCACCGAATCGCTGAGAATTGCCGAGGGAGCGTGAGACAGAGAGCTCGGAAGGTGCGGCGGCTCGCGCAATATCCGGCCTTGTCAGTATGACCTGTTGAACGACGGGAAGCAACTCTACAAGCATCAGGTCAAAATCCTTGTCTTTCATCACTCCGAAAAGAAGGAGCTTTCTCCTGTCTTTGAAATGGGTGCGCAGAAAAGCTGCCAGTGCCCTCGCTCCGTCGGGATTATGGGCGCCGTCCAGAAGGACCTCCGGTTTGTCCGGAGACGTCTTGATCAGCTCGAGCCTTCCTGGCCACTTTGTGGACGAAAGCCCCTGCCTGACGGACCTCTCGTCGATCCCGAAACCCTTTTTGGACAGGACCTCCAGCGTGCAAAGGGCCAGAGATGCATTGAAGAACTGGTGGTCCCCCCTGAGGCTGATCGAAAGGTCGTCGAAGGACAGGCCGGTCCCTTTGTATGACATGGTTTGCTCGCCCATCTTCTTGAATTCGAAGTCTTCCCCAAGCGTATAGAGACGGGCCTTGTGGGCGACCGCGTCCCGTATGACGTCGAGGGCATCGCAGGTTGCGCCGGTAACGACGGGGATGGCCTCCTTGATTATACCCGCCTTTTCCTGAGCTATCTCCTGAATTGTGTTGCCCAGATACTCCTGGTGGTCGAGGGCGATGTTGGTGATGACGGATACCACGGGTCGTACCACGTTCGTCGAGTCGAGCCTGCCTCCGAGGCCCACCTCGACGATCGCCGCGTCAACGCCCTGGTTCTTGAAATATTCGAAGGCCAGGGCCGTGGTAAAATCGAAGAAGGTGAAGGCCCGATCCCTGTCCTGTTCGTCGGTCCGGGCCTTGATGAGCTGGGTGAGACGTACGACTTCGCTTTCCGGGATCGGCTCTCCGTCCACCGTGATCCTTTCGGTAAACGAGATGAGATGAGGAGAGGTGTAGGCCCCGGTCTTGTAGCCCGCAACCCTGAGTGTAGAAGCTATCATGGAGGCGACGGAGCCCTTGCCATTTGTGCCCGCTATATGCACCGTCCTGAAAGAGTCCTGCGGATCGCCGATGAGCGATAGTATCCACCGGACACTGTCCAGTCCTAATACTGTTCCGAGCTTCTCGAGACCGTAAAGGTAATCAAGGGTCTCGGAATAGCCTTTCATACCACGACGAGAGAAAGGATGTTGTAGAGTTTCTGCTTCAACTCGCTTCGATGGCACACGAGATCGATCATCCCGTGCTCGAGAAGGAACTCAGCCCGCTGGAACCCCTGGGGCAGCTCCTCCTTTATGGTTTCCTTTATCACCACCGCTCCCGCGAACCCTATCATGGCCTTTGGCTCCCCGATTATGATATCGCCGAGCATCCCGACGCTCGCTGTCACGCCTCCGGTGGTCGCGTCAGTAAGAATCGTTATATAAGGAATCCGGGCGGCCTTCAAGCGCTCTATTGCCCCGGACACCTTGGCCATCTGCATGAGGGAGACCACTCCTTCCTGCATTCTCGCCCCACCGGATGCGCAAAAGACGATAACCGGCAGCCCTTTGTCTCTCCCCTCTTCGAGAAGCCTCGTGATCTTTTCCCCAGCCACCGATCCGAGGCTGCCGCCCAGGAAGCCGAAATCGAAGATGGCACAGAGCACCTCAAGGCCCTCGATCCGTCCTTTCCCACAGACGACGGTGTCGTTCCTCCCGGTAGCCTCTTTGGCCTCTGCCAGCCGCGATTTGTAGCTTTTCAGATCGCTGAACTCAAGAAAGTCGACCGCTGTCACGTTCCTGTAGTACTCGGTGAAGGTGCCGCGGTCGAAGACGAGATCTATACGCCTATCGACAGACATGGGGAAGTGGTAGGAGCACTTGGGACAGACGTCGAGGTTCTTCTCGACCTCCCGTTTCAGGACCTGCTCCTTGCAGAACTTACACTTCCTCCATTCGCTCTCGTCGCTCTTATCTGTTTTTTTTTGAGATTGGCTGTCCTCGTGCGGGGTGGCTTCTTTTTCTTTCTTTGTAAACATTCCCATGGATTTCTCTGTTGAATTTTTGACCAAAAGCTACCAAAATAAATGGATCGTGTCAACAAAAACGCTCGTCATACAAGGCATGGAAAGCCTGGAAGCGGAGATGCAGGAAGGGAGCGGGTCAGGCGGGGCGGTCGTATGCCACCCGCACCCCCTCTACGGCGGCTCCATGGACAATAACGTGGTGGAAGCCATAGTGGATGGTTTCCACCAGGCGGGATTCACGACGGTCCGCTTCAATTTTCGGGGGGTCGGCAGGAGCACCGGACGATATGGCGAGGGAGACGGGGAAACCGAGGATGTCATCTCTGCGTGCCGCTTCCTCAAGGATCACCTGGCAAATCCCGCCAGATTCGTCCTTGCCGGCTACTCCTTCGGGGCCTGGGTCTCGGCGAGAGCCCTTGGCAGCGTCCCTTTTCTCACCGATGCCTTTCTTGTCGCTTTTCCCTTCTCCATGGGCGGAGTCGAGGCCATTAAAGTCTTTCCCGGGAGAATTCAGCTCGTGGGCGGGTCAAGGGATGACATATCTCCAGTGGACGATCTTATCGCCCTCCATAAAGGGCTTCCGGGCGAGAAACACCTGAAGATAATCCCCACTTCCCATTTCTTCCAAGGGAGAGAGGATGAAATATCGGAGTTCATCCTCGAAGTCTTCCGCAAAAAGGAAGCTTAGGAAAGACGCAGAATTGCTTGATATAGAAATAGGGCGAAGGGCAGTATGAGAACGGCCAAGAATCCTGAAAATTCTCTTTCCCCCGGTTTACGGATGACGACTCAGCGTCTTCAGGCCCTTGCCGACGGAATATTCGCCATTGCCATGACCTTGTTGGTCTTTGGGCTGAAGGTTCCCGAAGACGTTTCATCCGCAGTCGATTTTAATCGGCACCTCATCGCTCTTTGGCCCCAGTTCTGGACCTTCGGACAGAGTTTCCTTCTCCTCGGCATATACTGGATCACGAGCAACCGCCACATCCACTTCGTAGAAAAGACGAATCAGGGCTATTTGTGGCTCAATATCATCTGGCTCATGTTTGTTGCCGTCGTACCTTTTTCCGCGTCGCTCCTCAGCCATTACCACCGCTACCTGGGGGGCGTCCTGTTTTTTCATGTGAACCTCCTGCTCGTCGGCTCATTTTTCTATTTGAACTGGCGATATGCGGCCAAACGCGGCCTCGTCCATTCGACCGTCGATGACGATGCGATCCGGAGAATAGGCAGGAACAACCTCGTTTTTCCTGGCGCGTCGATGTGCGCAATCTGCCTCTCTTTCGTAACCCCCCACTGGAGTAATCTGGCTTATCTCCTCATACTGGTCAGCGTGAGGTTTGTCTTCAAAAGGTCTTCCTCTCTTTGACCAATTAAATCCCGGGGGTTCTATTCATTTTTGCCTGTTCGTCCCACAAAAAGGTACACTATAGACCGGACGAAAACGACTATGAGCGGCGTGAGGATCACCGGGGGACGATTCAAAGGACGGACTATCGCTATCACTCGCGGCGGCCCGGCGCGCTTCACTTCCTCAAAGGTTCGTGAAGCCATCTTCGACCTCCTCGGTCCCATCGACGGCTTATCTGTCCTCGACCTCTTCGCCGGCACCGGCTCCTTTACTATCGAGGCTTTGAGCCGCGATGCTTCATCGGTCTTCGCCGTCGAGCAGGACCGCCGCACCGCAACCCTATTGAAGGAGAATCTCAAAGCCCTTTTAATAGATAAAGATTGCCATGTCCTCAATATGGATGTAAGATATGCCGTGCCCATGCTACACAGGCAGGGAAAGGTTTTCGACCTCATTTTTGCGGATCCTCCTTACGAGATGGGCTACGCAGCCTCTACTCTTGATCTACTTGCGAAGAACTTCCTCTGTAGTGCCCAAACGCTTCTTGTCATCGAGCACTCCAAGAGAGAGGAGCTGGGAAGCCTACCCGATGATCGATACGAGGTTCGGGCCCGGCGCTACGGGGATACGGTTCTGAGCATCGTGAGCTGCGCCCGGAGAATATCCGTGCCTGAAGGCGCTTTGCAGACAGAAAAGACATAAGGAGCTGATCTCCATGAAGAATAAGGTCGGTATCTACCCTGGTTCCTTCGATCCCATCACCAACGGCCACCTGGACATCCTCTCGAGGGCCCTGGAGCTTTTCGACAAGGTGGTGATCGCCATAGGCTACAACATCGACAAACAGGGTCTCTTTACGGTCGAGGAGCGTATGGACTTGATCAGGCAGTCGATCAAGGGCAATGGCAGGATCGTCGTCGACAGCTTTCAGGGCCTCCTGGTCGATTTCGTGAGAAAGCTCGACGCCCGGTTCGTCATTAGGGGCCTCCGGGCCATGAGCGACTTCGAGTTCGAGTTTCAGACGGTCTCCATGAACCGAAACCTTAACCCCGATATTGACACCATCTTTATGATGACGAGCAAGGATTACTACTTCGTGAGCTCCAGGACCATAAAGGAAGTGGCGAGCTTCGGCGGATCGGTCGGGGCCTGGGTGCCGGGGGTGGTCGAGAAGGCTTTAGACAAGAAATTCAAGCGATTATGAAAAAAGCGCTGCTTCTGTCGTGCCTGCTTTTGCTCTTTGTCGTTTCTGCTTCCACGAATGCTTCGTCTGCCGAGGTTTATGAAATCCGCATCGATGGAATCATCGGTCCCCCTGTTTCAACCTTTATCAGGGACTCCCTGAAGGAAGCCGGAGGGGCCGGGGCCCAGGCACTCCTCATACTCCTCGATACCCCGGGCGGACTCGACACGTCCATGAGAGAGATCGTAAAGGCCATCATGGATGCGCCAATACCGGTCATCGTCTATGTTTACCCCTCCGGTGCCAGGGCCGCATCGGCGGGCGCCATTATTCTTATTTCCGCCCACGTAGCTGCCATGGCGCCGGGAACGAACGTAGGGGCCGCGCATCCGGTGAGCCTCGGCGGCGGATCGATGGACAAGGAGATGATGGCGAAGGTCGAGCAGGATGCCGAAGCATATGCCAGAAGCCTCGCCGCGAAACGGGGCAGGAACGTGGAGTGGGCGGCGAGGGCGGTGAGGCAAAGCGTCTCCGTGACCGCCGATGAGGCGTTGAAGGCCAATGTCATAGACGTGGTCGCCGACAATGTCGACAGCCTTCTGGCTCAAGTGAACAATAAGGTTGTCGATGGGGCCGGCAAGAAGGTGACCCTCAAGACCGAGGGGGCCCGGATACATGCCCTCGAGATGCCTTTCAAGTACAAGTTCCTCTCTTTCGTGAGCGACCCGAATGTGGCTTACCTCCTCATGATGATAGGCTTTTACGGCATCCTCTTCGAAGTATTCCGTCCCGGCGCAATTGTTCCGGGGGTCCTGGGAGGCATCTGCCTCATCCTGGCCTTCTACGCCTTTCAGACTATCCCCATAAACTACGCCGGCCTCTTCCTCATCATCCTCGGCGTCATCTTCTTTCTCCTCGAGCTGAAGGTGGCGAGCTACGGCGTCTTGAGCGTTGCGGGCGTCGCATCCATTGTGATAGGCTCTATAATGCTCGTCAACCTGCCCGGGAGCTGGCTTTCCATATCGTGGTCGTCCATACTCACGGTCGTTATAGTCTCTATAGTATTTTTCCTCGGCATGCTATCATATGCCGTCAAGGCCCAAATGTCGGGAGTAAGAACGGGCCGGGAAGGGATGGTAGGAGAGATCGGGATCGCGCGAACCGACGTCGACACTTTCGGCAAGGTGTTCGTCCACGGCGAGTTGTGGGACGCTCGAAGCGAGTCGCCGATACATGCGGGCGAAAGGGTCGTGGTCGTTGCCGTCGAAGGCATGTCGGTGAAGGTCAAAAAAGAAGGGGGGAATTGATATGCTGCCGGCTTACGTATTTATTTTCGTAATAATCATCATTTTTCTCGGGATGGCAATAAAGATTCTCAACGAATACGAGAGGGGGGTCATCTTCCGCCTTGGTCGCGTCCTTGGCAAACCCAAGGGACCGGGACTCATCATCCTCATACCCATCATCGACAAGATGGTGAAGGTGAGCCTTCGGACAGTGGTCCACGACGTGCCTCCTCAGGACGTGATCACGAGGGACAACGTTTCTATCAAGGTGAACGCAGTCGTCTACTTCAGGGTGATAGACCCGATGAAGGCGATCATCGACGTGGAGAACTTCCTCTATGCCACGAGCCAGCTTTCCCAAACTACCTTGAGGAGCGTCCTCGGCCAGGCGGAGCTCGACGAGCTGCTCTCTCACCGGGAGAAGATCAACGAGCGCCTCCAGGAGATTCTCGACAAGCACACCGAGCCGTGGGGCATCAAGGTTTCGAACGTGGAAGTGAAGAACGTCGATTTACCTCAGGAGATGCAGCGCGCCATCGCGCGGCAGGCCGAGGCAGAGCGTGAAAGAAGGGCGAAGGTCATCAGCGCCGAGGGTGAGTTCCAGGCGTCGACGAAACTCCATGAGGCGGCAGACATACTTTCCGAGAACCCCATGGCCCTTCAATTGCGCTATCTTACGACACTCGTCGAGATATCGGCCGAAAAGAACTCGACGATCATTTTCCCGCTTCCCATCGATCTTATCAAGGCGTTTACGGACAAAATGAAGTAAAGAAATAAAAAAGGAAGGTATGAAAAAACAGCCCGTCAGGCATCTAGTTATCTTTTTGATAGCTATTGTTTTTTTTCTTGGCTTAAATCAGGGCGCTTCGGCCCGCTACGTCAAGGCAAAGCCCCATAAACGGAAGGAAGCGGCTCAAGACAGTTCCGCCAAGCCGTGCGAAGCCTACGTGGTTATGGAGGCCACCACGGGCAAGGTGCTCCAAGAGCAGGACATGCATGCGAAGAGGGCGCCCGCGAGCATGACCAAGCTCATGGTCGCCTATATCGTCATGGACAGACTCAACAAGGGCAGTCTCCACCTGACCGACAAGGTCCGCACCTCGCGGGCCGCGGAAGAAATAGGGGGGAGTCAGGTATATCTCAAGGAAGGTGAGGAATTCAGCCTCGAAGATACGATGAAGGCGATCATGATCGCTTCCGCAAACGACTCTGCCTATGCGGTGAGCGAGTTCGTGGCCGGCTCTGCCCGGGATTTCGTCGACCTCATGAACGAGAACGCGAAGTCCCTCGGAATGAACGATACGTTGTTCCAGTCGGTTCACGGCCTGCCGCCGGGCAAGGGACAGACCGAGGACCTCACCTCATGCTACGATATGGCCCTTTTGGCAAGGGCTGTCATGAAATACCCCAAAGTCCTCGAATGGGCATCGACGAAGAAGGCCGACTTCAGGAACGGGACCTTTATCCTCAACAACCACAACAAGCTGCTTTTCCGCATGCCCGAGGTGGACGGTCTGAAAACCGGCTACTACCGCGCGACGGGCTACAACGTCACGGCCACTGCAAAGAAGGGCGATCTCAGGTTCATCGTCGTGGTCATGGGAAGCCCGACCGCGAGGGCCCGCGACAATTTCGCTTGCGAGAAGCTTAAAAGCGCCTTCGATCAGTACACGGCCGTGACCGTGGCCAAGAAAGGGCGTACCATAGACAAGGACATCTATCTGGCGGACGGAAGGTTCAGGAAGATCAAAGGCGTTGCAGCCGCGGACCTGGCGATACCCGTTGCCAGGGGCAAGAAGAAGGAGATCAAGGAAGTTTACAACCTGCCCCGCATAAGGGGCGAGGTGAAGGCAGGGCAAAAGCTTGGCGAGGTGGTCTATCAACTGGACAACGAGGTGGTCGGACGCATGGATATCGTCTCTCCCATCGACGTGCCGAAGGCCAATCTTTTTACCAGGATGGTGCGTATGACCGGCCTCAATCTTTGAAGGGAGCTGACCTAGGAAACATGTACAGCATGCTGCAAAACAGGGAGATTATTGTAGGCATATCAGGCGGGATCGCCGCCTACAAAACGGCCGAGCTGGTGAGACAGTTGACCAAGAAGGGGGCGAGCGTCCACGTGGTCATGACGAAGAACGCCATGGAATTCGTTACGCCCCTGACCTTCCAGACGGTCTCGGGAAACGAGGTGACCCACGAGCTTTTCAAGCTTTTCACCGGAGGAAAGATAGGTCATATATCCCTCGCGGACATCGCCGACCAGATCGTCATAGTGCCGGCCACGGCAAATATCATCGGAAAGGTAGCGAACGGCATAGGGGATGATTTCCTGACCACCATGATCATGGCGACTACGGTGCCGGTCCTTTTCGTCCCTTCCATGAATACGAAAATGTGGGAGAGCAAGATAGTACAGTCGAACATCGAGAAGCTCAGGGACAACGGCTTTGAATTCATGGAGCCCGCTTCCGGTGATCTTGCCTGCGGCTGGCAGGGCAAGGGCAGGCTGCCCACCATAGAGGACATCCTGGAGAAGATGGAGGACATCTTCACAAACAAGGATTTCGTCGATCAAAGGGTGCTCGTGACCGCGGGCCCCACCACCGAATACATCGACCCTGTCCGGTGCATCACGAACAATTCCTCCGGCAAGATGGGCTATGCCGTTGCCCGGATCGCGCGGCGAAGGGGAGCCGAGGTGGTGCTCGTCACCGGCAAGACCTCTATAGAGCCGCCGAGGAGCGACATACGGGTGATCAATGTGGTCACCGCGGAAGAGATGAGGGCAGCGGTCATGGAAGAGCAGGAGCGCTGCTCCGTGATCATCAAGGCTGCGGCGGTGGCCGACTACCGGTGCGGCATGGAAAACTGCGGGAAGATCAAGAAGAAGGAAGGACAGGAAGAGATAACCCTCAGGTTGAGAAAGAATCCCGACATCCTGGGGGAGCTGGGGAAGATAATCGGCGACCGCGTGCTTGTCGGCTTTGCCGCCGAGACCCATGACATGGTGGAAAACGCCCGGGAGAAGCTCAAGAAGAAGAACCTCGATCTCATCGTCGCGAACGATGTCACCAAGAGCCGGCATCGGTTTTGGCTCGGACAGCAACGAAGTCACCCTCATCGACCGTTCCGGGGCAATCAAGCAGGTGCCCAGGCTGTCGAAAGACGAGGTGGCCCACATCATCCTTGACGCGGTCCTGAAGATACTCAAGAAAAAGAAAAAGGTCGAAGACGATTGGTATTGAGCTTAACCTCCGGCGGGCCGGCCGATAAAACATGGATGTTCCATAAGATATGAATAAAGTCAGATTGTGCCACGCATTGTGTGCTGCGATAGCCCTCCTTTTCCTCCCTCTTCTCGCTCACGGGAAGGAACAGAGGATCGAGGATGTGGTCGGGAACGTGAGCAAGGCCATCGTCAACATAAGGACCGAGGAGCTTTCGGGCTCGCCCAGTGAGGTCAAGAACAGCAACTTTTTCAAGCGTTTCTTTTCCTCCGAGGATGAGGACGATTCCCAAGCATCCGAGAGCATCGGCTCGGGTGTCGTCCTCGACCCTTCAGGGCTGATCGTCACGAACGAGCACCTCATTTCCAAGGCGGTGACCATCACGGTTAAATTTACAAACCGCCAGGAGTACGAGGCTAACGTGATAGCAGCAGACCCGGAGTTCGATATAGCCCTGCTCAAGGTGGACGGCAAGAAGGACTTCCCCTTTCTCAAGGTGAAGAAGAAGAACGTGCGCGTCGGCGAGCGGGCAATCGTCATAGGCAACCCTTTCGGCCTTTCGAGCACGGTCACCGTGGGCGTAGTGAGCGCCCTCGGCCGGAGCCTCAACATCAACGACAACAAGGTGTACGCGAATCTGATCCAGACGGATGCGGCCATCAATCCGGGTAATTCGGGCGGCGCCCTTCTTGACGGCGAGGGTGACCTCATCGGCATCGTTACCGCGATCTACCAGGAAGGGAAGGGCATAGGCTTTGCCATCTCCATCGACGATGTCATGTCCATGCTCTCCGAATTCAACGAGCATGAGGGAAAAAGGCCCATCTTCGGTATTTTTGTCGAAAAGAGAAAGGATGAGGACGGCCAGTATCTCTACGTGGACAGCGTGATCGCGGGGAGCCCGGCAGAAGGGTCGGGGGTGAAGCCGGGAGACAGAATTGTCGAGATCGACGGAAAAAAGGTCAGGGACGGGATGAAGCTCCAGAACCTCGTCAGGAAAGCCGGTATGAATGGAAGGAGCCGGATAAAGATAGTGAGAGGGGATGATGAGGTGACGGTCAATATAGAGCAAAGGTCCCTGGATTATGTCCCCGCCCCTCTGGACGAGAACCTGTGCGGAATCCGATTGGCCGATATACAGGGCTATGCCAAGCTCAAATTCAAGCTGAAACAGACAAGCGGGGTCGTGGTGACCAAGGTGATCAAGGGTGGCATGGGTGAGCGATACGGGTTGAAGCCCGGTGATGTGATCATCAAGATCAACAACGGCGACGTAACCGACAAGCAGGACTTCCAGACCCTGATGGTGGAAGGCCTGAGAAGGAATTATCTTCTCTACCAGGTGAAGAGAAACGAAACCGTATTTTTTGTCCCTATGAAACTGGATATGTTACTTTAGGAGGAGCCAGATGGAAGAAAAGGAAGTTGGCGAGGCCAAACGCGCGAAAGGCAAGGCAAAGGCCAACGCCGATGAAAAGGCAAAAGAGCGCGGAGGCAGATGGTCCGAGAACGATCTCCTCTACGAATTCGGTTTCTCCACCTTTATCCTCTCCCTGTCCACGTCGGCCCTCGTGCATCTCGGGGAACTTCCCGACCCTATCAGCAACAAGAAAGAGATAAACCTTCAATTAGCCAAGCAGACCATCAGCATCATCGAGATGCTGAAGGAGAAGACCAAGGGGAACCTGACGGACGAAGAGGGGAGTTTGCTCGAGAACGTGCTCTGTGATGTGCGCCTCAAGTATCTGAATCAGGCGAAATAAGGACAATCCCCTGCAGGAGGGTATCCGAAGGACTCCTTGAAAGCGCGCGCTCCGGAAAGGGTTCCACCGGGGACAAATCGCTAGGTTATTTTGCGGAACGCTTTATTCCATATGAAAGACAAAGCCGTGCCAATCCCTCATCCGGGTCTGCTTTACCAGGTGTGCATGGCCGAATAGGGCCGGCGTGTCTGCCGCGTACTGTCGTTCGATGCCCGAGACGACGAGCCATCCCCCGTCCCCGACCAGCCGCACCACGTCAGTCGCATGGGCCTTGAAAGTAGTGAAATCGAGGTTCGCCAGTACCACCTGGAACCTTCCCTTGAGGGCCTCGACCCCCGAACAGGCGAGCAGGATAGATCCGGCCCGGTTGAGATCGAAGCTCTTCTGCGCCGCCTCGGTTGCCGTCGGGTCGTGGTCGACGGCGCACACAGAGGCCGCGCCGAGTAGCCACGCATATATCGCAAGGATGCCAGAGCCGCAACCCACGTCGAGGACCTTCTTTCCGCCGATGTCGAGACCTCCCATCATGCGAATCATGAGCTTCGTCGACTCGTGCCTTCCTGTGCCGAAAGCCATGGCCGGTTCTATGACGATGGTATGTCCCTTGCTTCGGGTCTTCCGCCAGGGCGGCAGGATCAGGACGTTTCCCGCCCTTATGGGTTTGAACTGTTGGCGCACGAGAGCCACATAGTCCTTATCCTCTTCCTCGACGACAGTCACGTCATCCATGGGGAATCCCGAGCGGCCGAGGTAGGCGAGCAGGGCGGAAACGTCCGGGGGATAGCTTTTCACGACCACCCTCGGGCCCTCTTCGTCGAGCCAGACGCCGCCGCAGAGTTCGTAGAATTCAGGGTCGAAGGTCTCCTCGCCCCCCTTGTCCGTCACTATGTCCACCCGTCTAATCGACATGAGAAAATCCAATCTGTAGATGAATTTGTTTTGCCCTGGCCCTTAAGTAAGAGGCGGGACTGGATGAGAATTATAGCGAATTAGGGCTCTTATCGCAACCGGAGCACAGGGCGAACGCACTTGGAATGCGAGTCAGGCTGACGAAGAGACGAATGAGGGCACAAGGTGTGGCCGGTCGCTTGAAGGGAATACGCCCTATGCGGCGCCCTGCTCCGCACGTGTCCATCCGCCGTACATCTAGTACGGCTACGGCCAACGTTGCTCACATGGCATCCACCTATGACGCATCCCCTTCAAGCGAC
Source organism: uncultured delta proteobacterium (assembly GCA_963750015.1). GTDB lineage: Bacteria > Desulfobacterota > Syntrophorhabdia > Syntrophorhabdales > WCHB1-27 > CAVVNC01. The sequence goes on along the minus strand of CAVVPU010000219.1, from coordinate 584 downwards.
CGGCCGGTTGCCAGCGGAGCCGTATCTTCTTGTCCGCGGCTCCGGCCCTCATAGGATGCACACACCGGCACCAATCGGATAAGGGCGGCGTCCTTGGAGACTGCCAAAGACGGAACGCTTTCGCCTTGTTCTTCTCGTCCATCGTCCGAGCCCGAAGGGTGGTCGTCCCTCGTTCATCGGTCTTTCCCCGGCTCCGGCCCTCATAGGATGTACACACCAACACCAATTCAGGAGGAGGGCTGCCCTGGAGGCCGCCAAGAATCGACTATGTGGTTGCCTTTTTCCCTCTCCCTCGGCTCGGCGAGGGGAGAGGGTAGGGTGAGGGTGGGCCTTGCTCTTCGTCTTTTGCTTTTTGCGCTTCGCGCTTCGAGTTTCGCGATTTCTGTTCCTTTCCCCTTTTCTGCTCCGTACTTGGCGCTTTTCGTATCTTTTTTGGATTGAATTCATTCGTGAGGGGAGGTATCCTCTTTTCAGCCAACCTTTTCTGAACGCGAATCTTACTCGACAGGAGGAACCATTGAAGATCCTTGGGAAGGTCTTTTCCCTTTTCATGATCTCGGGCGGGCTCTTCGCCGCCTTCGTTC
>CAVVPU010000218.1:0-4676 GCA_963750015.1 uncultured delta proteobacterium | reverse complement strand
AAAATCGCCATTACAGGAAGCTATACGCCGTCTCTCCCGACCAGACCTTCAAGATTACATCCGACGATGTCGGGATTCAATCTTTTGAACGGCTGACGCCGCAAGCTCACTTTCCACCTCTACCGAATCCGTCGCAGCCTGGCCCGCAGCTAGACCCTTCCCCAGAATTAATGCACAATTGGGGTCGCCGCAGAGGCTACTTTGGTGGGGTTATCCATGAGTTCGCAAAGGGCACGGTCGGCCCTCTCGATGAGGGCCTTCGTGTTCTTGCAGTGGATGTTCGTGAAGTACTGGGCTTTCATGATAAGCCAGATTCTCTCGATGGGATTGAAGTCAGGCGAGTAGGGAGGGAGATAGAGCGGCTCGAAGAAGTGCCAGTCGAGCTTCTTCCCCTTATGCCAGGAGGCATTGTCGAGGATGAGGATATTCCGTGTGCGACTCGGGATGACTGATTGAGCAGCCTCATCGAGAAAAACCTGGAAGACATCCGTATCGCAGTGGCTTGCCTCGATGGCAAAGAATTCTCCTGTCCGGGGACAGACGATCCCGAGGATGTTCAGCCGGATATGGTCGCCGTTATGGATCACGTTCTGTCGTGTTCCCTTGATCGCCCAGCCTCTTCGGGGCCGTGGCTCCCCGTCGATGCCTGTTTCGTCCCCGTACCAGAGTTCGACCTCGGGATCCTCCGCAAGATGTCTCAATCTCTCCGTGAACTCACCTCTGAGTTGCTCATCTTGTCTGTCCGGCCAAGGCTTCGGGACCTTCAGGACATACCCTTTCTCATGAAGAAGGCGCAGGACAGTATTGTAGGGACACTCAAGGGCGTATTTCTTCGTGATATGCCCGTGGAAGGCAGACGCCGTCCAAAATGTCCTCTGGGCGCGTCCCGGCTCCTCGAACTCTTCGAGGATCTCCTCTTTCTGCTCACCCCTGAGAAGAGGGGTCCGGCCCGATCTCTTCTTTGCGATAAGTCCATCGACCCCGTAGAGGTTGAAGGCCCTGATGATCCTTCTCGCTGCGCTGTCGGAGAGTTCGACTGTCTTCATGACCTGTTCCCGCGAGGAGCCGATAAGGAGCATGATGATCACGAGACATCTGCGGTCCGTCTCCCTATTGCCTGCCTTCCGTGCCGCCTGGAGATCGGCAAGAGACGCATTCTCGGGATTGGGAAAGATATATCGCGGAGCCACTATCCATAGATAACCATATCTCGTGGTAAATGTCTAGGTATAACAACGTCATATGGGAATTATTTGTAAGAAAGGGTATAACAGGTCCACCCTCTCACGTTCCCCGCTCTTTCTTGGCCTTCAACGATTTTTCCCTGAATTCCAGCTTCTCGCGCTGCAGCTGCACGTGCAGTGTCAAAAACTCCTCTTTCTGCTTTCCTTTGTCCTCCATGAACTGCTTCCACGATTCATAGCGCTGCCTCTTGAACTCGAGCGACTCCCTGCGGAGCCTGATCCTTTCCGCGGTTAGTTCGACGCGCCTCTTCCTCAGTTCCAGGTTTTCCCGCCTCTGTTTCAAGTATTCCCCGATCAGAAAGCCCACTATCTTCTCGTAGACGTCGTTCCCCTGGGTATCGTCCCTCTCCGTCGCCTCGGCCCTGTCCTCTGACGAGGGCGCCGACAGAACGGACTCGAGAGTGAAGGTTTCATCTCCGTTGCGTCCCAACGGCCTCTGCAGGCTCTCTTCCCGATATTTCCTGTTCAGGTACCGCGTGATCGCTCTACTCCTCACCTTCTTCGCTACCGGCTGGATTTCGGCAGCGGCTTGAAGGTTGCGTTCGAGGATCTCCACCCAGGCGTCCTGCAAGCTGTCCTCGTAATCCCCCAACTCCGCTTTCAGCTGTTTGTTTATGTCGCTCACGTTCAACCCCACCTCTGTCTCCTTTCTTGCAGTCGATGCACGGAAGTGTTTTGGTTATTATATCGAAGGTCGACGGCCAAGGTATGTTTGGGAGTTGATGAATATAGTCGTTGGTTCCGATAACGTCGTGTTATGTGACAAGTGAGGAAAGGTGCGGGGAAATGGGGGAGGGGAGAGGAGTTTAATATGGTAAACTGCGGGAACGGGGTTTTTCGGGAAACGGCGAGGAGAAGAAACGTGGCGGGAGAGGGAAATCCGGGAAGGCTCTTTTCGAGAAGAGGGTATTTTAGCCGGGGCGTATCTTCTCTTCGAACAGGACGAGGCCGGACATGAAGAAGGGGCGGTACCGGTCGACGAAGGCGGGGAGTATCGCGCGGGTGCCCATGAAGAGCCACCCCGCGTTGCGATGGCCTTGGGCATGGGAGCGCATGGTGCCCTCGATGTTTTTGGCCTTTCGAATCTCGAGGCTCACAGCGGCATCGAAGTTCTCCACGACGACGCACATCTCGGTCTTTTCTTGCCTTCGGTTGATGATCCGCATGACGAGGTCGAGATCGTCGTACTCGAGGCCGAGAGCCCGCGCGAGGCGGAGCGCCGCGTCCTCGGGGCGGGTCACGTCTGAAAACTCCGTACGGAGAACCTGAAGGCCGCACCTCTTGAGGACGTCTGCGAGTATGTCGAGGTCGAGGGCCGATTCCGGGGCATCCCACACGAGGGCGACGATCGTGAAGTTGACGAGGGGGTGACGAGCTCCCTGATCACAGGCGACAGACCGACACGCTTCTTGGGGTTCTTCTTTCTCGGGCCTATAAGGGCTTCTTTCCGGGTAACGAGAAAGGAGTTGGATTCCCAGGTAGAAGTATCATAGAAACAGAATGTACAGATACCCACGTCCAGTATGCAATCTGGCCTGATCTCTTCACCGCAGAGGCTACACCTCATATGTACACCTCCTTATCACCGCTCATTTATCGTCCGGCTCCTTTTCGCGAAATTCACAAAGGAGCCTTTCGAAGGGCAGAAACGTCCTTTCTCTCTCCTCTTCGGTCATGTTCTCGAACTCGGTCACTCTGCGCTCGAGTTCTTCACGCTCTTTGGCTATCTCATCTTGATCGAATCCGCTCCAGGTCATCTCAGCGAGGCAATCCGCCGTGATATCGGCGGGAGAATACGACGCGAGAGTAACCGGGTCTACCTCCATACCGAGCCACTCCTCCCAGGGAGTCAATTCCAGGGCGAAGGACTCTTCCTCATCGCTTCCCTCTGCCGACTCGGGAATGCCGTGTGCTCTTTTGAGGCTGCCGTCCCGTCCATACACCTGCGTGCCTTCCGCTGTCTCTTCCACGCAAATACGCATCGAACTTGTACAGGGGGACAACGACAGGATTGCCTGAAAGGCCTTCTCGTAACCGTGGAGGCTACGCCGTGCGTCCGAATGGTTGAGGAGGAGGAGGCGCGTCTTCATTTTCTTCCAGCTCGATCGCCTGAAAAGCTCGTAGAGTGTCACGATCGCCCCCTATTGGAATACCCCATGGGCAGGCCGCCGATTACTCGCGTGACGATTTCGATCCCCGTGAACGAGGTGAACAGGGGGAGGGGCTGCCTGCCACCCAGGGCTCTCGCCGGGGCCCGGAGCCATACTGAGAGGTCTTCGGGGTTTTCGAACAGGTCTTCGGCGGTGGCCGCGAGCTCGGCCAGCTTGAGCACATGCTCGGCCACGTTCACGTCATAGCGATCGAGGGTAATTTTCGGCAGAGAAAGGATGGTGCACATCTCTTCGGCCCCGTTAGGGGTCCTTAACCGATAGTAAAGGGTGTAACCCCCTACCGCCTGCTCTGCCGCGAGATCTCCACCCCGTGCCGTCCGCCTTTCCAACCGATCCTTCGTCTCACCCTCGAAGTGTTGCCGCGGCAATTCTCTCTCCTTCTCCCTGTTATCTATGATCTTCTCGACCCCATGAGTACCTTGATCGTATCCTTGTGAGTCTGCGCTTGTCGGAGCACTCCATCATGAGATAACCCATTCCCCCATTCGGAAGCTCTTTGCCATCCGCCACACTTTCCTGGGGCCCGGACCCCGCAGCGCGCCAGGCTTGCCGATCTCTCCTTCTACCCTATTGACTGACGGGTAGATGCTCCTTGTAAGGAGGTCTATGGTCGCGTTTCTGACGGCTTCGTAAAGCGCTTCTCGCCTTGCGAGAGCTTCAGCTTTTCGTTGGATGTCATGCCTTTCCGAGATACGTTTGGCCAATTCGGGGAAACGCCGCGTCGACTGCGCAGTGCTGCAACCGAGGCTCCGGGCTAAGCTCGCAAGCGAGGGCGCCTCGCTGCAGGTAAGCGCCCTATGGAGCTCTCGTTCGGCGGCGGTTTCGTCGAATGGGCGGCGACTCTTGTTGTATCTGGGAGGCTCCCAGAGCGCGTCAAACAATGCGCGTGGGCGCCGCAGGTGAGAGGCGGATAGCATAGCGGTGAGGGAGGTATCGTATGCGCGGCAGATCCTGATGAGCATCGGCAGAGAGGGCGTCGCGACGCCGTCCACCCACCGGGAGAAAACCGGGAAGGTCAAACCTGAAAGGCGGGCGATAACTTGAACGCCACGAAAACTGGTCGTGTAATATTCGAGCGTGTCGGCAGATGGCCGATCTCTGAGGCCCACAACATAGTCTCTCAGTCTATCGCGCAAGACCTGAGGGTTTATCTCCCCATCCCTGGTCAGTCGGATGAGATCCGCCACGTCCTGCGCGTCGCGGAGGCTCTCTGGGAGTGACTGTGCGATCACCCGGCGCACCGCCTTGACCTTGCCGCGCA
>CAVVPU010000217.1:0-6681 GCA_963750015.1 uncultured delta proteobacterium | reverse complement strand
GATGGCGACAATTTCATTGGTAGTGGGAACAGTGTAATTATGTCCGGATAGATAGTAACCCCTGTAAAGCGCCTGTTTTCCGCTGTCCGTGACGAGCGCCGGATAAAGCTGCGCCAGAGAACTGCTCAGGAGACCGGACGCGGAATAGGCTGTCGAGAAAGTGTAGTAGCTGTTGAACTGACCCGGCAGGGAAGCAAGGTTGTAATTGAACGAAGTGTAGTCGATGGCGAATGTACCCTGGGAAAACGTGAAGATTTTATAGGCAGGGTTATTGCCGAAGTAGGGAGTTATACCACCTGTTATATCGATCACGTTATTAGATGATATGATGCGGTATTCGTCCATGTGAGTGTGCGCGCCAAAGGTATGGGTTATGAGGCCCGGGTAATTCGAAAGTGTTTGCAGGAAATGATCCTGATAGCCCTGGTCCCACATCATCGTAGTTCCGGAGCTTGTTATCTGGCCGCTGCCGTTGACGTTCGCGGCGGTTTGAGTTATGGCTGCGCCCGGTGGCACGTGCATTAGAAGCCACACATTCTTGTTTTCGGCCTGGGCTGAAGCGAGCGCTGAATCAAACCAGGCAAGCTCGGCGGATACGGCACTACTAAAATCGGGGAGAGGAGGGCCCGGGGGAGAAAACTCGAACGTGTTGAGTCCGATTATCCTCAGGTTTGTTCCTGGAGGGTCCGCGGTATAGTACCCTCCACTCGTGAAGGTATTGAGGAATGTCTGCTGATCTACGGTGCCGTTCACGAACTGCGTGTAGTAGGCTTGCGCGTTATTGAAAAGAAAAGTGCTGTCCGGTCCGAGGCCCGTGTAGGAATCGGCGTTTCCAAGGGCGAAGAAGACGGGGATGTTTCCGACAGCCGACCTCACCTGCTGCATAAAGAAGGCGACCGTCTTGTCAGTGAAGGCTACCATGGCTGCCTGGTCTGTAGGGGATGGGTTCAGGGGATCTGGCGTGCCGTTTGCCACGTAAAACCTTTGCGCCAGGAAATGGCAAAGTATGTCGCCGGAAAAGATAACGAACGGACAGGCTCCCACGTTCTGGCTTATGCTTGAGAGCGCACTCGCGAGGAGGGGGTAGTTGGTGTCGGTACCCCACGCCGAAGGGGTTGTGGTGCTCGATCCTTGAAAAATAGCCGGCCACAGGCTGATATCCTTGTTGACAAGATTCTGAAAAAGGGTCCCGTCATATAAGGGATCGAAATGGACATCCGAAAAAACAAGCACCGGGAAGGGGTCGGCAGCGATATTGCTGCTGCTGCCGCATCCGGTATTCATCGTGCCAAGGAACATGCTTCCCGCAACTGCTCCGACCGAGTATAATAGAAAATTTCGGCGGGTCATGCCGCCGGCCTTCCCGGGGCTCTCGCTATTGCGGGCCGTCTTTAGAACTTCGCCCGCGAGAACCTTCTTGCCCTTTACCGAACCTACGCCAGCCATCGTATCCTCCTGTTGATCGATCGTTTGCTTATGATTGATGGTTGCACGAGAAAAGCCTTTTTTGCGGCCATGTTGAACGGGAGCATGGACCGTCCGCCTCATAATCGATAACGCGCGAGCCCCTGTCTCCTGCCTGACTTGTCAATATGAGGGCAAAATTGGAGCGTCCATCGTAAAAGAACCGGCTATTTGCTGCGCACCTGTGGTAAACCATACCTTCCAGCCCATCTGTTGTTCGGTGTTGCCAAATCATTCCTATACCGGTCTTAGCTTGCCGGCTCTCAGCACAGGTAGTGTCAAGCAAGAATGATGCCTGCACCGGTCAGTGCGGGCGCGTCAGTCCGGCACGTGTCGACTCCCCTGTGGGCCGCCTTTCGTTCCTTGCCCTCATTCCTTCTCTATTTACACTCTTTTCAAAAGGGAGATCGAGTCGGTTATCCGCTTTGTTTCGGGGAAAATGGCAGCCATGTCCATGGCAAAAAGTCTGATGAGTACGACCGTGAAAGTCTCCCTCGTGATGATCGCTGAACACGCTCTCCGGCAGCGACGAAGGGGAACGCACACAGTCGGTTTGGGGATGGAGCGTCAACGCAGGGCATACAGGCCGTCAAATAGCGGACGGGGTCGCGGGATTTTCTCTTCCGGGAGGGAGCATAATCCTCAGGGATCGAACACCGGCAAAATAGAAGGACGGAGAAAGCGTTCAATTTTTCTGAATGACATAAACAGCCGCAACCAAAAGCACAATTCCGCAAAACCTTGCAGCCGTACCCTTATGCACATCAAAACCCAATAGACCGAAATGATCGAATAGGACTGCCAGGAATAGTTGTCCCGCCACCATCAGGCTGAACATGCCGGCTGAACCGATTTTGACCGCTGTCGCGATTATGGCGCATACATAGAAGGCGCCGAACATCCCTCCTGTCAACTGCCACCATCTAATTCCACCCAGCAAGGAAGTCGACGGCAACACGGACATATTCCCAAGAATCAAACAGGCAAGCATGGTCACCGTTCCACCCAGATAGCTCACAAAAGATGCCTGCATAGTATTACCTATCACCTGGGATAATCGAGAATTCAATCCGGATTGCACGGTAAATGCCATACCTGCGCAAAATGCCCATATGCAATACATCACGACTCCTTTCCTCGTGAAGCTATTTCATATTCCTGCCCGTCTTTGCCTACATCATTGCTTCTGCCATCCCACCTATCGTTTCCAAAGCCTGCTCCACCCGCTCCGACCAGACGGCGGCATTAAGGCGAATGCAGTTACCGAACTTGCCGGCTGTGGTAAAGATCGGGCCGGGCGCAATACTGATTCCCTTTTCCAACGCATCTTCATAAACCTTTATCGCCTCGATCCGATGAGGCATTTCAACCCAAAGGACAAACCCTCCGAAGGGTCTGGTGATCCGTGTGCCTTCCGGAAAGCAATGGCTGATGGCATCACGCATCCGGGTCGTTTGCCGCGCGTAAACCTTGCGGATCGCCCGGAGGTGGTAATCATAGCCGCCGTTTGCGAGAAACTCGCCTACCGCGAGCTGCGTCGGCGATGCCGTGGCAATATTAAAAAGGGCCTTGAGGTGCTCCACTCTTTGTTGAAACCGGCCGGGAACGATCCAGCCAATGCGGTAGCCGGGCGCCAGGGTTTTGGAAAAAGAAGAGCAGACGAGGACCAGCCCCTTTTTGTCGTATGCCTTTGTGCTGGTCGGACGTCCATGACCGAAAGCGAGATCGCCGTACACATCGTCTTCAATAAGAGGGACATCGTAGTTCGCGAGCAGACGGACCAAATCACGCTTCTTTTCATCCGGCATCAAGCTTCCCAGGGGGTTGCTGAAGTTTGATATTATCAGGCAGGCGTTTATCGGGTTGCGCCTCATCGCATAACCGAGAATGTCCAGGTTGATTCCTTCCTGAGGGCTCGAGGGGATTTCGAGAATCTTGAGCCCCAGCCATTCAATAGACTCGAGGAAACCATAGTAGACCGGGGATTCGACAGCGACAGTGTCTCCCGGACGACAGGTCGCATGGAGGGCCAGCATAACCGCTTCTCTGCACCCTGAAGTGATGAGGATATCGTCGGGCGTCAAAGAGCAGCCGCCGTCGAGCGAGCGTCGGGCGATTTGCGTCCTCAAGCGCCTATTGCCTGCCGTCTCAGCATAGGAAACACTTTGAATACGGAAACGGCGCGATTCGCTGCCGAGCATCCGGTTAAGTCTGTCGACCGGCAGCAGGTCCAGGTTGGGCGCCCCCCGGCCGAGCGGGACGAGTGAGGGATCGGACAGGCTGTTCATGATCTGGAAGGTGATATCCCGTAACGTCACGGTATGGGGCGCAATCTCCCGTGTCGCCTTCTTTTTTCCCAGTTTTGTTTCAGGCTCAAGCGCACGACAGCGGACATAGTATCCCGACTGGGGGACTGCCTCGATTATCCCCAAATTCTCGAGGTGTACATAAGCCCGCATAACCGTGTTGAGGCTGAGCCGCATCTGGCGGCTGAGGCTCCTGATCGAAGGAATCCGCTCTCCCGGCCGGTAGGTCCCCTTGCCGATCATTTCGCCGACCCTCCGGGCGACCTCCTCGTAAAGAGGAACCTTCCCTGCTTCGAGTCTTTCGTCTCTTGTCGTCACGGTCTCATTATATCCCGGCCTATCGGTCGACACAAACACAGTTTGCCACTTTTTCATGGGGTACACTTGAAACTAAGGAGCCACTGTTATGGCAACAAGAAAGGGCTTTTGTGTCTGTTTCCTTTTCGCCGGCCATGCTTTAATGGAGCATGCATATCAAATACCAAGGAGGACTTATGTACAGTGCATCGATTGACAACAACGGAACCTCTCAGTCCGACGCAACGGCAACAAATTACACATTCACCATCGACACGGAGGGCAAAGGCGCCAACCCCATCAGTACGGTTCTGGCGGGCCTTTGCGGCTGCATAGGGCATTGGGCAAGAGACTACATCCTCGGAGAGCAAATCGGCAGCCGGGGATTCATCGTAAAGGCCGAAGCCGAGCTTACGGCCGACAGACAAAGATTGTCCGATATCGCCATCCAGATTGTCATGAAAGAGACTCGACTCGACGAGTCCCAACGGGAAGAGCTTTTGAAGCACGTGCGGAACTGCCCGATACACAATACCTTGAGAGCCAACGGGAACATCTCGATAGTCCTGGCGGGAGAGCCGGCAGAAAGGCCGTGAGCCCGGGCTCTTTAACATTTGTGGATGCCACAGGAGCGCTCGTGAAATATTGCCATCCCGGTAACCTCGGGGAATAATCGCCCGACGTATCAGCGTTTCAAGAGCGTCCTGTAGTGCCCCTTTCGGGAAGATGTTCGCGGCACTGCAACCCCGTCCAATGACCCCTTAAGTTTATCACCCCCTCTGCCGAATATATGTATAGCATCGTAATACAATAATAAAAAGAAACCTAAACTGATAGAGAGAACGAAATGAAAGGTAACAGCCCCTCCTCCGGGGAAGTAAGGAAAGCAGCCATACTGCTCCTTTCCGTCGACGAGGAGACCGCGTCTGAAATCCTCCGGGGTCTCGACGAGGCGTCCATACAGGCCATAGGCGCCCATATAATTGAAATGCGCAACGGCGTGCCGCGGGAAGAGCTTCAGGCCGTGGAGAACGAAGTGTCCCTGTACGCAATGAACGCGCAGACGCACTACCACGCGGCCGAGCGTGCCCGAAAACTCGGCGACATGCTTGGAGAAAGCGCACAAGAGTTGCGGGATGCCCTGGAGCCCATCGAATTCCTCAGGAGATATGACGCCAGGGCCATAGCACAGGTTCTCAGGAACGAGCATCTCCAGACCATTGCGGTCGTGCTCGCGAGCATGGAGGCCAGGAAGGCAAGGGACATCCTCGAAATTCTCCCGCCGGCGATCCAGCCCCAGGTAACGATGAGGCTCGCCAACGTCAACAAGGTGAACAGGGATTTCCTCAGAGAAATCGAAAAGACCATCGCGGAGCAGCTCCAGGAAAAGGAGGGCGGAACAGCAACTGAGGTGGGCGGAGTCGAGGCGGTGGCAGCGATCTTCAACAAGCTCGGAAAAGATCTCGGGAACAAGATAATGAGCGAGATCGAGGAAAAAGATGAAGACCTGGCCGGCAGGATCAAGCGGCTCATGTTTACCTTCGAAGACCTCAAGGGGCTCGATAACCGGAGCATGCAAGCGGTGCTGAAAGAGGTGGCCTCGGACGAGCTCGTTCTCGCCCTCAGACAGACGTCGGAAGAAATGAAGCAGAAGATCTTCGCGAATATGTCCGAAAGGGCCGCGGCAATGCTCAAGGAGGACATGGAATCCCGCGGCCCCGCGCGGCTGAACGATGTCGAGGCAGCACAGGCAAAGATCGCTCTCACCGCAAAACGTCTTGCCGATGAAGGCAAGATCGTCGTCACATCGGCACAAGAAAAGTTTGTGTGACCGACCACCTTCACCCTACCCTCTCCCCTCGCAAAAGGCGAAGGAAAAAGGGAACTACATCGTCGGTTCTTGGCGGCCTCCAAGGCCGCCGTTCTCATTCAGTTGATGCTGGTGTGTGCATCCTATGAAGGCCGGAGCCGCGGGCTGTTAAAGATACGGCTCTGCGTGTTACCGGCCACACCTCGTGCCCATCCGCCCTGCGCTCAGCCGGTCTTCTCGCACGATGGCAGGTAATCCTGCCGCACGGGAGAGAAGACTTCTACAGCCACCGATGCCTCGATGATCTCGGCTCCATGAAGCATGCCACCCGGAATGCACCAGCTATCCCCCGGCATCACCTCATGAACATCCGGCCCGATGGCCAGCCGGATCTTCCCCTTTACCAGATAGCCGGTCTGCTCATGAGGATGGGAGTGAGGCGGCAGGATCGCACCTTTTCGCAACACAAACTCCACCATCAATGTCTCGGCGCCATGGACCAGGGTCTTCTGTTCGATTCCATCCAACGCCTTTTTGTAGCCGTCTTTGCTGCGGGTCGTAAACATTCCTCCTCCACCCCCATCTCGTGTCTTTCGCCTTCTGAACCGTTCCGCATAATTGATTCCCTTTTCAACCTTTTTTCGAACCTTTAAGAATAGGTCCTATAAGTCGTATAAGACCTATTCTTAGAAGAAGTACCGCACTCAAGGAATGGCCGCGCCCGCTCAATCGTCACTTTCTTGCGGAACGCTTTATCCCGCCCCGAAAGATCGGGATTGCCGCCTCTTGCCATCCCGGAATTTA
>CAVVPU010000216.1:0-5529 GCA_963750015.1 uncultured delta proteobacterium | reverse complement strand
TGCAGAAACCTTTCAATGTCTACGCGCTGTCACGCACAATCCGGGAAACCATAGACAACCTGACGTGAGGGCCTAAGCCGCCCTGGAGTTAAGGCGATCCTTTTTCCAAAAGAGAAAAGGTGCAGGACCACTGGACATAAGCTCCATAAGGTAGTAAACTATCACCTCGATCAAATCGAGTTTACGGTTAAGCACCGAGTCGATCCATCGACTATGGATGTGACTCGCGCATTCCCCGGTAAACAACATTATATAAAAAATGGTTTTGGAAAGCGAGGATCAGAGGATATGTCCGAAGAAACAGTAGCAGCGGGAACCGTTGCAGGGGAGAATCCGTCCGTGGAGGAGGACTTCGCGGCCCTGTTCGAAAAAGAGAGCAGGATGCCCGAGAGGCTCGATCCGGGTCAAAAGATAAAGACGACCGTGATAAGCATCTCCGGCGAGATGGTCTATGTCGATCTGGGCGGGAAGAGCGAAGGGGTCATCGACCTCTCCGAGTTCCAGAAAGAGGACGGGACGATCAACGTGCAGGAAGGCCAGGAGATAGAGGCCTACTTCCTCTCCGTGCAAAACGGAGCCAAGCGTCTCACGACGCGCATGCGCGGCTTCTCGACCCTCGATGTCGCTGAGATAAGGGACGCCTACAATGCCAATATACCGGTGACCGGTAAGGTCAAGTCCGCAATTAAGGGCGGCTTTGAGGTTATGATCGCGGGGGTCAGGTGCTTTTGTCCGTTCTCCCAGATGGACCTCAAGATAAGCAAGGACAGCGATCTCCACGTGGGCCAGACCTACTCCTTTAAGATACTGGAATACGAAAATGACGGAAGAAACATCGTTCTGTCCAGAAGGGCGCTCCTTCAGGAAGAGAGACAGGCCCAGATAGAGCGGTTCAAAGAAACCCTGACAGTGGGTATGGAATTGACCGGAATCGTTCGTTCCGTCCAGAATTTTGGCGCTTTCGTGGACCTGGGCGGCGTGGACGGCCTCATTCCTTCCAGCGAGATAGGATGGGACAGGAGTGAGCGGCCCGAGAACGTGCTTTCTATAGGCCAGGAAGTGACGGTAAGGATCATAGGCCTCGATTGGGCAAAGAACCGTCTGACCCTAAGTATCAAGGCAATGCAGGACGATCCGTGGCAGAGCGGGGCAGACAAGTATTCTGTCGACGAGAGGGTCAAGGGCGTCATAGTCAGGCTTGCGCCTTTTGGGGCCTTCGTCAACCTGGAGCCCGGGATCGACGGCTTGATCCATATTTCCCAGCTTGGGGCAGGCAGGCACATTCACCATCCCAAGGAAGTGGTCGAGGTCGGACAGGTGGTCGAGCCTTTTGTCCTCGCCGTCGACAAGCAGAACCGGAAAATATCTCTTTCCCTCGAACAACAAGGGAAGGAAGAGGTGCCGTTGCCCGAAGTGGGCGAGATAGTGGAAGGCGCGGTCGACCGGGTCATGCCTTACGGTATCTTCCTTAAGCTCGACAACGGCGTGAGCGGTCTCATACCCAACTCGGAGATGGGAACGCCCAGGGGCACGAACCATAATAAGATGTTCCCTGCGGGCACGAGAATGCAGGTCGTCGTCATAGGTGTGGACAAACAGACGAAGAAAATCTCCTTCAGCAGGAACGCCGTTTCGGACAAGGTCGAGAAGGATGACTTCAGCCGCTATCGCATTCAGGGCGAACAGAAGTCGGCAGCCGAGCTTGGCAGCTTCGGCGAGCTTCTCCAGAGGCATCTGCAGGGAGACAAGAACGACTAGCGGTCAAGTCGGCCCGTTGGGCAATTATTGGGGCTTGCGTCGCCTCCGACCCGCTACGCGGGTGCCCCGTCCAGGCTTGCCCTCGCGGGCCATCGCCAACGGCGAGAGCTTGGTCCGCGATAAGTTCTTGCCTTTTCTTCATAAGCTCGCAGAGACTCCCCCTCAAAGACTCGCTTCGCTCGTTGGGCAATTATTGGGGCTTGCGTCGCCCCCTCTACGAGCATAAGCTCGCAGAGACTCCCCCTCAAAGACTCGCTTCGCTCATTGTCTTCGATATCCTGCTGCTTGCAGCAGGGTCATTCACTCTATCCATCGCACCAGCTCGGACAGATTTTGCCGGGGTGAGATAAAACTGTTGACAGGGCTCTCCCAGTCGGGACGGCCGAGAGCTACCCCGATGACCACATCCTTGTTGTCCTGGATGTTCAGACAGTCCTTGACCTCATCCTCATAGGCGGTGATGAGTCCCACGGGACAGGTCGCAAGACCCGCGTCGTGCGCCGCGAGCAGCAGATAGCCCAGACAGACTCCTATATCCACGTACCGGGCCTTGGAGAAGGCATTATCGATGCACGCGATAATCGCGACCGGTGCCCCGTAGAAATTGCAGCTCCCCTCGTTTATGTATTTGTTGAAATCGAAACCCATCCGGTCAAGGTATGGCTTCATTCCCTCGAAGGACTCTCTTCCCCGGGCGCTGAAGACGGAAGGAAGGGGTTTGACATTCCCGGGGCTGCAGGATATCTGTCTTTCGTGAAAGGCCTTCAAGAGTACCCGGGAGAGCCTCTTTCTTTCTTCGTCCATCACGATTGTCAATTCCCACGGCTGAAGATTGATGGCCGATGGAGCACGGAGGGCGAAGCCGATCACCTTCTCCACCTCTTCCCTGGAGACCCGCTCATCCTTGAAAGCCCTGATGCTCCTCCGTTCCTTTATGATATCTGAAAATTCCATAGACGATACCCCCGGTCAGCCCTGATGCTTTTCCTTAAGCTTAAGGCGGGATGGGCTGTGCTGTCAAATCAGGTGATGCCACAGGAAAGGCGAAGGCACCGGGAAATCGGTAGAAGATGCCCTTTGGGAAAAGTGAAAAGGGCAAAGGGAGGGCACGAGGTGTGGCCGGTCGGCTGGGAGGAATCGCGATCTGCGGCGCACTTTTCGCCATGCGCCCTCCGACGTACATTTAGTACGCCATCCGGGCAGCAAGGTTCAAATTGCATCCACACCTCACGATCCCTCCCAGCCGACCGGCCGGTGGCACGCGGAGCCGTATCATCAAGGGAGAGCGCGGCTCCGGCCCTCATCGGATGTAAACACCAACACCAATTGAATAAGGGCGGCGTCCCTTGAGGCCGCCAAAAAAGAATATTCCGAAGGACCCTCTATTCTTCTCGCCCTGGGGCCGGTACTCTCGGCTTTGCGAGGTCTTTCTTGTTCTTTGTTCTAGCTCAAAGGGCTTATCATCCGTCGTCCATCGGTCTTTCCGCTTCCATAGGTTGTACACCGGCACAATTTGATAACAGCGGCGGCGGCAATTAATGGGGCTCGCGTCGCCCCCTCGACCGGCAAAGCCGGATCGAGCCTCCCCTTCAAAAAAAGGAAGAACCGCCACAGGCGAGTAGTGCCCCTTCCCGAGAGGGTAGGGTGAGGGTTGATAACAGCGGCGGCCTGGAGAGGCCGCCCATTACGCTCCCCCCCATTCCCTTCTTCCCCTCCAGCGCACAGGCATTTGCCCCTGGTAATCCCATAAGCGTATGGCACCCGTTCCTCCCGCACATATTGCGGAGCGACCGTTAACCACCGTTGGCTTAAGGAGAGCGGTCCCGAAGGGATGATGTGCGTGCTCGGACTTCTCTGCTCGTGCGCCACCGCGCACATCAAGCGAACCGGAGCCTTACGGGGGTCGGGAGTGGAGCCTTTGTGCGAGAGGAAGGGGTGCCATCCGCGCTCCGCATGCAACGGGCCTTAGATGCCTTGCCTTTGCCTGTGCTCTGTTCCTCCCCCACTTGACATTCCTTTTGCGAGCCGCTATCTTTTTGCAGTTTATCAGCAAGGAGCGATGCCATGATCCGCGCGAAACTCTGGCTTCGGTGTGCCGCCATGCATGATCCTGTGACCCCTACTCTCGTTCGGCCGGCTCTGGTGGGCTGGGAGGCCAAGAGGAGAAAGGTCGAGCTTACCATAGAGAGGGCATTTAGCGGGGAAGAGCTGCTGCGCCGCATGAAGGGATGGGTTACCACCGACCCGAATGAGGTGATCGAGGTGGTGAAGAGGCACGGAAAGCTGAAAGTGCTCGACGATGCCGAGTTGGTGGTTGAATTCGAGGGACAGAGAGAATATGACGCTCTTCAGAACGATCTGGGAACTGCCTTTGGCGGGGAGGCCGATCTGGAGCCGATCTCGCGCAATCCCGTCTAGCGGATGGGATCGGATCGCTTTTGAGGGATAGATGGAAACAGAGCGCATCGACTGCAGGCGATGCAAGCATTATCGGGTGACCTGGGACAAACGCTCTCCCCACGGATGTTTGGCCATGGGATTCAAGTCGATCAATACACCCGCCTTAGAAGTACTGGCAGCCTCAGGCGTTCAATGTCAGTTTTTTGAAAGGAAAGGGGCAGCCGTCCCCAGTGGCACCGGGGGCTAAGAAAGGCACAGGTGCGCTCCGGAGAGGGCCCGCTTACGGACAGCCGCTTGCCCTTGCGTCGGCTTGTTCCACTCTTTATACTATCCTATCATCCTATTGCATGAGCAGAGGTAAGTTGTCATATGAACAAGAAAGGGCGAGATGATTCGAAAGGTCAGCTCCTGAAGTTTCCGTGTCCCTATTTCCTTAAGGTGATAGGGAAGAACACGAACCAGTTCTATTCCGTCGTGGGCTCCATTATCGAAAGGCATGTCCCCGAGGCGGAAAGCGTTAGCTACGCCGGCAGGACGAGCAGCGGCAACAAGTATCTGGCCATAACCGCAACTTTCAAGGCCGAGAGCCAGGAGCAACTTTCCGAGATCTATGAGGCGCTCAATCGCCATGAGCTGGTCCTGCTCACCCTGTAATCACACCTTTTTAGAGGTAAATGGCAGAGCCGGTCGGAGTAGATAAGCCACACCCTGGCATCACGCCACCTCTGTCGCGGACCGTAAAGAAAAGGTGCAGTCTGTCAGCCGGCCTGCCCAAGCGAAGGAAACCGGGCAGGTCACCTTTTCATGATACAGGACCCGTTCATCACCGATCCGTTCTCAATCACGATAGTCGGAGTGGTGATGTTTCCCGTATGAACGGCAGTCCCCTTCAGCACGACCTGTTCGCTCGCCGTCACGTCGCCCTGAATCTCGCCGAGGGAGATGAGGTTCTTCGTGGTGATCGTAGCCGTGACGTGAGCCGTGGAGCCGACGACCAGGAGACCTTCGGATATAATATCGCCTTCGAGTCTGCCTTTTATCATGACCGAGCTCTTAAAGGTCACCGTGCCGACGATATGTAAATCATCCGCAAGTATAGTGGTAATATCGTTCTCATTGATATCATTTAGCAGTACATCTGTCATTTCTGACTTCTCCTCATTCGTTTTCTGAGACGGAATTCCGCAAGAGAGCCGTGTTCAAAATCTCACGCAGAGAAAGACTCACTCGTTCCCTTTCATTGTTATGGAGCCGTTGAAAATTGAGCCACTTTCCACGATGATGTTTTGAGTCGTGATGTTCCCGGTCTGAACCGCGGTCAGCAATACGGGTTTTGTTATTGCCACTGGTACCGGTCGGTCTTGCTCCCGC
>CAVVPU010000215.1:0-5309 GCA_963750015.1 uncultured delta proteobacterium | reverse complement strand
CTCTCCCTTTCTCGCCTGTCTCTGTGAAGCCGAGAGAGATAACGATAACCACCGATACTTTGCTTGAGCTATCGGTAGACGAGACCTCCATCGATAAGAGGGGCCTGTCCCGTCATGTAGTCTGAATCGGGACCGGCCAAGTACGAGACGAAGGCAGCGACATCTTCCGGCGTCTGAGCCCGGCCCAAGGCAATGCCTTCAACATACTTCTTGTACGTAGCTCCGATGGGAGCGCCCGTGATCTCCGCCATTCTCTTGTCTATCTCGACCCACATGTCGGTACCGACCACGCCAGGGCAATAGGCGTTGACCGTAATACCATCGCTCGCAAGCTCCTTCGCCGCCGCCTGGGTCAGCGCCCGATCGCGAACTTGGTCGCCGAGTAGGCACCAAGAAGAGCGAAACCATCGTGACCCGCAATCGATGAAGCCTATGATCTTACCCTTCTGATTGCGTTGTTTGAGTTTTTTCGCCGCTGCTTGAATGCCCCACAGAACACCCTGGACGTTGATTCTTAGAATCTTGTCGAATTCCTCCGGCGTAATGTCGACAATGGGCTGGACCTGGGCGATGCCTGCATTGTTGACCATAATATCAAAGCCGCCGAGTTCTTTTTCGGCGTGATCGACCGCAGCATAGACTTCGTCACGATTCGTACGTCGGCCTTGAATGTCGTCGCGTTGCGGCCGACTGCCTTCACCTCGTGGCCGACTGCATCCATCTCCTTTTCTTTGATATCCACAATCGCAATATCGGCCCCGTCATTGGCCAGCCTCAGGGCGATCGCACGACCAATGCCCTGGCCCGCACCGGTTACCAGGGCCACTTTTCCTTGATGCTCATATCCACCTCCTTATCTGATGAGTATGCAATATTTCTCTGCGGAAGCAACTCTTTCGCTACTTCTTGAATACCACCCGCGTACCGGGCTTCAGAAGGCCGGCAAGCTTCAGCGCATCCCAGTTGGTGAGCCGCACGCAGTCGCGCGGTTGCGTGCGCCCGATCGTCGACGGTTCCGGGGTGCCGTGCAGCCCATAATGCTTCCTGGAGATATCGATCCACACGAGCCCGACGGGATTGTTGGGCCTGGCGGGGATCGTGGCTTTCGCGTCCCTCGGGTCCGCGTTCCAGAACAAGTGGGGGTTGTTATGAAATGTCGGGTTTAGCCGCATGCCGTTGACCTTCCATGCGCCGATCGGGAGTGGGTCGTGCATGCCGCCGGTGGTGACGGGCGCGCAGAACACGATCTGACCGCTTGCGTTGGTGGCTGTCTGCGTCGATGCCCCCTTCATGACCGTCACGACGACATCCGGTTTCACGGGCGCGGCCGTTGTGGGAGCGAGTTGCTCCGGCGGCTCTTTGACGGGGAGCATGGACGGCAAGAGCGGCACACCATTGGCTCCACATTCGGAACTCCGATTTCCTCACCTTCGGCGAAACGCGCGTCAGGATTCAGCTGCCGCAGGAACATCGGCGTGCTGTGAAAGCGCTCCGTAATTGCCTCGAGCAACGATGTGTACCCGAGAGCGGGAAGAGATGCCTTCTGCATCATGCCGGAAGGGATTGTCACGAAAGGACCCTCCGCGTCCTCGGGGGTAATGCGGTAGTGAGTTGCCGGCTCTATCGTCTGTTCCGGTTGGCCCTGCGTCTGATTAAGCGGCGAGGGCTTTCTTTGTGTTGGCGTCCCATGCGCCCGTCGATCGTGCCGGGCGAGAAGCCTCCTCGATCGAGTATGACCTGTATCCGGAGTATTTCGAGGACTCGCCGGTGGCTTAAGGCTGCGGAGGCTTGGGCAAACGCCGGAAACGGGACCACCAGACTGAATATCCATGCCGGTTTACTCCACAGGCGGATGAACCTCTTTATTGCCATCGTGTTTTTCTCTCCCCGCTCTCGCGGATATTTTTACCAAGGCTGCCACCCGCCGTCCCAACAATTCCCTCATCTACCACCCGGCTGAGTCTCTACTCAGAATGGCCGGTATCTCATCTCTCATAGAGAGCGTCTCGTTTCACAATCCAAGGTCCGATTTCTCTGAAGGATGCGGGCCAGGTTATAGGGAAAAAGGAAAGGAGAGACTCCCCGTCTCCCCTTTCCCCGGTATGAATGGAATTCCTACTTCGTGGTTTCTTCCTTTGTGTCTGTTGTTGTGGTAGTGGTGGTGGTTTTCATCTTCTTCGCCTTACCCATGTGGACCGAACGGGCCATCATCTTGCCGTCTTTCTCCATGTACCTCACGCTGACCTTGTCGCCCGCCATAGGCTCCTTCTTCATCTTGGCGGTTGAAATGTCGAAGTCCCTGTCCCCCCTCTTGCCTTTCACGGTCATCGTCTTGGCCGCCATATCTACGTTCGTGACTTCGCCCTTGAACATCATGCTCTTGTGTTTCGTTGTTGTTGTGGTGGTAGTCGTTTCTTTCTTCTCAGGAGTGTTTGTGGTAGTGGTAGTTGTCTCCTTCTTCTCAGACGTCTGAGCAGACACCATAGTCACAAACGCCATACTGATAAAGACCGCCAACCCGACTAATAACGCTTTTTTCATGTCTCGTACCTCCCTGGTTTTTTTGTGATCACGCTCATTACACAGGGTCCTTATCTTCCGAAGGACCTTCATTCGGGTGATGACCGGAATCATACGGATACCACTGCAAATGGCCCGCCAAACATCGGAGACAAGCGTGAGTATCAAATAATCCTTTTATAATGCTGGGTTAGATTGACATAAGACAGCGATAAAGAAGTGCGAATTCTCTGTTCGGTCTCACTATTTGGTGATGTATCAGGATTCCGATAGAATATGGCGAGGAGATGGCAGTCTAATCCCATCCCTCCCGGCGCTCCACTGTTTCCCTTCCGGTCCGACCCAGTGGCCCCTCTTCACTCCGTCTTTGAAGCCGCGTGCGTGATCCGCACAATTTCCTGCGCAATATCCTCCGGGGAAAGAATAAAATCTATACACCCGCTTGCTATTGCGCTCCCGGGCATATCCGGCTGCTTGGCCGTGTCGGGCTTTTGCGCGATGGTAATGCCCCCCACTTCTCTTATGCCGCATAGTGCTGCTGCACCATCGCCATCATAGCCGGAGACAATGACGGCAAAGAAACTTTCTGTCCTCGGGAAAATACCCGGGGTCTGACCCCCCCCTTCTTTCTTTTCCGAAACACCATCAAAGGCTGTTTTCGCAGAAAGGGAGCTGAGAATATGGGCAGTCGATCTGAAGATCGATAACCTTGGCCCATGGTCCACTCCCTCCTTGATAGACTCCGGGTATGTCCTCTTGGCGAGGATATACCCGGACATCCCACGTCTGCTACTTTGCTGGCGCAGGCGCTCCCGTTTCTCCCGGTGCTCCCGGTGCTCCAGGCGCACCAGCTGCTCCCGTTGCTCCCGTTGCTCCCGGTGCTCCAGGCGCACCAGCTGCTCCCGTTGCTCCCGTTGCTCCGGCTGCTCCAGTATCCCCAGGCGCTCCCTTTTCCGGTGCCGGCGCCGGTGTTCCAGGCGCTCCCGTTGCTCCTGTTGCTCCTGTTGCTCCCTTCTCAGGCGCTGGAGGTGGGGATGATTGATTGCAGCCGATCAAGGTAAAAGTCGCAAAAAACGCCATAGTTACAAATAACACCACCAATTTCTTCATAATGTGCATCTCCCTTTAATAAGACTTTTGTCTTGTATCACAATAGTATGAGAAGTGACACCTACCGCCGCCTTCTCCAATAGTAGCCACCGCCCCCGCCGAACAATAGGACCAACACGATGATGAGAATGATGATCGTCACGGTGATTCCCTCCTCCTATTTTGTCGAGTACCTGTGTCAGTTTCGGATCCTTCCCCTTGACCGCGCCCTTCACATCTCCGACCTTGGCCTTGCCCTTTTCTGCCCGTCAGGTCCTCTACGGGGCGCTTGATCCCTTGGTGCATGATTCGCCGTTCTCGCCACTTCCCCAGTGTCTTCTTAGCCTATTCGCCTATTCGACCTTTTCCTGCACTTTGCTATGCCACCAAATACCATGAAAATGCCTACCATCGCCGCAATCCGTGATAGAGACAACTCGTTTATTTCACGATTAGGTTATTCTTTACCGATCTGACTCCCTCTACGCTCCTCGCTATTTCACCCGCTTTATGGACGGCATCCTGAGAATTAACGGAGCCGCTCAGTCGGACCCTGCCTTTGTAGGTCTTGACACTGATCTTGAACGACTTGAGAAAATCATCTTCCGCAAGGAGAGCTTTCACCTTGGTCGTGATGACCGAATCGTCCACGTATTTACCCGTACTTTCCTGTGCGCGCGCGTGTGCACAGACCGCAAAGGTGGCGACGAGCATGAGAAGGACCAAACAGCCGATAAGCACTGTTTCTTTCTTCATAGCGTTTACTCCTTTTTGTATATTTGATAGTGAGGTTCACTCGACGAAATCTTTTCCGCTCAAGGATTGCCGCACCATTCGTCAAGTCTTCCTCGGACCCTGCTCCACCTCCTTTCCGGGATACCTTACCTTTTGGCGATGGTCCACATCGCTACAGTACTCTTCGTCCCTGAATAAGCCGGACCACGAGTACGATGATGGCGATGACCAGTAGGATATGGATGACCCCACCCATCGTGTAGCCGCTTACCAATCCCAGAAGCCATAAAACCAGTAGAATTACAAAAATCGTCCAGAGCATTCGTTCCTCCTTCCCCGCGATTAACCGCTAATCTTAAGTATCTGCAACCTATGCGCCTTAGATTTCTTCTACCCTATATTGAATTGTATTCGCTGGTTATTGACGCTGCACGCTGCCTCACTGGCGATTGATCGCGGAGCCCGAGGAGGTAACCGGAAGTCACCGAGTGCGAGTCCATCCTGCCGCGTTAACGCCTTCGTATGGCTCGGCGGCACACTCATACCGTCGCTATCCACGCGGCCTTCCTCGACACACCCCCATCGCTTCTCACGACCCATTCCTCTTCCGCGAAAAGCACGCCGGAGACCGCCTCGAACTGCGGTCTCCCCCTCAGACGCCCGTGTCCTATGAGACCTGGTCTCCCTGCGTATCCTCTTCTCTTTCGGCAGGCTTCTATCCCTGCCTCCACCGCCTTCGTGATAAGAAGCTGCTTTTCCTCGATAAAGTCCTTCCCTTCGACAAGGGCAGAGGTGACCGTCTCCCTGATCTGCTCGTAATAGTCGCCCGTCTTTCCCTTTACATCCCCGGCTATGTCACTGAACCGCCTTCTCACTTCCTTTCCCGATTTCGGGGCGGATAGCAGTCCGACCGCCGCGCCGACAAGCCCGCCTAAAAAAACGACGAAGCCACCCGATAACCGTGA
>CAVVPU010000214.1:0-7315 GCA_963750015.1 uncultured delta proteobacterium | reverse complement strand
TAAGCCACACCCTGGCATCACGCCACCTCTGTCGCGGACCGTAAAGAAAAGGTGCAGTCTGTCAGCCGGCCTGCCCAAGCGAAGGAAACCGGGCAGGTCACCTTTTCATGATACAGGACCCGTTCATCACCGATCCGTTCTCAATCACGATAGTCGGAGTGGTGATGTTTCCCGTATGAACGGCAGTCCCCTTCAGCACGACCTGTTCGCTCGCCGTCACGTCGCCCTGAATCTCGCCGAGGGAGATGAGGTTCTTCGTGGTGATCGTAGCCGTGACGTGAGCCGTGGAGCCGACGACCAGGAGACCTTCGGATATAATATCGCCTTCGAGTCTGCCTTTTATCATGACCGAGCTCTTAAAGGTCACCGTGCCGACGATATGTAAATCATCCGCAAGTATAGTGGTAATATCGTTCTCATTGATATCATTTAGCAGTACATCTGTCATTTCTGACTTCTCCTCATTCGTTTTCTGAGACGGAATTCCGCAAGAGAGCCGTGTTCAAAATCTCACGCAGAGAAAGACTCACTCGTTCCCTTTCATTGTTATGGAGCCGTTGAAAATTGAGCCACTTTCCACGATGATGTTTTGAGTCGTGATGTTCCCGGTCTGAACCGCGGTCTCCTTCAGCACTACCTGCTCACTTGCGGTCACGTCGCCCTCGATTTCCCCGTGAGAGACGAGATTCTTCGTGGTGACCTTGGCGCTAACCTTAGCGGTCGGGCCCACGATGAGCAGACCTTCCGATATGATTTCGCCTTCGAGGGAGCCCTTTATCATGAGCGAACTTTTGAAGGTCATGGTTCCGTTTATGCGTAAGTCATCCGCCAGTATCGTCGTGATGTTCGTCTCATCGATGCCTACAGATTGGTTGTTGTTCATCCTTCCTACCTCCTCATCGTTGTTTGGTAAAGATTTGCAAAACGTTCCACCTCTTCAGAATCCGTCATCAGACCCTATCCGACGGGGAAATCCGAATGAAGTGTCTAAAATAACTCCCTTCTCCGCCATTTCGACCTCAAGGGAGATTCTGTGCCTGTATCCTCCTTGTTCTCTTTCTGAGACTCTTGCTCCTCAGTTCCTGCCGCGTGCTCCGATTCTCCCCCCGCCGCTACCTCCTCCGAGCCGGGATTATCCTCTGTGGTTACGGCGGCCTCTTGGGCCACGGCTTCCTCTACTCCCTGGTCTGGCTCGCCATGAATAGCACTTTCTCCTCCGGTTGCAACCGGCTCTTCGACCGTCGGTTCCCGGTGCGCGTCGTAGCGCGATTCTTCAGACGTCGCTTCGGTCTCGACAACGGTCTCGGCAAGGTTCGTCTGCTCGGCGGGTGCGACCTTCTCTCGTTTCATCACGCACGACCCGTTGAAGGTCGAGCCGTTCTCAACAACTATATAAGGGGTTGTAATGTTCCCCTTTTGGACCGCAGTCTCCTTGAGAACGACCTGGTCGGTCGCCGTGACGTCCCCCCGGATCCGACCGTGGGATACAAGGCTTTTCGTGACGATCGCGGCATCGATTTTTGCCGTCGGACCGACGATCAAGAGTCCTTCCGAGATAATCTCTCCCTCAAGGGAGCCCTTTATCATGAGGGAAGTCCGGAACGTGATGGTGCCCTTAATATGAAGGTCATCGGCAATGACCGTAGTCACCTTTTCTTCGGCCTCATCTGAGTCTGTAAGGGGTCATCGTTGTCATTTCTTCTCCTCCTTCTTCAAACTATTTTTGTGCCGTGGAAGGCGGATCTCCTCGTGCTTAAAGATCGCACTGCTTCGGCCTCTCGGCCCGGCTCCACGGCGTCCGCGTTGTCAGAGTCGACACGGTATCGAGGCGTAAATACCCAAATTTGTTGGCTCTCACAGGTATCAAAGAGTATAACCCATTAAGATCGTTGGGTCCACTAATGCAACACAAGATTACTATGCCTCCTCAAAACCGTCGGACGTGGAAACCGTACCTAAACTCTTCTTTCCGCCCTTTTCGAGGGACAGCACTTCCCTGCCTTCGACTTCCGGCATCCGTCTCATAAAGGAGCGGCCGTCGAAGCAGGCGCCTTCCGATATGCTCAGCTTCGCAGTGAAAATATCACCCTCGACTATGCCTTTCGCCTTGATCTCGACGATTTCCTCTGACCGGATGTTCCCCTCGATTCTGCCCGCAACCATGGTTCCCCGTGAGACCACGTCTCCTTTTACAAAGCCCGAGTCTCCGATAATGAGCCAGTCGGCCCTGATGCCTCCTTCTACGCTACCGTCGATTCGCGCGACCCCCGGGGTCGTCAGGTTACCTGCGACATGCGACTCGAGGCCTATGATAACTTCCAGGGACTGTTCTCTTTTCTTAAACATCACGTTATGTCCTTAAGAAAGGATGCGGGGTTCACGCGGGTCTTGTTTCTCCAGACCTCGTAGTGGAGGTGAGGACCTGTGCTCTCGCCCGATGAACCCGAAAGGGAAATGACCGCTCCCTTTTTCACACGCTGCCCAACCCTCACGTAAATGTGACTGTTGTGGGCATACACGGTGCTGAAGCCGTTTCCGTGCTCGAGAACCACGAGGTTCCCGAAACCGTTGCGCCAGCTAGAAAAACTGACTATGCCATCCGCCGTTGCCTTCACCTGGGTCCCTACGGGGGTTCTGATATCGATGCCCGAATGGAAGGTTGAAACTCCCGTGATGGGGTGGACCCTGGAACCGAAGGGGGAGCTTATCTCTCCGCGCACGGGCCAGCCCGTCGGCGTGGTCTCGTAAATACTTTTTTGCTCTCTGATGTATTCCTTGATATCCGACACCGATTGAGTGGTCTCCTCGATCTGTCGTTTTAGAAGATCGAAATCGATGGCCCCTTGGTCGCCCGAGGTATCGGTCTGCTCGAAGATTTTCTTTTTCGACTTGAAGGAAAGCAACTTGGCGAACTCGGATTCCGTGCTCTGAAGAGAGGCCAAGGTATCCTTCATCTCGGTTGCTTGTGAAGAGAAGTCTGTAAGCTTCTTTCTCATGCCATAGTACTCTGCGGTCTTGACGCCCACGGAAAGGACGTACCCCGCTCCGATAAGGCTTAGCACGAGGCAGGAGATAAGACCGAAGGCGGAGAATTTCATTCGCAACGGTTTTTGCTTGGAATGAGGGATGACCATTATGGTGACGGAGGTGAAGCCTTTGCCAAAAAAACCCTTAAGTCTCTCCATGTGCCCCCGTCCCTCTGACTCGCCTTTACTCGTCCCCTGAAACAGTCTGTTTGTTATTATCATAATCAAGACACATTTTCCATAAATATTCGTTCGCCACGGCAAAACTTTCCTATTTCGTCAGTCCCCGGGGTTTGCAATTGTCATACCGGACCATGGTGCCGTGACTGGATTTGGCAATGAAGAAGAGCCACAAAATATCAAGAATGCTTGATAACAAAGCGTTATCGGGGTTACCTGGTGGCTCGGTCCCGGATGGCGCGACTTTCGAAAAAGAGGAAGCGTATCCTCCTTGAGTGTCAAGGAATCGAAGAAAGGGCAGGGCAGGAGTGTCAATTCTACCACGCCCTACCCTAACGAGACAGGTCGTATTGCCGCGGCCCGAGCCTGGGTGCGTTGCGTTCTCAAAGCTTATACCCGAATTTCTGGAGAAGCTCCTTGCGCCACGCCCTGCCTTCTTCGTCTTCTATTCCTTTGGGACGAGATCCGTCGATGACCCCGAGGACGCCGTTGCCCTGTTCCGATGACGCGACGATCACTTCCAGGGGATTTGCGGTGGCGCAGAAGATGCGGCACACCTCCTGACAGCCCTTGATCGCGTTGAGCACGTTTATGGGGAAGCCTTCCTTCAGGAATATGACGAAGACATGGCCGCAGGCCAGGGAGAAGGCGACATCCGTGGCCTGCTTTTCCAGCTCTTTGTCATTGCCTTCATGGCGAACGAGGCAATGGCCGCTTGCCTCGGAAAAGGCGACACCGAACTTGAGGTGAGGAGACGAGGCAACAAGCAGCTCGTAAAGGTCCGGTACGGTCTTGATGAAATGAGATTGGCCGATAATGACGTTAAGTCCCTCGGGAATGTCCACCCGAACGGTTTTGATTTCCATCTTGTCCTCCTCCTATACACGTGGTGATCCGGACCGAAGGTCCGGTGGTTTTGGCCGCGGTACACGCCTTGATAACTTTCATTACGAGCCCTCGAAGGGCCGCTTCTTTCCGAAGTCCGGCAGGAAGACACCTGCGCTTTCCAACTCCTGGAGATAGACGTTCCCGAAACCTTCCTCGTCGAGGAGAGTCACGAGCGGCTCGTATTCATCGCTTCTGATGCGCCGGTTGAGGAGCGGATACTCGGCCGCCTTGTGAACAGGGTAATACTGGGACATGAGGCTCAGCGCGGTTTGGTTCCCCAGGCGCTCCTTTATCCACCTGACCAGCTGCCGGGTGCCTGCAAGATTGCCGGGAAGCACGAGGTGCCGGATGAGAAGTCCCTTTTGGGCCACCCCCCCTTTCATCTTGAGATCGCCCACCTGCGACCCCATCTCTTCGATGGCCTCCCGGGCCGCATCAGGATAGCCCGGAGCGGCCGACAGCTTCTCGGCTATGGCCGGGCTCCAATACTTCAGGTCCGGAAGGTATATGTCTATGAGTCCTGCCAGGGCCTCTATGGTCGATTTGCTCTCGTAGGCGTTCGTGTTGTAGAGCAGGGGAATGGTGAGACCCTGCTTACGGGCCGATCCGATGGCTGATGCGATCATTGGCACGTACGGAGTGGGGCTGACGAGGTTAATGTTGTGCACCCCGATTTCCTGAAGCTCGAAGAAGATCTCTGTCAACCGCTCCACCGACACCCCATTCCCTGAACTCATGTGGCTGATCTGGTGATTCTGGCAGAAAAGACAGCGCATGTTGCACGGCGAGAAGAAGATGGTGCCCGAACCGCGGCTGCCTGAAACCGGGGGCTCTTCACCGAAGTGGGGCCCGTAATGGGCAACGACGGCTTCGGCTCCGGCACCACAAAAGCCGCGCCGGCCCTGAAGCCGGTTCACGCCGCATCGCCGGGGACAAAGCTCGCAGTGCTCGAGAAGGGAAAGGATTGAATCCATGGGCATATTATAACTGCGCCAAGGAAAGAAGGGAAGCGGGGACAGGCGGAGGCACAGGCGAGGGCAAGGCGAGGGCAAGGCGAGGGCAAGGCAAAGGCAAAGGCACTTAAGGACGATTGCCCGTAGGGAGCGTATGGCACCCCTTCCTCTCGCACATCAGGCTCCGCTCCCGACCCCCGTAAGGCTCCGGTTCGCTTGATGTGCGCGGTGGCGTCCGGGCTAAGAGCAGTTCGAGCACGCACATCATCCTAACGGACCGCTCTCCTCCGCCAACGGTGGTTAGCGGTCGCTCCGCAATATGTGCGAGAGGAGCGGGTGCCATACGCTTATGGGATTGCCAGGGGGGCGCCTGTGCGCTGGAGGGGAAAAGGGAAAGGAGGGAATGGAATGGGCGGCCTTTAAGGCCGCCGCTGTTATCAACCCGCCCGGGACGATGCGCCTGCGGCGGTCCTTCCTTTTCGGGGCCCGCTTGGGGGGTGGTATGAGTCCTAAGCCCACCCCTTCGGGCTATTCAATTGTCAAAGAGCCCAAAATGGCATCAAACGGATCGGATAAGCCCTTCGGGATCGTCCCGACTCTGCACCGACTTGGTGCCCGGTTGGAGGCTCCAGGAGCACCATATCTGTCCAATGACGGTCGGCCAGTCCGAAGCCCCCACGATGCTCTCGCTTCCGCCAATACCAGGGGTTAGTGTATCTCGAGCCCGTTGGTCAACTTTACGGAATTTGACAAAATTTGACGGTTTGAAGAAAACTCGGGCCACTTTGTATACAAACCAGGTCAGGGGACGAGCTTCATCAGGGCGTGCTGATTCGGACCATAGGTGGGGAAAGGGCCGTGCAAAGCACCTCATAACTACAATTTTCCCAGAGAAGGACGGACGTGTCAATTCGAAATGGGCTTCAGGAGGGGGGGTAAAGAGGGGGTGTATGGGGGGTAAAGGGTAGGTAAAGGGAGGGGTCAAAGAAAATCGCGAAACTCGAATCGCGAAAGTGGAAAGGAATTTTGGATTGAAAGCTCAAAGTAGGGGAGGAGGGGAAATCAATTTTGGATTATTGATTTTGGATTTTGGATTAAATGCGTCCTCGGGACATCAACTTCTGAGGCCGATAGATAGTTTCAATTTGTCGGACAATCGTACAAAATGACTTGACAACGGGAAGGGTGTGGGGTACCGTGGGAAAAGGGACTGGGCGCCCTATTTACAAACTATCGAGATCATCAAGAGCAGGATTGTGACCGGGTGCTTCGGACACCCTTAATCCTTGGATCAGCGGCATTTCTTAAGAAAAAGATTTCGCACCGGCCTTTGTCGGGCAGTTCCGTCCTCGAGGATTTTTTCATCCTTTGAAGTGTGGGAGGGTGAAATCCAAATAAATGCGTGAGGGAGGAGGACCGATGATCACAGGCAGATCGATATTGGTAAGGGGCGTTTTAATTCTCCTGGCTGCATCATTGCTGTTTCCCCTTGGGGCCCGAGGAGCCGGGAAGACAGTCTATGTCGGCGGCACCATGTCGCTCACCGGCGCCTACGCCGAGGATTCGGCGGCGACTCTGGCAGGCTACGAGGACTATGTCAAGTACGTGAATGAGACGAAGCGCCTCGCGCCATGGCGGAGCGAGAGATGGCCGGCAGACGTCAACGTAGAGTTACTGTGGCGCGACGACGAGCTGAAGCCTGCAAAAGCCCTCTCCATTTATGAGGAGCTTAAGGCCAAGGGGATATTGGTATACAGGATCTCCGGCTCGCCTATCGCTCTCGCGCTGAAAGACAGGCTGGCCCAAGACGGCTTCGGGGCACCCAGCATGGCTACGGGACCCTTTCTCATGACCCCTCCCGCAACCATCATTACCTATTACCCGATTTACACGGATTGCATGGCAGCCGTAGCCGACTGGTTCAAGGCAAACTGGAAGGAATCGAGAAAGCCGCGGGTCGCCTTCCTCACCGCGGACAATGCCATGGGCAAGTCTATTGAAGTACCTGAAATGACCGCCTATCTGGAAAAGACGGGCTACGAGTTCGTCGGCACTCAGTACGTGCCGCTCGTCCCCGTCTCTCCGCCGACCACTGAGCTTATGTGGCTCAAACAGAACAAGGTCGATCTTGCCCTTGGCGTTATGGTCATTCAAGGTTCGCAATCGACCGCCAAGGAAATGGCAAGGCTGGACATGGGACCGAACCGTGGCTACAAAATGGTTTTTGCCACTGCCCACCCGACTCACATCGTCCAGTTCACCGAGGGT
>CAVVPU010000213.1:0-60867 GCA_963750015.1 uncultured delta proteobacterium | reverse complement strand
CTTCGGATGCTGCGAGTCTCGCGAAAGGCCACCGTGTCTACGAGAGCTCGTGCATCGGATGTCACGGACCGGTGGGCGACGGCATGGGGAGCGCCGAGCCCTACCTCTACCCCCCTCCACTCAATTTCACGACCTTACGGGGCCGCGGGATCTCCGGGGGAATCCTCTACTACCAGATCATGAACGGCATCACCGGAACCGGCATGCCTTATTTCAAAGGAGAGTCGAATCCGAGAAGATCTGGGATGTAGGGGAGTATGTGGCCGCAACCTTCATCGGCGAAAGTGATGCCCACGCACAGCCCCGCGGCATAGACGCCGCTTACTTATCGCACTCGTCCGGAGGGAAATAATATGGCCCCCTACTATCCTTTCTGGGTTATTCTGATCGCGCTCAGCCTTTGTGCGAGCCTGGGCGGCTTTTTATGGGCCTATCGACACCGGCAGTTTATTGATCAGGAGCGGGCGAGATACCTCCCTTTGAGGAACGAGGACATACCCGCTTCCGTCCCTTCCCGGCCGCGAGCCATTCGCGAAGTGCTTGCCCTGGCCGGGGTCCTCGCCATAGGCGTTGCAGCTATCCTCGTGACGCTATTCGAGGTGATCCTCAAACACCCGGGGTCTTGAGCCATGAGAATCTTTACTCTCGTCGATTTTCACCACCTTGTGCTGGCCCTCTTTCTGGGAGCGGTGGCTGCCCTGTTGATTTATCTCGGCTTCAGGGACCGTTCGCGCCCAATACCGGCCGTCTTGCTTTTCGTCTATGCCGGCTTTGCGATCTGGACCATTCTCTACGTGGTTCTTTTCGGTTTTCTCGGTGGGCCCATATGAGCGCGGAAAAGGACGTGAAGAAAGGAAGCCTGAGGCTTTGGATAATCATATGCGCTCTCTCGGCAGCCTTCCTGCTCTACGGCCTTACTCTCTTTCTCGTGGTGGGTGACAAGGGACCTCCCGACTGGGACTTCGGCGTGGTCCAGGATACTCCGGGCAAGTCCGAGTTCTCCACTGCGGGAGGCCAATCGGGCACCCCCGAGCGGATCGGACAGCAGCACGTGGCCGGCAGGCCCGCAGCATCGCAGGCGCCCCTTCAGGAGGGGACCAGGTGACAAACACATTGAAAAGATGCTCCATCGTCACAATGCTTTTGATCGCCGCGATCGGCCTCATCGGTTGCGATTACGGCCGGATGTATGATCAGGATTCGATCAAGACATACAAGCAAAAAGCCGAGCCAATCGACGAGCGTGCAATGCCCCTCGCCGATGACGGCCTTGCGGCCCTGCGCTTATCCAAGCCCGAAGATCTCAAGAATCCGATGCCCCGAACACGGGAAACCGCGGAGCGGGGGCGGCTCGCCTACGGCTACTTCTGCGTCCATTGCCACGGACCGAACCTCGACGGCATGGGCACGGTGGGCCAGAGTTTCTCGCCCCTCCCTGCGAACTTGAGGTCCCCGGCCGTGCTCTCCCAGGAAGATGGAATGATCTACGAGAAGATACGGCTCGGCTTCGGCAGGCACCCACGGCTCTTCTCTACCGTCGATGAGGAGGATGCGTGGGCCATCGTAGCCTATATGAAATCCCCGGATGAGAAATGATCCTTCCAATCTGGGCCTTCCTCACCGGTCTCGCCGGGAGTCTCCATTGCTTCGGCATGTGCGGTCCTCTCGTGATCGCCTACTCCCTTCGCGTAAGGCAGAATGGGCCCGGCGGAAAGGACGGGGAGGCCCCGGGGAGTCGTGCCCACTCCCTCGTCTTCCACCACTTAGCCTTCCATGGAGGGCGCATCGCAGCATATGCAATCACCGGCCTGGTAGCTGCAGCTCTCGTTCATATGGCGGGTTCGATTGACTCCTTTCGGAACGCCCGGAGCATCATCTCCTTGGTCGGCGGCTGCCTCATGGTAATCTTAGGCTTCAGTCTCCTGAGAATCGTCTCGCTTAAGTCGATCCCCCTGCCGGCCGTCTTCTCGAGGGACAAGAGAAATGACGCGCTACCAGGACAGGCCCTCTCCGGCCGCATCGTGGCCAGTCTTCTCAAGCCTCACGCCGGTCCGTCGGAGTGGGGTCTCGGCTTTGCCGCGGGCTTCTTGCCGTGCATGCTCTCGTGGGCCATGGTCGTGAAAGCGGCTGCAACCGGCGATATGGCCGCAGGTCCCATCCTCATGCTCTTCTTCGGTCTCGGGACGATGCCCGCGCTGCTCTTCACGGGTCTCTTCTCATCCTTCCTCACCCAGCGGATGAGACTCACGGGTGAGCGCCTTGCCGGTGCTTCCGTGTCCGCCATGGGTCTTATACTGATATGGAAGGGCGTAAGCCACCTTGCCTGAAAGGAGGCTATAGTGCTCACCCAATCCACTGAAGCCGCATCAGCCGGTCCCATCTCCCGCGGGGAATACTGTGCCCTGTGCGGCCTGCCTCTTCGGGGA
Source organism: uncultured delta proteobacterium (assembly GCA_963750015.1). GTDB lineage: Bacteria > Desulfobacterota > Syntrophorhabdia > Syntrophorhabdales > WCHB1-27 > CAVVNC01. The sequence continues at coordinate 58,441 of CAVVPU010000213.1, read as the reverse complement.
CGGGAGACGCATGAGGGAGAATACAAATTCTGCTGCATGGGGTGCAAGCAGGTCTTTCTGGCGCTCACAGCGGCCACGGGCGTTCTCCCCGAAGATTTCCGCACCACCGATCTTTATCGTACCTGCGTGAAGGCCGGCATCATATCCACCGGCCCCGGAGACGGCCGTACTGAGTCGGTCCCATCGGACGGGGCTTCATCTTTGCCCGATCTCGACCTCTCCTTTCGGTTGGACAACATGTGGTGCCCCGCCTGTGGGTGGCTCATCGAGGAAGTGCTCAGACGGAAGCCGGGCGTCGTCGATCCCCGGGTTTCCTTCCTTTCAGACAGGGTAAGGCTCAGGTATCGACCCCACCTCACCACCCCTTCCGAGATCATATCGACAGTGACCAGGCTCGGCTATCCTGTCCTGTCGGCAGAGGGCGATGAGCCCGGCCGCACCGGGCGGGGAGACCTCTTTCGCCTCGGCGTTTCGGCTATTCTTTCGGCGAACGCCATGATGCTCTCGTGGACCATCTACTCCGGCCTCTTTAGTGATCTCGGGTCGACTGTTCTTCCTTATCTCTCATACCCCCTTCTTCTCATCACCGCGCCCGTGATTTTCTACGGGGGCATGCCTATCCTTCGGAACGCATGGACAGGGCTGCGCCTCGGAAGGGTCTCCATGGACACCCTCATCGCGATGAGCAGCCTCGCAGCCTTCTCTTACAGCCTCATTCAGATGGCGAGGGGAAGCGTGCATCTCTACTTCGACACGGCGGCAATGCTCATTACGATCGTTCTTCTCGGCCGTTACATCGAGGCCAGGATCCGCCGCCGGGTCTTCGCAGGGACCGGCATCGAGGAGCTTGTCTCCCCGAAAGCGAGGCAGCAGTTGGAGGGGCTCGATCGATGGGTCAGGGCCGACAGCCTCATACCGGGAGACATCTTTGTCGTGCGCGCGGGTGAGCGGGTTCCCCTTGACGGCCGGATAGTCAGGGGTGAGGCTTTGCTCGATCAATCGGTCATAACGGGGGAGGCCCAACCCGTGTCCAAGGGTCTTCACGACGAGGTGCTCGCAGGGTCGCTGTTGACCGATGGAGAGCTATCGGTCTCAACGAGCAGAATACTCGAAGAAAGCTCACTCTCCCGCATGTTCGATCTCGTCTCGAGCGCACTCGAGGTGAAGAGCCGGGGCGAAGATCTCGCCGATTCCGTGAGCCGCTTCTTCATACCCGCCCTGATTGCGGCAACAGGATGTACGGCGCTGCTTCTCTACCTCCTTGGGGTCCCGGGAGAGGAGGTTCTGTTCCGGTCCCTCACCATGCTGCTTATATCCTGCCCCTGCGCGATCGGGGTCGCCCTGCCCCTCGTAAAGACGGCAATGGTCGGCCTTGCGCGAAAGAAAGGCATTCTCATCAGGAATCCCGGAGTCTTGCAAAAGATACCCGATATCGACACGATTGTCCTTGACAAGACGGGCACAATCACGGAAGGAAGCTTCACGGTTCGCCACGTGGCAGCGAGCGGCTTGGAGGAAAACGATTTTCTTCCGCTCATTGCCGCGATAGAGGCTTCTTCGACCCACCCGGTCGCCCGCGAGATCGTGCGCTATGTCGAGCGCCGCGGCCTTGCGCCGGTTAAGGCCACGGAGATAGAGGAGATAGAGGCGGCGGGGGTCATTGGCCTGGCAGAGGGCAAGAAAGTCTTCGTCGGCAACCGCAGCCTCGTCTCCCGATGTGTCGCCCATCTCTCGTCTTCCCTGGACGATGAGGCTGACCCATGGGAAAGGGAGGGCATGACAATCGTCTTCTTCGGCTGGGACCAAAAGGTCATGGGCTTTTTGGTGCTCGGAGACCCGATCAGGGCGGGCGCCCGCGCCTTCACCTCCTGGCTGCGCGCCAGGAAGATCAGACCTCTTGTGCTCTCCGGCGACAGCATAAAGACAACCGAGGCCGTGGCGCGATTCATCTCCGTCGAAGAATCGATTGGAGAAATGCTCCCCTTTGAGAAAGCCCGGAAAGTAAAGGCTCTTCAGGGGGAAGGGAAGAAAGTGATGGTGATCGGTGACGGCGTCAATGACATGGCGGCCCTTACGGCTGCGGATGCGGGGATGGCCTTCGGCGCGGCCTTCCATTCGATGGGGGAGGCAGCGGACCTGATCCTCAACACGTCCCGGCTCGATGCGGTGGAAGCCCTCTTTTCCATCGCCGCCCTTTCGTCAAGAACAACCCGTCAGAGCCTCGTCTTTGCTTTTGTCTACAATGCTCTGGCCATACCCTTGGCGGCAGCAGGGCTTCTCAACCCTCTTATCGCCGTCTTTGCCATGTTTGCGAGCAGTCTTACGGTAATACTGAATGCCCTCAGAGTATCACGCAAAGAAAGCGGTTCCGAGGCCTCAATCGGGAATGGCGCTCACGGCCTCCGCCTTCCGTCCCACCTTCCCCCTCCTCGTATAATTCGTTCCGTAGATCCCGACACAGACGCAGGCAAGTCCGACCACCAGGCCCCTGGTCAGCTCCTCCCCGAGGAAGATCACCCCTGAGGCCACACCGAAGACAGGGGTGAGAAAGGTAAAAACCGAAAGGCCGGCCACGGGATAGGTGTGGATAAGCTTGAACCAGATGAGGTAGGAGGCGAAGGCTATGATCACCGACTGGTAGATTAAGGAGATTACGACGCCCCTTCCTGCAACGCCGGTCAGCCAGACAGGCTCGAGCAGATAGGCCGCGGCGAGCATGATCGGAATCGAGAAGACGAGTTGGTAGATGAAGGTGTTGATAGGGTGGACGCTCCGGGCAAGGTACTTCTTGATATAGATTGTGGTGACACCCCAGAAAATAGCTGCTGCTATTTCGAGCATGTCCCCCAGGACCATCGAACCGGCATGGGTTGCAGGTTTGCCTGTCAGCACGAGACATACGCCGAAGAAGGCGAGGACCAGGCTCGCTATCTTGATCCTGTTGAGCCTCTCCTTGAGGAAATAGTGGGCGCCCACGGCGACCACAAAAGGGGCGATATAGATCAGGACGGCCGCGCGGGCCGCGTTTGTATAGAGCATGCCCAGGTAGATGCAGGCGAACTCGGCTCCGAAAAGAAGGCCGACCACGAGGCCGTGGAGGAGCCTGATGTCCTTGTGAAAGACGGGTTGGCGGACAATCAGACAGTAGGCTATCCCGAAAACAGAGGCGATGATCGAGCGGAGAGTGGCGGTGAATATGGGAGAGAGACCGGTGTTGGTGACCTTGATGGCAAGATAGTTGACCCCCCAGAGGATGGTAAGGGTGAGAACGAATACGAACCCCGTCAGGTCTATGCGGTCTCTGGTCATATCCTCTCCGTGGACGCCGGTGAGTGCGCGCCGGCCCGATCGAACCCGGGTCGGGCCTCCTTATCGTCCCATAACCACCTTCGAAAAGCCCCTTAAGGCCTCTACAAGTCTAACACCGAAGGGGGAACAGCGCAAAGGCAAAGACAAAGCACAGGCGAAGGCTTCTAAGGACCATTGCCTGTGAGGAAGCGTATGGTACCCCTTCCTCTCGCACAAAGGCTCCGCTCCCGACCCCCGTAAGGCTCCGGCTCGCTTGATGTGCGCGGTGGCGTCCGAGCCAAAAGCAGTGCGAGCACGCACATCATCCCTTCGGGACCGCTCTCCTTAAGCCAACGGTGGTTAACGGTCGCTTCGCAATATGTGCGAGAGGAAGGGGTGCCATACGCTTACGGGATTGCCAAGGGGATAAAATGCCTGTGCGCTGAAAAGAAGGAGAGTAAGGGAGAGAATGGAATGGGCGGCCTCTCCGGGCCGCCGCTGTTATCAAATTTTGCTGGTGCGCAACCTCCGTGGGTAGAAACCAGGGACGATGAAGGGCGACGGAAACGGGAGCATATCGCCTTTGGCGGCCTCTAGGGACGCCGCTCCTCTTCAACTTGGTGTTGGTGTGTACATCCTATGAGGGCCGGAGCCGCGGACCAAAGGATACGGCTCCGCGTGTTACCGGCCGGTTGGATGGGAGGGATCGTGAGCTGTGGATGGGCTGTCGTGCCTCATAGACCGCAGGCGTACTAAATGTACGCCGGAGCGTCATGAGGTACGGCAGAGCGCCGCAGATCGCGATCTCTCCCATCCAACCGGCCACACCTCGAACCCTCTCTCTGGCACTTTTGCAAAAGCTCCGCTTGACAGGACTTTTACAAATATTATATAGACTTAACTGAGCTTAGGCGATCTCCGGAAACCGGAAGGTCGCCTGGTGTGCGGCCCATCGAGAGAAGCGCCGCAAAACGGGAGGTGAGGAACCGATTATGTGGATAGAGACCGATCATCACGGGATGGTCAATCTGGACTACGTCAAGAGAATAGACCTTGCCGGAGACATAGAAAAGAAGACCTTCGGAATCTATCTGTTCGATGTTGACGGCAACACATATCCTATCGTCGATATACCCCGGTTCAGGAACTTGGGGGTCCTTCAGGGCAAGGAAAGCGAACAGGATATGCAGGTGGCGATTTATACCTTCTATACCGTTGCAAAAAGGCTCATTGCCGGAGCAAAGGACAGGGAGGTCATTACCATAGAGGCCATTTACAAGGAATTCGCCGCTGACTGGTATACTCAGCAAAAGAAGGAGATGACCAAGACCGAGCAGAAGAGCAGGCAGAAAATACAGAAGGAAGAACAGGAAAACGGAAGCACCGAGGAAGAGCGGACGGCAGATCTGACGTCCGGAAAGGTGCACCCCTTCTCCGACATGAAACAGTTCCTCGACGCGTACAGCGATAATTATCAGGCCAAGTTTAACAGGAAGCCTCCCCTGCGCTACGCGAAGGAAGGTAAGATGGCCCGTGATCTCGTCAAGCTCTATCCTCTTGAAAAACTGCGGGCTATGCTCCTCTGGTATTTCGAGTCGGACGAGGATTTCATTACAAAAGCCAACTATGACATAAAGACCTTCAAGGCCATTCTGGAGCGGACGCGGAAGGTGGGCGGCTCGGAAGAATAAAACTTTTTCTTGCATAGTAACCCTTTCTTATATACACTTCCTGAATCGCATAACTAAAGTCTGGCGCGCTGCAGTCGAATATTACTCTAGGTCGAGGCAATTTTTGTTTATGAAGAGACGTGCCAAAATAGTGATGCTTGCATTCCTTCTTTTCCCCATGGCAATGGGAACCCTCATCCCCTTCTCGGGGAATGTCGCCTCTGCCGCGGGAGATTCAGAAAAAAACGCCGCTATAGAAAAAATCGTTTCCTACCTGAAGGGCCGGAAAGTCAACATGAAGGAAGACGAGCTGAAAGACGTGGTGCATACGGTTTTCGATCAATCCAGGCAGCGCGACCTCGACTACCGGCTGGCCCTTGCCGTCATCAAAGTGGAAAGCAATTTCAGACAGAATGTTGTCTCGAAAGGCGCACACGGCCTCTTTCAGATCAAGCCTTCCACGGCCAGGTATATTGCCAAGGGTGCCGGAGTCGACTGTGCCGGTCCAAAGTGTCTTCACGAGCCCGACAAGAACATCAAGCTCGGCGTCTACCACCTCTCCAAGCTGGTGGAGGACTTCAAGAGTGTGCCGACCGCCCTCCACGCTTACAATGCGGGCGCACGCAAAGCAAGAACGCAGGACCCGGACAAAGACGAGCCGAGCACACCTTTTATCCGGAGCGTCCTCAAAGAGTACAAAAAGAACCTCTCCACCCTGCCCGATATGGATGAAGTGGACGGCCAGTAAGAAATCGCAATCCGATCAGGAAAAATCAGAGCTGATTGTTTAACGGAGCAATGGGCGGATTCGGCTCATGTTTCCGGTCCCGCTTTGAATTCACGCAAACGAGCTCTGTTCCCGGGGCAAAGGAAAGTCTTGACGAGAAGCCTCCTTTTGGATTATCTAGGTAGGATGAAAGATATGGACAACGACGCGATCAACAGAGACAAGCTGGTGAGGATAGTGCGGGAGCTGCTCAATACAGACCAGGACCTCGGTTTCCTCAAAGAGCTGAAGAAAGAACACCTGGAAAGGCTGGTCGCCTGTATCAGAGACAGGATCGATCAATAGAACGGATAAGGTCAATCACAGTATCTCTAGGGACACCAATCCAAGAACTGAAAGAACCGGTACTTTGATCCGGGAGGTCTCATATTTAGGGGGACCGGCTTGACGAGGCCTAAAAGACAGTGAAGCGAGCTGCCTTCTATGTTCTTTGCGCAATGTGCCTGCTGATCGTCTCACACGCCTGCTCGACAACCGGCAGGCAGGGGAAGAAGATTGACGACAGTGCCATCGTCGCCCGCATCCGCACCCTCATCTCCGAGGACCCCGCGTCGAGCCGATCGGCAGTCCGGGTCTTCGTGCAGGAGGGCAAAGTTACCTTGAACGGCACGGTCCCCGATGACGATACAAAATCCCGTTTTCTGACCGCCGCAAAAGGGGTTGCGGGGGTAAAATCAGTGAGCGACGACCTGCGAAAGGTGCCTTAAAGGCCTCTTTCCCACAGGGCCTCGGGTTCCCGTCGTTTTCTATACGCTCACTACTTAAAGTGAGAAAAAAGCCGATAAGAATGTAGAATGAAAAAGCATTCGATTGAGCCAGGAGCTTCAGAGGAACACAAGGTGCTCCACGCAACCTATCCCGGTTATCCGTTCCCTTTGGGGGTTCACCTCCACGACGATGGCGCCCAGTTTGCCCTTTTCAGCCGCGGCGCCAGCGCGGTAAGCCTTCTCCTTTTCGCCTCTCCCGAGGACATCCTCCCTTTCCAGACGATCGTTCTCGACCCGGCCTACAACCGGACGGGTGACATCTGGCACGTGTGGGTGGAAGGGGTTTGTGCCGGACAGTACTACGGCTACCGGGTGGACGGCCCTTACCGCCCCCTGGAAGGCCAACGTTTCAACAGGAACAGGCTCCTGATCGATCCTTATGCTACCGCCCTTTCCACTCGCCCCCAGTGGGATTTCCTCAAGGCCAAAGGGTACGACCCGGAATCTCCCCTTAAAGACCTCTCCTTGTCCAGCCGGGACAACGCCGATTCCGTCCCGCGCTGCGTTATCACAGGAAACCGCTTCGACTGGCAGGAAGACCGGCCGCCGAGGCGGCCCTGGTCCGAAATCATCATATATGAGACGCACGTGAAAGGCCTCACCATTCATCCGTCTTCAGGTGTGGACCGGCCTGGTACCTTCAGCGGCGTCATACAGAAGATCCCTCACTTCAAGTCCCTCGGGATTACGGCAATCGAATTTCTCCCTATACAGGAGTTCAACGAAAAGGAGACGAATAAGGTAAACCCGTTGACGAAAGAGGGCTTGGTCAACTATTGGGGGTACAGCACAATAGCTTTCTTCGCGCCCAAGTCCGACTACGGATTAAACGGGGAGGAAGGCAGCCAGGTAGCCGAATTCAAAAGGATGGTAAAGGAGCTGCACAAAGCAGGCATAGAGGTTATTCTCGACGTGGTCTTCAACCACACGGCCGAGGGGAACGAAACGGGTCCTACCCTTTCCTTCAGGAGCCTCGATAATACGGTCTACTACATGCTTGAAAAAGACCGGCGTTCTTATCAGAACTACTCGGGGTGCGGCAACACGGTAAACTGTAATCATCCCGTGGTCCGCCAATTTATCATCGATTGTCTCACTTACTGGGTCGTCAAGATGCACGTCGACGGCTTCCGCTTCGATCTGGCCTCGATAATGGGGCGTGACGAGGAGGGCAATATAATGCGGAACCCGCCTCTCCTTGGGGAAATCGCCGAGAATCCCCTCCTGCGAAACACCAAGCTTATCGCGGAAGCCTGGGACGCGGCCGGCGCATATCAGGTCGGGTCATTCCCGGGCCATCGCTGGTCGGAATGGAACGGGAAATTCCGCGACGATATCCGCATGTTCTGGCGTGGCGATCCGGGGATGGTAGGGCTCCTCGCGAGCCGCATCTCGGGCAGCGCCGATATCTACCAGAAGTCAGGCAAGGAGCCGTTAAACAGCATAAATTTCATAACCTGCCATGACGGTTTCACCCTCAACGACCTGGTCAGCTACAACGAAAAGCATAACGAGGCTAACGGGGAAGGAAACTGCGACGGCACCAATCAGAACTACAGCTTCAATTATGGAGTCGAGGGTGCGACTGAGGATCCGCATGTCGAGGGCAGGAGGATCCGCCAGATCAAAAACTTCATCGCCACCCTCTTTCTGTCGAGAGGGGTTCCCCTCTTTCTCGGGGGAGACGAGTTCAGAAGGACGCAGCAGGGAAATAACAACGCCTTCTGCCAGGACAACGAGACCTCGTGGTATAACTGGAAGCTGATGGGCCGAAACCGGGAGATTTTTCGCTTCACCCAGGGCATGATCGCCTTTCGGAAAGAGAACAGCGTGCTCCGTGAGGTACGTTTCTACACAGAGGCCGATATCGCCTGGTTTTCGGCGGCTGGAAGCGTTCCCGATTGGGACCACGCGGGTCACAGTCTGGCCTGCCTGATCCACGGCAGCCCTGCCCTTTTCCTCATGTTTCATGCGGCCGATGATGAGTGCCGCTTTGTTGTGCCTTTCCCGCCCGCGGGCACGAGATGGCATGGTGCAATCGATACGTCGAGGCCGGGACCTGAGGACATTCAGCCGGGGGGCCTCGAAAGGCCCATCGAGGACCAGGAAAACTATACCCTTCCGGGACACTCCCTGGCCGTCCTCCTGGCGCGATAGGAGGCAGGCCATGGCTTCCTCTTACTACCCCCTTTTTCTAAGCCTCGACGGCAAGCTCTGCGTCGTGATCGGCGGGGGCAAGGTGGCGGAACGAAAAGTTCAGGGCCTACTGAAGGCGCACGCCCGGCCGAGGATTATCAGCCCCGAGGTAACGAAGGGCATCAGACGGCTCCGGGAACGGGGCGTCCTGGAGGTCTTCGAGAGGGATTACCGGGAAGGGGACCTCGAAGGAGCATGTCTCGCCTTTGCCGCGACCGATAAGAGAGGAGTCAACGAGAGGGTAAGGGAAGAGTCGATCGCTCGTGCGATCCCCCTCAATATCGCAGACAGCCCGGATCAGTGCGGTTTCATCGTTCCGTCGGTTGCAAGAAAGGGGCCGGTGACAGTGGCGGTCTCCACCTCGGGTCAGGCGCCCATGCTTTCCAAGAAACTGAAGGTCCAACTTGCAGAGGTCATGGGAAGCGACTACGGGAGCTATGTAAAGAAGGTCGGGGCCTTCAGAAAGTTCCTCATACTGCACGTGAAGGATGGCAGGAGGCGAAGAGAAATTCTGAAGCGCCTGGCTCAGGCAGATGTTTCGGAGGTCTCCGGGATGGGTCTGCGGGAGATGAGGAAGCGCTTTCTTGAAGAGAAGGACGAATAGGGACGTACTATACCGATCCGATGAGACCTAGAAAAAACTCGCTTTCTTCTGAATAAGATTCCCTGAATACTCCTAAAAAAATCTCCTTTGTTCTTGACTGAGGTGGTATAATCGCCAGCAGAAGGCCATGCCGGAGTGGCATGAGTACGGCGAAAAGAAAGGACCATAACGAATGAGCGGGATAGTGCCTGCACTCGCCGTGCAGCTCACGGGCACTCTTATACTCGTCTTCGCCTACCTGGGCCTCTACGTTCAGGAGCGCAGGAGATACCTCGCCATGTGGCTCGCGAGCTGGGTCTTCTCCGTCGCGCGGTTTGCCTTCGAGATGCTCGCTGCACTGGAGAAGGGCCAGGGGGTACTTGTCGCCCTGAGCCAGATGAGCACGCTCTGGTCGGGGGCCCTGCTGCTCTGGGGCACCTATCTTTTCCTCGCCCGCAAGGCAAGCAGACTCTGGCTCGTCCTCTTCGTTTCCGGCAGTCTCTGGGTATGTGCGGCCGTCTATTTTCACTTTTCCTTCCCGTGGGCACTAGGGCTCGTGTTCTTCGTCTCGGCCCTCGCCAATATCCTGACAGGTCTGGCCTTTCTGAGATTCAAGGGAACCACGGGACCGGCGAAATGGATCACGGGGTGGGCTTTCATCCTATGGGGCCTTCACAAGGCGGATTACCCGTTCCTCCGGCCTTCCGCGTGGGCTGCCCCCTACGGCTACATCATCGGTGCGGTCTTCGGCTTCGTTTCTGCGGTGGGCATCATCCTCTTATATCTCGGAAAGACAAAGAAGGAGCTTCAGGAGAGCGAACGGAGGTACCGTTCCATCTTCGAGAATGCGGCGGAAGGCATCTATCAGGTCGACCGGGAAGGACACTTCCTCCGCGCCAATCCCGCCTTGGCGAGGATGTGGGGCTGCGAATCTCCCGAGCAGCTCATGGAGGAGCGGGTCAATTTTACCGGACAGATCTACGTTGACTTCGGGGACCGTGAGAAAATTCGGGAAACCCTCCAAAAAGACGGCTTCATCAAGGGGGTCGAGACGAGGATCTTCAGAAAGGACGGCGAGATACGGTGGGTCTCCCTGAATTCGAGGGCCGTAAAGGATGAAAACAATGAAATACGCTTTTACGAGGGATCGGTAGAGGATATCACCGATCGGAAGCGGGCCGAAGAGGAGCTGCGCGTGAGCAGACTCCACCTGAGGGAAGCCGCGGACCTTGCAAAGATAGCCTACTGGGAAAGCGACCGAGAATCGAATGAGTTTATTTTCAACGATCTTTTCTACGCGCTTTACGCGACCGATTCCATTCGGGAGGGCGGCTACCGGATGGCAGCGGACGAGTACTTCAGAAGGTTCGTCCACCCCGACGACCTTGAGGGATTATGCCGGAAAGTAGAGGGGAGAAAGGCCGATCCGGGTCAGGTTGAATCCGAGGATATCGAACACAGGGTTATCCGGGCAGACGGCAAGATAATAGACATCCGGGCCACCAGAAGGTATATCAAAGACCCCGAAGGTCGGATACTAAGGGTAGTAGGCGTCAATCAGGACATTACCGAACGCAAGTCGGCCGAGGAGACCTTGCGGGCGACCGCGGCGCGGCTCATACGGGCGGAAAGGGTCTCCCGGACCGGCAACTGGGAGCTCGATCTCTCGACGAAAACAGTCTCCGCATCGGCGGAAGCAGGCCGGATATACGGCCTTTCAGGCGAGGAGTTTCCCTTGGATTGGGTGCAGCAGTCTCCTCTTCCGGAGTACCGGGAGACCCTCGACAAGGCATTGCGCGACCTCGTCGAGAAAAACACGCCCTACGACGTGGAATTCAAGATGCGCCATGTCGACGACGGAAGTGTGGTCGACGTGCATTCGGTGGCTGAATACGATCCCGTGAAAAGAACGGTTTTCGGCGTGATTCAGGACGTCACCGAAAATAAGAAACTTGAAGAACAGCTCAGACAGGCCCAGAAGATGGAGGCGATAGGCACCCTGGCAGGAGGAGTGGCCCACGACTTCAACAACCTCCTGACCGTTATCATGGGCTTCGCCAACCTCATTCAGATGGGTATCGGGCCCGACGACTGCCTTGCACCTTACGTGGAACAGATCGTTGCCTCGTCAAGTAAAGGTGCCGACCTTACCCAGAGCCTTCTTGCCTTCAGCCGCAAACAGCGGATCAATCTCGAGCCCCACGCCATCAACGATATCGTGCGAAACAGCGTAAAGCTCCTCAAAAGGCTTCTCCCCGAGGATATCGAAGTAGCCCTCGATCTGGGAACGATCGACTTCATCGTTCGTCTCGATCAGAACCAGATCGACCAGACGTTCCTGAACCTTGCCACCAATGCAAGAGATGCCATGCCCCATGGGGGGCGCCTGTCGATCAGGACCGAGACCATAACTCTCGACGAAGAATTCGTGAGGTCCCGGGGTTTCGGGAAAAGCGGAAGGTACGTGCTCATCTCCGTTTCCGATACGGGCACCGGCATGGATGAAAAGACGAAGGAGCGAATCTTCGACCCCTTCTTTACGACTAAAGAAGTAGGTAAGGGTACAGGTCTTGGACTCGCGAGCGTTTATGGCATTGTGACCCAGCACCAGGGATACATCACCGTATCGAGTAAGCTCTTCGAGGGAACGACCTTCCACATATACCTTCCCCTTGAAGAAGCTTTCTCAGCCAAAGAAGGCGATGAGCCGGAACCGGCAGTAGGCGGCATTGAGACGATTCTCATTGTCGAGGACGACCAGGGTGTAAGGAACATGATGAGGCAGATCCTCACACGCTCAGGATACAACACGCTCGAGGCTGCAACCGGGGAGGAAGGAATCCGCATGCACGAGCAACACAAAGGAAAAATAGATCTGGTTATTCTCGACGTTGTCATGCCGGGGAAGAACGGGAAAGAGGTTCTCGACGAGATCGCCGGGAAAGGAGTCCCTGTCAGGGCCATCTTCATAAGCGGTTACACGGGGGAGATCATCCTCCAGAAGGGGGTCCAAAAAGAGAGCGTCGACTTTCTCCAAAAACCGTTGTCCGTATCGACATTACTCTCGAAGGTGCGGGAAGTGCTCGACCGCCCTGTTATCGGCGGCCCTGTGAACGGCCCCTGAACCTGTCCGGGTCCGGTCAGCCGTCCATCATTTTCCTCAATCCGACGTAGTCTATCTTGCCTGTGCCGAGCTTGGGGATTTCGCCCATGAATCTGACTTCTTTCGGGACTGCGAGGTCGGAAAGGCCATGGTCCTTCAGGACCCGGCGGATTGCCGGTAAGTCGATCGCGCGATTATTGGTCACCACGATCAGGGCCTCCCCCCTCGTCTCGTCTTTTCTGGCCATGATGGCCACATCTTTCCGTCCGCCCAGCTCGCGGGCGATCACCTCTTCGACGGCCGTCAACGAGACCATTTCCCCGCTTATCTTGGCGAACCGTTTCATCCTGCCCATGATCCTAAGGAACCCTTCTTCCGTCATCTCGACGACATCGCCCGTATCGTACCACCCCTTGTCCTCGACGAGGTATTTGTAGTTCGCCCGTTCATTCTTGAGATAGCCGATCATGACATTCTTTCCCCGGACAAGAAGCCTGCCGGCCCGTCCGTCCTGCTCCTCGATACCCTCGATGGGCACGATTCTATAATCGATGCCGGGCAGTATCGCCCCCACCGTGCCGTGCTCGTGACGGACGCCGCTGCTCATGCTGACGATGGGCGAGCACTCGGTCGCGCCGTATCCGGACATCACCCGCACACCTAAGGTTCTGGCATAATGTTCGAAAACTGCATCACTCAAAGCTTCGGCTCCGCAAAAGACGTAACGCATGGAGTGAAAATCGTAGGGGTTGGCCCTCCTGGCGTACCCGGCGAGAAAGGTGTTCGTGGCGAGAAAAATCGTACATTCGTTGTCGTAAGCGAGTTCGGGGACTATGCGGAAGTGGAGGGGACTCACGTGAAAGAAGACCCGGGCGCCGGCAAACAGGGGAATTATAGTGCCGACGGTGAGGCCGAAGCTGTGGAACATGGGAAGCACGTTCAGAAAGTAGTCTTTCCGTGTGATATCTACGCGGGACAGTCCCTGATAGACGTTCGTGATGATGTTTTCGTGGGAGAGGCAGACGCCTTTGGGCACTCCTTCGGAGCCCGACGTAAAAAGGATACATGCCGTCTCCTTTTCCTCATGGGCTCTCATCAAGGCAAGGGCGCCGGGGAATAAGATCCGGAAGAAGGCCCCGACCTTCTCGAATGTAGTGATTTGGGTCCTCACATCCTCCAGGAAAACGAGCTTCTTTCCCTGGAATATCGACCCCGCCAGTCTCGTCCCCTCCAGGAACCGGCGGGAAGTGATAATCAGGTGAATGTCGGCCAAATCTATCGCATTGTGCAGTGCCGCGGTGCCCGAAGAGTAATTGAGAAAGGCCACGACCCTGCGATAGATCTGGAGCCCCATGAAGAGGACGGCAGTCGCGCACGCGGATGGCAGCAGGATGGCTATGGTCCCTTTCTCCATGCGAGAAATCCGGCGGCCGAGGACAAGGGCGCCGAGGAGGACCTTGCCGTAGCTCAGATGGGTGCCCGTCGAGTCCCTGAAGGCCGGTTTTCCGCGATTCTCTTTGCAAATACGTACAAACTCGCGGCCCAGGGTGGAGGGCTTATTATGGGACTCGAGATAGAGTTCGCACAGGGCGTCGTAAATACGCCTGGTCGCTTCCGTCTTCCGCTTCCTCATGGGCAGGTGCTCGAGGTCTATAGGTGGTCTCACGCTGCCTATGAAGACAGAGAGGCGCGCCGTCAGCTTGCGGCCCTGGTGTCTTCTTGCGAACAAGGTGTCGTAGGAGCCTTTCAGGTAGATAGGCAGGATCCTCGCGTTCGTTTTGTAGGCCACAAACCCGGCGCCATCGTAGATCTTCATGATACTCCCGGTCGACGTCCTGCGTCCCTCGGGGAAGATGAGGAGGGGGACTCCCGCATCGACGGTGCGCATGACTTCCTTCAGAGAGTAAGGGTTCATCGAATCGATAGGCACGACGTACCTGTTCCGGAGAAGGGGGCGCAGCCAGGGGCTGAGCGCAAGTGTCCGGTCGACGACGATCTTGAAAGGAAGCCTGAGGTAGGTCCAGATGATGAGGCCGTCAAGAAAAGAAGCGTGATTCGCCAGGACGATCAATTTTGCCCCGTCTTTCGGGACTCTTTCCAACCCCTCGATCCTGATCCGGTGCATCGTACTGAAGTAGAGCTTGAAGAAAAGGCGGACCGCCCCTTCATAGGTGCGCCAGAGAAGACCGGCGTCTTCCCTGTTCGACGTGATGGATGTCTTCATATCTTGTTGTATCCCTTCCCCGCCTCTCAGTCAGCAGGCGAGCCTTTACCGTATCTTATCATTTTCAGGGCGAGAACCATCCAGAACAGGGCAGATACGATCAGTGCTACGGGCAAAACCAGTATGGCCCTCTGCAAATCGCCTGCATAACGGTCTGCCAGCCGACCGATGACCTCGGGGGAATACATGTCACCGAAAAGGTGTATCATGAATATAGAGATCGCCATGGCGCTCGAACGGACGTTGACGGGGACCGTTTCAAGGATCAGGGTGTTGACGGGACCCGTAGAAAAAAAGATGAAGAAGATGGACAACCCGAGGAATAACATGGAGCCCTGCGTGTCGGAAGTGAGGAGCGCGTAAAAAGAGACGGGAACTGCGCAGAAAATCGAGGCGGAAAGCAGGATGGCGTAGCCTCCGGGAGTATGCTTCTGAAGCCAGGTGGCGAGAATGCCCCCGAGGAGACTGCCTGTCAGACCGGCCACCACGAGGACCGAACCGAAGAAGCTGTCGGCCAGATCGAGGCGAAGACCGTGCACCTTTTGGAGGAACGTGGGCCCCCAGAACGCAAAAGCCCCCAGAGCAAAGGTGTAGGCAACGTAACCCCAGACCACCAGGTTATAATCCCTGTTGAGGAAGATACGGCCCACATCCCTGAGACCCGCCTTCTCGGCCTTCCGTGGCCCCGGCCCCTCCGCTTCACCCCGCTCGGGCTCCCGAAAAGGCAGGAGGATAAGGGCCAGCAAAAGACCGGGAGCCCCGGTCCAATAAAAGGCGTAGCGCCATCCCCAGTGTCCGGCTATCTCGCCTCCAAGGATATAGCCGACGGCCGAGCCCACAGGGATGGCGATGTAGAATATGGTGAGCGCCGTATTGCGTTTGATGGGCGCCCATGTATCGGAGATGAGGGTTGGGCCTAAAGTGGCGTAGCTCGCCTCCCCGACCCCCACCATTGCCCTAAAGCAGAGGAGGGCGACAAATCCCTGGGCAAGGCCCGTGAAAACCGTGCCGAGGCTCCAGACGAAAATACCCATGGCTATGAGGAGCTTGCGCGAGAATCGATCGCCGAGGAAACCGAAGAAAGGTGAGGTGAGGAAGTATCCCAGCATGAAGGCGGTGAATAGACGGGCAGAATCGCCGTAACCGAGTCCGAAATCGGCCGCCATGGGAGTCCTTACCGCGTTGAGCACGTAGCGGTCTATATAGTTGAAGAAGTTGAGACCGGTGAGGATGGCAAGGGACGAGGTGGGCGACAGTCTTCTGTTCAAAAGCTTATTTCCCCAGCCAGGTCGCCTCCGGCGTATAAATCGTCCCCGCAGACCATTGGCAATAGCCTGTGTCGTTTACGTTCGGTTGAATGACATACATCTCGTAGACATTATAGAGGGGGATTATCATGAAATCATCTCCCATCATCTTCGTCAGCTCCTGTTCCTTTGCTTCCTCGGGCGTGGGAGTGGCAAGGGATGCGTAGAGCTTGTCAACCAGGTTATCCGTTCGTTTCAGGCTCGGGAACTGGCCGGTGATCGTCTGCCAGTAAAAGGTATAGCTGAGGTTGGTGGTGGCGAGCATTCGTGTGTGCTGGGCGAGGAAGGCGTTGTGCCAACCGTTCTTCCACCTGTAGGCAGTGTAGCCTCCGTTATCGGGGAACTCAAGATCCACCTGGATCCCTACCTCGCCGAGGAAGCGCTGTACGGCGACCATGGCGTCTTTGTCGACCATGGCGGGCATGACGATGATCCTTATCTTCAATCCATTGGGGTAGCCGGCCTCTGCAAGGAGCTGCTTCGCCTTCTTGGGGTCATAGACCCCCATCTCCAGGCCCTTCACATAGCCCGCGACGCCGGGTGGCGGAATCTGGTTCGCCGGAGACCAGAAGCCGAAACCCCTCGCCTTGACGATGGCATCCCGGTTGATCGCGTATGATACTGCCTGGCGCACTTTCTTCTTCGACAATGGCGAATCGGGGTTGTTGCTGTCGGGTATGAGTGAAATCGGTCCGACAGGCATGGAGAGCACCCTGAATCCCTGGGCCTTCATCATTGCCGCCTGTTCACCGGAGGTGACAGCCAGCACGTGGATCTTCTCCGACCCGCTCGCACGCATGGCCGCCTGCTGGGTGAGGTCGTCCCTGATGAAAAGGTACTCTATGCCGTCGAGGTAGGGCTTTCCTTTCTGCCAGTAGCCGTCCCATTTCTTGAAGGTCAGCTTGCTGCCCCTTTCGTAGCTCACGAACCGGAAGGGTCCTGTGCCCACAGGGTGCCACTCGGCCCATTCCTTGCCCTTCTTCTCGAAAGCAGCAGGCGAGACCGGGTCGCAGACAGAAGACGCCAAGAGGCCCAGATCCACGTTCTCATACTTGTCGACGTTGACGCGGACCGTGTAATCGTCGACGATGTCGACGCTCAGAAAACCCTTCAACAGCCTGGCTGCTATCGAATGGTCGATGACGAACTTGACCGCCTTGGCGTTAAAGTCGGTTCCGTCGTGAAACTTTACACCCTTTCTCAGCGTAAGAGTAATCGTATTCTTCACCAAATCGATTTTCCATCCCGTTGCGAGCCAGGGATAATAATCTCCTTTCAGGCCCTCCCTTATGAGCGGCTCGATTACCGGTTTGATGAGCTTGCTGTCGATTCCAAGGACTTCCCACGGAACGCCGAGAGGCTGTGCGCCTTCGGCGACGTCGACGATCTTGAGAATCCCCCCGTATCTGGGCTGCTCGGCCGCCCCGGCGCCCGTAACGGCGAGTGACAGGACGACGAGAGCAACGACCACCAATCCGGTCACATGCTTCACCCGCACTTCAAATCTTTTCATGCAGAACTACCTCTTTCTTGTCTCAAGCACGGATCGCACTCCGGGGCGTCTGTCGTGTGTCAAAGGCCGGTCCCGACATAATTTTAGCGCATACAGGCTTAGATATACACAGTAAATGTGCCCACCGAAGATAGACGGGATACCTTTACAAAAACGTGCCCGTTCCCTTTCGCCATTTTCTCGGCATTTCTCTTGCAGGAATCCCGGAGGAATGAGGGCACGTCGAAGAAGAGAAGGCAAGAAATGAGCAGCCCCGGGGCCGAAAAGCCCCGGGAGCTGCTCATGTAAGGGGGTTTAGCGGCATATTAGTCTATAAGCCTAATTCTTAGGACTTAAAGGCACGGCAGTGTGGCCGGTAAAAAAGTACTATGTCAGGAAGAGGAAAAGGAATCGCTAAAATGACCCAAGTGACGGGCGTTGCAAGGATAAGCGTCAAGGAACTGACAAGGGGCGAACAAGCACTAAGGTATTTGAACGAAGTGCCGAAAACATGGACAGGGAAAGCACCGACGGCCTAAAGCGGGAGACAAAGTGAAAATACTCAGAATCGCCTCGTCAATGATCGCACTATCGTGGCTCGCCCTATCGGTTCCGGGAACTGTCTCAGCTCTGATCGACTCGGGTCAAAAGGAACTTTCGTCCCTTCCTGACGGAAAGTCTGCTGAGTTTGTCAACAGGGATGAAACCGGGATCGGCTTTGACATCTCGGGCGACATAAAACGGGGCCAGGAATTCCTGAAAGACAAGACCGCGGGCTACTCTGTTACATTACAGGAAAAGAAAGTCCTCGTGCGCACCCGGAAGGGAGGGATACGGGTAAGAGTCGTATGCGAGAAGATCTTGAAACCCAACTTTCTCCTCGCAGTCGAGGACTTCAGGGAGAGGCGGATACGGCTGGTTCGAATCACCGAAAGGGGCTGTGTGACCCCGGGCTTCGATGTGACAAAGGTCAGGGATAATGGCGTCGGATCGAGGTTTGAGGTGGCCTACCCTGAAAACATGGCCATCCTGGCCCTCAGGACCATGGTTAAGGCTGAAAACAACGGCCACAGGGAGGTGGTGTACACGCCTTACAGCCCTGAAATCGATACATGGCAGGTGCGCCAGACCGGTCTCGGCTACCTGACGAGACAGATCGAGCTTGCTTACGAGGATTTGCGGGAGAAGAACATCAGGTTGAGCGGCTTTGACAGGCTGCTCGCCGATACCATGCCGACCGGGGAATTGTCATTGGTGCTCTCCATCATCGAGCACATAGATCCCGTGAGATTCGAGCATTGTCAGGAAGGCGAGGAAGCAAATCTGGTCCGTGAAGTCCTTACCGTCATCGGCGCCAATACCACCAACGCCTATGCCTACAGCAAGTCACCGGCCGGTGCGCGTGGCCTTTTCCAGTTCATACCTAAGACATACAAAAGACTTCAGGAGAAGTACCCTCAGGCAGGACTCAAGAGAGCTTTCGTGCCGGGGTGCAACGATCACATAAACGCGGCCAAGGCGTCCCTTCTCCTCTTCGATTCCGACCTCTCCTATCTGCCGAAAGAGTGGTTGTCCGATGCGAGAAGCAACGTGAGGGCCATAGGCGCCTACCTCGCCGCAGCGTACAATTGCGGAGCTAAAAGGGTTGAGGAATCGGCAAAGCTGTGCGGGAATGAATGGACGTGCCGGTTGCCTACAGAAACCAAGATCTATCTCAAGAAATTCGATCTTGTCTGG
Organism: uncultured delta proteobacterium; assembly: GCA_963750015.1. Lineage (GTDB taxonomy): Bacteria > Desulfobacterota > Syntrophorhabdia > Syntrophorhabdales > WCHB1-27 > CAVVNC01. Next base: position 39,287 of record CAVVPU010000213.1, on the reverse strand, counting down.
GGACTGAGAAACGATCTCGACAGGTAGGCTCTGAGAGGAGCCTACTTTTTGTAAGGCACATATGCTCCGTTCCTCACTATCACGGCAGGCGAATTGTCCGTGGGAGAACCCTGGTGGTCACTGGAGGTACAGGCAAAAGCCCCGGCAAAACCCTCCCACCTGATCCGCTCGAGAGCGTTCCTGACGGCGGCCCGGTCGTCCGTGCCCGCCGTCTTGATGGCATCTATCGCCACCATAATGCCGTCGTAGGCAACACCCTGGTATTCGCTCGGCTCCGCCGATGCCCCGTACTGCTTCTTCAGGAGGGCCCGAAAGGGTTCGTAAAGCTCCCGGCGGTAGGGATCATCCGGTGGAAGCTGCCCGGATATAGTGATCTTGTCAGCGATCATGACCCATCCATGAGCGGAGGCGGTGCTGCCGGCGAGGGTAAGGAATTCCCTCGTGGATGTGCCGTGGCTTCCGAGGACCGGTGTCCTCATGCCCAATTGGTTATACTCCTTCGCTATTATGGCTGCGGAGGCTCCTGTTGTGTAGAGTATGAGCAGGTCGGGGTTGGCGGCCTTGATGCTCTTAAGCTGCGGGGTCAGGCGGCTATCGGAAGGATCGAATTGCTCATCGACAACCACGGAGACTCCGGGGTATGAGCCGAGGCTTCTGAGGAGATCCCTATTTCCCGATGTCCCATAGGTGCCCGTGTCATGAAGGACGCCGATTCGCTTTGCTTTGAGGCTCTTTACTGCGAATTCCGCCATGTGCTCGGCACCTCTGGTTTCACCCGGCCCAATGAGAAAGACCCATTTCTCGAAGGGCACCTCGGCCGGTCCCGTCACGATCAGAGGCACCTGCTCCTGCTCACAGACAGAAGCCATGGCCGAAGCCGAAACAGTAAGGCTCGGTCCGATCACGACGGACACGCCCTTCTCCTTTATCAGTCTGGAAGTCGCCGAGGCAGCCGTGAAAGGTTCGCTTTTGTCGTCTTCAACAAAAAGTTCGATCCGTCTTCCCAAGACGCCGCCCTCGCCGTTGATGTGGTCCACAACGGCGCTTACTGCCTGCTTCATAGGATTACCGACCAAAGGTCCCACGAAATTACCCATTCCTGTCAGGCTGAAGACAGCCCCTATCCGGACAGGCTCGCTGGAGGAAGCGGCGCCGCTTCCCACGGGCATCGCAAGTATGAGGAGCAGAGCCGGCAAAATCACAGATGCTATCTTCACAGGAACCGAAAGTAAGGTCTTCATCCCTTTATCTCTCCTTTCACGCGGTCATTCCCGGATTCGATTCTCAAGGGCCCTCGAAGAGGCGCACTTCTTCAAGAAACTCCTTCAGCAAATCGGCCTCCGCCACTTTCCTGAGGATTTCCCCGCGCTTAACGATGAGTCCCACCCCTTTGCCTCCCACGATCGCCAGATCGGCCTCACGGGCCTCTCCCGGACCGTTGACAACGCACCCCATCACCGCTACGTGCATATCCTTTTTAATGTGGCGAAGGGCGTCCTCGACATCGTGGGCGAGCCTGATGAGATCCACCTCCGTCCTCCCGCAGGTCGGACAGCTCGTGATCGTCACCCCTCCCTTGCGCAGCCCGAGGCCTTTGAGGATTTCCCTGCCCACCCTGACTTCTTCCACGGGATGAGCGGTGAGGGAGACCCGGATGGTGTCCCCTATGCCGTCATAAAGAAGTATCCCCAAGCCCATGGACGAAAGCACGGTCCCTCTGAGACTCGTTCCTGCCTCTGTGACGCCGATATGGAGCGGGTAATCGACTCTTTCAGAGAGCAGCCGATAGGCCCGCACCGTCCGGTCGACGTCGGAGGCCTTCAAGGAGATCATTATGTCATTGAACCCATTCTCCTCAAGTATGGCTACATGACCGAGGGCCGATTCCACCATTGCTTCCGGCGTTGCCCTCCCCCCGTGCTTCTTCAGCACCTCCTTCTCCAGAGAGCCCGCATTGACGCCTATCCTTATGGGTATCCGCCTCTTAATGCACGCCTTTACGAGTCTCTCCACTTCCTTCTTCGAGCCTATATTGCCCGGGTTTATCCGGAGTTTGTCGATGCCCTGCTCTATGGCAAGGATCGCAAGCTGTGCTGAGAAGTGTATGTCCGCAACGAGGGGTATGTTTATCTGCTTTTTAATAAGGCCGAGGGCAGAAGCTGCTTTTTCATCGGCCACCGCTACCCGCACGATGTCGCACCCTGCCAGTGTCAGCTCCCGTATTTGATCGACAGTCGCTTCCACATCCCGAGTGTCGGTGTTGGTCATGGATTGAAGCGCTATTGGCGCATCACCCCCGACGAAGATCCCCCCGATCCCGACCTTCCTGGTCTTTCTCCTTTTTTCCATTACCCTGCCTTTATACAATGTCGGAGCCCTTCAGAAGGTCTCCACCCTCATCCATGTTAATCCTCGCGTCTTGTGTTGTCAATTATTGGGGCTCGCCTTTTAATGGGGCTCGCGTCGCCCCCTCCGTGGGCAAAGCCCACGGAGCCACCCCCTCAAAAAAAGGAAGAACCGCCGCAGGCGCGGACTGCCTGGCCCCGTGCACGTGCCGGAAGAGGGTAACTACTGGCGCTCGCGGGCTATCATGTGGGGCTCGCGTCGCCCCCTCCGTGGGCGAAGCCCGCGGAGCCACCCCCTCAAAAAAAGGAAGAACCGCCATCAAGGCTTGCCCTCGCGGACCATCGCCAACGGCGAGAGCTCGGTCCGCGATAGGTTCTTGCCTTTTTTTCCAAAGCCCACGGAGCCTCCCTCAAAGCTTGCTCGTCGGGACGTAGTCCCGAATAGTCTAATCTCTTTTGTACCTTGACGAAGAGGCGCCGCAGGCGCGTAGTGCCTCTTGCCGAGAGGTTAGGGTGAGGGTGGCCCGGTAACTGAATGGCGAGTTCGAGTGATTTGCCATGGAGCTTTATTTAACGGGCTTTGGATTCCGGGGAGATGTGAATTCTTCGACTGGAATAGAAAAAAGGGATGGGTATTTGAATTGCCCATCCCCCTGGTACAGGCTTCTTACTTCGCAGGAGCTGCCGCGGGCGCTGCCATGTCGTCTTTCTTCTCTGCCTTCTTAGGTGCCTTCTTCGCTGCCTTCTTGGCTGCCTTCTTGGCGGGTGCCTTATCGGTTGCCGCAGGCGCCGCAGGTGCCGCAGGTGCCGCCGGCTTATCCTGTGCAAAGGTTACTGCCGAAAAACTGAGGGCGATAACTGCTGCGAGTACGAAAGTGATAATCTTCTTCATGTAATTCACCTCCTCCCTTTAGTATTATTCACGCTTTTTGCATGATTCATGCCGAGTCTTTTATGATGAGCCGCTCCATCACAAAAGAGAGGTAACTAGGTACAAGGACTGGACGAAAGCAGGAAGCGCCTTCGCCCGGTCAAACGTTTCTTCCTTAACGAAAGGCGGAAGATGTCGGACTTTTCCGATTATGCTATCGGAAATTTCCGACATATCATGGGACCGCCCATGTGTGCGGCTGCCGTCTTAACAGGTTATGCCAAGGTCCGTGGAGCGGCTCAATAACCAATTCGGTCCGATGGATTGGAGTCCTATCCCTTTGTGGCTCGGAAAGGGTCATTTCGGTGCACAGACGAAGGGTCGGAGTTTTTCGGCTATTGCCGACCTCAATAGAGGGCTGCCGGAAGGAGTGCAGTTAAGGGAGGTTCACCGAAAGAATCGGGGGTCTTCTCCGATCGCCTCAAATATCCCCCAAAGTGAGGCTGTAATTGAACTCATAATAGCCCCTTTCTTCCAACTCGGCTATTTCGTTAGGTATTCTGTCGGGCTACCGATACACCTGCCCCGGACACGGTTGATATTCCGGTTTTCGAATATTCCTTGAAAACATTCGGCTTTTCCAACATGCCCACAGAACAGGCAAAGTGACATAAACCTAATGGTGGCAGGCTCTCTTGAGGGATAACACAAAGGTTATCGACATCTTTTCAACATGATTTGTTGACAAGCGCGGCAGACCGGACGATGGTTGGGAACTAGGGGGTCTCCCTATGGATCGGTCTTGTGAGGCGTCTTGACTCTTTAAGCGCTTTTAACGAGGCTTTGGCTTTTCTCACATGGGGTGGAAGGCGATCTTCTGACGCCACCTATCGGCGGTCAGCCTCATGAAAAGGACCCCCCATTTTTCGCCTTCAACGGCCACGGCGCTCTTCTTCTTATGAAATGTCTCGAATCCGCACGCTTCATAACAACGAATGGCGGCGTAGTTGAAATCGAAAACAGCGAGACTGATCTCGTCGAGGTTCAGGTTTCCAAAGGCTTGCTTCAGGGCCTCCGATACGAGCTCCCTCCCAAGTCCACGGCCCCTCAGACCGGGGATACCGATCAACACGCGGCTCAAAGCACCGTTTCTCCGGACCTGGTCGATCCTGTCGATCTCGATATGGCCGACGACCACCCCGGTCGCCTCATCGACCCCCTTCCAGATAACACGTCTCGTTCTCTTCCCGAATTCTCCGGACAGATACCCTTCGAGCTGCCCACGGTCGAGGGGGTAGGTAAAGATGGGACCTGCCCACTGCATCAAAAAACGGACGTCCGTCGCCCATTCCACGACCCGGTCAAAATCGCTGCGCCCGAAAGGGTGAAGTCGTATCACTTGAGTCTATCCCATCCCAAAGTGGGAATATTTTACAAACGATGAAGGGAAAAGCAAGAAATATCGTGAGCCGGACCGGAAGGAGCGGCTAAAAAGAGTTTCTGCTTTTGAAGAATCGAAGAAAAATATGCTAAAATTAGTCAAAAGCAGCGCCGGTTGAGCGCAGAGGCTTGAGTTTAGTATAGCCGAGGAAAGATGCCGAGAAGAAGAAGACGAAGAAGCCATTCAGCACCATCCGATGTGTCCCAGGACGCATCGCTCCCTCAGACGCCCGGTCCCCGCACTCAGCGTCCCCAAGGCACTGGTCCTCGACCGCAGCAACCCCCGCCGGCCCCACGGCCCCCGCGCGCGCCTGCACAACGGGCGCCGGAGGCGAATGGCAAGACGAAATCATTGGCAATACCGCCCAGTCTCAAGGCTTCCATCGAGATAGCGGCTGAACTGGCAAAGAAAGAGCTGTCCCTGAACGGCAAGGTGGGTTCCATGGCCGTTTTTGTATATCCGGACGGCGCCGACGGCCCTGAAGGAGCCGACCGAAGCGGGGCGGTCAAAACGGTTTCTCTGAGCAACCGGAATGAGCTCCAGAAGGAAGCCGTGCGGAAAAGAATCAGAGAAAAAGTCGTTGCCGAGACCATATCCACGGTCGTCCTGGCTTCGGACGGGAAAAAGGAGCGAACGGGCCATGGTTCGGGCAACCCGGCTACGGTGACCGGCTCTATCGTGATCACAGGGGTCACACCCTCAGCACATGCGAGCGCTTCCGTCGCTTACAGCTTCGACAAAGGAACGAAGAACTTCAGCATCTGGGACCTCAGATGGTTGGACACCACCGTAGACAACTATTTTCTGCACAACGTCTTCGGCACACAGGAGACGAGATCAGGCGGCGGAAACAGATCCAGAAGGAATTGAGTGATCCTGCGGCAAGCAGCAGGGAATCCACAATTTAAATAACGCCCGGTCATTATCGATGAAATACGATTTCGATGCCCCTGTCGACCGAAGACGGACCGACAGTCATAAATGGCAGCGGTACGGCGAGGATGTGATCCCCCTCTGGGTGGCAGACATGGACTTCGTTTCCGCCGCGCCGATCATCACAGCCCTCCACGAACGTGTCGATCACGGTGTTTTCGGCTATGCCAGGCAGGACAAGGAACTGGTCGCGACCATCCGGAAGCGCTTGAAGAGACTCTACGACTGGGACGTGCCCGAGGAAGAAATAGTCTTTCTACCCGGCGTGGTTCCCGGCTTGAACCTCGCCTTCCAATCCTGCACCGACCCGCAAGACGGGGTCCTCCTTCAGCCGCCGGTCTATTTTCATTTTATCGATGATCCTCTGCGCCACAACCGGGTCCTCAACGACCCCCCCTTGGTGGAGAAGGAAGACAGCTACGAAATCGACTACGACGCGTTCGAACAAGCCATCTCGACCCGTACGAAGCTGTTCTTCCTCTGCAATCCGCATAACCCGGTGGGCCGTGTCTTCACGGTCCAGGAGCTCTCGCGGCTCGCCGAGATCTGCCTACGTCACCGTCTCGTCATCTGCTCGGACGAGATCCATTGCGACCTGCTCTACCCGGGCAGCCGACACACTCCTATAGCGACTCTTGGGTCGGATGTGGCCCGCATGAGCATCACCCTCATGGCCCCGAGCAAGACCTTCAATATCGCCGGCCTCGGGTCTGCTTTCGCTATCATCAAGAACGCCGAAATCAGGAAATCCTGGAACAGATGGCATGCGGGCCTGGTCCCCCAGGTGAATGTCATGGGCAATGTGGCAGCCCTCGCGGCCTACAGGGACAGCCAGGAATGGCTCGATCAGGTGCTCGTCTATCTCACGGCCAACAGAGATTTTCTCTCGCGCTCGGTAAAAGATAGGCTCCCCGGCATACGCATGGCCCGGATGGAAGCTACTTATCTGGCATGGTTGGATTGCAGGGACTCGGCTATACCGGGAAAGGCTTCGGAATTCTTCCTGAAGCACGCCGGAGTCGGCCTCAATGACGGAGCCGAATTCGGCAAAGGCGGCGCAGGCTTCGTTCGGCTCAATTTCGCATGCCCGAGAGAGACTCTGGCCCGGGCCGTCGACCGAATGGCGGACGCCCTGAAGCAGCTGTGACCTACCCATGATCATTCACTTCCTTTGACATTTCTGCTGTCTTGCCCTTAAATATAGATAACCGGACTTTGTCGAGCAAACTCGAACGGGGGATACACGCGAAGCGTGTCGAGACGACGCGAGCCCCATTTGAGTATTTCTATGGCAACGGGCAGTGCGCGCCAGCGGCGGTCCTTCCTTTTCATGAGGGGGTGGCTCCGCGGGCTTTGGAAGAAAAGGTAAGAACCTATCGCGAACCAGGCTCTCGCCGTTGGCGATGGTCCGCGAGGGCAAGCCTGGATGGAGGGGGCGACGCTAGCCCCATTTGAGTATTTCTATGGCAACGGGCAGTGCGCGCCAGCGGCGGTCCTTCCTTTTCATGAGGGGGTGGCTCCGCGGGCTTTGCCCGTGGAGGGGGCGACGCTAGCCCCATATAAAGGAGAAACATGGTGGAACCGAATAAGAGCAAGGAAGAGCAGTATAACGAGGCGCGTATCCTCCACAAATCTGTCGCCGACAAGATAGAGATACTTCAGGCAAAGCCCTTTCTCACTGAAGACGAGGAAGTGGAGGTGAAGCTTCTAAAAAAGAGGAAGCTCCACTACAAAGACATCATGGAAGGGCTGAAAGAGGAACTCCACCTCTAGCGCCATCCGGCGCGAACAGCCAGGGTTTACAAATTCCTTTTTCGCGCCTCCGATAAAATGGCGAAATGTTTCCTCTCCTCGGCGATGATGGCGTCAATCGTGGGAAAATGCCTTTCCGGCACGAACGCCCTCATTTCCTGGTAGTACAGGATGGAATCAAGCTCCCGCTGGAGGGCGAAATCAATCGCTAAGAGCACTGTGGCCATGAGGGAGACAGCGTTCCCCATGTCCTTTCTGAAAATCACCTTTCCGTCGATGTAGTCGCGCAAGTACGCAACATATTCTCCCGGGTAAGTCTCGGCAGGCGCATAATCTCCGAGGCCTTGGGCCATTTCGTCGAAAATCTTCCTGTGGCCCACTTCTTCGTCGGCAAGGCGCAAGAATAGCGCCTTGGCATCCTCGTTTGCAGCCATCCTGGCCGCCTCTCTGTAGAACTCCTCGCCGTCTTCCTCAATTCTTATGGCAAATCGAACGACGTCATACGCGTTAAGAATGCTCACAAAGACCTCCTCATATCATGATTCGTGACGAAACCCTCCTGCTCACGCCCCTTTCTGAGGTTGGGAACGAGGATTGTAATTCCCTTAACCATTCGAAGTAAAGCCGGTGGGACGTAACGAAGACTTCGTCGACCGCTTAGATTATAACACGACTGGAGTTACGAGGCAGACCTTTTTCCCAAACGGACCTTGTGTGCGGCCCCCATGGGCACTAGCCGACAACGTCACCGAGCTTGAAGATAGGAAGATACATGGCTATGACGAGACCGCCAAGCACGACGCCAAGGAACACCATAAGCACCGGCTCGAGGAGAGAGGTAAGATTGGTGACCAAAGTATCCACGTCCTCTTCATAAAAGTCGGCAACTTTATTGAGCATGCTGTCGAGAGCTCCCGTCGATTCCCCTATTTGAATCATCTGGACGGTCATGGGCGGGAAGACTCCGCTCGCCTTGAGGGGCTCGGATACGCTCTTGCCTTCGCTCACGTCTTCCCGTGCCTGGACAAGGGCGTCTTCGATGACCCGGTTGCCCGCAGTCTTGGAAACTATCAGAAGACTCTCAAGGATGGAGACCCCGCTCGAGAGCAGTGTGGACAGGGTCCTGGTGACCCTGGCGACCGAAGCTTTTTGCAAAAGCTGTCCCACCACGGGGATTTTCAGGGATGCCCTGTCAACTGTTCGCCTTCCCGGGCCGGTCTTGTAGTATCTCCTGAAAAGGAAGGCCCCCGCCGCGGCGGCGATGATCATGTAAACGATATAGGCCTTGACGAGCTTGCTCAAGCCTATGACGATCTGAGTGGGGGCAGGAAGGGCCTTTCCGAAACTCGTGAACATGTTTTCGAAAACGGGGATCACAAACAGCAGAAGGACGAGCACCACGCCGATGGCAACGACAACTATGGCAGACGGATAAATGAGGGCGCTCTTCACCTTCTTCTTCAGCCTTTCCGTCTTCTCCATGTAGTTTGAGAGTCTCACCAGTATGCTGTCGAGCATGCCCCCCTCTTCGCCCGCCACCACGAGGCTCACATAAAGATCATCGAAACAGTTGGGATAGTCGCGAAGGGCTTCGGCAAAACGGGCGCCTCCTTCGATCTTCTCCTTCATCTCGCGGGTAATTGCCCTCAGAGGGGCGCTCTCCAGTTGGCCCGAGAGGATATCGAGCGACTGGACCAGGGGGAGGCCCGAGTTGATCATCGTCGAAAGCTGGCGGGTAAAGATGGCGATCTGGACAGGCTTAACTTTCTTACCCCTGCCGACCTTCCCTTTCGTTGCGACCTTCGATTTGGTAATCGCCTTCGTGAGGATGACGCCGTCCCTTCTGATCAGCGCCCTGAGCTCGTTTTCAGATTCGGCGCCCAGCGTGCCTTTCTTCAGCTCCCCGTTAAGACCCCTGCCTTCCCATTCAAAGACCGCCATAGATTACCCCAATATTTCGCAAATCGTTTCTTTACTCGCCGTCCTTATCCTCTCCGAGGACCGCATAGAAAGTAGAACCATTCCTTTTCACCAGCACGACCACACTTTCCCCGGGTCGCACCTTCCTCAGTATTTCCCTGAAATCGTCAATGTTTGCGACGGGCCTCCTGTTCATCTCCCTGATGATGTCGCCCGCCCTCATGTCAGCCTCTTCAGCAGGGCTCCCGCGCCGGACGTCGGTGACGATCACTCCATTACCATCCTTCAAGCCGAGCCGGTGTGCGATTTCGGGCGTGACATTTTGGACGACTAGTCCCAAATTCTTCTCCACCTGGGGGCTCGCAATCTCGGGCCTTCGGGTCTTCTCTTCGTCGGTCTCTCCCAGAGTAACCTCTGCCTGGAGCAGCCTGCCCTCTCTGACGAATCCCACTTTCACCTTTTTTCCTACCTCGGTCGCCGCCACCATCCTCGGCAACTGATCCACTTCTTTGACAGGCTTGCCGTCGAAGGAAACGATGATATCACCCCTTCGCATATCGGCCTTGGCTGCCGGACCTCCCTCGGTCACATCAGCGACAAGGGCACCGTCGGTCCCTTTCAATCCGAAGGTCTTCGCCAAATCGGGCGTCACCTTCTGGATTACGACGCCCAGCCATCCCCTTACGACCTTCCCCTTATTCTTCAATTGGGGGAGGAGCGCCTTGGCCATGTTGATAGGAATTGCAAAACCTATGCCCTGACCTCCGGATACGATCGCGGTGTTGATGCCGACCACCTGTCCATTCAAGTCAAACAAGGGCCCGCCGCTATTTCCCGGGTTTATGGAAGCATCGGTCTGGATGAAGTCGTCATAGGGACCCTGGCCGATAACACGTCCTTTTGCGCTCACTATGCCGGCAGTGACCGTGTGATCGAGGCCGTAAGGATTACCCACCGCCATCACCCAATCGCCCACCTCCAGCTTGTCAGAATCGCCAAGAACGGCAACGGGAAGGCTGTTATGGGCATTTATCTTGATCAGGGCCAGGTCGGTCTTTGCGTCCTTCCCCACCACCTTTGCCTCATATTCCTTATCATCGCTGAGGCGCACCTTGATGCTCGTCGCCTTTTCCACCACATGGTTATTGGTAAGGATGTACCCTTCTTTATCGATGATGAATCCCGAGCCGAGGCTTTTCTGCTTGAACTCCCCGGTCGGTCCATTCCCGAAGAATTTGTCGAACAGGTCCTCATTGCCTGGAAACCCTCTGAACGGGTTGCCCATGCCTTTAACGACGGTCGTGGTGCTTATGTTGACCACGCTCGGTTTTGTCGCTTTTACGAGTCCCCTCAGGGAAGGAAGCCCTTTATTGAAAGTGATTTCGCGGGAAGGTGCGGCCGTGCTCGCCATGTTTACGGGAGCTTCGCTGCGGGCAAACCTGCCCTTGAGGTAAAATGACGCCAGTCCTGCGAGGACCAGGACGGCCACCAGGAAATACCATTTCCCTTTTCTCATGCACCTCCTCCGTTCAAGGGCAGCCTGAGGGAAAAGAGGCTTCCCGAAGATGCATGGCTTTCGACTTCGATGCTTCCCTTATGTGCCTCGGCGATCCACTTGCTTATGGACAAGCCGAGACCTGTTCCGTTTTCTCTTTTTCTGGCCCTGTCAGCCCGGTAAAACCTGTCAAAGATGTACTTTATGTCCTCCTGTGCGATTCCGACCCCCGTGTCTTTCACGTTGATCATCACGTTTCCGTCGCTCAGGTAAGAAGAAATCTCGACCTTTCCACCCGTCTGAGTGTACTTTATCCCATTATCCACGATGTTCCAAAGCATCCTGCGAAGCTTCAGCTCATCGCCTTTCAGCTTTGCCTCCACAAGGTCACCTACCAAAAGTTCCACACTCTTCTTTTCGGCAACAATCTTCATATCCATAAACACCTGGAGGACGAGGTCCCTTACGGCAACGTCCTCGATGTTGAGCTGCATCTTTCCCGTATCGGCCTTCGACAACAATAAAAGATCGTCGATAATCCTGGACATCCGATCTATCTCTTCCAGATGGCTCTTCAGAAGGATGCGGTACTCGTCGCTCTCCCTGTCCTTCCGAAGCGCGACTTCCGTGCCCCCTTTGAGGATCGTGAGAGGTGTCTTCAGCTCATGGGAGACATCGATACTGAACTGATTGATCCGTTGAAAGGCATCCCTCAGCCTCGAGATCATGGCATTGAAAGTTTCGGCGAGCTTGCCCAGCTCGTCATTCCTTGCACCGATATCGATATACTCTTCGAGGTTGCGGGAGGAGATCTTGACCGCCGCCTTTCTGATCTTGTCCACCGGCTTGAGGGCTTTCTTGGCCATATAGTACCCGATCATGAGGGTGGCGCCTACGGCCGTGAGGGTGCCGATCACGAGGATTATGAGTAGTCTCCGCATGCTGTCGTCAAAGTCCTCGAGGGAGGTGCCGACCTGTATGATGCTCGCTACCTTGCCTTTTTCCATGACCGGGAGGGTGATCATCCTCAAGCGGGGACGAGTCTGCTCTATTGTCTCATACGTCACCTGCCCTTCCATGGCTCGTTCAATGGTCGCGTAGCTCGATGCATAAGTGTTCTGCGCTTCGAGGTCGCTGCTCTTCGCCCCCACCTTCCCCGAGCTATCTATGATCTGGATGAGCTTTCCCTGCGGCTTCCGTCCCAACACGTTCTCGAGGTAATGTTCGAAATTGCCGAAAAGGTTCGGGTCGTGGGTGTCGGCCATCGACTGGGAGATGACGTCGGCCATCGACCGGAGCTTGGTGTCGATGCTCCTTTGAAGGCTGTTCGCGAAGTAAATGATTACGCCCGCGGAAAAGACTACGAGCACGAGGGAGAGGATGCCGCCGTAGAGGATAGTAAGACGCCATCTTATCGGCAGATCAAAGGCTCTTCTCATCTTCTTCTTTTAGGATGTAGCCGATTCCTCTTACGGTCTGTATGTATTTTCTCGCCGTAATCGACTCTATTTTCTTCCTCAGGAAATTTATGTAGACATCGACTATGTTCGTGGAGTCGGTAGTGCTCTGCCAGACGTATTCTGCCATCTCGTTGCGAGTCAGGGCCCGTTCGCTGTTCCTGATCAATAATTCCATCATGAGGAATTCCTTTTCCGTAAGCTCGACTTCCTTCGCCCCAACCGTAAGTATGCGGCTGTATGGGTTAAGAGCCATGCCTTCATATTTGAGCGTACGGCCGTCCTTGGCGGCGCTCCTCCTCAAGAGGGCGCGTATCCTCGCGAGGAGTTCTTCGAAGGAAAAGGGTTTCGTAAGGTAGTCGTCGCTTCCGGTGTCGAGGCCTCTCACCACGTCTTCTTTAGAATTCTTTGCGGTGATTATGAGTACGGGCGTGTCGATACCCCACGCCCTCATGTTCCTGAGGACCTTAAGTCCGTCTATCTCGGGTATCATGAGATCGAGGAGCACGATGCCGTAGGCATGCGTCTTCAGCATGTCCAGGCCCTGTTTCCCATTGAAAGCGACCGCAACCGTATAGCCTTCTTCCTCGAGTCCTTTGCTGATGAAATCGACGACCTTGGTTTCGTCCTCTATGATCAATACATCCATGGTAGAAATCATTATAGTACAAAAGTACAGGGTGAGCAAACGGTTGATCCCGTTGATTGGTTGAATTGGTTTGATCCCCTCTCCCCTTTCCCTCAATATTTGTTTTGACAAGACAGGGGAAAATCGACTAAAAATAAGGCGCTTGCCATTCCCATAAATCTCTTTTTGCGAGGGCCCGTTTATGAGCTTGCTCGGCGCTTATGCCATTACCTTTATCGCCAGTTTCTGTTCTCTTGTCATAGAAATGGTGGCCGGCCGAATCCTCGCCCCCTTCGTCGGCGTTTCCCTCTACACCTGGACAAGCATCATAGGGGTGATTCTCGCAGGGATCAGCATCGGCGCCTACATAGGCGGGCGGCTGATAGACCGTTTTCCCCACAGGAAGACTCTTTCCCTGCTGCTTCTTTTATCGGGTATCGGCGCCCTCGGCATCATTCCCCTCACCAATATGGTGGCCGCTTACCGGTTCCCCTTTTCCCTGATGTGGCGAATCTTCACGGTGACGGCAATTATCTTCTTCATACCCGGCTGTATTCTGGGTACCATCTCCCCCGTCGTGGTGAGGCTCACCCTGCAAAGCCTCAACAAGGCGGGCAACGTGATCGGCAAGATATACGCCTTCTCCACCCTCGGCGCCATTATCGGCACCTTTGCCACAGGATTCCTCCTGATCTCCTGGATGGGCACGCGAAACATCATCTTCCTCATGGGCATCGTCCTGATCGTGACCGCTCTCGTTTCGGGTGGTCTCTTCATGCGAAAAAGGTCGGTCGTCATATGTGTCCTCATATGCGCGGCCTGTATGATTCCCCTTTACCACTTCGCGTACGGGCCGCCCACGAGGAACGATGTCTACTTCTACAAAGAAAGCGACTACTACACCATCAAGCTCGCCAAAACCGTGAGCAAGGCCGATTGGCACATTCCCCTTCGCTCCTTGACTCTCGACCACCTCGTCCATTCTTACGTGTGCCCCGACAATCCGCTCCACATCGAATACGAATACGAAAAAATCTACGCCGACGTAATCAAGTGGCTTTACGCGCCTCAGGCTCCGGTGAGCGCTCTTTTCATAGGCGGAGGGGGGTATACCTTTCCCCGCTACATGGAATTGTCCTACCCGAATGCGCGCATCGACGTGGCCGAGATCGACCCGGAGGTGACGAAGGTCGCCTGCCAATACCTGGGAGTTCCCGCAAACACGAGGATCAGGACCTCCAACGTGGACGGGCGCTGGTTCGTGATGAACTGCAAAGAACAGTACGACGTGATATTCACCGACGCCTTCAACGACCTCTCCATCCCTTATCACCTGACCACGAGGGAATTCGTGCAGCAGCTCAAGGGCATCATGAAGGATAAGGGGATCCTCATGTCGAACATCATCGATAATTTTCAAAAAGGGGCCTTCCTCCCCTCGTACATACGAACCCTGCAGGACGTCTTCGGCGAGAAGAACGTCTACCTCCTCTCGGTGAGTCCCGACTTCGATAATATCCACATCAGTACTTTCATCGTGATAGCATCGAAAGGAAGGCTCGATATGGAAGCTTTCGACAGATGGCTCAGAGAGAAGCCGCACGGCACGACAAAGTCGGTGCTGGTCTCGGAAGAGCTCACCAATCGCGTCTTGGCCCGGCAAAAGGCCCTGGTGCTGACCGACGACTATGCTCCCGTGGACAACCTTATCGCCCCCATCTTCGAAGAGCGCTTCGGCTATAGCAGAAAGAGGTAGCTCGACGGGAACGCACGGGGTAGATCATCGAATAACTAGTTGATATTACTTTAATTTTTAATGGTCTAATATATAAATATATCAAATACGCAGGACTTTGAATAATTTTTTGTTGACATTGCCTCCAGGATGTCATATTGTATACAATCATTATATGAGAGACGGGGCAACGAAGAAGTAAGACGGACAGCATCTGTGTATTCAAACCTTTGCCTGTCCCCCTCCCATAAACAAAACCGCAACTTCTCATAATTACTCCCCTTTCCCCCTGGGCACCCCCCCAGGGGGTTTTTTTCTTTACATCCCCGAAACCTTTAATGTATCATAGGGACTTCATGGATATAACAGACTTGAATTCCTATACCGGCGGCTTCATAGGGCTGATTTCCTCAGCCGGGCCGGTGGCCAAGGCCGTCGTCTTTGTGCTTCTCTTCTTCTCTGTCGTCTCCTGGACGATCTTCCTCTATAAGTGGAAACAACTCAGCTCGGTCGAGAGCGACGGGGACAAGTTCATCAGGTTGGCACGGGACAGTGACTCTTTCAAAAGGCTCACCACCGTCTATGCCGAAAATCCCGACAGCCCCTTCTACAGGCTCCTGGCTAACGCCTACAAGGAGGTAACGATAAGACAGAAGGACGGGCACACCGACGCCCGCGATGTGTTGACCGCGGTGGAGAATATTCTGAGAACCACCGTTGCCGAGGAAACGAGCAGGCTCGAAAGGAGGCTTTCCTTCTTGGCCACCACGGCGAATACCGCACCCTTTATCGGCCTGTTCGGGACTGTATGGGGTATCGTCGATTCTTTCAGGGAGATCGGCCTGCGGGGCACGACGAGCCTGGCGGTCGTTGCGCCGGGCATCAGCGAGGCCCTCATCACCACGGCCCTGGGCCTAGCCACTGCCATTCCGGCCGTTATATTTTACAACTACCATACGAACAGACTGCGGAGCATTGCGTCAAAAATGGAGAATGCTTCCGCTTACATAGTTAACCTCCTCAGCCGATGAATTCACCGAAATCATCAAAAGGCCCTCTTTCCGAAATCAACATCGTCCCCCTCGTCGACGTCATGCTCGTGCTCCTTATCATTTTCATGATAACAGCACCAATGATGCAGCAAGGGCTCCCTATCGACCTGCCCAAAGTAACGGCCAAGCCCCTCCCGTCGAAGGAAGACGTTCAGATCATGAACATCACAAAGGACAAGCAGATAGTGCTCAACACAAAGAAGCTCGACTTAGGGGACCTCAAGGCGGGGATCGAGCTGCTCTTCGCCAATAAGCAGGAGAAAGAAATCTTCCTCAAGGCCGACGCCGCCGTGCCCTACGGCTTCATCGTCACCTGCATGGGCATCATCAGGGAGGCCGGCGTCGAAAAGGTGAACATAGTCACCAAACCACTCGACGAGAGATGAGAGAAGAAAGCTGGTACAAGTGGCTCTTTATTGCAATGTTCCTCCATGTCCTCATCATAGGGGCATTCACCATTCCCATAAGGGGGGGGCACAAAAGAGTCGACCTCTCTTCCTATTATTCGGTGAACCTCGTGGGCGACACAGGCGGCCAGACGCCCAAGGCAGCCGCGCCCCCGGTGCCGGCGCCGGCGCAAAAGCAGGTTGCGGCGCCTAGGGCCGAGACAAAAAAGGCCAAGCAACTGCCTCCGCGGCACCCTCAATCAACGACCAAGGAACGCTCCCTTGCCCCGGTGAAGAAACAGGCTCCCCGAGCCATCGCAAAGGACGACGTGCGATGGCTCGACAAGCGGATCAGGGAGATGAAGAATGACGACACCACGAGCATCGACGAGAAGATCCGCCAGATGCGCAAGCAGTACATGGATGTATCCTCCGCCTCGAAAGGCAGAAGCTCCGGCCTACCCTCCTCGGGGGGCTC
Source organism: uncultured delta proteobacterium (assembly GCA_963750015.1). Taxonomy (GTDB): domain Bacteria; phylum Desulfobacterota; class Syntrophorhabdia; order Syntrophorhabdales; family WCHB1-27; genus CAVVNC01. The sequence goes on along the minus strand of CAVVPU010000213.1, from coordinate 22,794 downwards.
TGGGTCCCTCGATCCCGCTCTCGGTAGGTATCAGGCCGACGTATGGGGAATGATCCAGGAGGCCTGGCACACCCCACTTTCGGCGAAAAAGGATCTCGAAACGCTCGTGACGATCACGGTACGGAAGGACGGACGGATCACCAACTGGCAGATAGACCAGAGATCGGGAAACAGGGCCTATGACGAAGCGGTGGCCCGGGCGATCCGCTCCATCGACAAACTGCCTCCCATACCCGCTTCTCTCAACGTAGACTCAATCGACATACCTTTCAGATTTCTCCCCGGAGGTGACGTGCGATGACGACCATTGGGAGCATTCTCATGGGAGCCCTTCAGGGCATTACCGAGTTTCTCCCGGTCAGCTCGAGCGCCCATCTGATAGTCGTCCCCTGGATATTCAAGATGAACGAGGGGAATGTAGACCAGCTCATCTTTGACGTGATGCTTCACTTCGGGACCGCTTTCGCCCTCCTCGCCGTCTATCTGGGGAAAATCGTCTACACCTGCCGGGACGATTACATCGCCATGAGACACGGCAACATTCGGGATTCCCTGATCCTCAAGATCGCGGTGGGCACCATCCCGGCCGCACTCCTCGGGGTGGTCTTCAAAGATTTTATCGAGAACCAACTGCGCTCACCTGTTATTATCGTGTTCAGTCTGATCGGCGTATCGATTCTTATGTTCATCGCCGAGAGACTGGATTTGCGGAACCGGAAGATCACCTATCCTCTCGCCCTTTTAATCGGCACTGCCCAGGCTATCGCCCTCGTCCCCGGAGTGTCGCGATCGGGCATCACCATCACCTGCGCCATGCTCCTCGGCCTGAAACGAAGCGAAGCCGTAGACTTCACCTTTCTCCTCTCCATCCCCATCGTTTTCGGCGTTTCCTTCTTCGAAGCCCGCCACCTCTCCTTCATATACGGGGACGAGGCAACCGTCTATCTGGTAGGGGCTTTTTCGGCTTTCATCTTCGGGGTGGTGGGGCTGAAGTTCCTCATTAATTATCTGAAAAGGCACACCCTCGATGTGTTCGCGTACTACCGGGTGGGGCTGGCCCTGCTCATCGCCGGCTTTTTGTTTGCACGGTAAAAGCCTACTTTCCGAACCTTCTATCCCTGTGCTGATAGCTTCTGATGGCGCGCAGAAAATCGACCTTTCTGAAGAGGGGCCAGAGGGCGTCGCAGAAATAGAACTCGCTGTAAGCACTCTGCCAGAGAAGAAAGCCGGAGAGACGAATCTCTCCGCTCGTCCGGATAATGAGATCGGGATCCGGGATGCCGCACGTATAGAGATGGTTAGTAATGTCATCGACGGTGAGGCTCTCTATCAACTGCTCCGGCGATGAGACCTTCTTTTCCCTGAGGGCTTTCTTGGCCGCCTCGACAATTTCCTGCCTTCCCCCATAGCCGACCGCGATGTTGAGCATACGCCTCTTGTGTTTGGCCGTCGCCTTCTCGCACCTGGAGATGGCCCGGCGCACGTCCTCGGGCAGCATGTCGAGGTTGCCGAAGGCTTTAATCTTGAATTTGTTCTTCGAGATGACATGGTTGTGCGACAGATCATCCATCTTGTCGCTGATGACCTTGAAAAGGGCCTCCACCTCATCCTGGTCGCGTTGGCAATTCTCGGGCGACAATACCCAGACCGTGACGATCTCGATATCGAGATCGGCGCACCACTGGAGCACCTCATCCAACCTGCGAGCGCCCTCCCTGTGACCGTCGGCCACCTGGTACCCCATTTCCATTGCGTATCTGCGGTTGCCGTCGAGAATGAGGCCAAGGTGAGTCGGGGTAGAGCCCTTCCTGATCTCTCTGGAAAGGCGCTGTTCGTAAAGGTAATAGAGGAGTCCCTGGATCAAACCAGGAAAATTATAGTTCATATGGCAGAAAAAGCAAAGGGGTTGTTGGATGGAGAGGGGCAATTCTCGCTGGTGTGCCCCCAGACGCTCCGCAACGTTCGCTCCAGAGGAGTTCCCAGCCCCTCGCCTTGAAGAGGTGGTCGGTCAGCGAGAATTGTTTGAAAGTGAGAGGGGAAAGGGGAAAATTGATGGAGCGACCCAGTCGGGTCGCTTGAGGGTTTGTAGGTAATCTCAACAACAAGGCATCTTACCAGAACCTCCTTCAGTTCCTCTCCCATGGTTCCCCGGAGCGAGCATCGCGGGAGGGGCCGGGGCACCCGTTCGCGGAGGGCAAGCGTTACCGGAAGGTACGGGCGACGGATACCGAGGCAGAACACTGGGAACGCACATCTGTTTGCGGACTATTCGATATGAGAAGACGTGAGGGCATGGGTGCGCACTTGGAGCCCGAGCCTGTCCGGAGCGAATCGCGGGTCGGCGCCGGAGCGTGGCTCGCGGAGAGGAATCATGGGAGAGGAACGTCCCCCGAGGCAATGACCTGAGAGGTTTCTTTGAAATTCTTTTGGGCAGCCCACCTGTTCATGTCCGGTCGAATGAGGAGGAAAATGTCGCCGCAAACGCCTGGGTGAGCGCCTCTTCAGGCGGCGCTAAGGCTCACTTTCCTGGTGAGGGCCTTTATGGCATCCTTCAACCCGTCCAGGGTGAGCTCGAACATGGGAAAGACACGGCCTATGGCATCGACGGTCGGATGCCGCCAGTACTCTTTCGGCGTGGGATTGAGCCACACAGCGTAAGGATAATTGTCCTTGATCCTCCTGAGCCACTCGATGCCCGGCTGTTCGTTCGAATAGTAATAGTCGATGCAGCCGTACTTGTCGAACAGCTCTGAATAGGCCATCCGCGCGTCGCCCACGAGGATTACCTTGTAGCCCCGGTGAAAATTGGAAAAAAGTTTTTCCGTGGGCACGGTTTTCACGTTCCACATGTCATGGTACAGGTCCTGGTAGACGCAATTGTGAAAGAAGAAATGCTGAAAATCCTTGAAATGCTCGACCTGGGTCGCAGCCGAAAAAAGCCGGTTGCACAGATCGGCATAAGGCGCCATGGAGCCCCCTGTATCCATGATAAGGAGCAGGCGTATGCTGTTCTCCCGGGAGCGTGAGAAGACAAGCTCGATTTCTCCACCCTCTTTGGCCGTCTTGTCGATAGTTTCCTCTATGTCGAGCTCCTCCACGAGCCCGTCCCGTTTGAGCTGTCTCAACTTCTTGAGGGCCATCTTGGTCTGGCGTATATCGAGGATTATGTCGTTACGGTAACTCTTGAACTTCCGCTCCTCCGCCACCTTGACCGCCGAATTCATCCAGCCTTCGCCGCCTACCCTGATTCCACCGGGGTAGTAGCCGTAGGCGCCGAAAGGGGAGCGGCCTCCGGTGCCTATCCACTTGCTGCCGCCGTCATGGCGCTCGGTCTGCTCCTTCATGCGCTCCCTGAACATGCGCATCATCTCTTCCATGTCATACTTCTGCTTCATCTCCTCGAGCTGTTTCCTCAACTCTTCCATCTCCTCGAAGCTCAAAGAAGGAAGTTTGTTGATCGGGTTCTCGAGCCACTCCATGAATCTGTCGACATCGGCAGCTTCCACGCTGGCCCGTCCGAAGTATTGCTGGAAGGCAAGGTCGTACTGGTCGTAGTATGCCTCACTCTTCACCAGGAAGGCTCTTCCCACATAGTAAAGGTGGTTGAGGCTCGACTCCATGAAGCCCTTGTACAGGGCCTCGGTAAAGGAGATCCATTCGGTCACGGAAACGGGGACACCCTTTTGCCTGAGGAGATAGAAGAACTCGATGAACATTTGACCCTATCTTCTCCTTAAGCCGAAGGTGCCGTGGGTCTGGGCCATCTTGGCGACCCTGTCCGTGTCCTGCTCGCTCTTGATGAGGGTGCCAAGGAAAGGCACTTCGTTGGTGATCTTTTCCAAATCGAGACCGCCTATGGAAAGGGCCTTGATCCAGTCGAGAAGCTCGCTCGTCGAGGGCTTCTTGCGGAGGCCGTCTACCTGGCGTATCCAATAGAACTTCTTGATCGCGTCCCGCATGAGCCGGTCCTCGATATCCGGATAATGGACCTTGACGATGCTCTCCATCATCTCGTCATCGGGGAATTCGATGTAGTAGAACGTGCAGCGCCTGAGGAAAGCGTCGGGCAGCTCCTTTTCTGAGTTGCTCGTGATGATCACGATGGGTCTGTGGCGGGCCTTCACTTCCTCGTCGAGCTCGTTGATATGAAAGGACATCTCGTCGAGCTCGTTAAGAAGGTCGTTCGGGAATTCTATGTCTGCCTTGTCGATCTCATCGATGAGGAGGACCACCTGCTCGTCCGTGGTAAAGGACTGACCGAGCTTGCCGAGCTTGATATACTGCCGGATGTCGGAGATATCGCGGTCCTTGAAACGGGCGTCGTTGAGGCGCTGCACCGTATCGTACACATAGAGACCGTCTTTGGCTTTTGTGGTCGACTTTATGTTCCAGATGAGGAGCTTCTTGCCCAGGGCTCTGGAGATGCTGTGGGCGAGGAGGGTCTTGCCGGTGCCCGGCTCACCCTTTATGACAAGCGGCTTCCCGAGGATGATCGACACGTTGACGATCTCCATGAGAGGCTGTGATGCGATATAGTCGGCACTACCCTGGTAAGCGTTCTTGCCCTTTTCCATGTTCGGCTTAGTCCCCCTTAAAAGTGAAAAATAGCACTACTATTATATTTCGAGACCGGCCTTTTGTCAATCGAGCCCCGAATACCAATGATTTTGGAGGAGTTTGGGATTGTCGGTTTGGATACAAAATGACGGCATCGCCCTCTTTAGGCTTGTGCTGTCACCGTCCGGGCTCGTCGAAGAGGAGTCCGACTTTCCCGTCGTCGAGGTCATACTTCGCCTGGACGATCTTCACCTTTCCCTCCCCGACCAGGCGTTTTATGACGGATGATTGTGTAATAAGCCTGTCGGCCGTGAGGGAGATGTTGTCGTCGATGGCTGTTTCCACCCGAACGGCCTTTGGCTTGCCCTTCGAGGCCTTCTTGGCTTTGACAACCGCAGGGGCGATGAGTTTGATGATGGACCCCAGATTACCGGTGGGTGTGCCCTGTGCATCGAAGGCTGCCGAAACCGCCCCGCACCTCTTATGACCCAAAACCATGATGAGGGAAGAGCCGAAATGCTCCACGGCGTACTCGATGCTCCCGAGGGCGACGGGATCGGCAACGTTGCCCGCGACCCGCACGACAAATATATCTCCAAGAGCCTGGTCGAAAATGATCTCCGGGGGCACCCTCGAATCCGAACAGGAGAGGATTATTGCGTAAGGCTTCTGCTCCTGGGAAAGCGCCTTGGCTGCATCCCTGGTCGCCTGCCCGCACAGGAGCATCCGGGATTCCAAAAACCGTTGATTCCCTTCCATGAGTCGCTTCAGGGCCGCATCGCTGCTCAAGCCCGTTGTCGAGCCCGGCCCCGCCGCCGACGCAGTGGTCCAAGCCGCGACCATCAGAAGAACCAACCAAAGGGCAACTTTCTTCGCTCCCGCCATAATCTCTCCTCGCCGGAACGTTAAAGGGTTCCGCAGAATTGATTCCCCTTTCAACCTCTTTTCGAACCTTTTAGGAATAGGTCGTGTAAGTCCTATAAGACCTATTCTTGGAAAGAAAAAGTGCCGCGCTCAAGGAATGGCCGCGCCCGCTCAATCGTTCCTTTATTTTGCAGAACGGTTTAATTGAATTGTAAGTCGTGAGCCCCGCGGTTTCAACGTGCTTCCTGAAAGGAACTCGCGTGGGCAGATTATGTGAGGGCATCCGCCACTACCTGGGCCGGATGCACCACTTTCAAGCCGGTGAGCCGTCTGATCTGCATCCGGCATCCTTCACAGTCGGAGATGACAAAATCGGGCTTCTTCTCTGCGATCTCCTCGGCGAGGTCCTGTCCAATATCGACCGATATATGTGCCTTCTCTTTCTTGAAACCATAAGCTCCGCCGAGGCCGCAACAGTCGGTCTCAAGGTTGTAGACCTCGATGTCGGGGATCATCCTCAGTACATCGAGGGCCGGAAGGCCGATGCCGAGAGACTTCAGGTGACAGGGGGCAAAGTAGGCAACCTTCACGGGACGGGCGCTCAATTTCAGCTCTATTTCACTCGAACCCGCCAAGCCGCGGAGATACTCAAAGAAATCATGGATATGTGGCGCTATTTCTTCCGCACCGGGGATCGAGAGAAGGCGCGAGTACTCATGCTTGATCATAAGGCCGCAACTACTCGATGAAAAGATGATTTCGAGCCCCGAGCGAACTGCTTTCAACAAAGCCGGAACATTTTTCAGCCCTGCCTTTCTCGCTCCTTCCATGTCACAGGCTCCCAGCATAGGAATGCCGCAGCATGTCTGGAAAGGCAGCACTGTCTCGATACCGACCTTTTCAAGGACCTCTACCACCGCCTTTCCCACTTCCGTTTCGTTCGTATTTGTGTAGCAGCCATGGAAATAGGCGACCTTACGATCGCTCCTGAAGTGGCGGGTCGAGAACCACGCCCGAAAGGATTGGGGCTCATAAGACGGCAGCGTGCTTTTTCGATCGATGCCCATGATGACATCCAGAATCCGTTTAAACAAACGGTTCCCGAGGAAAGGATTTACAAGACGGGAAAGACGGCTGCTTGCCGTGCCGAAGAGATAAATGTGGGACAAGAGCCAGTCACGGACGACCCTTCTTCGCCTGCCCCGGTCCGCGGTTCTTTTGAGCAGATTGAGCTCGTAGATATCGACGCCTGAAGGGCAGGCAACGTTGCACAAACGACATCCCAGGCAGAGTTCCATCCAGTCGCTTCCGGTCAGCGCATCCGAGCCGTTCCGTCGTTCGATCCCCGGCCCTGCCTGCTTGGGGCCGGGAAACCGGGGCGCGACCCGGGCAACCGGGCAGACCGCGGTACACGTAGCGCACCTCGTACAGAGGTCTGCCTCCTTCTTTGGCAACGGCTTCCTTTTCATGATTCCACGGACTCCCTGGCTGCCGCGTAGCCTGTTGAAAGAGCGACGCCTTCCCGCGATAATTCCTCGATCGAACTATGAAAGGCGAGAATGGAACCGGCGATCCTCACATTCTCCAGAATCACCGTGTCATCCCCATCTAGGGGCCGGAAATGACTGTCGATCCGTATCCCTGTCTCATTCAGCGGATGGCTATTCTCAAAAAAATGTGACCCGAACCAACCGTCGCGACCTTGCGGCTGAATCACAGGTAAATCGAAGAGGGGCTCGCGAATGCTTTCCTTGTCTGCCACGAGCCCGCCCGAGAGAAACCGGCCGGTAGCGAGGACATAGGAATCGGCGGTGTAAAGAGTGGAAACCGGCTCGTTTACTACCGTGATCCCGGCGCACCTGTGGCCTTCTACCCTCACTGCCTCGACTGATGGGCCAAGGAGAAAGGTCACATTTCTTTGCTCGATAAGGCGGGCTTTAAAACGGTTGAAAATCCTGATTCCCGGTATGGAAGGAGGAAGAAGGGGCATCTCGAAGACATCGGCTCCGATTATGTTTTCCAAATCCTCTTTCACTCGCCCGGGGTGTTTCAGCCCCAGCAAGGCGGGAAAGCCGACCCGATCTTCACCCTCCATCTTCTTCTTTACTTCCCGGGCAAAAGAAGCTCTGAAAGCGGGTTGTTCCATGAGCCGGGCAAGGGCCAAAGGTGCAAGGTCCCGGGCAATGCGCTCCCCGAGTGATACGACCGTCCCTCTGACTTTGAGGCCTTTCGCGGCCTGAATGGCGCTAAAATCTCGAAAGTGCTCTATTCCCACGATGACTCCGCCCTTGGTGATACCCACGCCGCCTGTCATAGTGGAAGGGAGCAGGTAGGTAGGCCGGTATGTGCCGGCGCCGGTGGGCACCCTGCAGTTGCCGGAGCCGACGGCGTTGAAGGAATAAGGAGGCGGAAAGAGCGAGCAAAAGGCGGAGAGGGAGTCATTGATCCGATCGACTCCTGCCTTTGCATAGGGGTGATCGGGATGGCCGGAGACCCACGCCCCGATCCCTTCAAACACATCCGCCTCCGCGAGGGAACCGAGAAGATCGATAGAATTGGAAAAGAGACAGAGACTGCCCATCCCTTTTCCGACGATCAGGACGCGCTTCCCGGCTTGAGCGGCGGTCATTGCCGCCATGAGGCCGGAAAGGCCCATGCCGACTACTATCAGATGATAATTGTTATCAGACACCGGCTTTGACCTCAGGCGCCCGAAGGTTAAAAACGTCTCTATAGATAGTCTCGACGAGCTCCGCCTCTCTCACGGCCGCCCCCCATAGTATGGGACGGACGCCCTTCCATCTTTCCTCGAGGAATTCTATGAGCATAGCTGCAGAATCGCCTTCGACAATTTCCTTGTCATCGAGCATCGCCATGAGCCTGAACGCGCAGAACCCGCCTTGGCACGTACCCTTCGCCACTCTCGTCCGATGAAGAACGTCTTTGAGGATTCGCACCTTCTCATCCCCCAGTTGCCTTTCTATCTGACCCCTCCGGACAGCTTCGCAGTCGCATATTACGGTGTCTTGTGCGAATCGTTCTCTATCATTTCTGCCCGGCCGCCTGAGAGAACGCCGTGATTCACCTTCTACATCGGGCAGACTTTCGAGGTGCGTCGTACAAGGTGTACCTACCCCTATCTTTCGGCATACGAGATCGGCAGTCTTTTCCGCCATCAGCCGGTACGTCACCAACTTGCCGCCTGTCACCGTGAGGAGATTGTTTATCTCACCACGCTCGCTATGGTCGATCATGGCGAAACCCCGGCTGATGCCTCGGTCGCTCGCCTCTCCGGTCTCAGTCTCGAAACGAAAGAGAGGTCTCACTCCGGCGTAAGCCCTGATAAGCCTGCCCTCTTCGATCTCAGGGACCATTTTCGAGGTCTCGGATAGAATCTGTGAAACTTCAGGGGAGGTTACTTCCCAATCCTCGGCGTCGTGGGAGGCCACAGAGGTAGTTCCCAGGATCGAAACGGTATCGTTGGGCACTATGATGTCTCCGTCGGATGCCGGCCGGCATCGGTTGATCACCATCCGGGTGAGCCTGCGGTTTGTGATCAGCATGGAGCCCTTGGAAAGGGCCAGGCCTATCTTCAGTCCGACGAGCCCGAGAAAGTGATTGGCCCACGCTCCGGTCGCGTTTATGACGTAGGATGGAATGAACGAGTGCTGCTCTCCGGTCATCTCGTCCTTCGCGAATACCCTGTCTATCCGTCCCCTGCTCAAGGTCACCGAAAAGACCTCGGTGTGAGGAAAAAGCATCGCCCCACGGTCCTGAGCATCACGGGCATTGGCAAGGACCAGGCCGAAGGGATCGATAGCGCCGTCCGGCACTTCCACTGCCCCCAGCAGGGAAGAAGTGAGGTTCGGCTCTCGCGCGAGCGCCTGTTCAGGGGTGAGGAGGGATGACTCTATACCTGCCTCGCCGCAGGCCTCGATGAAACTGCTCTGAAAATCGAGACCGTCCTCGGGGAGAGACACGAAAAGACCGCCCGTTTCCTCTATGACGTGGGGAGCGATTGTTCTCAGGACTCTGTTCTCGACTATGCATTCGCGTGCCGTATGGGGGTCCGAGACTGCATATCTGCACCCGCTGTGAAGAAGGCCCTGATTCCTGCCGGAGGCGCCCGATCCAAAGTCGCCTTTTTCGACGACCACGCACCCTACGCCCCTGAGCGACAGATCTCTGGCCAGGCCTACTCCGGTTGCGCCCCCTCCGATGATGAGTATCTCTGTGCGTAATTCCATTTACTCTCAGGCCCGCCGGCCATCACCCCAGGCCCTTGCTATTTCTATCAGCTTGCGCCACCGCGCCCGTTTCTCCTCCCTTTCGACGTCGCCGATGCGAGGGGCGAAGAGACTCGCATCCTGCTTCAGGCAGGGTAGCTCCTCCTGGCCTCTCCAGTATTCGCTGGCGAGTCCCGCAAGATAGGCTGCGCCGAGGGCCGTCGTCTGGAGGTTCTTGGGCCGTACGACCTGTGAGCCGAGCATGTCCGCTTGAAATTGCAAGAGCAGATCGTTCTCGGCAGCCCCGCCGTCGACCCGGAGTGGGCTGTGCCTTTGTCCTGAAAATCCTTGCATGGTTTCAATGACATCGGTCGATTGATGGGCAATCGCCTCGAGGGTCGCCCTCGCTAAGTGAGCCGGGCTCGTGCCCCTCGTAATGCCGACGATTGTGCCCCGTGCATACATGTCCCAATAAGGCGCTCCGAGACCGACAAAGGTGGGGAGGAAATAGACGCCCCCCGTGTCTTCCACGGAACGGGCGAGGGTCTCGATCTCGGCAGACGAGCCGATGATCCCCAGGTTGTCTCGCAACCACTGGACAGCGGCTCCGGCGACGAATACGCTCCCTTCCTGCACGTAGCTGGTCCTGCCTTTGATTGACCATCCGATCGACGTGAGCAGTCCGGGTGACCACAGGGGCACGTCTCCGAGGTTGGACAGCACGAAACAGCCGGTCCCGTAAGTATTCTTCATGTCGCCCCGGTTGAAGCATCCCTGTCCGAAGAGAGCAGCCTGCTGGTCGCCCGCTATGCCGGTTATCGGGACCTCCGCGCCGAGTATCTCGGGAAGGGCCAATCCGTAAAAGGAGCTCGATTCCAATACATGGGGGAGCATCCCTCCGGGGATTTCGAGCCAGTTGAGAATCTCCCGGTCCCAGGTTTTTTCGTTAATATTGAACAGCATCGTCCGGGACGCGTTCGATGGGTCGGTCGCATGGACCTTGCCTCCTGTAAGATTGAAGACGAGCCAGGAGTCGATGGTACCGAAACAGAGCTCACCCCTTTCGGCTCTTTCCATCGCGTGCGGGACGCTCTGGAGTATCCACTGGAGTTTGGTGGCAGAGAAATAGGCGTCAATGAGGAGGCCCGTCTTCTGCCGGATGGCGTCTTCCCTGCTCTGTTCGATGAGCCTCTCGCAGAGGCGCGATGTCCTCCGGCACTGCCACACGATGGCGTTCGCAACGGGCCTGCCCGTTTCCCGCTCCCACACAACGGTCGTCTCCCGCTGATTGGTTATCCCCAGGGCGGCGAGATCGCCCGCCTTTATCGAAGCAGCCTCAATCGCGTCCCTACAGGCCCGCTTCTGCGTCTCCCATATCTCCATCGGGTCGTGCTCGACCCAACCGGGCTCCGGGTATATCTGACGGAAGGGGTGGCCGCCCTGGCCGACGATCTCGCCGCCTTCATCGATGATGAAGGCCTTTGAGCTCGTGGTCCCCTGGTCGATAGCCATTATGTATCTACCCATTATCAGTCTCCTAAGAAGAGGTCACCGGCAACGCACGCGATCAGCCGGTACCAATGCTTTTTCGCGCCATTACTCATGTCCATTCTCCTCCCTTCCTTTATTTGAGACAAAAGAAAAAGCCCTGACTGAAAGCGGGCGCGCCTGGATGCTCGCTGACTGTCAGGGCTTACTCTTTATTCTCTCGCCCCGAGACAAGAACAGTCTATGCGACTCTTCCCGCGGGTGTCAAGTTTTTTTGGGCAAAGGCAGTGCGAACAACGCAGAGATTACTTTGGATTTGCCCTCTGACCCGCTGTCCTCGGCAGTGTCAGGCTGAAAAGAGGGCTCGATGTCGTCGATATCCCCAACGCTCCCGAATTGAGGATTTCGTGTATCTCTTTCTCCTCGGTAATCAGGCCCCCTGCTATGACGGGGACAGAAGTCACCGTCCGTATCCTGTGCATGATTTTCGGCAGAATGAGACCGGGAAGGACCTCCACCGCGTCGGGGGCTGACTTCTCGATAACGCCGAGACCGCCTGCGAGCGACTCCGAGTCCAGGACGAAAAGTCTCTGGACGGCAACGAGCCCTTCCTTCTGTATACTCTTTATGAGGTTGCTTCGCGTGGTGATGACCCCGTCTACATGACTTTCCTTTGCCAGGAAACGTACACCGGATGCGTCCTTTCCGATCCCTTTGAGAAGATCTATATCGACAAGGACAAGTTTGCCCGATTCTTTGGCTTCCTTAACTATGCCTGGAAGATCGAAGATGGTCCCTCCAAGGATGAAAATCACGCGTATACGGCTCAGCTCCGGGCTGTGAACGCTTTCCGCGGACCTGCACGCAGCGATCACCGGGTTTTCTCTGAGGGCCGCCATCCAGTCCAATATCTACCTCCTGATGTTGCAAAAGGTGGATTCCGATTCTCTCACTATGTCGAATCCTGTATCCGATTGCGAGCAGTCTACGAAACGGCGGATGTCATGTCAAGGAGAAATGGGCGGGCAACGAAACGAAGTGGCCTTCATGCCGCACATAAGGGGCGGCACATCCGTTTTGCCTTGGTATTAGAAGCACGTGAGGGTTCAAGGTGTGGCCGGTCGGCTGCGAGGAATCGCGAGCTGTGCAAGAAAAAAGACAAAATTGGCTATTTCGTTGGCCGTCCCCGTTGAGTCCCGACTGGGAAAGAGCGGTCTGACGGCGCGTCCTGACAGCCCCGGAAGTCCGCGGGTGGAAATAGTTCTTGACACATTCTACGGGAAATGAGACACTCCACATTAGTCTGACTTAGGGGCCAGAGAACAAAAGAGTAAGCCCTGACGGTAGGTGACAGCTTGAGAAGCGCTGCGCCCTGTCAGGGCTTACTCTTTTATCTAACCAGAACGCGGGAGGAGGGGAAAATGAATGAACGAGGGAGAAAGTATTGGTACTTGTTGATTGCCGCATTGGTATTGATAGTGGGGGGCAGCCTGCTTGCCCGGTACATCAATATGGGCGCTGGGACTGCAACAATTCAGGACGTCAAGATTTTCGGGACGAATGGGTACACGATAAGCGCCTATCTGTACGTACCGAATAGCGTGAATCCCAAGAAGCCCGGACCGGGTATTGTCGTGTTTCACGGGCTCAACAACCAGAAGGACTACATGGCAAACACGGCGCTGGAATTGGTGCGCAGAGGATTTGTCGTGCTTTCGGCCGACATGACCGGCCACGGTTATTCGAGCGGAGGGAACGGCCAGAACGCGCACGGGGGTATCGATGCATTGAAATACCTACGCTCGCTGCCCATCGTTGATAAGAACAATATCGGCCTGGTTGGCATGTCCCAGGGCGGATTCGGTCCCGTAACGGCAGCTGCCAACGCAGTGCCTGACGGCTACAATTCCATTTTTTACATGGAATCTGAATGCACTGCACCGGGGAATCCGGACATGACATCCTGCAAGGGGCTGAAGAACGTTGCCTTCAATATCGGTTCGTTCACAGAATTGGGCGGAATGGTGATGGTGGGAAAAGCGAGCGACGTGCCCACTTCCCCTGTGGTTCGGCCGGTCTTCGGCACTCAGGAGCCGATCAAGCCCGGCCAGATATATGGCTCAATCAACGAAGGCACCGCACGTATACTATACCAACCCTGGGAAGAACATGCCCTGTCTACCGATTCACCGGCCGCCATCCGTAATACCATCGATTGGATGCAGACGACTCTTGTCGGTGAGAAGAAGCTTCCACCGTCGGATCAGATCTGGGGCTGGAAACTGTTCGGTACTGCGGCCGCCTTATTGGGCGCAATGCTCTTCATGTTCGCCATGGGCGCCCTGCTGCTGCGGACTGCCTACTTCGGCAGCCTGGTGGAGGCGATCCCCGAGTACAAAGGCTTCAGCGGTATTGGCTGGTGGATTGGCGCACTGGTCACAACCGCGATAGGCCCCTTGCTTTATCTGTGGGTTTGGATGCATATGTTCTTCAACCCGTGGGTTGCACCCAGTACCCTGTGGCCCCAGAGCTTCACCAATATCTACATGGTTTGGGCGGCGATCGTCGGCATAATCGCGGTGATTCTGATACTGTTCAATCATTACGCTTTTACTAAGAAAAAAGGAGCGACGATAGCAAATTACGGTCTGGCATCGGAAGGCCGGGGTATCGACTGGGGCAAGGTCAAAAAGTCCTTTATACTTGCTGTTACCATTCTCCTTCCCCTTTACTTGCTTCTGTCGTTCATCAATGGTGCCTGGAGGGTTGATTTCCGCGCGTGGGTGGTGGCGCTTATGCCCATGTCGACCGATCGTTTCTTCGCGTTCCTCGCATACTTGATCCCCTTCGCTATTTACTTTGTCCCGCAGTCGATAGTCTTTGCCGGTTTCTTACGGGTGAAGGGCGGGAAAGCAAGTATGGGATACGAAATGATCGTCAACGCCATAATGCTCACCCTTGGGGCCCTGGTTTGGATCTTGATCCTGTATATCCCGCTCATGGCCGGCCGTGCATCCGCACTCGGCACCCCTCCGGTCGGCCCAATGGTAGCCGGGATGGCGGGAATCTATTACATCCCCTTGCTGGTTTTGTGGCCCTTGGTGACATTCCTGTATACCTATTTTTTCCGGAAGACCGGCCGTGTCTACGCGGGCGCCTTCCTGGCCACTCTATTCATGGTCTGGTATATGGCAGCCTTTGGTGTCTTTGCGGTAGCACCATAATTTGCCATTAGGTGCTTGACGTAATACCTATGTCGGGGGTGCCACCGGCGCGTGCATCGCACGTGCGGTGGCACCAACGACGAATGACGTCAGATACAAGAAGAAGCAAGTTTTTATGACACCGGGGGCCATGGGGGGACATCCACTAAAGGGCGGGCGGGCCGTAATTGAAATTGTGACATTTGAAGGAAATCCAATGTGGTCCTCGGTTCTCTCCTCATTGCGTCGAGTCTCATAGTCCTTTCCCGAACCCCACCGACGTGGCATAGTATGCCGGTCCTGGGTTTGGCTGGGCTTCTCGTCACCGCCTTCATCGGGCTCTGGCTGATCTTCTCGATCATAAGGAAAGGTGGACTGTAGGAACCACCGCGGCCGGGTTGCGGGGACGGCTCACGGTGCCGTCGGCCGAAAGGCTGCGCCCCGCGCCTCGGACAAGGAGACAAGCCGTTCTCTTGGGTGTCAATGGGGAATAATTATCCAATAATAACGGTCATTTGAGGAACGGACTAAGGCCCATGCAGGACGAAGAAGGGGAGAGACTTCAGGGAAACAGGGCCTTCTCGAGACCGATAGATACCTGATTATCACCTCAAGTGCCCCCGCCCGAACCTGATCCCCAGCTTCCTCATCCTGTGCCTGAGTGTTTCGGGATGAATGCCAAGCAACTCAGCGGCGCCTCCCTTTCCGCTCACCTTGCCCCCGGCTTTTTTGAGAATGGCTTCGATGTGTCGTGCTTCTACGTCATCGAGCCGTTCGGCCTCCTGTTCGCCAAGGGCATGGCCTTCGGCCGGCACAGGAGTGCGGCGGCCTGTGATACCCTCAAATGTCACGCATTTAGCGTCAGAGAGAATGATGGCCCGTTCTACCGCATTCTCCAGCTCCCGCACATTTCCGCGCCAATCGTATGTCATGAGCCGGTCGATCTCGCCCGGTGCGAGGGCCGGAATAACGGGCAGGACCATCTCTCGCGCCTTTTTCAGGATAAAGTGATGAACGAGGCTCGGTATGTCGTTCTTCCTCTCGCGCAGAGGCGGCACCGAAATAGGGAAGACGCTCAAGCGGAAGTAGAGGTCTTCCCGAAACTGCCCGTTTGCGACCAGACTCTCCAGATCCCTGTTCGTGGCCGACACGACCCGCGCATCGACCTTTATCGGTTTCGTGCCACCAACGCGTTCGATTTCCTTTTCCTGGAGCACACGAAGAAGGCGGACCTGCACCTGCGGCGGCAGCTCCGAGACCTCATCGAGAAAGATGGTTCCGCCCTGGGCCCGCTCGAAACGACCGCGCTTCTGCTCGATTGCCCCCGTAAAGGCTCCTTTCTCGTGGCCGAACAACTCGCTGTCCACCAGGGTCTCCGGGATGGCTCCGCAGTTCACTTTGATGAGCGGCCCTTCGCCCCTGTGAGAAAGGTTGTGGATGGCGTTTGCAATGATTTCCTTTCCCGTCCCGGTCTCTCCGATCAGAAGGACGGGGCTCGAAAGGGGAGCGACTCTCCGTACCTTCTCCATCACCTCCCGAAGGCCGAAATCCGCGCCCACGAGCGTTTGTCCGCGCTCATTCCTCAGTTCCTTTTCGAGATATCTTTTGTCATCCTCTACAAGGTTCTTGAGCCTGTTCAGCTCCCGGTACTTAAGGTGGTTCGCGAGGGCGATCGCCGTGGGTTCGTTCACCAGCTCCCAGGCATGCACATGCTCTTCCGTATACTTTCCTTCCCCTTCGACGCGGGCAGACAATGCCCCCACATATTTCCCCTCCAAAGTTATGGGATTGACGAGCACCGAAGAAGGGGGCCGTCCAAGGACCTTGTTCACTTCCCTGATGATCGGGTCCACTCCTAAATTGTTTGCCTTTCTGCCGCGGCGCGATTGCTCCGCCTCCTCGATGAGTCGGCGCAAGGCGGGAGCCAGAAAAAACTCTTCCGATATAAGGCGAGACCCGGAGGAATCGGCAACCGCGAGAAGGCTGAGGCACCCGGTTTCCCGGTTGTAGGACTGAATGAAGAGTTCGTCGACCGGCATGATCCGGCGCACGTACTCGAAACACCGTCCCAGGGCTTTATCGATCTCGAGGTTACCGCATATCCTCACTGACATCTCCCTGAAAAATTCATACTCGTCGATCATGGCAACATTTTAACACTGCTTTTGTCTTATTTCATATACACCGTTTCTTCGGAGACCTTTTGCAGGCAAATCACATATATGATGAATCTATTCGTCATATATGTGAAATAATGTGGAATACTACTCATAACTTATTGGTATGTATAGGTTTTATCCTTTGGCGCAGTTAATGCTTTGGTAGCGGCATGAGATGGCTGGAGGAAATACGGGTGAAAACAGCGCCAAGCAAAGCGGATAGGGTTATGGATTTCCTTATGGAAGCGGCCGAATCGGTGATCGGGAGCAAACAACTCGAATCGGCGCAGGTGTTCTCTCACGAGTCGGCCCCGGCCGGCTTCAGCCTGGTTTTTACCTGGAATACGGAGTCAATTCCCGCTTGGGGAAGTGATACATCCATGGTGATTCTTGATTCGCTCAATGCGCTTGGGCTCGTCGATCACACCGTTCTCGTCGCAAGGGAAAGGAGCGGAAAATGAAATACGACTGTTGCAGCCAGACAATCGGAGCACGGACAGGGTACGGAACCGGGAGCAGAACGGCCATGACCGGCGAAGGAATTGTACTTCTCACGGGCGCGGCGCGGATTCCGCGGCAGAAACCGGCGACCTGGCCGACTGTCCTCGGCATTGACCGTCGCGAGTTTATCGAATACGGGACCGAGACGGCCCGATAATAGGTGCACCGGTGGGAAAGGACGTCATCGAGGACAAGCAGGCGAAGGCGGGGCTTGAGACGCATGAGACAAGCGATCGGAAGTACCGCGCGTTGGTAGAAAACGCAAACAGCATCATGCTTACCATGGATAGGTCGGGAAGAATCACTTTTCTCAATAAATTCGCACAGCGCTTTTTCGGCTACCCTGAAGAGGAGATACTGGGAAGAAAAGCGGTCGGGACGATAGTGCCCCTATTCGAATCCACAGGCCGAAACCTCCGGAAGCTCATGGATGACATCGCAGGCAACCCGGATCGCTATGCGAACAACGTGAACGAGAACGTGCGGCATAACGGCGAACGGGTATGGGTCGCCTGGACAAATAGAGTGATTTCCAACGGCAACGGCAGGGGGGGCGAGATACTGTGCATCGGAAACGACATAACCGAGCAGCGGCGCGCAGCGGAGGCACTGCGGGCGAGTCAACTGAAACTCTCGGATGCCATGGACCTCGCCCACATCGTTTATTGGGAGGTCGATACGACAACCGGGGAGTTTATTTTCAACGACCCCTTCTATGCCTTTTACGGCACCAGCGCGGAACGGGAAGGCGGCTACCGGATGTCCAGAGAAGAGTACAGCAAAAGGTTCGTGCACCCCGACGATATGGACCTCTTCCACCGGGCTGCGGAGAAACGGTTGGTGAGTACGGAACACGAGTACCAGAGGGACACCGGGCACCGTATCATCCGCAGGAACGGCGACGTGCGTTACATCAACGCGCGTATGCACCTGAGCCGGGACGCCACGGGCCGGGTTACCAGGTGCTACGGTGTAAATCAGGATATTACCGGGCGCAAGACGGCGGAAGAAGAGATCGCCATGCTCAAACGATCAATAGACACCCATCATGACCTTGCCTTCTGGATAGACAGTAACAACATGATTACGTATATCAACGATGCGGCCCGCAGATTGCTCGGTTACACCCGCGAAGAATTGATTGGAAAGGATATCTTCCCAATCCTCCCTCGTCGTTCGAAGGAATCGATGAAAGAGATTTGGAGACAGCTACGAAAGGAGGGTTCTTTTGTCGACGAGTCAATATGGCGGCGCAAGGACGGCACCGAATTTCCGGTAGAAGTCAATATCTCCCATGTTCACTTCAGGGGCAGGGCATATGCGTTCGGTTTCGCTCGCGACATCACCGAGAAAAAAAGCCTTCGGGACCAACTCCGCCACTCGCAGAAGATGGAGGCCCTCGGGACCCTGGCAGGAGGAGTGGCCCATGACTTCAATAACCTGCTCACCGTTATCATGGGCTTCGGCAGTCTCATTCAAAGGGGTATCGACCCTGACGACCCCAGGAGGGCCTATGCAGACCAAATCATAGCCTCATCGGAGAAAGCGGCTGATCTCACGCAAAGCCTTCTTGCCTTCAGCCGCAAACAAGAAATACAGGTTTCTCCCCATGAGGTGAATGCCGTCGTGTCGGGCACGACAAAGCTCCTGAAGAGACTGCTGCCTGAGGACGTCAAGCTCATGGTGAATGTTGCGGACCAGGACCTGGTCGTCATGCTCGACGTCGCCCAGATCGGCCAGGTCCTCATGAATCTCACCACGAACGCCCGGGACGCAATGCCCAAGGGTGGACTTCTTACCGTCAGCATTGATCCGGTGACCCTGGACAATGAGTTCGTGAAAATTCACGGGTTCGGCAGGCCGGGCAGATATGCCATGCTCTCCGTCTCCGACACCGGGACCGGCATGAGCGCAGAGACGATGGCTCGGATCTTCGAGCCGTTCTTCACGACCAAAAAGGCCGGCAAAGGGACGGGGCTCGGCCTTTCAAGCGTGTATGGCATAGTGAAGCAGCACGACGGATACATCACCGCGATGAGCGCCCTCGGCAAGGGGACAACTTTCAACATATACCTCCCCCTCACCGATAGGGCGATTCTGTCCGAAGCCCTCGAAAACATAGCTCCGGCGAGAGGCGAAGAAACGATCCTTGTCATTGAAGACGATAATGACGTGAGGACCATGATGGCAACGATCCTCTCGGGCCACGGCTACACGGTTCTCGAGGCCGCCGACGGTGAAGAAGCGATCACGGTTTTCAACGAGCACGGGAAAGCCATAGACCTTGTCATCGCGGACGTGGTAATGCCGGGGAGGAACGGCAAGGAGGTGCTCGACGAGATCGCCCGCATCGACCCCAGCGTCAAGAGTGTGTTCATCAGCGGTTATACAGGCGACGTTGTCCTGGAGAAGGGAGTTCGGAAAGATACGGTGGATTTCTTGCACAAGCCCGTTTCGCTCACAGAACTGCTTGCAAAGGTGAGAGTGGTGCTTGACAGGCCGGATGCGGGCTGAAAGGCGGTGGTAATGCCATTCATTACTCAAATTCATCGAATGAGAGATTTTGTCCGGATCGAAGGGCGGGGAGCCATTGACGGGGACCATTCGAAACAATTGATTCTTCAACTCGCCGCTGTTGCTGCCTTCAATCCGGCAGCCGGTATTCTGATAGACCTCACGGGCACTACTCTAGAGATTGAAGATACGGGCCATCTGCTCCGTTGTGCTGCCGAGCTTGTCCGTTATAAGAACAATTTTCGCCATAAGATAGCGGCGGTCATAGCGAACGACGACGCAAGCATATCCATGGCGAAAGCACTCGAAGTGTTGATGGACATCCAATCACTCAAGTATCGAGCCTTTACAGAAATGAAAGACGCTATTGACTGGCTTGCCGAGGACGGAGGCACGTGGTAAGGGCAAAAAAGCGTATCTCGACACAGGGATTCAGGATGCGACGACGATCGCGGCCCGTTTGTCGAGCACCGGGCTAAGCATGGCCGACGAAAAACATTGAGGCGGTGATGAAGGAAAGCGAGCGGAAGTATTCCCAATTCGCGGAGAAACCGAACAGAGTGGACGGCCCGGTTGGCCACGGACTGCCCCCTGAGAACGCCATTGAGCGCAAACAATCGGAAGAAGCCCTCAAGGAAACAGAAGAACAGTACCGCGCTGTGGTGCAGCTTTCCCCGGCCGGAATCCTGATCCATGCCGATGGAAAAATCCAGTTTACCAATCCTGCTCTTGCCCGTATGCTCGGCGTCGGCAGTCAGGAAAAACTGCGCGGGAGGCCCATTCGAGGGTTTCTTCATCCCGATTACCGGGACTTGGTGGAAGAGAGAATCAGACGCATCACGCTTGACGGAAAGAGGGCTCCCCTCGTAGAGGAGAAATTCCTTCGTACCGATAGGACTGCTATAGACGTGAAGGTGACGAGCTTCCCATTCAAATACCGGGGGCGTGATGCGATCATGGCAGTTGTGGAGGACATCACACCCTGCAAACGGGCCGAAGAGGCTTTAAGGCACAGGGAACGCGAATTGGAGGAGAAGTCCGTGAATCTCGAGGATGCCAATACCGCCCTTAAGGTAGTGTTGAGTCATATGGAAAAGGACAAAAGGACCCTTGAGAGCACCATCCTTGGCAACATCAAGGAGCTTGTATTCCCCTATATCGAGAGACTAAGGAGCAGGAGCCTGACGAAAGACCAGATGGCGTGTCTGGTGATGATAGAGTCAAACCTGAACGAGGTTATTTCACCGTTCTTGCGCAGAATAACCGCCATATACGCCAACTTCACGCCCACGGAGATCCAGATCGCGAACCTCATCAAGAACGGCCGGACAAACAAAGAGATTGCGGATATCCTGAAGGTAGGCACGGGGACCGTTCACACCCACAGGAACAACATCAGAAGCAAGCTCGGTGTGCGCAATAAGGACATTAATCTACGGAGCTATCTCCTTTCGCTTCAAGAATAACGTAGAGAAAAGCTCTACGATAATTCCGCAACAACTCACCTTTTCCAGCCTTAATCCTTCGTCGCCACAGGGCGATTAACTATTCATGAGCGGTACGTACGTCCACTTTGGCAATGATGAAGACAACTGGTGCAGGCAGAAAAGCGAGCAGGAAGCATCTTCGAATTCTTGAAGGGAGGAATCATGAAGCTCAAAAACATCGGCATAGGCAAACGTCTTGGTTTGGGGTTCGGAGTTCTTGTCTTAATCATGGCATTACTCGCCGTGACCGGCATCATGGGAGCGACTTTGCTGAACGACAAATTCACCCGCTTCGTCCAGGTCGACATGACAAAGATAGGATGTGCGACAGCAATCAAAGAGAGCGTCACGGAGATAGACAAGGGCGTGCTCGCCGTAATTGTCTCAAGGGATGAAGCGGCTAGGCAGGATGCCTTGAGAAAGATAGATGCGGCACGGACAAAATACAAGAAGGCCGTCGAAGAGTTGGAAAAGAGGGAGGACCAGGCAGAGGCCCGGAACCTGATGACGACGATCAAGGACCTACTCGCTTCGGGGAAAGGGGTGAATAACCAGGTCGTTCAACTCGGCATGGCAGGGAAGACCGAGGGGGCCTCGTCTTTGTACACGACCTCCACGGCACTCACCGTCCAGAGGTTGAATCAGGCGTGCGATCAGCTCGTGAAGTTTTACGAAGACGGCGTCGGCATGACCTTCGGGAATGCGCAGACGTCGTATCATAAGACCCTCGGGATTCTTATCGCGGTGGGGCTTCTCTCGATCGGTCTCGCCATAGCCATGACTATTACATTCGCGTCCGGCATCGTTACTCCAATCCGTGAGGGCATCTCTGCCGTCCAAATGCTCGAGGCAGGCAAACTTAATTTCGACGTCGACCTCGACAGAAAAGACGAGTTCAGAGAACAGTCGGCCGCATTTAAGGGCATGGTAGAGAAGTGGAGGGACATCATAGGAAACGTGAAACGGGTATCGGACAGCGTGGCCGCAGCGGGGACCCGCTCTCGGCACACGCCGGGCAGATGTCGGAAGGCGCAAGCCGGCAGGCTGAGAGGGCCCATCAAGTGGCGACCGCATCGGAGGAGATGTCACAGACCGTGGAGGACATCGCACGGAATGCCGCAAGCATCGCCTCCACTGCCAACGAAGCCGCATCGACCGCCAAAAGTGGAGGCAAGACCGTTGAAAAGGCAATCAAAGAAGTGAGGGAAATCGCCGGTACGGTTAGTGAATCCGCACAACATATCGGTGCTCTCGATGACCTTTCCAAGAGGATCGGTAACATCATTGGAATCATTAACGAGATCGCGGACCAGACGAACCTCCTTGCCTTGAACGCGGCCATAGAGGCGGCCAGGGCGGGAGAACACGGGAGGGGTTTCGCCGTGGTTGCCGATGAGGTGAGGAAACTCGCCGAGAGAACCACCGGGGCTACCTCAGAGGTAAGCGGCATCATACGAGAAATCCAGACCAAAGTGACAAGCGCAGTCTCATCCATAGATCATGTGAGTTCCAAAGTAGAGAGGGGTGTTGACCTGTCGAGCGAGGCCGGCGTTGAACTGGAGACCATCGTGAAGAGCGTGGCGATCTTCAACAGATGGTGCAGCAGATCGCAACGGCCATCGAGGAGATGTCGGCGACCTCCGACCAGATCAGCAAAGACATAGAGTCCATTTCCGGCGTATCCACCGACACTTCACAGTCCTCCATCGAGGTACTTAAGGCGTCGAATGAGCTTTCGCGGCTGGGCAACGATCTCCAGGGCATTGCCCGGCAGTTCGAAGTATAAGGAGGATGG
>CAVVPU010000212.1:0-6793 GCA_963750015.1 uncultured delta proteobacterium | reverse complement strand
GTATCGCTAACCACGTGATGAAGAAGATCAAGATGAAAAGCGCCCAGATCATTATGGTGGAAAAGGCGCGCCCTTCCATGAAGAGGTGCTTCACCGGCACGCCGGGAAGCTTCTTTTCGGTAGAGTAAAACTCGATCCCCTCCTCCCGTGCCAGGGCAGGGGCGATCCTTGAGACGACGCGGAGAATCCGTTTCTTGCCTTTTCCTCTGCCTATCAGGAAGTCGAGGGTTTCAGGCAGACCGAATATCAAAAGCACACCGATAACCGCGGGCAAGATTCCCCCCACGAAGTAGAGAGACTGCCAGCCATAGGCGGGAAGCAGGTACGCTGCCGCAATCCCGGCTATCACCGAGCCGACAGCCACACCGGAGTACATGGTCGTGGCAAGAGTCGCCCGCATTCTGGTTGGCGCGAATTCGGAGCCGAAGGCGAGGGAATTCGGGATAGCTCCTCCCAAACCGACACCGGCGAGGAACCGAAACAGCGCGAGCTCCTGCAGATTTGCGATAGAGGCAGTCATTGCGGTAAAAACGCCGAAACCGATGGCAGAGATAACGAGCGTCTTCTTCCGTCCCCAGCGGTCGGCCAGCGGGCCGAGGAAGATGGCGCCGACCAAAGGTCCCACCAAACCCGCGCTTACCGCGAGGCCGAGGGCGGTCGGCTTGGAGTGAAGAAATGCCGCGATGCTGGGCAGCGTCACGCCGGTGATCATTAAGTCGAAGCCTTCGAAAAAGGTAATACAAAAACAGAGAAATCCGACCCACACCTGATACGGTGAAAACGGATTGGTATCGAAGATTTCCCTTACGCTCACTCTCTTATTCATGCATCGGCCTCCCCATAGTAAAATAAATAAAACCGGAATTCCGGTCGCTTCAGACCTAGCTCGTTAGGGCCTTCTCCTCAACTGGTTTAACCTCGGTGCCTCGAAGGGAAAGAGGGTCCGTACACGTGTCCCAAGATAGGTCGTGAAAGGATCGAAAACCGGTCGCTCGCCTTGAAGGGCGTATTTCAGCGCACGAGGATGATTCCTGCGCCGCCGCAGCATACCACGTTTTAGAAATTTGTAAAAGCTCTTTTTCTCCCCCCTAGTCCCTGAAAGGGACGATCTCTCCTCCCCCCTCCCTTTCTTCTTCTGCCCTCTGTCCTCTCCCCCGCAGGTGAAAGTGCCTCCATCTCCCGGGCTTTGCGGCCATCGTCCATTAAATTAAAATAATTATTGACAAATATATTTTACTATCTTACATTAAATATAAATTATGCGAGGTCAGACCATAGAAACTCTCAAAGAACTGGGCCTGAAGGTGACGCCGCAGCGCCAGGCGATCCTCAAGCTCCTCAGCGGCAATACGGCGCATCCCTCTGCGGATGGCATATATCGCGAAATTCTCAAAGAATATCCGGGCGTATCGTTTGCGACGGTGTATAACACCCTGTCGAAACTCGCGGAGGCGGGAAAGATCCAGGAACTCGACATAGACCCCCACAAGAAAAGGTTCGATCCGTACACTGCTCCTCATTGTCATTTCTACTGCACGGCATGCGGGAGGGTATTTGACGTTGCGTGCGATGCCCCTCTTCCGGGGTATTTGGCCGAGGGGCGAACGGTTGAGGGTCACCGGGTGGATGCGGTCCAGCTCAATTTCAAAGGGGTATGTAAGGACTGTACGGGAAAAGGACAAGCTGTTGACTCTGACTATAAAAGGACAAGGAGGAGGGAACGATGACGTATCAGGCAGCGGATTACAATCGGATACTCGGTATGGAAGGATTCAGCGAGACCCTTTTGAAAAACCATTTCACCCTGTACCAGGGCTATGTGACCAATACCAACAAGGTGCTGGATACCCTCGGCCGACTGCTCGCAGAGGGACAGGCAGGAAACCCGGAATATGCCGAACTGAAGAGGAGGCTCGGCTGGGAATTCAACGGGATGAGACTGCATGAATACTACTTCGAAAACCTTGGAGGTAAGGAGGGTATCGACAAAGGGGGAAAACTGCACGGGAAGCTGGTTGAATCCTTTGGCAGCTATGAAGCCTGGGAAAAGGACTTCCGGGCCACGGGAGCCATGAGGGGGATCGGGTGGGTTGCCCTCTACCGGGATATCCCGAGCGGCAGGCTGATCAACTTCTGGATCAACGAGCACGATGGGGGGCACCCGACCGGCGGCATGCCCATTCTCATCATGGATGTATTCGAGCACGCGTTCATGATCGACTACGGTCTCAAAAGGGCGGATTACATCGAAGCCTTTTTCAAGAACATCAACTGGGACGCTGCGGAGTCGAGACTCTCGCTCCATAAGTGAAAGCGCCCCTCGCACAAAGAATTCAAGACAAGGAGAATAATTCATGGCAAAGACGGAACAATTCTTAAAGGAAGCTTTCGCGGGAGAATCTCAGGCCAACCGCAAATACCTGGCATTCGCAGCAAAGGCAGATCAGGAGGGGTACCCGCAGGCTGCGCGTCTCTTCCGGGCCGCGGCCGAGGCTGAGACCGTGCACGCCCATGCCCACCTGAGGGCCCTGAATGGTATCCACTCCACGAGGGAAAACCTCGAGGAGGCTGTCCAGGGAGAAACCCACGAATTCAAGGAGATGTATCCGGAGATGATCGAAGCAGCCAAAGCCGAAGGGCAGAAGGCGGCGGAGCGGAGCTTCGATTATGCTAATTCGGTAGAGAAAGTCCATGCCCGGCTTTATCAGAACCTCCTCGACAGTTTGGGCAAAACGACCGAGAACTATACCTATTATGTCTGCCCCGTGTGCGGTTATACCGCTGAAAGAGAGGCCCCGGGAACATGCCCCGTGTGCGGCGCGAAAGGACAGGTCTTCAAGAAGGTTGACTAATCCTTGTCCCCCTGGGTGGGGATGGATAAAGGAGACGACCATGAAAAAAGTGTTGATTTCGTATTTCAGCAGAACGGGCAAGACCCAGCAGATGGCGGAGTATATCGCGGAAGGCCTGAGGATCGCCGGGCACGATGTGGACGTCAAGAAGATCTCGGAGATAAAGAGCGAGAAGGAACTATCGGGGTATGATGGTTACCTCTTTGGCGCTCCCACCTACCACCGGGCGCTTCCCGGCTCCGTGGAGACCTTTCTCTTTCTCGCCCAGAAGGCAGGCCTCGCCGAAAAAGTCGGTGGTGCCTTCGGTTCTTATACCCACAGCGGGGATGCGCCGAAGATGATCTTCGACACCATGGAGTTCGTCTACAAGATGAAGGTGGTAAATCTCGGCCCCTTTAACCTGCTGGAACACGTCGTAGACACGGCTGAAGGGCTCAGGTCATGCCAGGACTACGGCAAAGCCGTGGGAGAGATACTGGGACCATAGAATACCTTGCAGGCTGAGGGTGCTCCCCACCTCGGGGATGTCTTTCGAGTCCATCGGTCGTTCCCCGGCTCCGGGGCGATCCCCGTGGTTTGTGGCTGCTCTTGACGGGTCTTGCCGGACGGTGGTGTCCCGATAAAACGTTTTTTGCTCTTGGGCCGCGGCTCTACAGATATGTATCGATGAAAAGAGCTTTCTTTGCTTCCGGAGATGCCATGATCATGTGGCGCCGGTACGCCGCTATCGCCATGGCCCTGGTGTGCCCGTTCAGGCCGGTGTGGAGTTCCGGACCTTCAATGACCTGCGGGAGCCCGTCGATGCCTGTCAGAGACGCAGCCGGTACTCTCACAGGCTCCAGTCTTGCCGGTACGGCGGGGAGGAGGTTATGCTGCCCGAGAGGGGAAGGCCTTTCCCTAGGAACCACAATACCGGCTGACCGTACCGCCAATGCCTGCATGACAACCCCTCCAGTTTTCCCAGGCTGTCTGGCGGCTCCGGCGATCTCGCAAGAAAAAGGAAACAGCACCTAAAAAGAAAGACCCGGCGCTTTCCGTCCCGTCCTTACGGACAGTTTGGCTTTTTCAGTGCCTACTTATGTAATAATCCGTAATATGTCTTCTGTCAAGACGAAAGGGGGTCTCTACTCTACCCCATGGCCCTTCTGAAATCTCAAAGGTTACCTCTTAGATAATCTTGAGCTCGGGCGTAATCCTCGATAGCTTACGCGGCTTGTCTTCCGTCACGACGAACATATCTGCACAGGCTTCGAAGACCTCGGGATTAGGTGTCAATACCGGGTGGACGGCAACGAGCATGCCCGGCTTCATCACCGTTTCATCGTCTAAGGAGATGAACGGTCTTTCGATGAGGTCCAGCCCGACCCCATGTCCCGAGCCGCGGGGCGCCCCGGTGTACGGGCTCCCCTTGAGGCACTCGTTGATCGCCCTCATCACGTCGCCGCCCGTGTTGCCCGGCCTGACCTTCTCGGCCCCCCGCTCCTGGGCCTTGACGTCGAGTTCCCAGGCGGCCCGTATTTCCTTCTTCGGCTCACCGAAGGAAAGGAGGCGCCCGAACTGCATCCAGTATCCTCCGGACGCCTCGGACTCGGGGTAAAGGTTAT
Source organism: uncultured delta proteobacterium (assembly GCA_963750015.1). Taxonomy (GTDB): domain Bacteria; phylum Desulfobacterota; class Syntrophorhabdia; order Syntrophorhabdales; family WCHB1-27; genus CAVVNC01. The sequence continues at coordinate 2,337 of CAVVPU010000212.1, read as the reverse complement.
AGGTGTCGCCGGTTGCGATGACGTCGGTGGAGCGCGGCAGGGGATAGCCGCCGATGTCTTCCGATCCATAGTGATGAAGGACCCTGCACACCTCGCTCGTGACGTCGTTCCACGTTCTTCCGGGCCTCGCGAATTCCACACAGGCCTCATAGGCTCTGTCCACCATAGCCACGCCATGCTCGATGAGCTTGAGCTCCTCCGGGCCCTTCACCATCTTGAGCTCGTGCACGATATTCGACCACGTGAGCGTCGCTTCCGGCAGCTCGTGGGCGAGCCTCAGATAGGCCGGCGCAGGCAGGAAATCACCCTCGATGCCTATATTTCCCTTCTCGATATTCAACTCCCTTATGACCTCGGCGACTGAAAGAGCATAAGGCTCGCTTTCTATGACCCAGCCCCCCCTCACGGGAAACGGGCGTCTATCGGTGATCCATCCTCCCATGGCGTATATGCCTACGGGATCGCCCTTTAATGGAAAGATGACGTAGCCGTATGGATACGGGAAGGCATCCGACACGTATCGGAACGATCCCCTCCGCTCGAGCCCACCGGCATCGCTCATCACTACCAGACCGTCCAGACCGTTTTTCTCGAGCTCACGCCGAATGTTTGACCATCTCCTGTCCCGTTCTTTCAGATCAAAAGCACTCATCCTTATCCTCCTGATAAGTCCGGAGGGGGGAAACCCCTCCGAAAGACCACCGGCGAGAGGAGCGTCCCCCCCAGCCGCAGCTTATTACTGACCATCAAACTTAGGCTGTCGGGCAAGGAGTGAAGCGACGACACCTATCGCAATAGGTATGAGAAGGAAGCGATAAATTCCCGCCGGAGTCATACCTGCACCCACCAGCATACCGACAATGATCGGGGATACGGCACCGCCAAGCCTTGTCATGGCTGCTCCCATGCCCATCCCCGTAGCCCTCACGGAGAGCGGGTAATTCGCTGAGGCAAAGGGATACGTGAGGTTCTGTAAGACGCCGGCAAAGCCAAAGCAGAACATGCATATCGCAAATATAACCACATTTGTCTTCAGGGAGAGGAGGAATAAGAAAAGGCCCGATCCCACATAAAATATCGCAAGTGTCTTCTTATAGCCCATCTTGGCTGCCATTCGACCCGCGGGAACAGTAATTATGCAACTTCCTGCCATCATGAGAGACAAAAGCAGCAAAGAGTTCTTCAAGCTGTACCCCATCATGGTTATTATTTTGGGAAGCCACACAAGGACAGCAGCGAGCACGAATATATTCACGAAGAACATGATCCAGATAATGATGGTATTCCACGCCAGGCCGTTCCTGAATAAGGCTCCGGGAGAGAGCTTGACGGTCTCAGAGGCCTGAACGATGTACTCGTCGTCCTCCTGAGGCACGAATTTCGGGTCGGACTTGATCAGGATGGCAGCGATTTTCTTCTTTTTACCTTTCTTTACGTTAAGAACCATGGTTTCAGGTAGTCTGAGGATAAAGGGAATTAAGGCCAGCCCCAAGAGCCCTATGACAAACAGAGTCCTCCAACCCAAGGCGGGGAGCACAAGAATTCCCACGAGGGGACAGAGAAGGATGCCGATGTTGACGCCGAGCGAATTGATGGTCAGAAGGAAGCGTCTCTTGGCTTGAGGAGTGTACTCCGATACCACCGCTATCGTCGTTGGCGTCATGGTCGCAATACCCATTCCCGCCAGGAATCTGAAAGCGGCGAACAGGCTTACATTACCGTGGGTCCACGCACACGCCGCCGTGAAAAACGAGAAGAAAAAGACCGCGATCAATAGGCCGATCTTTCTTCCCAGCTTATCTGTCAATATCCCGAACAGGATTGCTCCCAGTATAGATCCCCAGAGAGACGCACTGGCAAGGACACCCATGACAGTAGGTCCCAAGTGCAGTTCCTTCATCATCGATGGCAGAGCCACTCCAAAAATCTGTTGATCATATCCATCCAAAAACATGGAAAGGGAGGTTACGAGCCAGACAAACCAAAAAAAGGAGTTCATTGGTGCTTTGTCGATTATTTCATGGACATTTACTCGACGCATTTTTTCTCCTCCCCCTTCTCTTTCATGATGTGCTTTTTGCCACAACCAACTTCCCTATTCCATAGCTTTCAAAGTCAGCCTTTAGAAAAAATCGGGGACCCCATGGGGGTCTTTTGCTCCATTCAACGAATAACATTCGTATTCGATCGTTGCAAGGGAAATCGTCAAGACTGTCAACGCAAAGTAGAAATGTCCGGTTCTTAGCAAAGTAGAAATGTCCGGTATGCACGTCATCCTCTGCTTCCCTTCCCATACGCACATCACGAGGCATCCGTCGCCCCGCCGGGTTCTTTCTT
>CAVVPU010000211.1:0-8488 GCA_963750015.1 uncultured delta proteobacterium | reverse complement strand
TTAGAAGTATATGAAAATCGACACATATCATTCAAATGGAATCACGGAAATCGTCGATTTGCTCTGCGACGAGGATTCATACCTTCCTGTCTATCACGGGATAAATTTTCATGATGTGCCCATGCCCTCGACAGCGGCGCTCACCAGAATCGTCGATCTCCTCAAGTCCGTCCTTTTCCCCGGGTTCTTCATGCACACGGAGATCAAGCCGGACACGATGAAGTACTACGTCGGTTCGACCCTGGACGAAGCGATACGCCTTTTGTACGAGCAGGTGAAGCTGGGGTTCTGCTTCTCGTGCACGGAAGAGGATCAGGTAGAATGCCTGGAGCACGAGTCCAAGTACCGGGGTATTACCGACCGCTTCATCTCCACCCTGCCCCGCCTCCGGCGAATGCTTTCCCTCGATGCGCAGGCCGCCTATGCGGGCGACCCTGCCGCGACGAGCACAGGGGAGGTGATCTTCTCCTACCCCAGCATGACTGCCATTACAAACCACAGGATCGCCCGCGAGCTTTACCGGCTGGAAGTGCCCCTCATACCCCGTATAATCTCCGAGATGGCCCACTCCGCCACGGGCATCGACATCCATCCCGGGGCCACTATCGGCGAGAGGTTCTTCATCGACCACGGAACAGGCACCGTGATCGGCGAGACAAGCATCATCGGCAATAACGTCAGGCTCTACCAGGGAGTTACCCTGGGCGCCAGGAGCTTCGAGGTCGATGAGTCGGGCAATCTCAAGAAGGGTCTTCCCAGGCACCCCATCGTGGAGGATGACGTGGTCATATACTCCGGGGCGACTATTCTGGGCAGGATCACGATCGGCAAAGGGTCCCAGATAGGCGGGAATGTCTGGCTCACGGAGAGTGTCCCGCCGAATTCGAGGATAGTCCAGCACAAGCCGCTGCCGGTCATGTTCGAAAACGGATCGGGTATATAGGGGATCGGCGGAGTATCTTCTATTCCGCCACCTGCCCTTCTCAGGAAAGAGACGAATGGAAAGAATCATTTCAAAGGACGGAGCAATCATTTCTTATGACAGGTGCGGCTCAGGGCCTCCTCTTGTCCTGGTTCACGGCATCAGCGCCACGTCCGCCCGATGGCATGCAGTAGTCTCCGGTTTTGCGCAACATTACACGGTCTATGCCCTTAATCGGCGTGGACGCGGCAAAAGCAGGGATAGCGATCAATATGCTATCGAAAGGGAGTTCGACGACGTGGTGGCCCTCATCGATTCTATCGGCCGTCCGGTTGATCTGCTCGGCCATTCCTATGGCGGCACTATCGCACTCGAAGCAGCGACGCTTACCGGGAACGTTCGCAGGCTCGTCCTGTATGAACCGTCCATGCTCATCTGCCGATCGGTCGCCGACGCGCCTGCTCACATCCGCCGCCTTGGAGCCCTCCTCGCGAAGAAGGTGACCGCGATGGTCTCGTCAGTCTCTTTCTGAGCCGGTTCGTGAGGACGTCTTCCAATGAGATCGACGCAATGAGGAAGTCGCCGGGGTGGTCGGACCGGTTGGAGGTGGCTCACACCATTCCCCGGGAGATGCATGCCCAGGCATCCCAGTACTGCTTCGATCCCGAACGCTTCCGGACACTCACAATCCCTACGTTACTGCTTGTCGGCGACGACAGCGACGATGATCTGAAAGCGGGAGCGGAGGCGCTCCACGACGTACTCCCCAATAGCCGGCTCCGGGGTCTTCCGGGACAGAAGCACGCAGCCATGGAAACGTCGCCACAACTCTTCCTCGACGAGGTGCTGGGATTTCTGAAGGACCCGGCATAGGTTGAGACCGAGCGCAGCGCCTTATCGGGCGAAGCGCCTAAGTGAGGACAGAAAGATGAAAACCGATGAAAAGTTGAAAGAATTGGGGATCGTCCTGCCGAAGGTCGCCAGGCCCATGGCCTCCTATGCCCCAGCCGTACTTTCGGGGACCTATGTCTTCGTCTCCGGCCAACTTCCCATGGTCGAGGGTAAACTCAAGGCAGAAGGGAAGGTCGGTCGGGAGGTCTCCGTGGACGAGGCGCGGGAGTGCGCAAGGATATCGACTCTGAATTGCCTTGCCGCGGTCAGGGACATTGCAGGCAATCTCGACAGGATAAGGCGGATAGTGAGAGTCACGGGCTACGTCAGATGCGCGGATGATTTCAAGGATCATCCCAAAATCATTAATGGCGCTTCCGATCTTCTCCTTCAAATTTTCGGCGAACAGGGATTACATGCCCGGTCGGCAGTTGGGTGCAATTCTCTGCCCCTGGGCGCCCCGGTTGAGGTCGAGATGATCGTTGAGGTAGAACCCTGAGAACTTCCTGCATGCCATTAAAAAACACCAGTCGTTTAATAGTCTTTAAATACTACCGCTCATATAGCCTTTTTTTGTTGACAGGTGGTTGCTCCTTTATTATACTAATCCTATGATAATAGTATACTAATCTTAGTCCGGGGGGAACATCCCGAAAAGGAGGCTAAAATGGCATTGTTCAAAGACAACAGTCAGTCAATAGGCGGATCACCACTCATCAAGCTCAACCGGGTGGCAGGCAAAGATGCAACTATCCTCGCAAAGATTGAGGGCAGAAATCCCGCGTATTCGGTGAAAGACCGCATCGGAGCAGCCATGATCTGGGATGCTGAAAAGTCCGGCAAACTGAGACCGGGTGTGGAGATAATAGAGCCGACCTCGGGTAACACCGGCATCTCCCTTGCCTTTGTCGCCGCAGCCCGCGGCTACAAACTTCTTCTCACCATGCCGGAGAGCATGAGCATCGAAAGAAGGAAGGTGCTGAAGATCCTCGGCGCGAACCTCCTTCTGACGGAGGCGGCAAAAGGCATGAAAGGGGCGATTGCAAAGGCGACCGAAATTGCCCAAAGCGATCCGGAGAAGTATTTTCTTCCCCAACAGTTCGAGAACCCGGCGAACCCTGCGATTCACGAGGCCACGACCGGTCCGGAGATATGGAACGATACGGACGGCAACGTAGATATCTTCGTCTCGGGCGTCGGCACGGGTGGCACTATCACGGGAGTCAGCCGTTTCTTCAAGATCAAGAAGGCAAAGAAGATCACCTCCGTTGCCGTCGAACCGGCGGAATCACCGATTCTCACGCAGGCACGGGCGGGCCAGGAACTTAAACCCGGGACCCACAAGATACAGGGGATCGGGGCGGGCTTTGTCCCGAAGGTCCTCCAGCTCGACCTTGTCGACCGAATAGAGACGGTCACGAGCGATGAGGCGATCGATATGGCCCGTCGTCTCTCCCGGGAAGAGGGTATACTCTCGGGTATTTCAAGCGGTGCCGCGGTTCATGTGGCAGCTCGGCTTGCAAGAGAGCCGGAGAATAAGGGAAAGACTATCGTCGTTGTCCTTCCGTCGGCCGGCGAGCGCTATCTGTCGAGTGCACTCTTTCAGAACCTTTTCCCCGGTCTCGAGACTGCGACCGCCTCCGATGTTGAAATATAGCCAAAAGAGAGGTAGACGAAGATGAAAGTATCCACGAAAGGCAGGTACGGTCTGCGGGCAATGATGGATCTTGCCGCCCACCAGAGCGACGGGAAACCTGTTTTTCTTTCCGAGATTGCCAGGAGACAGGAGATTTCGGAAAAGTATCTTGAGCACATATTCTCAACGCTGAAGACGAACGGGTTGATAGTCGCCGTGAGAGGCAGGAAGGGCGGTTTTCTTCTCAACAAGCCGGCTTCCGAAATCACTGCGAGCGCCATCGTCAACATCCTTGAAGGGCCCTGCGACCTTGTCGATTGCGTGTCAAAGCCGACGACGTGCGATAGGTCCGAGTCCTGTGCAAGCCGCGACATCTGGAGTCTGCTCGGCAGCAAGATTGACGAGGTCCTATCGGGTTTCACGCTCGAGCAGCTCGTCGTCATGCAAGAGAGCAAGTCGCACAAGGAAAACGCGATGTATTACATATGAAAGGCGGGCCTTCGCCGGTTCACGAGGGCGACCGGCTAAAGAGCTTTTGAAACTGTCCGGATAAGCCGGATAATGCCCCAACCACCTTTTAGGAGGAAAGAGATTATGGCACCGAGAAAACCTGACACTCTGGCAGTTCATGCGGGGCAGGAGAGCCCCGATCCGGCTACCGGGGCAAGAGCAGTACCTATCTACCAAACTACTTCCTACGTATTCAAAGATACGGCCCATGCCGCCAATCTCTTCGGACTGGCGGAGTTGGGCAATATCTATACGCGCATCATGAACCCCACAACGGACGTCTTCGAGCGGCGCGTCGCAGCTCTCGAAGGCGGAACAGGCGCCCTTGCAGTCGCCTCCGGCCAGGCGGCGGAAACCCTTGCTCTTCTCAACATCACGCAAGTGGGAGACGAGATCGTCGCCGCGAACAACCTCTACGGCGGCACTTACGAGCTTCTGCACTACACCTTCCCGAAGCTGGGACGAACGACAAAATTCGTCGACTCCGCGAAGCCCGCGGAATTCAAGAAGGCGATCACGGACAAGACACACGCGATCTATGCGGAGACGATTGGCAATCCCAAGCTCGACGTGCCCGATTTCGAAGCCCTCTCGAAGATTGCCCATGACGCCGGAATCCCTCTCGTCGTCGACAATACAGTCGGCGTCGGCCTGGTAAGGCCCCTCGATTATGGCGCGGACATTCTTACCATATCGGCGACCAAATATATCGGCGGCCATGGCACGTCGATAGGCGGGATCATCGTCGACGGGGGCAAATTCAACTGGGGAAACGGGAAGTTTCCTGAATTCACGGAGCCCGATCCGACCTACCACGGTCTGAAGTTCTGGGACGTTTTCGGCAACTTCGGCGACATGGGGAACGTCGCTTTTATCTTCAAGGCACGCGTCCAGGGTCTGCGCGACATGGGTCCCGCTTTGAGCCCCTTTAATGCGTGGCTCTTCTTACAGGGGCTGGAGACACTCCCCCTGAGGCAAAGAAAACATTCTGCCAACGCCCTTGAGGTGGCGCGGTTCCTGAAGACCCACCCCCTGGTGAGCTGGGTCACCTATCCCGGACTGGAGGACGACCAGAACCACGGGATCGCGAGCAAGTACCTGAAGAACGGATTCGGCGGACTCGTGGGCTTCGGCATCAAGGGCGGCCTGGAGGCAGGAAAGCGGTTCATCGAATCGGTTGAGCTTTTCTCCCATCTCGCGAACATAGGCGATACAAAGAGCCTCGTCATCCACCCCGCCTCGACCACCCATCAGCAGCTCACGCGGGCCGAGCAGGAGGAGACGGGGGTTACGGAAGACTATATCCGCCTCTCCATCGGCATCGAGGATATCGAGGACATCAAAGAGGACCTGGAGCAGGCCCTGCGAAAAGCGGCAGGATAATTTTCCGAGACGGACCGGACGGAACGAAGGATGGAGAAAGACAGAGGTAACAGCTTAGGCGTGGTGGAAACTGAATACTACTCCTTCGCCCACGATAAACCCTTCGAGACGGAAGGAGGAAAACGGCTCTCCACCGTCACCCTCGCCTACGAAACTTACGGCGCCCTGAATGGCGACAGGTCGAACGCCATTCTCATATTGCACGCCCTCACGGGTGACGCCCACGCGGCGGGATGGCATGAAGGCGACAAGAACCCGGGCTGGTGGAACAACATGATCGGCCCGGGGAGGGCTTTCGACACCGACCGCTATTTCGTTATCTGTTCAAACGTTCTGGGAGGCTGTCGTGGCTCTACAGGCCCCGCTTCCATAAACCCCCGATCGGGCAAACCCTACGCCCTAGAGTTTCCGATGATCACCGTGAAAGACATGGTAAATGCCCAGCGCCTTCTCATCGATCACCTCGGCATCGAAGGGCTTCTTGCAGTCGCCGGTGGCTCGATGGGAGGCATGCAGGCCCTTCAGTGGGTGGCCTCTTATCCCGACAGGGTCCGCTCGGCTATTCCGATTGCGACGACCGCTACCCATTCGCCTCAGCAGATCGCCTTCAACGAGGTGGGGAGGCAGTCGATCATGTCGGACCCGAACTGGAACGATGGAAATTACTACGGCGGCCCCCTTCCTGCCAAAGGCCTCAGTGTCGCGAGAATGATCGGCCACATTACCTATATGAGCGACCTTTCGATGGCCGACAAGTTCGGACGGCGCTTCAAGAACACGCGAGGTGACTTCAAATTCGACCCTGAATTCGAAGTAGAGGGCTATCTGCAATACAGAGGCGAAAGTTTCATCAATCGCTTCGATCCAAACTCGTATCTCTACATTACGAAGGCTATCGATTACTTCGATTTGGCAAACGGAAAAGGCCTCACGGAGGTTCTGCGGGGCGTGAGGGCGCATTTTCTCGTGATTGCCTTTAAATCAGACTGGCTCTACCCGGCCTATCAGTCGCAGGAAATCGCCCGGGCGTGCAAGCGGGCCGGAGTCGAGGCCATATACGCAGAGCTCACCTCGACCTGGGGTCACGACGCGTTTCTCATTGAAGTGGAGGAACAGTCCCACCTGGTCAAACACTTCCTGAAAAAGGTGGCAGGCACGACATAACATGGGCGAATTCGATATCAGACCCGACCAGAAAGCCATCGTCGATACCATAGAGAAGGGCGCTACAGTTCTCGATTTGGGCTGCGGCCACGGCGAGCTCCTCAAGGCGCTCGTGGAGCAGAAAGGAGTCAAGGCCCAGGGCATAGAGATTGACGACAATGCCATAATGCAGTGTGTGGCCAGGGGCCTCAACGTGTTCCATGACGACATCGATAGGGGCCTTTCCGAGTATGGTGACTCTTCCTTCGACTACGTGATACTAAACCAGACTTTCCAACAGGTGAGGAGCCCCGGCGAGGTACTGAGCGAGGCCCTGCGGGTAGGACGGAAGGTTATAATCGGTTTCCCCAACTTCGCTACCCTGAGTACCCGCTACCGACTCGGTCTCAAGGGACGGGTGCCCGTCACGCCTTCGTTGCCCTACGAATGGCACGACACGCCGAACCTCCATTTCCTGAGCCTTCTCGATTTCACCCATTACTGCAGAAAGCTCGGGATACGGATAGAAAAGGCCTTCTATTTCGGCCGGTCTCGACGGATAGGGTTCTTTCCCAATCTTTTTGCTCAGGTAGGGGTATTCATCATATCACGGGCATGATAGATTTGAAGAATGAGAAAGTATCGACCGTCTTCGGAAGCGGGAGACGAAGCAAGACTGGGCGAACGAAATGTCCTTTGTTTCGGCTTTACCGGCCTGGTAACGCTACAAAGTCAACGAGGAGCGCACGATCTCCTCGGTCGATTTAGGAGAAGTGATGGCGCAGGGACCTTACAACGACATTGTGATGGATCATTTCAGGAATCCCCGCAACATGGGCGAGATCGAGGATTCGAACGGCATGGCGGAAGCAGGCAACCCGGTATGCGGTGACGTAATGAGGCTCTATCTAAAGATCAGTGACGGTAAGATCACCGACGTAAGGTTCAAGACCTTCGGTTGCAGCGCAGCCATCGCGGCGAGCAGCATGACAACCGTGCTCATCAAAGGCAAATCGATAGAAGAGGCTCTCCTTATTACGAACGAGACCGTAGGGGAAGCGCTCGGTGGACTTCCGCCGGCAAAACAGCATTGCTCGGTCCTCGCCGAAGAGGCGATCCGGGCAGCCATCGAGGATTACAAGAACAAGTGCGCTCTTCATGAAGATAGGAGCTGATGTCATAGAGCAGGTTCTCGCACACGCGAAGAGGGAAGCTCCAATCGAGGCTTGCGGCTTTCTGATGGGGTCCGGCGGTATTGTCACACGGGCCCTTGCGATTACCAACGCGGAGCAAAGAGAAGATCACTTTACCTTCAACCCCGAGGAACAGATCGAAGCCTACAGGACGGCGAAAGATGCTGGCCTTGACATTATCGGCGCTTATCACAGCCATCCCGCAACGCCTGCCCGGCCGTCGGCAGAGGATATGCGCCTTGCAGCCGACCCGGCTCTTCTCTACGTCATAATATCCCTCGCCGATGATCGGGAAAGAGTGAGGGCCTTCCGGATCAGAAACGGCACTGTTGCAGAGGAATCTCTGGAAGTGGGGACGTGAAGTGGGCCTGAGCGCATTTTAGGCGGTCAGGATCGGGTTCCCTTTCCACTGCGCGAGGCGACCACGGAGGGCATGGAAAAAAGCCTCAGCGTATCGGCGACAGAAAGCGTGGTAAGGCCGGAGTCCCCGCGTCCGGCAAAAGGCAGGTAGTCCGGACCTCGCTGGCACTTGCAGTTGATATTTATGCGGCCTACCTGGTTCTTGAGGCGTTCCACCCACCCGGCAATCTCGCCTTGGTTTGCGCTGAAAAGGCTCACCTGCTGTCCGTAATCGCAGGAAGCAATGAATTTCAGGAACTCTTCGTCCGTGCGATAGGAAAGAACGGGGACCACCGGGCCGAACTGTTCCTCTCCATACAATTTCGCAGTCTTGGCAACCGGGTAGATGACGGCGGGGCGAAAGAGCGTACCAAAGTGCTCTCCACCGCCGTTCGCCACTGTCGCGCCTCT
>CAVVPU010000210.1:0-15121 GCA_963750015.1 uncultured delta proteobacterium | reverse complement strand
GCCGTCACGGCAGGCCTGCCCGGGCTCGAGACCCAGTTCGCCCGGCTGAAGGAAGCGATGGACCTTTCCATGAACGGCGAAGAGAGGACACGCCTATGAACATCCTCATTGCCGAAGACGACTTTACCTCCCGGAGCATCCTTGCGATGATACTGGAGAAGCACGGCTACGGGGTGGCAGCCGCGGCGGACGGCGCCGAGGCATGGGCCGCCATGCAGGGAGCCGACGCACCCAAACTCGCCATTCTCGACTGGATGATGCCGGAGATGGACGGCATCGAAGTGTGCCGCCGCATCCGCACGCTGGAAACGGATCAGCCGGCCTATATCATCATGCTCACTGCAAAGGGAGAGAAGGATGATATTGTCGCCGGACTGGAAGCAGGGGCCGACGACTACCTTGCCAAGCCTTACGACCCCGACGAGCTCAGGGCCAGGGTCGGCGTCGGCAGACGTGTGGTCGAGATGCAGGCCAAGCTCGCGGAGGCGCGGGATGCGCTCGCCCACGAGGCCACCCACGATCCGTTGACGGGTATTCTGAACCGCCGGGCAATTCTCGATCGCCTGGCAAAAGAGCTGTCCCGTGCCGCCCGCAGCGGTAAGATGGTGGGTGTCGGGTTGTGCGACCTCGACCATTTCAAAGAGATCAACGACCGCCACGGGCATCAGGTCGGCGACGACGTGCTGTGCGGGTTCACCCGCATCATTCAAGCGAACTTACGCCAATGCGATCTTATCGGCCGCTATGGCGGGGAGGAGTTTCTCGTCATAACTCCCGACGTCGTCGAGGCTGCACCCGAACGAGCTTACGAACGATTACGGGAAATGGTCGCCGAAAGGGCCATATCCACACGAGTGGGCGACATATCCACCACCGTAAGCATGGGCGTTTCTCTCGGGACCGGCGCCGATACGGTCGACTCCGTGTTGAGTCAGGCAGATACCGCGCTCTACCAGGCAAAGAAAGAGGGGCGAAACTGCGTGTCCTATGCGGGCCCGGAAGCGGGACCTCTTTGCCCTTAAGATTCTCGCTGTCAAGGATGACTTCGTTCGCGCGGGTTATCATCTCCGCGCTTCTCGGCTCCTGCGTCGCCCCATGCCTTCGACGGCCGAGGAAATATCGACCATATTGCCGGCTCTTTCATTCGTCGTCGCCGTCTGCATCCTCACCGGGCATCAACGTTCCGTGACCCGCGCGCAGCTTCCCGCAATGGCGTTTCTCGCGCGATGGCCATGAATACCGCCTTTCTCACGGGAAGCCTGAAATAGTTGTTGTAATATTTGCGCATTTCACTATAATGGAGCAGAGAAGAAAACGGCAAATCCCGGCTCGGTCAATGAGAAGCATACAGAATGAAACAACATCCCTACCGGCCCTCTTGATACTTCTTCTATCCTACCTCCAATCAAGTCCCGGCACACCCGATATCATCATGCTTACGGCCGAAAGGCGGATGTTATCGAGGCCTGAAAGGTCTGGGTCGATGGCAAAGATAAGGGAGAGTCTGGATGGATGAAGGACGTTTTGCGCAGGAGAAAGTGGTAGGGGCTAAACAGGCTGCTGCGCGAATCATTGTGGCCGCACTGGCCTATTTCGCCGCCCATGAGATGGCGTTCCTCTTTCCCGATTCACAAAGAGTGCTTGCGGTCGTCTGGCCTGCCGCCGGAGTCGGGTTAGCCGCCCTCCTCCTCTCTCCCCGTCGCCGGTGGGTGTGGATCATCCCGGCTCTCTTCGTAGCAGGCAACACAGCCGACCTCCTCTCGGGACGGCCCCTCTTCAACAGCATCGGGTTCATGACGGCGAATATGCTCGAATCCCTCGCCTGCGCCTGCCTGATTTCATGGTGGTCCGGGAAGGATGTCAGATTTGTACGCATAAGGGACGTGGTGGCCCTGATCATCTCCTGCACCGTGGTGAATGCCTTTACGGCCTTCGTGGGCGCCGGTACCGCAGCCATCGCGTCCCATGCGCCGTTCTGGAATTTCTGGCTCACATGGTGGGTCTCCGACGGACTCGGCATTCTGCTCGTCACCCCTCTCATCGTCGCGTGGATCAGGTCGGGCGACTCACTTTCCGACGTCCGGGCAGGATGGGTGCTTGAGTCCTCCCTCTTCATCTCGATCTTGATCGTCGGCACGTGGCTGACATTTCACGGCCACACGGGTCACGGCGCGTTCACTCCGCAGCCCTACATGCTGGTCGCCCTGTTCGGCTGGGCCGCCTTTCGACTGGGGCTGCCCATCGTGACGCTCGGCCTCACCGTGATGGCAATCATCGCAGTCACGAGCCCCGCAGTCGTGTTCGGGCCTCTGCTGTGGGGCGGGGCCACTTTGACCGGGCGCCTTCTCTTCGTGCAAATGTACGTGGGGTTCTCGGCAGTCGCCGCACTGCTTCTTTGCGCCATCCGCAACGAAGCCGAATCCGCCGGCAGAGCCTCGAAGGAAGACCAGGCCCGCCTGCGCGCCCTGGGAGATAACCTGCCTCACGGCATGGTATATCAGGTGGTTCGGGAACACGACGGCGCCGTTCACTTTCTTTATGTCAGTGGAAGCGTCGAGCGGCTGATGGGAGTGCCGAGCGAAGAGGTGGCGCGGGGTCCGTCGGGCTTCTACAACCTCATCGTGGAAGAAGACCGTCCGCTCGTCGCTGCCGCCAGGAAAGCATCGATACAAGGTTTGACGACCTTCAACGTTACGGTCCGCATCCGTCGCCCCGATGGTGAAGTCCGCTGGGTGCAGTTGTCCTCATCGCCCCGTCTCCTCCCGGATGGTCGAATGCTGTGGGACGGAGTCGGAATAGATGTGACGGAGCAAAAGCGCGCCGAAGAGAGCCTCCGCACAAGCCGGCTCCAGCTCGCGAATGCCGCCGACATGGCACGGATAGCCTATTGGGAGTGTGACGAGACGACCGACGAGTTCATCTTTAACGATGCCTTCTATGATCTCTACGGCACGACCGCCGAACAAGAGGGCGGCTACCGGATGACGAGAGGGGAATATCTCAAGAGGTTCATTCATCCCGACGAACTTGAGCAATTGAACCGTGGGGCCAACGAGCGCAGAGCCCACGCCGAAGATGTTCGCCAGTATGAACACAGGTGCGTCCGCCGGGACGGCCAAGTGATCCATATCCTCTTGCGAAGCAGGACGGTCAGGGATCGGGAGGGACGCATCGTAAAGGTCGTCGGAGTGAATCAGGACATCACCGAACGCAAGCGGCTGGAGGAGGCTCTGCGCGACAGCGAGCATAAGCTAAGACTCTTCATCGAACATGCGCCGGCCGATACCCCGATCCACCACCAAAAATAATCAAAAACCTCGTTGGCCCTGATAAACAGGGATGATAGAATAGGTTTGCGGAACCAAAACTATCACCAACGAGGTGCTTCGATTATGCCACAAGGCGTTCTCCCGTACAAGTACGAAGAAGAGAAGATGAACGCGGGCATGACCTCCCTTGCCGGCCTCCCCGTCTACCTCGACCTTGCCTCCGTCCTCGGCTTGGGAGATCATATCGGGACCCATATGCACGTGAAGGTCCGGGGATGGACTGATGAGCAGATCCTTACGTCCCTGGTATTACTCAATCTCGCAGGAGGAGACTCCGTCGACGACATCAGGATCCTCGACAAGGATGAAGGCTTCTGCAAAGTGCTCGGCCGGGTAGAAACGAAGGGACTCTCCCGTCAGCAGAGAAGGGCTCAGGAACGACGGTGGACGAAGGGACATCACCGTTCGGTTCCTTCTCCTTCCGCGGTATTCCGGTATCTTGCAGCCTTCCATGACCCAAAGGAAGAGAAGAAGCGCGAAAAGGGTAAGGCTTTCATCCCTGCTCCCAACGAACACATGCAGGGGCTTTCAAGGGTAAACCGGGACCTTGTCGCCTCCATCCAGAGGCACCGTCCGAAGGCGGAAGCTACCCTCGATGCCGATGCCACCCTTGCGGAAACACAGAAAGAAGATGCTCTTTTCTCCTACAAGGGGTATAGAGCATACCAGCCATTCAATATATACTGGGCCGAACAGGAACTCGTCCTCCGCTCGGAGTTCAGGGACGGGAACGTCCCTGCGGGATTTGAGCAGCTCCGGGTATTCAAAGAGGCCCTCGATATGCTCCCCGAAGGGGTGGAAAGAGTGTACCTCCGTTCCGATACCGCGGGCTATCAGCACGATCTCCTCAAGTACTGCGAGAAAGGGGAGAATAAGCGCTTCGGCAGAATCGAGTTCGCCATCGGCGCCGATGTGACGAAAGAGTTCAAAAAGGCGGTCGCCGAGGCGGAAGAATGGAAACCTGTCATGAAGGACGGGAGAGAGACGGGCAAGGAATGGGCGGAGGATCTGCTTCATCCCCCAGGAGATCGCCTTCAGCAAGAACGCCCCGGTCTACCGGTACATCGCCACCCGGGAACTTATGAGGCAGCAGGAACTTCCCGGCATGGAGGGGCAGCTTCCTTTTCCCACCGTGACCTTTGAAAAGAAGCGTTACAAGGTCTTCGGCATTGTCACCAACAGAGACTTGGATGGCAGTGAAGTAGTCGACTGGCTCCACAAACGCTGCGGCAAGAGCGAAGAAGCCCATTCGGTCATGAAAGAAGACCTTGCGGGAGGGAAGCTTCCTTCATCCGACTTCGGGGAGAATGCCGCGTGGTGGGGGATCATGATCCTCGCCTTCAACCTCGCGTCGGCAATGAAGCATCTGGCGCTTCAAACATCGTGGGCCACCAAAAGAATGAAGGCGCTGAGGTTCTCTCTTATCAATCTGCCGGGGCGCATCCTCAATCATGCACGAGAACTCGTGGTAAGGCTCGCCAAGGGACATCCGTCTTTCACGGCGCTCACCTTGGCACGGCAGCGGATCATGGAGCTTGGACATGCAACAGGGTGAGCCAAGACTCATCAGAGAGCCACGAGTGACCGTTTCAAAAGAGTGCTCAGGAGAGCACTACCCAAAATTGCCCCCAAGGAGGGCTTTAAGACATGCCTGGATGACAAAGCCGACCTGAGGGCTTCTTTCTGATACCTTTTTCGGGGTAGCCTTTGATTAAACTCGTTTTTTCAGGGCTCCGGGGGACCCGGGCAAAGAGAGGCGGTGGATTTAGGGATATCGCGATGTTTGATCGCACCATGACATACGTGGCAGTGAGCCGTCGATGGCTCACCGATTACCGCCTGGGCGATCAAGAGATCATTGGCCGGAGCCACTACGAGATATTTCCCGAGATCCCCGAACGATGGAAAGCAGTGCACCAAAGGTGCCTCGCGGGCGCGAGCGAGAAGTGTGAGGAGGATCCCATTCCCCCGGTTGGACGGGCGGGTAGATTGGCTGCGCTGGGAGGTTCTGCCCTGGTACGAGCAGAATGGAGACGTCGGTGGAATCATCATTTTCACGGAGAACATCACCGACCGCAAACAGGCCGAAGAGGCCCTCCAGACATCCCTCGCAGAAAAAGAGACGCTCCTCAAGGAGGTCCACCACCGCGTGAAAAACAACCTTGCAGCCATCGTAGGGCTTCTCGAGCTCCAGCAGCAAGGCATGGAAGATTCTTCGGCCACTGCGGCGCTGAAAGACCTGCAGGGCAGGATCAAGTCCATGGCCCTCGTCCATGAGAGGCTCTACCGGTCGGAGAGCCTCTCGAGGATCAACTTCCAGGATTACCTCGAGGCATTGATATCCCATCTGCGCACATCCTTTGGCCCGGGAAGCGCCATCAGGTGCGAAGTGGCATTGACAGACGTCGAGATGACCCTCGACGCCGCTGTCCCTTGCGGGATGATCGTGAACGAACTCGTGAGCAACGCGTTCAAGCATGCCTTTCCTCAAGGCGTGTGCAATGAAACTAACTGTGACATTGCCGTCTCGATAAAAAGGGATGGCACGGCCTACACGCTGACGGTCGCGGACAATGGCGTGGGGCTGCCCGCCGACCTCGATTGGGAGACAACGAAATCCTTGGGGTTACGCCTTGTGCGGATGCTTGGGCAGCACCAGCTCGGCGGCAAGCTCGAGCTCGACCGCACCGGGGGGACCAAGTTTATCCTCACGTTCAGCCACACGAGGTGACCATGGCACGGGAAAAGATTCTGATCGTTGAAGATGACGGGATTCTGGCCGCTCAGCTCGAAAACACTCTCACAGGTCTGGGCTATGCAGTCTTCAAGCCGGCGGCAACGGGCGAGGACGCCATAGATCGCGCAAAGGCGGACAACCCCGATCTTATCCTCATGGACATCCATCTCGCAGGCGTTATGGACGGTATTACGGCCGCCGGCCGGATCGCGTCCTTCTCCGATGTCCCCCTTATCTACCTCACGGGCTACGCCGAGGAGCCCCTTCTCAACCAGGCCAAGTTCACCGCGCCCTACGGATATCTTGTCAAGCCGGTATCTCGACAAGAGCTCGCCGCGACCATTGAAATGTCCCTCTATCGCCATGACCTCGACGCAAAGCTGAAGGAGAGCGACGATCGGCTCAAGCTAGCCCTGGCGTCAGCCCATATGGGAATATGGGAGTGGAAGATAGCGACGGACGAAGTCTTCTGGTCGCCTGAATGCTACGAAATATTCGGGAAAAAGGACTTCGGCGGAAACTTCGAGGGATTCGCATGTCTCCTCCATCCCGACGACCTCCCCAATGTGACGGCTGCCCTCGGGCAAGCGTCGATAGACCACCCACTGTACAAGTCGGAGTATAGGATCATTCGTCCCGATGGCCGGACTTGCTGGCTCGCGGACTCGGGTCAGGGCTATTTCGACGAGGCGGGGACGCTCCTTCGCATGACCGGCACCGTGCAGGACATCACCGAGAAAAAACACCTCGAGGAAGAGCTCCGGCAGGCCCAGAAGATGGAGGCGGTGGGCACGCTCGCCGGCGGGATCGCCCACGACTTCAACAACATCCTCACCGTCATCATGGGCCTCGGTAACGTGCTGCAGATGGAGATCGATGAAGACGACCACAGGCAACACGTCGACCAGATCGTGGCCTCATCCCAAAGGGCGGCCGACCTTGTCCAGAGTCTTCTCGCCTTCAGCCGCAAGAAGCGGATTACCCCTGAGCCCCACAAGGTGAGCGAAGTCGTTGTAAGCACGGCAAAGCTTCTCGTGCGACTCTTACCCGAGGACATAAGTCTTTCGATGAACCTTGCCGACGCGGACGCAGTGAGTCTGCTCGACGTCGGTCAGATTGGTCAGGTCCTCATAAACCTCGCCACCAATGCCCGGGATGCCATGCCGCAGGGGGGCTCCCTCACCATTACGACGGAACGGGCTACGATAGATGAGACCTTCGAAAAAACTCATGGTTTCGGACGATTGGGAGAGTATGTGAGGCTCTCCGTCTGCGACACGGGCATCGGTATGGACGCGGCTACCGTGGAACGTGTCTTCGATCCTTTCTTCACCACGAAAGAGGTAGGCAAGGGGACGGGCCTCGGGCTTTCGAGCGCTTACGGCATCGTGAAGCAGCACAGCGGTTACATCACGATGAGCAGCGTGCCTTTCGAGGGGACCACCGTCGACATATACCTGCCTCTCCTCAAGAAGCCATCCCGGCAGAAGGCTCCTGTAAAGGGAGACGTCAAGGGGGGCACCGAGACCATTCTCATCGTCGAGGACGACCGGGACGTGAGGAACATGCTCACCAGGGTCCTTCAAGGCCAGGGGTACGCGACAATAGAAGCCGTCGACGGAAACGATGCGATACGCGTCCATCAAGAGCACGGCCACGTGGACCTCGTCATCCTCGATGTGGTCATGCCGGAGAAGAACGGCAAAGAAGCCCTCGACGAGATCACCCTCGGCAATCCCGGGATCAAGGCCATCTTCGTGAGCGGCTACACCGGGGACGTGGTCATCGACAAGGGCATCCACTCCGGGAGCGTCGACTTTCTTCAAAAGCCTCTTTCGGTGCCGGTGCTGCTTGCAAAAGTAAGAGAAGTGCTGGATCGGTAGGGGAACGACGATCACCCTCACCCCTCCAGGGCGAGGAAAAAAGGGAGCATGTCGCCTTTGGCGACCTCTAGGGAGGCCGCTCTTATCCGACCTTCTTTTACGAGTTACAATGCACAAATAATCTGTTACACTTCAGGTCGAGGGGCATCGTTTCTTAACGCAGTTTTTGAGACGCCTTCTCCGAACAGCGGGGCACTTTCATGGATGGCAAAGATCGTCCGGCGAAAGGCATAAACATCAGATCCCTCTATACGGGTCTTATTCCCGTTCTGCTGGTCATCGTACTCATCACCTTTTTTCACCTCTTTTCTTCCGTCTACCACATTACCAGGATGGTTCTTGAGCCGCCTCTGTTAGTCTTCTTTCTGGACATGATATTTCTCTTCCTGGCGCCATGCGTGGTCTCCTATCTCGCAATGAGGAGCTATGTGCTCGGCGGCTCATCCACGGTCCTTTTCCTTGGATGCGGGACCCTGGCACTGGGTACAGGGTCCCTCGTCGCCGGTTGGCTCATCGGTTTTCGGGGGCCGAATGTGGTCGTGACAATGCACAACACCGCGGCGTTTTTCGCCTCGATCTTCCAGGCTGCGGCTGTTGTCGCGAACGCAAGGGATAAGCCCCCGGAACCAGATCGGACCCGCCGGCGCATTAACCTGGCAGCCGGTTATCTCGGCGTTCTTCTTTTTGTTGCCCTCATTGCAATCGCTGCGGTCCGGGGCAGCACGCCCCTTTTCTTTATGGAGCGGACAGGCCCGACGCCCTTGCGGCAGGCCATCCTCATGACTGCCTTTTTACTTTTCTTTATCTCCGCCGCTGCCATGATGACCCGCTTCGTCGAAAAGAAGATCGGCTTTCTCTACTGGTATGCCCTCGCCCTGGGGCTGCTCGCTGTCGGTATGAGGGGGATATTGCTTGGGCCTGAGGTGGGCAGCCCGATCGGATGGATAGCGAGGATCGCCCAATACCTGGCGGGCATTTATTTCGTCATAGCAGTGGTCTCCGCCCGGGGCGACGCACAGGCACAAGGATCGACCGTCAACGTTGTCATTGCAGATATTTTTAGCCGGTCACAGCGGGAAATCAGCACTATCATCGAAAGCATGACAGACTGCCACTTTGCGATGGACCGGGAGTGGCGCTTCACCCGCATAAACGACCGGGCCTTGTCTTTTTTCAACAGAAGAAGAGAGGACTTCATAGGCCGGAGCCATTGGGAGGCCCTCTCCATTCAGCAGGACTCCGCCTTCGGGGTGCGCCTCAAAAGAGCCATGGCTGAAGGCGCCCCTGCTCATTTCGAGCTGCCATCACACGTCGTCCCCGGCAAATGGGTGGAAATGCACGTCCATCCCACCAAAGCGGGCCTTTCGGTTTACTTCAGGGACATCACCGGTCGCAAGGAGGCAGAAGAATCTCTCCGCATTGCCCACGCAGAATTGGAGCAGCGCGTGCAGGAGCGAACCGCAGAGCTGAGTCGGGCCTACGAGGCCCTTCGGGCAGAAGAAAAAAGGCGCTCCGGGAAAGCGAGACCAAGCTCCGTGCCATCCTCGACGGTTCCCGCGACGCAATCGGCGTATCGAAAGAGGGGATCCATACCTTCGCGAATCCGGCTTACGTCTCCCTCTTCGGCTACGAAAACGACGAAGAGCTCGATAGGCACGCCGATCACGAATCTCATTGCTCCGGAGAGCCGTGATGTCGTCGAGGAGAGGCTGAAAAGACAGGGGGCCGGTAAACCCGTTTCCTCATTCTACGAATTGACCGGCCTGAAGAAAGACGGAACCACATTCCCGGCGGAGGCATCCGTTTCTCTTTACGGGCTGAAGGGGGAGCGGTATTCCCTCGTCATCATGCGCGACATCACCGAACGTAAGAAAGCCGAGGAAGACGTCAGATTGCTGAAGCATTCGATCGATGTCCATTACGACAGCGCCTACTGGATGAACACCAACAACGAGTTCATCTACGTCAACGAAGCCGCCTGCAAGGTCCTCGGATACGAGCGCGAGGAGCTGATCGGAATGACGATCTACCGGGTCATGCCTACGGTGACCGCTCAACAGATGGGTGCCGTGTGGGAGGAGCTTCGAAAGAACGGTTCTTTTCTCGCCGAATCCATAGGTCGCCGCAAGGACGGCAGCGACTTCCCCGCGGAGGTCGTCACCGCCTACGTCGAATACGGCGGACGTGAGTATGCCTGCGGTTTCGCCCGCGATATCACCGAGAAGAAACGCATGGAAGAACAGCTCCGCCAGTCGCAGAAGATGGAGGCAGTGGGCACCCTTGCCGGCGGCGTGGCCCATGACTTCAACAACATCCTCACCGTTATCATGGGTCTGGGCAACCTGATGCAGATGAGCCTCGACAAGGATGATATCAACAGGTCCTATATAGACCAGGTCGTGGCCTCATCGGAGAGGGCCGCCGATCTCACCCAGAGCCTTCTCGCCTTCAGCCGGAAACAGCGGATCGTCCTGGAACCCCATACGTTGAACGGGGCCGTCACGAGCACGGCCAAACTCCTGACCAGGCTCTTGCCCGAGGACATCAGCCTTTCCATGGAACTCACCGATGAGGACACCTCGAGCCTTCTCGACCTCACCCAGATAGGCCAGGTCATCATGAACCTCGCCACCAACGCCCGCGATGCCATGCCGCAGGGAGGGTCTTTCGCCATCAGAACAAGACGGGCAGAGATAGACGAAAACTTCAGGCGGACTTACGGGTTCGGAAAGCCGGGCACCTATGTGAGACTCTCTATCTCCGATACCGGTGTCGGCATGGACGAAAGTACCATGAAGCGTATCTTCGAGCCTTTCTTCACCACAAAAGGGGTGGGCAAAGGGACAGGCCTCGGGCTCGCGAGCGCCTACGGCATCGTGAAGCAGCACAGGGGCTATATCACCGTTTCGAGTGTACCTTTTAAGGGAACCGACTTCGATATATACCTCCCTGTCACCGATGCGCCTGCTTCGCACGAAGCCCGGCCGGGTCCTGAAATCGAAGGGGGCATCGAGACGATCCTCATCGTCGAAGATGACAGGGACGTGAGATACATGCTCACGAGAATCCTCCAAAGCCAGGGCTATACGACCATAGAGGCCGCTGACGGAGAGCACGCGATAAAGCTCTATAACGAGCGAAAGGCCAAGGTAGACCTTATCATCCTCGACGTCGTGATGCCGGGAAAGAACGGCAAGGACGTCTTCGATGAGCTTACCCGGATCGACCCCTCGATCAAAGCGCTCTTCGTGAGCGGGTACACCGGAGACATCGTGATCGACAAAGGCATCCGGAAGGAGAAGGTCGATTTTCTCCAAAAGCCCCTCTCGGTACCGGCATTGCTCACGAAGGTGAGAGAAGTGCTGGACAGACAGGGGGCTGCGCTCTAGTACCCCAAGGCAGCCCTTGCGTCGAGGGCGGCGCTCGACAGCAGCGGCAACTCCGCCGTCGTCAGGTTGGCGAAATCCCACACGTTCATGTAGACGATGACCGTCACGTCGGAGGCGGGGTCGTAGAGCATCAGCGACAGATATCCCGCGTGAGCGCCATTGTGGCCGTAGCCAAGACCCTGCTCGTATATCATACCCAGGCCGTAGTTGACGCTATGGGCGATGCTCTGTGGGGTGACAGTCTCCATTGCGGCGACGGAGGAAGCATTCGGCCCGGCCTGGCCCTTTGTCAGGCGCTTGATCCACCGGGCGAGGTCACACGGCGTGGAGATGATATTGCCTTCGCCAATATTGGCCGACATGTTGCTGACGGTTGTATCCTCCCAGACGCCGTCCTCCCAGACGTACCCAGGGATGAAAGGGGGCGGTATAGTCTGGTCGGTCCCGAGCATGGGCACAGACGTGGCGGTCAGGCCGTTGGGTATGATGAGGTTTTGGATGATGAACTGGTCGTAAGCGAGGCCGGATACCCGCTCGATGATCGTTGCCAGGATCGAATAGCCGGTGTTCGAGTACTTCCAATCTGCACCTGGTGTAAAGTAGCTGAGATCGCACGTCGCATCCACGCCGATCATCTCGCCGGGCGAGAACTGATAGGCGGGGTCGATCGCCTCCTGGTACTGGATGTAGTTCTGCCCTGCGTACGCCACGGAGCACGTCGAGGGCACATAGTCGTTCGTCACGTCGAAGACCCCCGCGGTGTGTGAGAGGAGCTGCCTGATCGTGATGCTCGCCTTGTTGGGTATGTCGTACTGGGCGGTGGCGGGTACATAGGGGTTTGCCGTTCCCGGAATGTTGGAGACGATCGTATCATCGATATTGAGCAGGCCTTGCTGGTTGAGCAGCATGATCGCGGCCGAGGTGAAAGTCTTCGTGTTGCTGGCGATCCTGAAGTGCGTGTTCTGATCGACACCCGCGGGCATGCCGGACGAGGCGAAATAGTTGCCCCTAGGGGTCTCGAGGTATACGGCCATGCCTCCACCCGGGACGCCATAGGTCTGCTGATACTGGTTCCAATCGGCAGCGACCTGTTCCTGGAGGAGCACGGCCGCCGGGGTGGGGCCGCCCGAGCTGCCGCTGCCGGCGCACGCAGCCAGGAGGAGAACACAGGAACAAAGAAGAAGGGCGTAACGTCTCGCGTGTCGATCTCTCACGCGTTTTTCCTCACCTTACCGCGTGGAGGGCCTTGCCTATTTCGAGCCCGAGGCCGAGGAGACTGAAGTTGCCCTGGGCGTTGGCAGACATGGCAATTGTGACGTCCGATTTCATGAAGTAGACGACGTAGGCGAAAAACCCGGAAATAGCCCCGCCCTTGGTGTAGATCCACTCCGTCCCTCCTTTCGGCCTCACGAGCTCCCAGCAATAGCCGAAGGAATAGTCGACCGTATCGTTGTGGCCGATCCACGGGGTTCCGTCCTTCAGAATGACCGGCTGGGCCATTTCATCGATCGTTGCCCGACTGAGCAGCACGCCCGGCTTGAAGGCCCGGGAAAGCTTGACGAGGTCCCCCGGCTGGGACATAAAATCGCCCGTGCCGAAGGGCGCGACGACGCTGACGAAGGCAGCGTTGGTTATCTTTCCGCCCCGCACGTTATAACCGACCGCCCGATGGAGGACGAGGGCAGTATCGCTCCCGACGCCCGTATGCTTCATGGCGAGCGGCGTCGTAACATAGCGTGAGACGAATTGGTCAAACGGTTTGCCTGAGGCGGCCTCGATGACGAGCCCGAGGAGCATGAAGTTGCTGTTGCTGTATTCGGCCTTCGTCCCC
The DNA here is from genome assembly GCA_963750015.1 of uncultured delta proteobacterium. Taxonomy (GTDB): domain Bacteria; phylum Desulfobacterota; class Syntrophorhabdia; order Syntrophorhabdales; family WCHB1-27; genus CAVVNC01. The sequence goes on along the minus strand of CAVVPU010000210.1, from coordinate 1,952 downwards.
GGCTCGAAATCAAGAGGACGGGCTTCGAGGTGGGTCTTAAGAAGGTCGACCAGCTCCGTCGGCCTCCACTCTTTCGCCTGGTTTTCGGCAAATTCCGTAAACTCGGCGAAGTTCGGGATGCCCGAGGTGTGCTGAAGGAGGTTTTTCAGGGTGATCGTGTCGCCGTGGGGAAAAGCGGGCACGTACTTCGACAAGAGGTCGTCGAGGGATAGCTTGCCCTGTTCGGCGAGCTTCAGCACGGCGAGAGTGGTGAAGAGCTTCGAGACCGACGCGATCCGAAAGACGCTGTCCCTGGTGACCCTGTCTCTCGATTCGAGGTTGGCGTACCCACGATGGTAGTTGAATGTACGGCCGTTTCTGCAAACGCTTACAGATAAGCCGGTCAGACCATTCTTCTTACAGAACGAGTCAACGATACGCCCGACCGGGTCCGGCGTGGCGCCGTAGGCGGCTCCTGATTGCACGACGGCGACGCAAAGGACGACAAGAAGGCAGATGGTGAATCTTTTCATTGATGGTGGTCTCCGTTTTGTGTGTCGTCAGATTCATGCCCTGTTATCGGTGGGGATGGATAATGGCTTAAATCGACCTGCCATCGAAAATGCCCGTTCAGGCAATCTTACCGTTTCTTGCCGGGCCGGGCTTGGGAAAACCCGACGGCTGCCGATAACCACTTTAGGCAAGGGAGGGGAAGTGGGTCGGCATAGATCATCCAGGATAGCGGTGCTACACGCCGGACGCACGGTTACGCTGCTCGTATGCCTGCTGCCCTTGTTATTGGCAGGCTGCGGCGGGGGCTCATCAGGCCCCGGGCCGGCGCCGTTGCCCACGGCAGCGCTTCAGGGTATGCTCGATGCGAATGTAGCCGCATCGACCCAGGTGCCGGGGGCCGTGCTTGCAGTGTCGCGGGGTGGCATACAATGGATGGGCGCGGCAGGAATTGCCGACACTTCGACCAACGCACCTATGGACCCCACCTTGCGTTTTCGCCTCGGAAGTCTCACGAAGCAGTTCACGGCCGCCCTCATACTGAAGCTCGCCGAAGAGGGAAAGCTGACCCTCGACGACACCCTGCACCAGTGGCTTCCGGGTCTCGGTGTGCCTTATGACACTCAAATCACGATCCGCATGCTCCTCAATCATACGAGCGGCGTAGCCGATTACGCCACAGCGAACTTCTGGAATAACCTGGTTTTTCCGAACCCCTACCAGGCCTGGCAACCTTCCCAACTGGTCCAGCTCGCCCTGCAGCAGGCCTCCGTCCAGCCGGGCACCGTTTACGAATATTGCAATACAGGCTATATTCTGGCCGGCATGATCGCTGAAACCGCCTCCGGCGAATCGGCCGGCGACGCCATGGCAAGGCGTTTCTTCGTTCCCCTCGGCATGAACGACACGGAGCTGGCAGTCGACTCGACGCTGAGCGGTTCATACGCCCACGGGTATTTACGATTGCCGGGAAGCCCCGGCGTCGGCGACGTCTCCGGCTGGAACCCGAGCAGTGCCTGGACCGCCGGCTCCCTGATCAGCACCGCTTCCGACCTGCTGATCTGGGCGGACGCCCTCTTCGGCGGCCATGTCCTGTCGCAGGCCTCCCTCGACGCCATGATCACCCCGGTCGCTCCTTCAACTTTTTACGGGATGGGGTATGGGATCAGCCAGACCTCCGACGGGCGCACCATTTATTACCATTCGGGATTGATACCGGGCTACTCCTCCATTATCGGCCGTGATCAGGAAAGCGGGCTGACGATAGTGGTCCTCACGAACCGGGAAGACATTTCTGTCGAGACGAACGATGTGCTCAACCCGGTTTTCGAAGGAGCCCTCAGCCTGCTGCCATAGAAGGTGAGGTCGGATTATAGCGATGAACATGAACAGGACACTGACGGTACGGGCCATGGAACGCAACGAGATGGATTGGGCCGTTGAACGGGCGGCAGCCGAAGGAT
>CAVVPU010000209.1:0-38779 GCA_963750015.1 uncultured delta proteobacterium | reverse complement strand
CGGCGTCGACGGAAAGTGCCTCAACTGCTCCCTCACGCCGCCGGAGAGTACGATAATTTACCATCCCTGAAGCGGCCGCAGAAGTGTAGGGTGCGGGCCTCATTCTTGTCCCGTGATTATTTGCCGCACGCAAATTCCCTCTGCTTTCAGATAGTCGGCAATCAGTGACCGGTGACATCTCCACCAGACAGCTTCCGCGCACATGAAGACCGTCTGTCGCCGGTGAGCCAGTTCCAGCAGCCCCTCGATTCCTGCGTGAAACCCTTCCGTTTCCATGTAGTCCGCTATAGCCGCGGAACGACTCGTTGCGCCAGAAGGTGTTGTGCGAATCCGGGCGTGGTTGTCTTCGACCGCCGAGTTCAGGCAGCGGCACGTACTCCACTCCAGCCCTCGGAAGAGAGGTGCGCAGCGTGTCTTGATCGAAGTGCGGGTGTTTACGCGAAGCCGGAAAACGTCTGACATCAGCCACGGCCCCGATCCCATTAACGGTGAGCAGGTCGAGGAACTCGCCGAGGGTTCGAGTGGAATGCCCGATCGTCCAAAGGGTCAACTCCTCTTTACTCATCCTACGTCACCGTTGATCGTCTGCCAATTGCCTAGAGCGAGTATGAAGTGTCCGGCATGATTGGCTCCTTTGTCTTCAAAGTGCGGATACCCGTTCCTTCTTGAGCCACCCCACCTACAACCAATACTCGGGATACCTCCTGTCGCTGATAGGCCCTGATAAAAAACCTACTGTTCTCCTCTCTTGGAATATCGTTTAAGCGCCGTCATCTTTTCATGCACCATCTGAGTGACAATATAAGTCATGGGGGCTCAAGCCGCCTTGACTTATCTCAAGAAAATGCCAGTGGCGCCAGATGACAAGCACGCCATCAGCCAGGAGCAGGCCACCTCCCTTCCCAGGGATGAGCCCTCGGCCAAGGACATGATGGGTTGGCGATTAGCATATAAATCCTTTAAATTAAATAAGTTGGGTGATTTATCTGTCTACTGTCAAGGGTGACCCTTCGTCCCCCCCCCCCCCCAATGTCCTCCGGTCGCCCCTTACCCAACGAAACCGGATACGGAGGTTGCAGCAATGGGATATGCGTGATATACTTATATCATCACAGCCAAGGAGTGCGATCATGAAACAACAATCGCAAACGGACAGCAAGAAAATTCGTCACATTCAGCTTAAGGTGCCAGCCGACGTTTACAGGAAATTTCATACCGCTTGTGCGCATGAAGAAACAAATATGCGAGCAAAGGCCCTCGATCTCATCGTAGCGTATACGGAGAAGAGCAAGTCCTTCTTCGATATGGAAGATTCGGAGCAGGACCGAATCGTCGCTCGTGCCACATCTGAAGCAGTCAAAAAAGTGCACGCTGCCGGTTTTCCTACTACCCACGGGGATGACAAGGGAATTTATCTGCTACATCCCGACGGCCGCAAAGAGTACATAAAGACATACCGGGAAGGGGACGCTGGTGAATAGACCGCCACGGGTGGTAGTTTTCGCCGGCCCAAATGGCTCAGGAAAGAGCACCCCGACTGCGGGAGAGTGTGAGGATTAGAAGTGGACGGAACACGGCGCGCAGACATTAAACCGGGAATGACGGTCTCGATAGTCCTCAAGAAGGATCAACGGACTGGGATGCTGACAGAGGAGTTCAAAGACATACTGACCAGCGCTCCCGTCCATACACGAGGGGTCAAGGTACGTCTGGAAACCGGAGAAGTAGGGCGGGTCAAAAAGATAGGCAGGTGAAGAGCTCGGACCTCATCGGCTTTCATACGGCTCTATTTCCAGGTTTTTCACACCTCAGGCAACTTCGTGGTTTCCCAGTGTGACTTATGATGGAGAAGAAAGTACAGAAGGCAGGAGGCGGAAAGTAATGCACACCGGGAAACAACGTTATATGTCCTTGCCGGCTAAAACAGAAAATCGGAAGGGCATCGCCAAAGCTGCCCCACTCGCTCAACTCAAACGTTATCCGCTGTTTCACTGGTAAGGGAGAGGGGTCATGTACTTCTCGCCGACTCTGAACGGAGTTAGTCATTTAGTTATGGGCGTCCCCCATGGCCCTTTGCTGTACTTCTCGCCGACTCTGAACGGAGTTAGTTATTTAGTTATGGGCGTCCCCCATGGCCCTCGTACCGCTTCGGTCCCTGCGACTGACTGATTGCACTCCGGTTCCATCTGGTTCATCTCTTCCTCCTTTTCTTTTCAGAGAAAGCGGGATAGATGATGAACCCTCGTGGACCCCAAGGTCAATCACTTTTGTTACGTATACGTAGGTGCAAAATGTTGGCGGCCTCCAGGGCCGCCGCTCTTGTCCAATTGATGCTGGTGTGTGCAACCTATGAAGGCCGGAGCCGCGGGACTTGAAGATATGGCGACCCGTGAGTGGACGGGCACATGGTCGGGATCGATGAGGTGTGGATGCCCTGCGAGGAAATACCAATGGGGTCTTGCAATCACACAAAATATCCGCCTTCTGCAAATGTATGACTGCAAGACCCCAGAGCTTTTCCGAGGCCTCTTCTGAAGGCGATAATCTGGATATTCTTCTGAAGAAAAGAATAACGTGGTAATGATTCGGAGACCCCGGTGCCAGCCTTAAGAGCGACAGGGGAACAGGATGAGGAAAAATGTCCTATTGTCACGACCCCACGAGTTACAGGCTTTGAAACGCACAACGGGCGTACCGTGGACTGCTGGGGAATGTAAGGGTTAGAAATGGATGGAACCGGCGCCAGACGTCAACCGGAATGACGGTCTCGATCCCCTCATAGAAAGATGAACAGATTGAGATCTGGCAGGAGTTGTCAAAGACATACTGACCAGCGCTCCCGTCCATACACGAGGGGTCAAGGTACGTCTTGAAATTGGAGAAGTAGGGCGGGTCAAAAAATAGCAGGTAAAGAGCTCGGACCTCATCGGCTTTCTCTACGGCTCTGTTTCCAGGTTTTCCACACCCCAGGCAACTTCGTTGTTTCCCAGTGTGACTTATGATGCAGAAGAAAGTACAGAAAGCAGGAGGCGGAAAGCAATGCGCACTGGGAAACAACGTTATATGTCCTTGCCGACTAAAACAGAAAATGGGAAGGGCGGCCCCAAAGTTGCCCCACGGGAACATCGGCTCGGCAAAGGAAAACAAAGTATGAAGCTATGGGAGACATATAGATGCCCCTTTCTATAAAGATGAAAGTAGCAAGGCCTATCATAATAGTCCTGTTTCTTGGACTCGCGGTCTTACTCATTTTTTCATTCAATTTAGTCTCCGCGAATTGCGAACGTTATCAGTATTATAGCGGTATTCTCGGTTCACTGCTAGCCGCAGTATTTGCGGCATTTCTTGTTTGGGTAGCGTGGGAGCAGCTAGGCAACCTCGGGAAAACCACGTCCGCAGATTTCGTGCACAAGATCGACAACGATTTTTTCACGGGTAGTAGTAGAAAACTTCTAGGTTTGATCGACTGCGGAGCCCTGGAGTTTAGACGGAATGGGGCAGTTGAATCGTCCGATGAAGTGGGGCCGGTGCCCTACTTTGAAGTCAACCGCGAAGCGCTTGAGAAGACAAGGCTGCCGGATGATTTGAAGGAATGGCTGGGCAAGAAGAAGCATTATTCTCCTTGGGAGATTGACGACCTGCTCTTAGGCCATTTTGAAAATCTCGGTATGTTTGAACAGAAAGGAATAATAGATTTTCAGCTGGTATACGATGAATTCAGTTGGTATATAGAAACGGCGTGGAAAAACGAATACATCAAGGAGTATATCAGGTACCTGCGCGAAGACGACAGCACAGAACGCATCGAAGTGGCGTATTTCAATCAGTTTCAATACATAGCGTTGAAGTGCATCGAGTATGAGAAGCTCGAGAAGAAGCGATCTATATGGTGGTGGAAAATTAGGCGCTATTTTCGAGGCCCTAAGATCGAATTGAAAATATGAATAGTATCAGTTTGTCTTATAGTGAAACAAATTTGGGACTGGAGATAAATCTGCAAATCTGAAGGGGTCCCCAAAGTTTCGTAGTGCGGCCAAATCGACCATCGGGTAAGCGAACCTCTTGCGACAAACGTGAATCGATTGACTGCGGAACCCGGTCCTGTGTTATGATAGGCATATGTTCGATACCCGAGAAATAGCAAGCGAATTCTCCCTTTCAAGGGACGTGGTGCTTTTTCCTGGTGACTGTCTTGATCTGCTAAGGACCATCCCGGACGAGGCTCTAACGCTGGTCATCACATCACCGCCCTACAACATCGGGAAAGAGTACGAAAAAAAGCTGAAACTTGAGAGTTACCTTGCGCAGCAAGAGGCCGTCATTCGGGAGTGTGTGCGGTGCCTCTCTCCGAAGGGCAGCATTTGCTGGCAGGTAGGGAACTACGTGGATAGGGGAGCCATCATACCCCTGGACACCGTCCTGTATCCCATCTTTACCGGTTTGGGTTTGAGAATGAGGAACCGGATCATCTGGCATTTCGAGCACGGGCTGCACTGCAGCCGTCGATTTTCAGGCCGATACGAAACTATCATTTGGTTCACGAAAAGCGAGGAGTATACATTCAACCTCGATCCAGTGAGGGTGCCACAAAAATATCCCGGAAAGAAGTACTTCAAGGGACCGAATGCGGGCAAGTACTCATGTAATCCACTCGGCAAGAATCCCGGTGACCTATGGGTGATTCCTAACGTCAAAAGCAATCACGTGGAAAAAACGGGTCACCCATGCCAATTTCCTGTTGAACTTATCGAACGGTTTGTACTCTCCTTGACAAGTGAAGGAGACTGGGTACTGGATCCGTTCCTGGGTACCGGCACTACCGTTGTCGCGGCCGTTCGGCACAAACGTCGGGGAGCCGGTGCCGAGATGGTCGAAAAATACGTTCGTCTCGCCAGGCAGCGCGTCCGAGATGAGATCGCCGGTACCCTAAGAACTCGCCCGATGCATAAACCCGTCTACGACCCGGAAGAAGCAGGAAATAGCCTGAGAATTGCTCCGTGGGCGGAGAAGAAGGAAAGCGAGCAGCTAAGGCTTCTTGAGAAGCGCACGAAGTACACGACCAAATGAGAATCGTCGAAAAATACTCCCATCTCAACGGCCTAGAGTTTCTCATAGTTCACCAACCCAAATTGTGGAAAGAAATTCAGGATGTCGTGGCCGAAGTGGATGCCGAGGCCTGCAAAACCAAGGTATCCAAGGAAAAGACAATGAAGGGGAAGCTTCTTTGCAGCCCTATTGCCATGAATGCATCCTTTTCAAAACTGCTTCGCGTCCGTTCTTGGGAGGAGAGTCGGGTAAGCTATTGGGTCACCAAGAACGAAAAGCTCATCCGCAAGACTCTCACACTGCCGGCCGCTGAGCAGAAGAAAGAAATTGAAGAGGCCGGGGAAACACCTATTTTCAGTTACAACCAAACTGACTTTATCAAAGAGCGGGTGGCAATCGAAGTGCAGTTCGGCAAGTATTCCTTCGTGGCCTACGACCTATTCGTAAAACATCTCGCCTTTTACGTCGGTGATCGTATCGACGTGGGCATCGAGATCCTGCCTATGAAATCCCTTCAGTCTCAAATGAGTTCTGGCGTGGCTTATTATGAGGGAGAACTCTATAATGTGGTCAGGCAGGGCAGGGGCGTTCCGGCAGTTCCGCTCGTCATCGTCGGAATCGCGCCATAGGCAAAAATCAGCCGACCTGTAACTCCGACCGTCAGGTTTTCTGCCCGGTCAGTCCGCAGGCGACTGAATTCTTCGTCGTCCCACGAAGCTTCTCGTGGTAATCCTCACTTCAGCAAGTCGAACCAACTCAATTCAGTTGGTGATATATGTATTGAGGGTATAACGTTGGCGGCCTCTTGGGCCGCCGCTCTTGTTCAATTGGTGCTGGTGTGTGCAACCTATGAAGGCCGGAGCCGCGGGCCAAAATGATACGGCTCCGCGTGAGTGGACGGGCGCATGGTCGGGATCGATGAGGTGTGGATGCGATTTGAGCCTCTTCGACCGTAGGCGTGCTTTATCGTACGTCGGAGGACAAGAGGCGAAAAGCGCGCCGCAGATCGCGATTCCGGCCAGGCGGCCGTCCACTCACCATCCCGCTCACCCTTGACTTCACTAATGGGGCGTGGCAAAATGTCGCCTTATGGCCCTCTACCCCCACATCTTCTCCCCCGGCCGCATCGGCTCCCTCTTCGCCAAGAACCGCATCAAGTATGCGGCCACCGAGTCCAACTTCAACACCCAGGACGGCTTTGTCACCGACCGGGAGATCGCCTATATGGAGGCCCAGGCGCGGGGTGGCGCCGGTATCGTCACCACCCAGGGCGCCTACCCTGACGCCTCGGGCGCGGGGAAAGGCTTCCGGGGGACCATGTCCATCAGCCACGACCGCTTCATCCCCGGTCTTGCGAAGCTGGCCGAAGCCGTAAAGAAGAACGGCGCCCTTGCTGCCTTACAGATCCTCCACTGCGGCCGGGAAGGTGGTGTGGACCTCGATTATTGCCTCATGCCTTCCGTTGTTCCCCAGCGCCTCTCTTACTTCAAGCCTCCCCGGGAAATTACTTCTGCGGAAATCGCCCAGACTGTGAGGGACCACGCGGCGGCTGCCCGGCGCGCCTTGGAGGCCGGTTTCGACATGATAGAGCTGTCGGGCATCGTGGGATATCTCATCTCGACCTTCATCTCCCGGTATACGAACAAGAGGCAGGACGAGTACGGAGGGGAGACCATAGGCGAGAGGTGTCGCCTCATGAAGGAGGTTCTCGGCGCCATCAAGGCGGAGATAGGGGACAAGATACCGGTCGGCATACGCCTGTGCGGGGCGGAGATTCTGGATGACCGGGGCGGCAACACCCTGGATGAGAGCATCGAGAGCTTTCGCATCGCTGAAGAATCGGGCGCCGACTATGTGAGTGTGACCGTGGGCTGGCACGAGTCGTCTATCTCGGTGATCACCAGGGACGTTCCCATGGGCCACTGGCTCTGGGTGGCGGACCGGGTTAAGAAAGCGGTGACCGTGCCCGTGATGATGGCATTTCGCCTCTTCCTGCCCGATATTCCGGAAAAGGCCATCGCCGATGGGGTCATCGATTTCTGGGAGGCATGCCGGCCCATGATAGCCGATCCCTCCCTGCCGGAAAAGGCAGCATCCGGAAGGGTGGATGAGATAGTGCCCTGCATTGCCTGCAACCTCTGCTTCTCCCGGCTTTACTATCATCAGCCCATCATGTGCACGGTCCGTCCTTCCCTGGGCCGGGAAAGGGAGGAGGGCTGGGGCTACTATGGTTTTACGCCCGCACCGCAAAAGAAGAAGATCGCCGTGGTGGGAGGCGGCCCGGCAGGGCTCCAGTTCGCCGCAGTTGCGGCTAATAGGGGGCATGAGGTGACCCTGTGGGAGAAGGACGGCTCCCTGGGAGGGTCGCTTCGCCTCGCCTCCATGGTCGACGAGGGTGCGGAAGGAGCTGCTGCGGCCTGTGAGATATCTCGAAGGGGAGTGCCGAAGGGCAGGGGTGAGGATAGAGACCGCCATGCGCGCGACGCCGGAGGGCCTGAAAAGTAGCCATGTGGATACGATCGCCCTCGCCGTGGGGGCTCGTTTTGCCGCGCCTGCCACTACGGCTGCATTGACGCCGGAAGAGATCATGACCGGGGGCAGATTGCCGGGGAAAAGGGTGCTCGTCCTGGGGGGTGACGGCGTGGGCGTCGCTGCCGCGGTTTATCTGCTCGGGAAGGGAGACTTTGTTATCACGATTGCGGAGGAGTCAGGAAGGGTCGGCCGCGACGTGAGTCCATTCTACCTCTGGCGCTACATGAAGCTCTTCAAAGAGCGGGGCGTCTCTCTCCTGACACGGGCGAAGCTCGTCCGCTACGAGGCGGGCAAAGCGTTCCTGTCCTCGGCCGGGCAGGAGAGGATCGTCGAAATCGACGATGCGATCGTGGCCTTTAGAGAAAGCCGGGAAGAATTGATGGAGGCCTTTGGCGGGTCGGCCCCCGAGGTCTTTCTCCTCGGAGACGCGAGGAGGCCGCGGCGTCTTCATAATGCCATACACGAGGCCTTTCGGATGGGAATGGAGACATGATACCCCTCATCGACAAGGAAAAATGCACGGGATGCGCGCGGTGTATCGAAGCCTGTCCTCCGAGGGCCATAGAGCTTCGCGACCGGACGGCTTCGATCGACGAGGAGTTCTGCGAGGAGTGCGGCCTGTGCGCGGCAGAGTGCAAGGCAGGGGCGATTAGCATCCCCTTTCCCGTATCAGATGGGCAACAGTAACTACCCCCCCGGCGAACGCATGTGGAAATCCAAGGGTAACTTCAAGAGACGTATGGCTGGGTCAGACGACGAAGAGCATACGGATCGGACTGAGGAAGAGACAAAGAAACGAGTGAGGGCACGAGATGTGGCCGGTCGGCTGGGAGGAATCGCGATCTGCGGCGCACTTTTCGCCATGCGCCCTCCGACGTACATTCAGTACGCCATCCGGGCAGCAAGGCTCAAATTGCATCCACACCTCACGATCCCTCCCAGCCGACCGGCCGGTGACACGCGGAGCCGTATCATAAAAGAGAGCGCGGCTCCGGCCCTCATAGGATGCACACACCAGCGACAATTGAATAGGAGCGGCGGCCCTAGAGGCCGCTAAGAGACAAATGGGAGACCGCTCGTTCCACTCGCTGGGGAGCAAAAAAGCTCTTTCTCTCTCCCCGCTCCCTAGTCCCTAAAAGGGACGCTCTCCCTTCTCCCATCTGTTATATTTTATACCATCTATACCCATATCCATGGAAAAAGACAGGAGCAAACAGGATCTCTACGAAACGGCAAAAGGTCTTCACGGTTCCCTGGAAAGGAGGCTCATGATGCTCATGAGAAAGTCCTTCCTGTCTCAGGCCGAAGAGATCGAGATGAAGGTCCTTAAAAAGAGAAAGCTTTACTGCAAGGATATTATGGAAGGGTTCAGGGACGAGGAGTAAAGGGGCGGGATGAAGAAAAGCGGATCACAGATACTTGTGGAATCACTCAAGATGGAGGGCGTGGACACCCTGTTCTGCTATCCGGGAGGTGCGATCCTCAACCTGACCGATGCCCTCTATTATTCGGATCTGAGGCAGGTACTGGTCCGGCACGAACAGGCGGCGGTTCATGCGGCCGACGGTTATGCCCGTACCACGGGCCGGGTGGGGGTATGCCTCGTCACGTCGGGCCCCGGAGCCACCAACACGGTTACCGGGCTGGCTACAGCTTACATGGATTCAGTGCCAATAGTGGTTTTTTCAGGTCAGGTGAACACCGTCCTCATCGGCAATGACGCCTTTCAGGAGGCCGATATCGTAGGTATAACGAGGCCTTGCACCAAGCATAATTACCTCGTGAGAGATGTAAAAGATATGGCGCGCATCATCAAAGAGGCCTTTTATATAGCTAAATCCGGACGGCCGGGGCCGGTTCTTATAGACATACCCAAGGATGTGTCGGCTGCGATGTGCGATTTCAAGTACCCGGACAAGGTGAGCGTGAAGGGCTATCAGCCGAATTATGTCGGCCATCCCGGACAAATCAAGAGGGCCGTGAAACTCATCGCCGCCTCCAAGAAGCCCGTGCTCTATACGGGTGGAGGCATTATCAGCTCGAACGCCTCAAAGGAGCTGACTGCCCTTGCCGAGAAACTGACCATTCCTGTCGCGAGCACGCTCATGGGCCTTGGCGGCTTTCCCGGCAATCACGACCTTTTCCTCGGCATGCTCGGTATGCACGGCACCTATGCTGCCAACATGGCCATAACATCATCGGACCTGGTCATAACCGTGGGGGCGCGCTTCGATGACAGGGCTACGGGCAAAGTGGACGAGTTCGCGCCCCATGCCAAGATCATTCACATCGACATAGACCCTACCTCTATCAGCAAGAATATAAGGGTGGACGTGCCTATAGTGGGCGACGCGAGGAACGTGCTTCGGAAGATGGTCCAGTACGTCGAGGAGGAGAAGACAGCCTTCGATACCTACAGGCAGGCAATCGGCGGTTGGCTTCGCCAAACCGAAGAATGGAAGAAGGATTACCCCCTGAGCTATACGCGTAACGGGAGCCTCAAGCCACAGTACGTGATCGAAAGGGTCTTTGCCCTCACCAAGGGCAAAGCGTTGATAGCCACAGAGGTCGGGCAGAACCAGATGTGGACGGCTCAGTTTTACAAGTTCCTCCAACCGCGACAGATCATGACCTCCGGCGGTCTGGGAACCATGGGATATGGATTTCCGGCAGGCATCGGGGCCCAGGTGGCCTTTCCTGATGCCCTCGTGATCGACATAGCGGGCGATGGAAGCATACAGATGAATATCCAGGAGCTTGCGACCGCAGTACAGTACGGGTTGCCCGTGAAGGTCGTGATACTGAACAATGGCTGCCTGGGTATGGTGCGTCAGTGGCAAGAACTTTTTTACGAAAAGCGGTATGCCATTTCCATAATGCAATGTACGCCCAACTTCCTCAAGCTGGCCGAGGCTTATGGGGCGGTGGGGTATGAAATAGAGGATGAAAGCGAAGTGGATAAGGTGCTCAAGAAGGCCTTTACCAACGGAAGACCGACGCTGATCGACATCCACGTAAGCCCTGAGGAGGACGTATACCCCATAGTTCCCGCAGGGTCGGGCCTCAGCGAAATGCTGCTCGTATAGGGGGAAAAGAGTTGAATCACATTATTTCAGTTCTCGTCGAGAATGAATTCGGGGTGCTTGCGCGCGTGGCGGGCCTTTTCAGTGGAAGGGGTTTCAACATAGAGAGCCTTTGCGTTGCCGAGACTCTTGACCCCGGAGTATCGGCAATGACCATCGTAACCACGGGAAGCGAAGCGATACTCGAACAGATCCTGAAACAGCTCAATAAGCTCGTGAACGTGATAAAGGTAACCGACTTCCTGGACGCCGACTACGTGTCGAGGGAGATGGTTCTAGTCAAAGTAAATGCCGACGAGAGAACGAGAGAAGAGATACTCAGGATGGTAGAGATTTTCAGGGGCAGGATCGTGGACGTCTCCCCAAAGTCGTATGTGGTTGAAATAACGGGCAATGAAGAGAAGGTAAGGGCTTTCCTGGCCCTGGTCAGACCCCTCGGCATAAAGGAACTCGTAAGAACAGGATCCATCGCCATGATGCGGGGAGAAAAGGTTATGAAAGCTAAAGACAAGGAACCAAAAGGAGGAAGAGATGACGCGAATGTATTATGATACTGATGCTGATTTGGGAGTTCTGAAGGGAAAGAAAATAGCGATTATCGGATACGGGAGTCAGGGACATGCCCAGGCCCAGAACCTCCGGGAGAGCGGTCTCGACGTCATCGTTGCCGATCTGGAAGGTACTCCTAATTTCAAGCTTGCTATAGATCACGGGTTTACTCCTACAAGCGCGAAAGCGGCGGCAGCCGAGGCGGAAATAATTCAGATCCTGGCCCCGGACCAGACACAGGCAAGTCTCTATCAGAACGACATTAAGGGCAACCTGAAGGAAGGGAAAACCCTTCTTTTTTCACACGGTTTCAACATTCATTTCAGCCAGATCGTGCCGCCTGAGAACGTCGATGTTATCATGGTAGCGCCGAAGGGACCGGGCCATCTCGTGAGAAGGGAATACCAGAGAGGAGCCGGCGTGCCCTCCCTCATTGCCATCTACCAGGACGCCTCCGGCAAGGCCAAGGATAAGGCACTGGCCTATGCTAAGGGCATCGGGGCAACCAGGGCAGGGGTGCTGGAAACCACCTTCCAGGAAGAGACGGAGACCGATCTCTTTGGCGAGCAGGCCGTCCTGTGCGGGGGCGTGAGCGAGCTTATCAGGGCAGGCTTCGATACACTGGTGGAGGCCGGCTATCAGCCTGAGATCGCTTATTTCGAGTGCTGTCACGAGCTCAAGCTCATCGTCGATCTTATCTACGAAGGCGGCATCGCCAATATGCGCTACTCAATAAGTGACACGGCTGAATACGGCGATATGACGAGGGGCAGAAGGATCGTGACCCAGGAGACGAGATCTGAGATGAAACGCATACTCGGGGAGATCCAGTCGGGCGAATTCGCACGGGAATGGATACTCGAGAATATGGCGGGAAGGCCCGTCTATAACGCGGTGAAAAGAAAAGACAATGAGCACCTGATCGAGCAGGTGGGCAAGAAGCTCCGCTCCATGATGAGCTGGATCGGGAGAAGGGATTAATGAGATTGCCCATAGCAAGGGAGGGGCTGCTCTTTGTCGGGCCGTCCCTCTTTTTGTCCCTCCTTTGCTGTTTTTTTCATATCTATTCTCTCGCAATATTCTTTTTCCTTCTCTTCCTTTTCTTTCTCTATTTCTTCAGGAACCCCTTAAGACTGCATGCGAGCGGAGAAGACGAGCTCATCTCTCCTGCCGACGGAAAGGTCATGGGAGTGGAAGAGTTTTTTGAAGATGGGTTCCTCCGGGAGAAGATAAAGAGGGTCAGCATCTTCATGTCGGTTTGTGACGTTCACGTGAACAGAGCGCCCTGTGAGGGTAGCGTCGAGAAGGTAAAGCACGTGGACGGACAGTTCAAGCTTGCTTTCAAAAAGGGCATAGACGATGAGAACGAAAGGAACTACCTAGTCATCAAGCACGACAACAAGCGCTTCCTTGTCGTCCAGATCGCCGGTTTCCTTGCCCGGCGGATCATATGCTACGTGCGGGAGAGCGATAAGGTGAAGAAGGGCGAGTCCATAGGCATGATCGCATTCGGCTCGCGGGTCGACGTCTATATACCGGCACCTTATGAACCGGTGGTGGAGCCGGGGCAGAGGGTGAAGAGTGGACTTACGGTGATCGCGCGAAGGGTCCCGGGTTAAGAGGCCTTTCAAGGGGGGAGTCATGGGAAAGAGAAAGCGTAAAAGTGTCTATCTTTTGCCGAACCTGCTCACGTCGGCGAGCCTCTTCGGCGGTTTTTATTCCATCATCCTGACGATTGACCAGAAGTTCGTCCCCGCGAGCTTCGCCATATTTCTCTCCTGCTTATGCGATGCCCTCGACGGCACGGTGGCGCGGAAGACGGGTACTGCGAGCAAATTCGGCGTCGAGTACGATTCCCTCGCCGATCTGGTCGCCTTCGGGGTGGCCCCCGGAATTCTTGCGTACATGTGGGCCCTCAAAGGTTATGGAAGGTTCGGGTGGCTCGCGGCTTTTCTCTATGTGGCGTGCGGCGCCCTTCGTCTGGCGCGCTTCAACGTGCAGGTGGACACGGTCCAGAAGAAGCAGTTTCTGGGCCTTCCCATTCCAATGGCGGCCATGGCGGTCGCCTCCTCGGTGCTCTTCTTTGCCGAAATGCACATATCGGTCGATGTGATGAGGATCTTCACCCCTGTCCTCATGTTCGCCCTGGCTTTTCTCATGGTGAGCGCAGTACGTTACAGCAGCACGAAGGAGATGAGTTTCCTCAGAACGAGACATTTCGAGGCGGTTGTGGCTGCTATCCTACTCTTCATAATCGTCCTCATTCAGCCGGCCATCATGCTTTTTGTCCTCGCCATGGGCTACATGATTTCGGGTCCTGTGGCATATCTGTTCAGACGTAAAACGGTTCCCGAAGAGGCTGTTCACGCACCCCATCACAGGCCACACACCAAGGGTGATGTGAGTTGAGAAAAAGCCGGGGAGGCAAGACCTGAGAGAAGGGGCTCTACCGCTTTTTTTGATTCTTTATATGATCTTCAGTATCTGCTCGTGATCGTCGATAAAGAGACCGGTCGAGATAGCTTTGCTTTTATAGGCAACGAACACCACCCCTGAAGCTTCCGCCGTCTTGAGGTCGACCTCCGAATCTCCCACGTAGAGTGTCTCGATTGCACGAACCTTCAGACCTTCAAGTATTTTGAGGACCGATTCGGGATGGGGTTTGGAATGAGTGACGTCGAGCGCAGTCACAACCATGTCGAAGTAGGGGTGCAGGGCAAACCTTTCCATGAGGTGCGGCATGGAGGTGGTCCGGTTGGTGCAAATGGCGGTCATCAAGCCTCTACCCCGCAGATTCCTTAAGGTGGGGAGAAGGTGGGGCTCCATTCTCAGATAGGGGATATAATCCTTGAAATCGATCTGTTGGTCGAGAAATGTCAATGCCTTTGCCTCTCGTCCGGGATCGTCCTTGAAAAGACAATGGATGCTGTCACGTACCGTGTTCATGTGACAGTAGTGAAGCTCTTCTTCGCTCATCTGTGCCCTGCCCATTGAGAGGGCGATGTGGTTGTAAAGGACCCGATTCGCCTCGATGGAGTCGAAAAGCACCCCGTCACAATCGTAGATGACACACTTGACCTCCATGCTCTGCTGCTCCTTGTTCCGCGTCGTCCTGAAAGCCGATGCTTCCGTTATCTCGAAAAGAAAAGCCTAGGGCCTGTTGCGGCAACCATGAGTTTATCGGCATTCCACTGAAGTATCAAGGGGAAAAGTGGGTGGAAGGAGCAGCGCACGGACAAAGGCGAAGCAAAGG
Organism: uncultured delta proteobacterium; assembly: GCA_963750015.1. GTDB lineage: Bacteria > Desulfobacterota > Syntrophorhabdia > Syntrophorhabdales > WCHB1-27 > CAVVNC01. Next base: position 24,316 of record CAVVPU010000209.1, on the reverse strand, counting down.
CAAGGCAAAAGTAAGGGCAAAGCAAAGGCAAAGCAAAGGCAAAGCATCTAAGGACCATTACCCGTGGGGAAGCGTATGGTACTCCTTCCTCTCGCACAAAGGCTCCGCTCCCGACCCCCGTAAGGCTCCGGTTCGCTTGATGTGCGCGGTGGCGTCCGAGCTAAAAGCAGTGCGAGCACGCACATCATCCTTCGGACCGCTCTCCTTAAGCTAACGGTGGTTAACGGTCGCTCCGCAATATGTGCGAGAGGAAGGGGTGCCATACGCTTATGGGATTGCCAGAAGGGACAAAATGCCTGTGCGCCGGAAAAAGAGGGTAAAGGAGGGTATGGCTTGGGCAGCCTCTTCGGGCCGCCGCTGTTATCAACCGGCCTGGTGTGCAACCCCTAGGTCGAAACCAGGGACGAACCCTCACCCTACCGTCTCGGGAAGGGGCACTAGCCGCCTGCGGCGGTCCTCCCCTTCATTAAATTGCCAAGCCCCACGGGCTAGCCGCGAGTCCGGGCAGCTCCCCCATCTGAGCACGTGGACGGGGGGCAAGAGTGCGCGCCTGCGGCGGTCCTTCCTTTTTATGAAGGGGAGGCTCGATGAGCTTCGCCCATCGAGGGGGCGACGCAAGCCCCATTAAATTGCCAAGCCCCACGGGCTAGCCGCGAGTCCGGGCAGCTCCCCCATCTGAGCACGTGGACGGGGGGCAAGAGTGCGCGCCTGCGGCGGTCCTTCCTTTTTATGAAGGGGAGGCTCGATGAGCTTCGCCCATCGAGGGGGCGACGCAAGCCCCATTAAATTGCCAAGCCCCACGGGCTAGCCGCGAGTCCGGGCAGCTCCCCCATCTGAGCACGTGGACGGGGGGCAAGAGTGCGCGCCTGCGGCGGTCCTTCCTTTTTATGAAGGGGAGGCTCGATGAGCTTCGCCCATCGAGGGGGCGACGCAAGCCCCATTAAATTGCCAAGCCCCACGGGCTAGCCGCGAGTCCGGGCAGCTCCCCCATCTGAGCACGTGGACGGGGGGCAAGAGTGCGCGCCTGCGGCGGTCCTTCCTTTTTATGAAGGGGAGGCTCGATGAGCTTCGCCCATCGAGGGGGCGACGCAAGCCCCATTAAATTGCTTGCCTTTTCGGTCGACTTTTTAGGGACTGAGGAGCTTTGCCATGTCGTCGATCTCGGCATTAGCCTCGTCCAGGTCCCACACGAGCTTGACTGTATCCAGACTCTTGAGTTTCGGGTTCTTACGCTCCAGCACCTGGAAGGCAGGGGTCTCGTTGACCACAACCCCGTTCATGTTACCGTCGAATCCATGCTGGGTGAGGCGCGCGAAGAGATCGGCGAGCGATATCACTGCGACGGTCAGGCGATACTTGTCCGATGCAGGCAGGACTGAATGATGGTAGCTGGCCACCTCGACGAAGACCCGGGGCAATTTCCATTTCTCCATGAGCCATCCGCCGACCGTGTCGTGAGAAGCGCCCATCACCTGCTCCTCCGCCTCCCGGATCGATATGTTCTCCTTCCGGGTGAGCTCGATGATCTCCTTGTAAACGTCATGTTTGAACCTGTCGAGAACTACGGCTCCCACATCATGGATGAGGCCTGCAAGGTACAGATTGTCCAAGCGTCCAAGCTCCAGCTTGGGACATATTATTTTGGCGATAACACCTGTCGCAATGGAATGGCGCCAGAAGCGCTCGAGGTCTACTGTTTCGACGCCCTTGGGTGCCTTAAGGGATTGGGTGGCCCCACAGGAGATACAGAGTGACGCCATTTCGCTCATTCCGAGCATCCTGATCGCCTGCTCTACGCCGGCCACCTTTGACTGAAGGCCGTAGAAAGCTGAGTTGGCGATTTTGAGCACATTCAGGCTCATCTGGGGGTCTTTCGATATGATCTTGCCCAGGGTGCGAAAATCCGCGTCCTCGCTGTTGATCGCATCTATGAGCTCAGTCATGACGACCGGCAGGGGCGGCAGGAAGTTTATGGTCTCTTCGACTTTTTTTCGGAAGTCCTCGATCACCTGAGGCTCTCCTGGGAAGGTTCGATTAGAAATATGTTCGCTTGGGAAACCATTCTCACTAGTATTATCGCACGGCCCCGATTTTTCCTTAAGCACCTTTTTCCCGCACCATCAAGAGGGACACCTTCTTTATGGGGCCCGGGAAGAAATGCGCCCGACACGGGCGCCCATTTTGTATTGATTTTTTAGGGGAACACAGGTAAAATTCACGGATTCAGTCTTCTCGAATATTCCTCGAAAGGAGTCCCGATGAAGAAGTACGAAACGGACAGCATCAGAAATCTGGGCATGTTTTCTCACGGCGGAGAGGGGAAGACTTCTATTGTCGAGGCCGCCCTCTTTCTTGCCGGTGAAAATACCAGGCTGGGTAGGGTCGACGAAGGAACGTCTCTCATGGATTACGAGCCCGAAGAGATAGAGCGAAAGGCGTCCATATCGGCTTCTCTTGCCTGCTTCGAGTGGAACAAATACAAGATTAACCTTATCGATACTCCGGGTGATGACAACTTTATTTACGACGCCAAGCTTTGTATGAGAGTCGTCGACGGGGCAGTCATCCTTGTGAGCGCCGTGTCGGGCGTCAGGGTGCAGACAGAAAGGGTATGGGAGTACGCGAATGAATTTGCTATACCTGCCTGTATCTTCGTGAACAAGATGGACAGGGAACGGGCCGATTTCACTCGGACCGTGGAGGATCTGCGGAAAAGCTTCGTCGACAAGAGTATCGTCCCCATCCAGATACCCATCGGCCAGGAAGAAGGGTTCAAGGGAGTGATCGATTTGATCGCCATGAAGGCCTATATCTTCAAGGACGACCAAACCGGCTCCTTCGAGCGCGTGGAGATTCCCGCTGAATTGGCGAGTGAAGCTGCCAAGTACCGGGAGAAACTGATCGAATCTTCCGTTGAGATGGATGACGAGATCATGGAGCGTTATCTCAACGGCGACGAGATTAAGGACGAAGAGATAGAAGCGTGCCTGAAGGGCGGGATCTGGGACCGAAGGATCGTGCCGGTCATGGTGGGTTCCGCCGCCAAGATGATCGGTGTTCAGCCGCTCTTCGATAATCTGGTCAAGTACTTTCCAGACCCCCTTTATAAGGGAAAGGCCGAAGGTCTCGACCCGAAAACAGGCAAGGCAGTGGACCGCCAGATGACGGCAGGCGAGCCTTTCAGCGCCTTCGTCTTCAAGACCATCACCGACCCCTTCGCGGGAAAATTGACCCTCTTCAAGGTGTACTCCGGCGAACTGCACCCGGACAGCGTGGTGCTTGACGTCAAGAAGGATGAGAGGGAACGAATAGGCCAGATATTCTATTTGATCGGCAAGAAACAAAAACCTGCCGGCTTCGTGTCTGTGGGAGATATCGCGGCGGTGGCCAAGCTGAAGGAAGCGGCCACCGGGGATACGCTCTGCGACGAGAAGTCCCCCATCCGGTATCCCGAGGTTGTCCTGCCCCCTCCCCTCGCATCCTTCTCTCTCTATCCGAAATCGAAGGGCGATGAGGACAAGCTGAACACCTCCCTTTCGAGGCTCATCGAAGAAGACCCGAGCATCAGGTATTCACGGGACGAACAGACCAAGGAGTTCATCATCTCGGGCATGGGCCAGATCCATATAGAGGTACTTATTTCCAGAATGAAGAGGAAGTTCGGCGTCGACGTGGAGCTTCGCGAGCCTAAGGTACCTTACAAGGAAACCATAAAAGGACGGACCAAGGTCCAGGGCAAGTACAAGAAACAGTCGGGCGGAAAGGGCCAGTACGGCGACTGTTGGCTCGAGCTTGAGCCTCTTCCCCACGGCAGCGGTTTTGAGTTCGTCGATAAGATCGTGGGTGGGTCGATTCCGAGACAATACATTCCCTCGGTGGAAAAGGGCATCGTCGAGGCCATGGACCACGGAATGCTTGCGGGCTATCCGGTGATCGACTTCAGGGCAACCGTCTACGATGGCTCCTACCATGACGTCGACTCCTCTGATATGGCCTTCAAGATCGCCGCCTCAATGGGCTTCAAGAAAGGCATGGAACAGTCGCAGCCGATCCTGCTCGAGCCTATCATGAAGGCCGAGGTGATCGTGCCTGAAGAATTCGTGGGCGATATCATGGGCGACATGAACTCGAAGCGCGGGAAGATCATAGGCGTCGAGGCCAAGGGCAAGAATCAGGTGGTCAAGGCCGTGGTCCCCATGGCAGAGATGTTGAGATACGCTCCCGATTTGAGGTCGATGACCGGCGGCCGAGGCACCTTCACCATGGAGTTTTTGCACTACGAGGAAGTGCCGGCCCACATCGCCCAAAAGGTGATAGAACAGGCGAATAAGGAGAAGGAAGCAGCGGAGAAGTAGGGTCCCCCGTGGCCTTAAGCGCGCCTCTGTCCCACGGGGAATAAAGAGTAGTTGCATGAAAGCCGTTATTCAACGGGTCAAGAAGGCCAGCGTGACTGTTGCCGGGGCGATCGTCGGCGAGATCGGCCCGGGTCTAGCGGTGCTTGTGGGCATTGGGCGCGACGACACCGTTCGCGACATGGACTGGACGCTCGAGAAGATCGTGAACCTTCGGATCTTCGAGACTGAGGAAGGCAAGCTCGACAAATCACTCCTCGACACGGGCGGCTCCCTTCTGCTCGTCTCGCAATTTACCCTCTACGGCGACTGTCGAAAAGGCAGAAGACCTTCTTTTTCCGACGCCATGGGAGTCGAAGAGGCGAGGTCCTTCTTCGATGTCTTTGTGGAGAAGGCCAGGCAGAAGGTCGAGCGCGTCGAGACAGGGGTGTTCCAGGCATCTATGGACGTGTCTCTCGTGAACGAAGGTCCCGTTACACTCATTCTCGATTCTCGCGCCTGACTCTTAAGAAAATAGCGGGCCCGGCCATTCCTTGAGTGTGGCACTTCTTCTTTCTAAGAATAGGTCTTATGGGACATATATGACCTATTCTTAAAGGCTCGAAAAGAGGTTGAAACGGGAATCAATTCGGCGGAACGCTCTAATGGTGGTTCGGGCTTGAGCCGCCTGGGGTGCCCTTCTTCCGACCTACCGCCCTGAGTGCTTTTCTGACGACCTTTTCCGCCTCCGGAATGTGAAAGAGAAGGGCGATAGCGAAATAGGCGACGCCGTAAAGGCTTAGGGAGACAGCGCCAAGCACAAGTGGCCGGCCGGGCCCCACGGTGAGCTTCGCCGCCCAGGCAAAGGCTGCGCCGGCGCCTGCCGCGATCCAGAGCTTCACCACGAAGGGCAGGGACAAACCTGTCCTTCCGATACGCCGGTTCATTCCACGCCTGAGGAGGAGGAACTCGAGCCATCCCGCAACGCCCGCCGATCCTGAGAGCCCGGCCGCACCCCACCGCGGATTGATTCCGAGCAGAGGGGGCAGGACCAAGGCACAGAGATACCCCAGCCCACCGGTAAGGATTACCCTCACGATTGCGAAGTAAAGAGGGGTGAGTGTGTTCCGAAGAGCCCAATAAGTGGATTGGTAGAGCCTTCCAAGGGTGCCGGCAAGGAGGCCTATCGCTGAGCCCGCCAGGATTGCCCATACGTAGACAGAATCATGATGGGTAAACCTGCCCGTCTGGTAGATGGCTCCCGCCACTATATCGCCCAAGGCAAAGAATGCCATGGCTGAGGGGACAACGAAAAAGGCGATTTGGCGAAGGCCGGCGTTCAGACGGGTGCGCAAATAAGCGTTCCTCACGTCGGTTTCGCCCGAGGCGTCCGATAAGGCGGGCAGCTCGGCTGCCGACACCGACATACCGAAGAGGCTCACGGGAAGCGTATAAAGAGTCTGGGCATAGACGAGCGACGCAAGGCCGCCGGTCGGTAGGAAACTCGCTATCATGGTATCGATGTATGCGCTGATCTGAACCACGCCCCTGGAGACGAGAGCAGGAAAGAAGTTTCGGACGACGATGCGCAGGCTTCCTGTGGTGAGGCCCAGAGTCATCGTGAAGTGTCTGACGAGCCGCGCAACCTGCGGGACCTGGACCCCGAACTGGAGGGCGCTCCCTATTACCGAGCCCCACGCGAGAACCCGGGCCAGGGCAAACTGTCCCAGGTGTCCTCCGAACCCTACCAGGGTGGCGATCATGGCGAGATTCCAGGCGACGGGAGCCGTGTAGGAGATGAAGAAGCGGTGATGGCTGTTGAGGATGCCCAGGCACCAGGCGGACATGACGAGGATGCCCGCCCCGGGAAAGAGGATGCGCACGAGGCTGACGGTGAGCTCGAGCTTGGCGCCCGTGAAGCCGGGAGCGATAAGATCGATCAGAAAGGGCGTCGCGAAGAGGCCGATCAGGACCAAGATTGAGATCACAAGCGCCAGCAGGCAGAATACGGCCGACGCGAGCCTGTCCGCCGCCTCCCTGTCTTCGCTCCCGAGAAGCCTCACGTACACGGGGATAAAGGAGGCGGAGAGGGCTCCCTCTCCGAACAGGTTCTGAAGCAGGTTGGGTATGCGGAAGGCTGCCCTGAATACGTCCGCTGCATCGGAGCTTCCGAAGTAGTGAGCGAAGACGCGATCCCTTACGAGGCCTGCGATGCGGCTCAGGAAGATGCCGGCAGCAACCAGAGCGGCATGTCCGGTCAGCTGTTCGGTCTTTGCATCGTGCGTTGACTTGCCGGCCTCCTCGCTCACGAATTCCTGATCCTCCTCCCTCACATTTTGCGCCCATGATGAAGCCGCGCACCTTTCCATCTGGAAACACAAGCGGCCGCATAGACTTAGGATTCTAACATTTCCGGGACGGGAAATGCGAGGGGAAGCCGTTTGAATCAGCCGAGGCAGACCATCGGCGAAAGGACAATAAACGAGCCTATAATCTGTTTCCCGGCCGCTCTATAATCCCCCGCCCAATACCTTATAGAGAGTCACCAGGTTATTGAACCGGGCCAAGCGGAGGGTTATAAGACCCTGCTGAGCAGAATAGAGAGAGCGCTCTGAGTCGAGAACGGTAAGATAGTTCTCGATCCCTTTGGAGTAGCGTGCGTCGGAAAGACGATAGGCATCGGTGGCTGCTGTGACGAGGGACTCTTGCGCCGCTACCTGATTCCCCAGAGTTCCCTTATTCGCGAGGGCGTCTGCCGTCTCTCTGAAGGCCACCTGGATGGCCTTTTCATACTGGGCAACAGATATGTCTCTGTCGGTTTTCGCCACGGCGAGGCTTGCCGATCTTGAGCCGGCATCGAAGATCGGCACAGTAATCTGCGGCACAAGTTCCCAAACGGCGGAGCCGTCCTTGAACAAGCCCGACAGCTCGGCACTGCTCGTTCCGACATCGGTCGTGAGCGAGATGCGAGGGAAAAAGGCCGCCCGGGCCGCTCCGATATTGGCGTTGGCTGCCTTGAGCTGGTCCTCGGCCTGGAGTATGTCGGGGCGGTGCAGGAGCGCATCCGAGGACAGACCTGGTGAGATGTCCTTTGGCGGCGTCACCGCACTGAGCCCTTCAGGAAGCAGGTCGGGGGGTAACGTCGTACCGACCAGAAGATCGAGGGCGTTCTGATCCGTAGCCACTAGACGGGTGTAGCCGACGACATCGACCCTCGCCGACTCCATCGCGGTTTGGGCCTCACGGAGATCCAGCGCGGATGAGACGCCTGAGCTAAAGCGGCGCTCGATCAGGTTGACGGTCGCCTGCCGGGCCTCGAGGGTCGATTGCGCCAGCTTCAGGTTCTCCCAATCCGCGGCGTAGGTCAGGTAGGCAGAGGCCACCTCTGCCTCGAGCGATATTCTGGCGCTGCGGAGGGCCTGCCCGGTCGCAAGATACTGTTGGAGCGCATTCTCTTTAAGACTTCGAATCCGCCCGAAAAAATCAAGCTCCCACGAGCTGATCCCCAAGTCGACGTTGTATTCCCTGAGGGTGTAACCTTTACCTGTCGGGGAGAGAAAAGCCGGAACCTTCTCTTGAATTGTGTCGCCGGAGGCATCGACCTCTGGAAACAGTGCAGCCCGCTGTATCCTGTAAAGGCCCCGAGCCCTCTCTATGTTCAGGGCTGCCACCCGCAGATCGCGGTTGTTAACGAGGGCAAGCTCGATGATCTTTTGGAGCCGGTCGTCCACGTAGAATTCACGCCACCCCACCTCCGCGGCCGATGGACCCGGCGTAGGCTCCTCGTAGGCAGGGCCGGTCGGCCATCCTGCTGGTACGGGCGGGACAGGACGGGTGTACTGAGGAATCATGGTGCACCCAATGATGCAGACGACAAAGAGGGCAATCAATCCAATGCTTCGGATCATATCGGTTTCTCCTCCGGCGGAGCGGCGGGGCTCGCTCCGTGCACAGTTGTATCTTTCCCTTGTCTTCTTCCGAATAGATGGGAGACGATGAGAAAGAAGAGGGGGATGTAGAAGATGGCTATGAGTGTTGCGGTGAGCATTCCACCCGCGACAGCCGTCCCTATGGCCTTCATCGCGCCGGCGCCCGCCCCCGTTGCGACCGCGAGGGGCAGAACGCCGAAGAAGAAGGCCAGCGAAGTCATGATGATAGGTCTAAAGCGGAGTTTTGCCGCTTCGATGGTCGCCTCGGTCAGACCGGTCCCCAGGGCCATTTGCTCCTTTGCGAATTGGGCGACCAGGATGGCATTTTTTGTCGTGAGGCCGAGGGTGGTGAGAAACCCGATCTGGAAGTAGACATCATTGTACATGCCCCGTGACCAGGTTGCCAGGGCCGCGCCGAACACGCCCAAGGGCAGGACCAGCAGGATTGAGATCGGAATCGACCAGCTCTCATAGAGAGCGGCGAGACAGAGAAAAATAACGATGATTGAAAATGCGTACAATAGCGGCCCCTGAGAACTCGACATCTTCTCCTGATAGGAAAGGCCCTGCCAATCGAAACCGATACCTGCGGGCAGCTTCCCGACGAGCTCTTCCATGGCTTTCATCGCCTCACCCGAGCTTTTTCCCGGCGCAGCCTCTCCCTGGATGTTCATGGATGGAAAGCCGTTGAAGCGCTCGAGCCGGGGAGAGCCTGATGTCCAGCGGCTGGAAGCGACGGCGGAAAAGGGGACCATTTTCCCCATGGTGTTACGAACGTAAAGTTTCTCTATGTCTTTCGGCAGCATACGAAAGGGTGCATCGGCCTGAAGAAAGACGCGTTTGATCCGACCGTCTTGAATGAAATCGTTGACATAGGCACTGCCGAAGGCCTGGGAGATGGCGCTATAGATAGAGCCGATGGGCACGCCGAGGGCGCCGGCCCTTTCCCAGTTTACATCCACCCGGTACTGGGGGACATCGTCCAGGCCGTTGGGCCTGACCTTCGTCAGGCGCGGATCTTTTGCAGCCATGCCGAGAAGCTGGTTGCGGGCGGCCATCAGCTTATCGTGACCTACCCCGCCCCTATCCATTAATTGGAAATCAAAGCCGGTCGCCATGCCCAGCTCTGCAACAGCGGGGGGCGGAAAAACGAAGACCAGCGCGTTGTGGAAACGAGAAAAGGCCTTCATGGCCCGTTCTGCAACGGCCTTTACCTTGAGGTCCGATCGGTCGCGGAATTTCCAGTCCTTCAGCATAACGAATACCATGCCGTTATTCTGGGCCGTTCCTGAAAAACCGGAGCCGGATATGGTCATGCAGGATTGGACGGCATCCTTTTCGTTTTCCTGGAAGTAGCGTTGAACCTCGCTCACGACGGCGTCAGTCTGTTCCTTGGTGGCGCCCGTCGGCAACATTACCTGAGCGAGCATTGTCCCCTGGTCTTCATCGGGAACGTAGCCCGTGGGCATGCGAAGAAAGAGAATCCCCACCGCCGCGACGATCAAGACATACAAAACGGCGTAGCGCAGCTTCCTGGAGAAGGAGCGTTGCACAATCTTCACATAGCGGTCCCTGGCGCGGAAAAAGATACGGTCGAACCATGAAAAGAAAGGACGCAGAAAAAAGACGGCATTTTCTGCCGGTTCGTGCCCCGCCTTGACCGGTTTGAGAAGGGAGGCACAGAGGACCGGCGTCAGGATCAACGCCACCACCACCGACAGCAGCATGGAGGCCATGAGGGTCACTGAAAACTGACGATAGATGACGCCGGTCGAACCGCCGAAGAAGGCCATAGGGCCGAAAACCGCTGAGAGAACGAGCCCGATACCGATCAACGCGCTCGTGATTTGCACCATCGATTTTCGCACGGCTTCCTTGGCAGAGCCCCCTTCCTCGCTCATGATCCGTTCAACGTTCTCTACCACCACGATAGCGTCGTCCACGAGAAGTCCGATGGACAAGACCATGGCAAACATGGTCAACATGTTGATAGAGAATCCGAAAAGAGCCATTACCGCGAAGGTCCCCAAAAGCACGACCGGCACCGCGATGGTCGGGACCAGGGTGGCCCGGATGTTGCCCATGAAAAGCCACATGATCAGAAAGACCAGCAGGATCGCTTCCAAGAGGGTCTTGATTACCTCATAGATCGATATCCTGATAAAGGGAGTGGTATCGTAAGGGTAGACGACCTTCATTCCCGGAGGGAAGTAACGGCTCATCTCCGCCATTTTCGCCTTGATCGCGTCTGACGTTTCCAAGGCGTTCGCGCCCGCCATCTGCCGGATGGCTATGGCGGCGGAGGCCTTGCCGTTGAAGAGGATATCGGCGTCGTAGGATTCGGTCCCCAGTTCCGTCCGTCCCACATCCTTTATCCGCACCATGGAACCGTCAGGATTGACGCGAACGGGGATGGCGGCAAATTGATCGGGGGTCTGAAGCAGGCTTTGGACAACGATGGACGCGTTCAGGCGCTGGCCTTGCACGGCCGGCTCCCCGCCGAACTGGCCGGCGGAGACTTCCACGTTATAGGCCTTGAGCGCCGCAACAACGTCATCTACCGTCAAACCGTAATCGACCAGCTTATCGGGGTTCAGCCATACGCGCATGGCATACTGGGACCCGCCGAACATCTCGACCTCGCCCACGCCCGGCACCCGTGATAACACGTTCTGCAACTTTGACTGCGCATAATCCCTCAGGTCGAGGCCGTCCATACTGCCATCTTCCGATATAAGGCCCGCGACCAGAAGATAATTCCTTGTGGCTTTCCCTACGCTGATGCCCTGGCGCTGAACCACGTCCGGGAGGCTCGCCATGGCAAGTTGAAGCTTGTTCTGCACCTTGGCCCATGCGAGGTCCGGGTCGGTCCCCGGGGCAAAGGTCAGCTCGATGCGAGAGCCCCCTGCGGAATCGCTGGTGGCGGCAAGGTAGATCATCTTGTCGATGCCGGTCATCTTTTGTTCGATGACCTGGGTCACGCTGTTTTCCACGGTTTCTGCAGACGCCCCGGGGTAAGCGGCCTGAATATAGATCGACGGCGGTGCTATGGGGGGATACTGTGATATAGGCAGATTATATATAGCGAGGCCTCCGCCGAGCATTATGATGATAGCAATGACCCAGGCGAAGACGGGGCGGTCCAGAAAGAATTTCGATAACATCAGGTTCCTCCGTTCAACTTGCGGATTCCCTGCACCTTGCTGCAGGGAGCACTTTCTTTCGCCCAATTAATGGGGCTCAGCGCCCCCTCGACAGGCATAAGCCTGCCGAGCCTCCCCGCTCAAGCTCGCTTCGCTCGTTAGGCAATTAATGGGGCTCGCGTCGCTCCTTTACAGGCAAAGCCTGCAGAGACTCCCCCTCAGAGCCTCGCTTCGCTCGTTGACTTGCAGACCCTGCTGCTTGCAGCAGGGTCATTCACTTCTTCTTTGAGGCGGCTGAACCCTCTTCTCGACCTTTAACTCGTTTTCTTGACGGGCATCGAATGGTACAGCCTTCACGGAGGCGCCCGGCCGCACCTTTTGAGAACCCTCGACGATCACCCGGTCACCGGGTGCAAGGCCGGAGGAGACGAGCCATTTGTCGCCGATGGCACGATCTACGGTGATCGCTCGCTGCTGGACCTTGCCCGAAGCGTCCACGATGAGCACGAGGGGATTCCCCTTCGGGTCGCGCAAGACCCCTTGCTGCGGCGCGAGAATTGCGCGATCGACCACTCCCTCCTGAACAAGGGCGTTCACATACATCCCCGGAAGGAGGGTATGGTTCCGGTTCGGAAAGACGATGCGGAGGATGAAGGAGCCGGTACTTGGATCAACGGTGACATCCGAGAATCTAAGGCTTCCTTCCGAGGGGTAGGGCGTGCCGTCCTCAAGGCGCAGCTTCGCCTGCGCCTGGGCGGGCGAGCTGCCTTTGATCCGACCGGCCGCCACGTTCCGTTCGAGTTGCAGTAGGTTCGCGCTCGACTGTGCTGCGTCCACATAGATCGGATCGAGTTGCTGGATCGTCGTGAAGGCGAAGTCCTGATGGGCTGTTGCAAGGGCGCCCACGGTGACATTAGATCTGCCCACCCGGCCGGATATCGGCGCCGTGATCCGGGTGTATGCGAGATTGATGCGTGCTGTTTCGACCGCGGCCTTGCCGACCTCGACGTCTGCCTTTGCCTGCTCGAGGGCGGCCGACGCGTCGTCGTAGTCCTGACGGCTGACCGCGTTTATGTCCACCAGTTCCTTGTAACGATCGACCTTCGACTGGAGGGACGGCAGACTGGCTTCGGCTTTCGAGAGAGCTGCCCTTGCATTGTCGTAGGCCGCCTCATAAGGTGCGGGATCGATCTGGTAGAGCACGTCGCCTGCTTTGACATCGGAGCCTTCGGTAAACAGGCGTTTCTGAATGATGCCGTTCACCTGGGGCCGCACCTCGGCTATAAGGTAGGGTGATGTTCGCCCTGGCAATTCCGTGGTGATCGAGACGCGCTCTTCATGAAGAGTCACGACACCGACTTGCGGGATAAACCCACCGGGCGGCCCCGACCCTTGCGTCTGTTTTCCGCAACCGGCAAGGACGAGGCCGACCACGAGTACGACTGCGAACATAACGAGCTTGCTTCTTGAATTACTTTGCATGAATCACCTCTGCGATTCTGATCCTAATCACACGACGGTTGCAACCAAGGAGTTATTGCATCAAACTGCACCAAAGCTTTCTGCAATTCGGATCCTCATCACACGACGGTTGCAACAATTATTGGGGCTTGCGTCGCCCCCTCTACGAGCAAAGCTCGCTTCGCTGCAATTAATGGGGCTCAGCGCCCCCTCGACAGGCATAAGCCTGCCGAGCCTCCCCGCTCAAGCTCGCTTCGCTCGTGGGGCCATTAATGCGGCTCGCGTCGCCTCCGACCCGCTGCGCGGGTGCCCCGTCCAGGCTTGCCCTCGCGGACCATCGCCAACGGCGAGAGCTTGGTCCGCGATAGGTTCTTGCCTTTTCTTCCAAAGCTCGCAGAGAACTCCCCCTCAATGCTCGCTTCATTCGTCGTGTTGGATACCCTGCTGCGTGCAGCGGGGTCATTTACTCACGTGCCTGTTCTTTCGATAAGGCGATGATTTCTCCGACTATCTCGTTCCGTTCTTCGGCGGTAAACGGTGTCAGAGAGAGAACTTCCAGCAACCTCAGACCGTCCACCGCAAGCATGATTACGGCGGTCCTCTTGAAGCCGAGTCCCTCGCGGTCGAATTCTTCGAGCAGCCTCCGATATTTCGAGCAGTGAGGGGAGAGGAGCTGTGGGTCGTGGGCAGCCGCGGCCAAAAGGGCGCTGCCGAGCTTTCTCGCCTTGTCGTCTTGTTCGAGGGAAGAGAGCACGTACGCGATAATCCCGCTTCTGGGTCCTTCCGGCAAGAGGGCGCGCATTCGTTGCCTGCTTTCGTCTGACCGGGCGAAACGGCGATCGAGCATACCATTAAGGAGGGCTTCCTTGTTCGGAAAGTGGTACATAAGACCACCTTTGCTCACACCCGCCCTGGCGGCGACGGCATCCAGAGTCAGGTGACGGGCCCCGATCTCTATTACCACATCCTCTGCGGCGTCAAGTATCGTTCCCCTTGCATTTTGTGCGTGATGGCCCAAGAAGTGAACTCCTTTACTATACCGACCAGATGGTATAGTAAAATAGGGCAAAAGTGTCGTCTCTGTCAACAAAAATCTTGGAAACTAGTCCGTTCCCGCACTAGAAAAAGCCTTGCAAGGCGGTCACCATGAGTCTGTTGAGGACGGTCGGCCGACGGGACATGGCCCGGCGGAATACGCAAATTGACTCGTTCCCATTGGGCGCAGTATAATTACTTCTCTCATGGAAGAAACGATAAGACAATTCCTTGCCGAGGACATCGGAGGAGGCGATATTACGACTGATTCGATCGTGCCGGCCGATCATCGGTGCGAGGCCTCTATCCTCGCGAAAGAGGAGTGTACCATAGCCGGCCACCGGTTCGTTCGGAAGGTTTTCGAGGCCTTGGACCGTGATACGGTATACGTGGAGCTTATTGGGGATGGAGCATCGGCACAAAAAGGTGCGATCGTATCGAGGGTGCAGGCACGCACGAGGGCCATTCTCACCGGGGAGAGGGTCGCCCTCAATATCTTTCAGCGCCTGTCGGGCATCGCGAGCGCAACCCGAGCCTTTGTCCGGGCCGTAGAGGGGACGCAGACCAGGATCCTCGATACGAGAAAGACGGCGCCAGGTATGAGGATGATGGAGAAATATGCGGTCCGCATGGGAGGCGGCGAGAACCACAGGTTCGGTCTTTACGATATGGCCCTTATAAAGGAGAACCACATCGCCATCGCAGGCTCGATACGGGAGGCGGTGGCCCGTGTCAAGAAGGGCGGCACGGTTCCAGTGGAAGTGGAAGTCAGGAACATGGACGAGTTGCAGGAGGCTCTGGAAGAGAAAGTCGATAGGATTATGCTCGACAATTGGAAGGATGGGGATGTGCGCAGGGCCGTCCTTTTCGCAGGCGGGCGAATACCGCTCGAGGTGTCGGGCAATATGACCGTCGAGCGGGCGCGTGAGATCGCCCGAATGGGGGTAGATCTCATTTCGGCCGGCTCTATCACTCATTCCTTCAAATCGGCTGACTTGAGCTTGCTCATAAATGTGGAGGGTTGAAAGATGGCAGCCGGGATCGATCTATCGGAGACGAGCAAGACCCTTGAGAGGATCGGACAAGCCAAGGAGAAGCTCGGAAAGGACGTGCTCCTCCTTGCCCATTTCTATCAGAACGACGATATCGTTCGGTGTGCCGATTTTGTCGGTGACTCGCTCCAGCTCGCCGAAAAGGCGGCTCAGCAGAAGGATGCCCGCTACATAGTATTCTGCTCTGTCTCTTTCATGGCCGAGACCGCACGCATCTTGTGCAGACCCGATCAGGAAGTCCTCCACCCCGAGCCAAAAGCCACCTGCCCTCTCGCCGACATGGCGTCCCTCAAAGCGGTGGAAGAGGCCTGGAAGGACCTGTCCGCACTCGGCAAGAAGATTATTCCCGTGGTCTACGTCAATTCCAACGCCGATCTCAAGGCCTTTTGCGCGAGGAATGACGGCCTCGCATGCACATCCGCCAACGTCAGGAAAGTTTTTGACCACATCCTTTCCCGGGATGCTGCCGTCTTCTTCTTCCCGGACGAGAACATGGGCCGCAATATTTCCCGCGACCTGGGCCTGGGAGAGGACGAGTTGTTTCTGTGGGACCCTGAAAGGGGACTGGAAGGAATGCACCCGACTCCGCTGCGTAAGACCAAGGTTTTCCTCTGGGAAGGGTTCTGCATAGTCCATCGGGTGATGACGGGAAGCGATGTGGCACGCTTGAGACAGGAGCACGAGGGCATCAAAGTTATCGTCCATCCTGAATGCCCGCCGGACGTTTATTGTCAGGCCGATCTGGCGGGCTCCACGAACTTCATCAAGGGAACGATCGAAAAGTCGGCCGCCGGGTCCAAGTGGGCCATAGGAACGGAATGGAATTTCGTGAACCGGATAAGGAAGGAGAACCCCGATAAGCTCATTATCCCCGTGCGGGAGGAGAGGTGCAGGAACATGGCGAAAATCACTCCCGAAAAGCTCCTTCATGTTCTCGAAGGACTCCTCCGGGGTGAACTGGTCAATAGGGTATTCGTCGACGGACTGATAGCCTCGGATGCGCGCATAGCCCTGTCGCGAATGCTGGAGATTGTATGAGCGTGACTCACCACTGTGAGCTCCTGATCATCGGATCGGGCATCGCGGGTCTTTCTGCAGCTATCTCCGCCTGTGACGCAGGTCTCGACGTAATCCTCGTAACCAAGGAGCCTGACCTCAGGGAATCGAACACCTACTATGCCCAGGGCGGCATCGTAGGCCAGGGCAAGGACGATTCCCCTGAGCTTCTCACCAGCGACGTCATAGAGGCGGGCGACGGCATCTCGAACCCCGAGGCGGTCAGGCTCGTGGCCAACGAGGGTCCCGTAATGGTAGAGGAATTCCTGATCAAGAAGATGGGGGTTCCTTTCGCGAGGACCGAGGATGGCGGCTTTGAATACGCCCTCGAAGGAAACCATTCGAGGAGGAGAATCCTTCACTCCAAGGATACTACCGGCAAGGCCATAGAAGAGACACTGGAGGCCCGCCTGAGGGAACTCAAAAATGTCCGGATATTCGCCGGATATACTGCCATCGACCTCCTCACCCTTCCCCACCATTCGAAGAACCCTTTGTCTCTCTATAGAGAGCCTACGTGCATCGGGGCATATGTGCTCAATAATCAGAATGAGATGGTGGAGCGGATATTCTCTTCCTATACCATACTCGCTACAGGAGGCCTCGGCCGCATATTTCAGCACACTTGCAACCCACGCTGCGCAACAGGGGACGGGTTCGCCATGGCGTCGAGGGCCGGGGCAAGGCTCATCAACATGGAATATGTCCAATTCCACCCCACTACGCTATTTCACCAGGATGGAGACGGATTCCTCATATCGGAGGCGGTGCGAGGGGAAGGGGCGCGCCTCACCACTAAAGATGGCTCCCTCTTCATGGACAACTACTCCCCCCGCGGTGACCTCGCCCCGAGAGACGAGGTTTGCAGGGCAATGTATGAAGAGATGATAAAGAGGGGTGATTCCTACGTTTATCTGGATATAGCCTCTTATGCGTCCGTAAATGTGAGAAAACGCTTCCCTGCCATATATGAAAAATGCCTTTCCTTAGGGATAGACATTGCAAAGGACCCAATCCCGGTGGTACCCGCCGCCCATTTCAGCTGCGGCGGCGTTCACGTGGATCTTTGGGGGAGAACGTCTTTGCGGAACCTCTACGCCGCAGGCGAGGTCTCGGCTACCGGCCTGCACGGTGCAAACAGGCTTGCCTCCACATCGCTCCTCGAGGGCCTCGTCTGGGGGCTCAGGTCCGTCCAGCACATCGCGTCTCATCTCGACAGGGAAACGCTTTATGCGGAATCGGACATCCCCAAATGGATATATCCGGACCAGGAAGAAAAGGTCGACCCGGCCCTGATTCAACAGGATTGGGTCAGCATCAAGTCGACCATGTGGAATTACGTGGGAATCATAAGGACCGAGAAAAGGCTGGAGAGGGCCACTGCGGATTTGCGCTATCTGGCAAACAGGATAGACGACTTTTACCGAAAATCGCACCTCACTCCCATGATTGTCTCTCTGAGAAACGGTGTCCAGGCGGCCTTTCTCGTGGCTGAAGCAGCCTTCCGTAACAGAAGCAGTCGAGGAACCCACTTCGTCGCTTGAGCGAGCCCGGACTTTCGGACTGCGTGCTCCCTTAATTGCCGCTTGCAGTAGGTCTAAAGAGCTCGTTCGGGGAAAGTCTCAGGCATGTTCCTGAAACCGAGGTCAAGATGACGATCGAGGGAAGTTTGACCCTATTTCATCCCGGCCATTCTTTCCATGTAAAGAAAAATTCGGGAAAAGTGTCATGTGCTGTCAACAAAATGTTGACACGAGAGAAAAATTGTATTAAAAACATTGTATCACATCTTTTTTTGGCCCTGCGCGGCTGATGCACTCAATGGTTTTGGACTACTGGAAGCATTGTGATAAGTATGGTATAAGTGTTGCGTTGTATTGCAGCGGGAGGTAAGAAAACATGAAGAAAGAGATCACCATATGCTTCCGGACGAACGAGGAACTGCGAAGTGCCCTTGAAACGGTAGCGCGTGATGACAGACGTTCCCTTTCGTCGGCCATTGAGCTCATATTGACCGACTATCTGAAAAAGAATCGGGAATTTTCTGACCGGGATCAGCAGGAAAGGCGCCGTTATCCCCGGAAACATTTGGCTATACCGGCGTATGTGCGGACTTGTGACGCGGATACCACCCAGCATGGAGCGGTAATTCTTGACCTCTCTCTCGGCGGCATGTGTGTTTCCGTTCCTAAGGAATGTATCTCCAAGATCTACGAGGGGGGAGAGCGGTCCCAATTCGAGACCTCTTTCGTCCTGCCGGCCGACAGCAAGCCCGTAAAGGTCGTGTGCAAGCCGGAACGGGTAGTGCCGTCGAACGGAAACGTCTATGTAGGTGCCAGTTTTGTTGACGCCGATTTTGTAAACTACCAGCATCTCCAGCAGTATCTCGTGTAGAACGGTTGGCCCTGAAGCGTAACGGCTGAGTAGCGAGAGTTCCCGCAGCGTGACGGTTTTGTAGTAGCTTCAATAGAAGGAACGTGAGTGATAGGCACGCCGTGGCGGGTCGGAAGCGGTGAGGGAAAAGAGCCTTTCGCACCGGCTCACGACCCCCTATACCTTCGTCTTTTCCCATTCTTTTTCAACTTGTGGATTTCCTGCAGCGTGCTGCGCCCTGCTGCTTGCAGCAGGGTCATTCACTCAGCATCTTTATGCTAAACAAAGGAGAAATCTATGAATGTCGTCGCTTTCAACGGCAGCCCCAGAAAGGACGGTAATACTACCACTTTGATTAACCAGGTCTTGAAAGAGCTTGACCGGGAAGGGATAGAGACCGAGGTCGTGCAACTGGCTGAAAAGGACATCCATGGCTGTATCAGTTGTTTCAAGTGCTTCGAGAATCTGGACCGGCGATGTGCCGTGAAGAAGGATGGGGCAAACGAGTGCATCGAAAAGATGTTGAATGCTCAGGGCATCATCCTTGGCTCCCCTGTCTACTTTCAGGACGTGACGGCGGAAATGAAGGCGTTGATCGATCGGGCCGGTTTTGTGGGTCTCGCGAACGGAAGAATGTATCGGAACAAGGTCGGTGCGGCGGTCGCGTGCTTTCGTCGCTCGGGCGGCATGAACACCATAGAATCGATGAATCACCTGTTCCTGAGCAATGACATCATCATCGCCGGGCGAGTGCTCGGCGTGGCCAGAGAGAAAGGGGACATGGAGAGGGACGAAGAGGGAATGCAGATAGCCTTGACTCTTGGACAGAGAATGGCATGGTTGCTGAAGAGGCTTCATGGGTAAGGCTGAGAAATGACGCGTATGGACACCGAAGAGAAGGAAAGGAAGAAGTACCGGATCGCCCTGACGGTCTTCGACAAGGAGACAGGGAAGACAAGAGCCTGCACCCTCGCCGAAGCAAAGACGTGGGACTGGGAGAATCGGGAGAGGGTACGGAGCATAGGGCCCTGGCATATTTACAGCTACCAGAGACTACTGGCGGTCCTTGCCCACAAGGCGGAGGCGGGCTGCGAGGAGGTCGAACTGGTCGAGTCACCCTTTTTCATGGGCTGTTAAAGAAAGAGGAGCTCGCCTGGGGCGGTTCTTGCTTTTTTCTTGCGACGTGTTACCATAGTGAATATGAATATCGGTTTTCGGGTTTTCTTTCTCGAGGAGGATGGAAGCCTCAGGAATATCCCCTGGCCGACTTACGTGGGTCTTTATTTTGAATTCCCCTCCATCCGATTCCCTGAATATTCGGGCAAGGCAGTCAAGTGCGTTCATGTTGTGGTGGAACTGGAAGACAAAGTTCCCGTTGCCATAATGGAAAGCATCTTCTTTATCACTCACTTTAATTCAATGGGCGGAATCGACCAGGAAAAGAAGGTGGAAAGACAGAGGCTCGCCACGGACATGCGAATCGACGGCGGCAGAAAGAAAGGGGAATCCGTAATCGACATGAGGCCAAAATTGTCCGAGAAGCGCTATGATCACGAGTTTCTTTGGGCACCTACGACAGAAGAAACCGAGGATCTGGAACAGCGTATAGAAGAAGTCCTGGGTTTATGACTGGATCCGGGTCAATATAGTTGCCTCTTTAGCGAACGCCCGTGTTGGTCACTCGAATGAGAAGTCGAGGTAAACCTGGCCGTTCACACCGTCTGCCTGAAAGGTAAAGGGTAGTACGACGACCGGGACTTTTGTGATGAAACTGATCTCCACCTTTTCGCCGACAATTACCGTAGGAAGGGATGCATTCAACTTGAACCCGAGTTTCTCAATCTGCACCCTGGCTTGTCCCGAGATGATATTTGTCAATTCGCCGATGCAATCGACGACCTCC
Organism: uncultured delta proteobacterium; assembly: GCA_963750015.1. Lineage (GTDB taxonomy): Bacteria > Desulfobacterota > Syntrophorhabdia > Syntrophorhabdales > WCHB1-27 > CAVVNC01. The sequence continues at coordinate 4,033 of CAVVPU010000209.1, read as the reverse complement.
GCGGTTATCGACGCGGCTTCCTCTCCCACCATCGATCTGTAAACTTGGAGGGTGCTCTCCTTGGTGAAGGAAAGGCTGAACATACCCTTCTTATCTCCCCCAAACCCCATGACACCGGTAACCTCTGCCGACGTGAGCCTATTATGTTTGAGCTCCGGCTTACCCATGGCGATCTGTATGCCGAGCATCGTCGAAAAGGTGTTTTGTACCGCTGTCAGGTATGGGTTAACAAATGCTGCGTCCATGGTTGACCTCCCTATTACTGTTTGCCCGCCTTTGCCCGCGCTTTTTCGATGGCTTCCTGGAGTTTGTCCGGTGTGAACGGTTTGACGATGTAGTTGTCCACGCCCCCCTTGATAGCCTCAACCACGCTGTCCTTTTGAGCCTCGGCGGTGACCATGACAAAAGGGATCTTCTTGATATCCGCATCCGCTTTGCAAGCCTTGAGAAACTCTATCCCCGTCATTTCCGGCATGATCCAGTCGCTCACTATGAGCTCGTAGTCTTCATGGTCCTTCTTCAGAATGTCGAGGGCCATCTTCCCGTTTTCTGCTTCCGTGACATTCGTAATGTTGATTTGCTTAAGCACGTTCTTCACGATCTTGCGCATCGTTGCGAAATCATCAACGACCAGCGTCTTCATGACTCCCCTCCTTATATGTGGTTCCTGTAGTATTCGTAGTCTTCTCGTAAACGGTTTATCATGGATGAGCCCCGGCCGCCCGGAAGCGGCGTGGGCAGTATCCCTCATTCTGCGCAGTCATTTACACGACCTCTTCTCATCTGGTTCGCAGGAGGCTCGTGACGATTTGGGTCAGGGTATCGATCCGCCGGTATGTGTCGGCGAGGTTATCGAGAAACGGACAATTCTGACCCATCACTTCCTTTGAACGCAATTCCTCAGGCCAGCTTGTGTCGATACCGGGTATCGATGCTGAAAAGAGGTTCGACTCTCTGAATTAGATTCTCGGCGCAAAGAGCCGCTAACTTAAGGGGAAGAATCAATCGAGCAGTTCCTTCCCGTATGATCTTTTTTTGTGTGCGTCAGCCGTCCACGGTTATAGCCTTTTCCCGACGGTCTCTCACGAGAAGTCTTAACTTCAGAAACCAAAAAGCCGATAAAGACATGAGGCGCAATATAACAACATGCTGGAGCCATCATGAGAAGCCTGTTTTCCGCGTTCGGCCGAATGTTCTTCTCCTACAGACGAAAACTTCTTCACCTGCTTTTCCTCGCGTCCCTCGCCGGACTCGTCGCCGGCTGGTCTCTCTTTGATTTGCTCGGGCCCATAAGCATTATGTTGCCCGCTGTAGCAGCCATCGGCGCAGGCCTGTCGGAGGTCGAACAATTTCATTGGGCTCGAAGGTCGTGGTGATGTCGACTCGTTGAGCCGGCAAGGCCAAAATTGCTCACCTTTTGCTTCTTCTATGGGCCGCTTTATCTTCGGGTGGAATATTTGTATAATTCTTGGGTCGGTTATTTTTCGAAAGCCCTACCGGATCAGAGCGCACATGGCAAACGGCGGGAGGTATCGCGCTACAGGCGATTTCTCCTTGGACAGGCGCAAGGGCGAGGGGGTGACCTTGGTGGAAAGTTTTGATGCACTTATAGAAGACGTCTTGGAATTGCATGCTTCGCGGGCGAAAATGATCAACCCGTCCGACATAATATTCCGGGAAGAGTTCAGGAAGGCCTGCGAGAGGAACGCCTGCGGGAAATACGACACGAACTGGATGGGCCCCCCTGCGGTAGGGTCCATAGATGAACTGATGGATAAGGCAAAGGCTTACAAACACGGCCTTCTGCTCCAGACTATCCATCCTGTTGCCAGCTCTTTCGATATGAAGGGTATGATGGCGGGCGGGAAAGCCTTCGATGAGGTCTTCAGAGCGGTCCTCGATTGCATGAGGGACAAATATTCCATAAGAGAGGTTTTGGCTCTGGGGGCGGGGTGCTGCAGGACCTGTTCGAAATGTACCTACTTGGAACGGGAACCTTGCCGGTACCCCGACCGTGCTCTCTCGTCCCTTGAGGCGTATGGGATGGACGTCATGGCCCTGGCCAAGGCACTCGACATCCCCTATCGCGACGGCCCGAAAAGCGTCGCGTTCTTCGGGCTGATACTCTTTAACGTCGGTCTCGAAGCTGTGGGTGGTTGATAGTTGAAGAACCGCATCGAAGAATGGCTTTTCCCGCGGGCTCCTCGTGTTGCCGCCTTCGTGTCGTTCCTCCTTTGGCCACAGGAAGAGGCGGTCAGGAAGTCTCTCGTACTCCTCTCGAGACCCGGCACTATCGGCAGACAAGCAGTGAAGGTCGCCCGTTTATCTTTCCTTACTTTCTGTATCATAGCGGTCTTTACGCCCGCGAGTCTGCATGCTGTCCGGCATCCGGTGATCATCTCAGGCGGCGTCACTACCAACTCCGGACGGCCGTTAGCAGACGCCTTTGTCTGTATACCGGCGCTCAACGTGAGCGCCGTGACCGACAACCAGGGAATGTACCGCCTCGTGATCGGCTCGTCCGTGCATCCGGGCCAGCAAGTCGTCATCAATGCAAGCCGGCAGGGCTTTGACTATTCGAGCCACGCCGTTACTCTTGCTCCGGGGACTAAGCTCAAGCAGAGCTTTTGTCTTGAGCCTCTCAAGTAAGGCCGATCAATGAAGACTTCCTTGCCTTACCCTCACGCGCCCACTATACTTCGGCGTTACCTGTTTTGTGGTGTTTCTTTGCGAGTTCTACGATTAGTCGCACGCTTTCTTGGAGCCCTACCAGACTGGTATCGATGCACAGGTGGTAGTTTCTCGCATCAGTCCAGGACGTCCCTGTCATGTCTTTGAAGAACTTGGCTCTCCTCCGATCGGACTCGTCCATTTTTTCTTGCGCTTCAGAAGGATCGGACGTGGAGAGGACTTTCATTAATCGCTGGGCGCGAAACTGCCGGGGGGCATGGATGAACACGTGAAGCACTCCCGGCTGGTCCCGGAGCACATGAAAAGCACCCCGTCCGATGATGACCGCATCATATTCCGTCGCGACTTTATTGATAATCCTGCTCTCGAGATCAAAGAGGTCCCTGTCGTACACCGGTCGATCGGAAGGAGGCAAGTAAGGGTTTTCCGGCGTTCCCAGGGAAAGGAGGCTCACGAAATTCTGTAAGAACCCTGAAGGGCGCTCCTCGTATTCCTCGAGTGTAGCGTCATCCCTGCCCAGGTGCTTGGCGGCCTGGCGCAAAATTTCCCGGTCGACGTAAGTGATGCCCAGTTCCTTGGCCACCTCGTAGCCGACATAGGAGCCCCCGCTTCCAGCCTGTCTCGAAACAGTTATCACCATATGTTCCTTTTTCATCCGAACCTCCCCCGTGCGCGTAGCTCGTTTGTATCACCGGGACGTTTCGAAGTCAAGACAGAAAGACCTTCAGGACTATTAGACTGAAGGTCTGGGGCTGAAACGGAGGGGGGAGGGGTGAGGTCCCAACGGCTCTGAGGAAACCGGTTGGGGGTGGGGTTTTCGCCCGTGAGGATCGTACTTCCCAAAAGCAACAACGCTATCCTAAGGGAGCGGGCTTCCGTGGGGCCTCACCCCGGAGTTTGCGTACCTTCTTATATTTAGCAAAGGGTGTGCCACTGAAGAACGTTCACTTATCTTCGTAGCGTAGACTGTGGGCCCTTCCGCGAACGAAGGGCTGATGAGCAGATGAATCGGGCGTTAGCCATGGTGGTCCTGAGTTCTTGAGGTGAGAAGAGTGAGGCGCCATCTGCCGCGGGCGCGTTGCTATTTCCCCATCCTGATGTGGAGCCGGTTCCACAATATATGGAATGGATTCCCTAGGAATCTTAAGACCCCGCCGCTCTCCGCCTCAGACGGGAAGAAGAACACCGGGAGTAATCGCGATGAGACATCGGGCGGCTTACGATGAGCGCATATTTTCCTTGACTTCGGATCCGATCGGAAGCAGAAGGTATATAAGAGCCTGCATCCGCCTCTTTCAGGGAAGAAATGTGGCAGGAGACACTCGGATAAGGAGGGGAAATG
>CAVVPU010000208.1:0-3833 GCA_963750015.1 uncultured delta proteobacterium | reverse complement strand
TCCCTGCCGCCGCTGACGACGTATTGCTACCGGCAAGGAAGCTCACCGCGCTCGCCATCCACGAGAGGAGCCCGAGGAAGGCCAAATCCTTCGTGACCATCAACTGCGCCGCCATCCCCGAGAACCTCCTCGAGGCCGAGCTCTTCGGCTACGAGAAGGGCTCTTTTACCGGGGCGTATGCGAGCAAGAAAGGGAAGATCGAATCGGCGGACGGGGGCACCATCTTCTTGGATGAGATAGGCGAGATGCCCCTTTCACTCCAGGCGAAGCTCCTTCGCTTCCTCCAGGACAGGGTCGTCGAGCGGATAGGCTCCACTTCCGGCCGCAGGGTCAACATCAGGGTCATCGCGGCAACGAACTGCGATCTTCACCTCGCCCAGGACGAGGGGAGGTTCAGATCCGATCTTTACTTCCGCCTCGACGAGTTCACCATCGCCCTGCCCCCCTTTCGGGAGCGGGGAGAAGACGTCATCATCCTCGCGAAGTTTTTCCTCGCGAAGTTCTCGAAAGAGATGGGCCTCACGAAAGCCTTCACGAGAAAGTCCATCGACGCCATAGAAGCCTATTCGTGGCCGGGCAACGTGAGGGAGATGATCAACAAGATCCGCCGGGCCATCGTCATGTCGGACGGGGCCACCATTAACGCTGTCGACCTCTGCCTCGAGGGCTCCCGCATCGCGAGGGCCTCTCCGTCCTCCCCCTGAAAGAAGAGGTGAACCAAATCGAGGCCCAGAAGGTAAGGAGATCCTCTCGCTCTGCGGCAACAACATCTCGAAGGCGGCCAAGCTCCTCAAGCTCAGCAGGCCGAGCCTCTACAGCCGCATCAAGAAGTACCACATCGACACCTCCCTGTCGAGAAAGGTCGTGCGGTAAGACCCGCAAAAAGGAACCGGCGTTGAAAAAGACCGGTTCCTCCTATGGGCGTTCTCACAAAAAAGGCGGACCTAAAGTCCGGGTTGGCCTACGAGGTATTTGTTCAACCATTTCGGGATGTAGTGGCGTTGGTCGTTATAGACGGCCCCGATTATTTTGCCCCCTTCCCGGACGATCTTTTCCTTGACAATGATCGCCGCCGGCCACCGCGTCTTTTCCTTCCCTGACCACCAGGACGACGCCGTCCACCTTTTCAAGAAGGGAGAAACCGATAGGAGAAACGGCGACCGGAGGGACGTCGATCAGTATCAGGCTGAATTGCCCGCCAAACGGCGCCAGAGGTCTTCGTTGTCCGATATGTTGAGGATGGCGACGGAGTGCCCGATTCTGCGGGAACGGTGGCAACGGTGAGGTTTTCCCGTTCTACGGGTGAGGTCTCCCTCGAGCGGCGCCGTCTGCTGACACGGCTTTTCAAAATGGTGCCGGAACGCGAAATCCGCTCCCAGCTCGCCTGCCCCGATCAGCCCGGATTGAGATCGAGGAGAAGCACCGATTCGCCCGGATTTTTGGCGGCCATGCGGGCAAGGTCGAGGGCTATCGTGGAACAGCCCCTCCCCGGCCTGGGTCCCATGAATTCCACGACCCGGTGCCCTTTTTACTCAGTGCGGCATTTATTGCCTGATAAAGCGTCAACATCTCCATTTCACTTTTAGAGCGCAATGGCCGGGGGACGACGCCTGGCTCGGAGGTGCTTCGGTTCTTCCCTCTCCCGTCTCGCGTTTTCGAGGACCTCATAGAGTCTGCTCATTTAGATGCCTCCAAAGTTTCACGTTTCGTATCCGGAAAAATTAGCTTTTGCCCCTCGAAGATATAGCTTGCGTCTTTGATGTCCGGGTTGTTTCTCATGACTTCGAGGAGAAGCGAACTGAGCCGCCTCGGTTCTCTCACATGGTAGGTATCTCTGATCAACTGGAGGATCGTGTCACCCTTCTTTACGATCCTCGTCGCGGCAGTCGGTTTGACACTCTTTGCCAATGCCTCCTTCTTCAAACCGTCATCAGCTGTTGGCGAGGGGTCGATCTGATAAATCTGCACTCTTGGAATATCGGCACTCACAAAGGGGCCGTGACGGCTTATGGCAAAGAAGGGCACAGGAATCAGGTTGAGGTCGAATGCCCCAATCACCAGGAACACCGCAATAGCCGCTGCTGCCGCCACGAGCCATGGCTTCCATCGGGTCCGCCTCTTCTCCCGAAGGTCCCGGATAACTTCGCGGGCGATTCCGGCAGTGATCCCGCCTTTTCCCGTAAGCGTAGCTCGTGGCGAGCGCATTGTCGCAGAGGATGTTGAGGGTCCGCGGAATGCCCTCTGCCTCGTTGATGAGGATCCGCATGGCCCCCGGGCTGAAGAGAGACGTGTCGACGGCGCCCGCCCGTGAGAGACGGTGTTTGATGTAGCTCGCGCTCTCTTTCCTTTTGAGAGCGAGGATGGAAGCACGTATGGCTCTGCGCTGCTTCAAAGAGCGTAGGGTCGGCTCTTTGAGCAGATCCTCCAACTCCGGCTGCCCGCACAGCACGATCTGGAGCAGCTTGTCTTCCGTTGTTTCGAAGTTCGAAAGCATACGCAGCCTTTCCAGCGTCTCCACGGGCATGTTCTGCGCCTCGTCGATTATCAATACTACCGTGCTTCCGGCGCGGTAAAGGTCGGCTAGCGACAGATAGAGCCTCTCGATTGCCCGTGGGGTGTCGTTCTGGCATTCCTTTATATCGAATTCCTCGCAGAGTCTGTTAATCAGGGCAGAAAAGGGAACTGCGGGGTCGAAGATATAAATCACCTTGAAGCGCGCCGGATCGGAATTCTTCGGGGAACGCGCGGAGAACCGTTGTTTTACCCGAACCGACCGGCCCCGTGATCGTGATGAGGCCTTTTCTCGTCTTTACACCGTAGACGATGGCAGCAAGGGCCTGTTTGTGGCTCTCGCTCAGGAAAAGAAACTCCGGGTCGGGAGTGACGTGGAAGGGCTCTTTGGTGAGGTGGAAGAAGTCGAGATACATGATCAATACCTCGGTTGTCCGCTAGGAGAATACATATAGCTCGGGGTGGGAACAACTTCAGGAAGTGAGAAGGGGATCAGTCGGCGTATGTATTGGTCGACCCAAAGGTCGACGTTCGCAATCTTCGAGCGGGGGACATAGACGATGTCGGAGGGGAGCACGAGTGCGTCCTGGGTAATGTCGGTGTTGTCCCTGGCCTTGTCCATGTCCACACCCGCAACGACCGGTTTCCCGCTCGTCCGTCTTATGAGGAGCACCTCGTTCGTGCGGGCCGTGTCCTTAAAGCCTCCCGACTGGGCTATCAGGTCTATGATCGTCATGGGCCTCATGAGAGGCACGAGGCCCGGCCTGCCCACCTCCCCATCGACTATCACACTCTGTGCATAGAAGCCACGGACGATTACCGTCACGTCAGGCTTCTTGAGCTCGGGCGTGTACTTCTGCTGGAGGAGTGTCTCAAGCTCCCCGCTCGTCAATCCGGCAGCTATGATCTGTTTGGCCAAAGGCACTGAAATGCGGCCGTCCGGTCTCACGGGAACACGCTCGTTCAGCTCTGGGTTGTAAGTGAACTTGATCTCCAGATCGTCGCCCGGCCCTATCCTGTACTCCATCTGAGAGACGCTCTTTGCCTGAGCGTTAAGCTCTTCGAGGGGCGTCGCGTTCTGGACAATAGGAGCACAGAAGGCCGGAATGATCAGGATCGGTATCGACAGCAACAGCAAGCGTAAATCTTTCATAGCACCCCTCCTTGCGTTTCTCTAAAGAATAAGTCCGACCGCGGGTCCTCAAGACGAGCGGTGATCCATATTGAAAGTCCCCTTCGAGGCTGTCCTTTGGCCGCCCATGTTCCGCCCCGGCTCTGACGGCGGTTGAAGGTGGGTAGATGACGGCTTCGGTGCAGTAATG
>CAVVPU010000207.1:0-16306 GCA_963750015.1 uncultured delta proteobacterium | reverse complement strand
GTTTTCTTCAAAGGGTTTCGGCAAGATTTGTCGCCCGATAGAATCCAGACTCTTCCACAGATACCACGAGGCGACCGATCGAAAGGGCCTCCAGGCGACAGCTACGGTTTCTAGTGATTCCGGCCCTTCCCCGTCTTTTCCATAAAGAAGTTTAAAGGCCCGTCGTAATCCCCCGTCTCCAAGGGAAAGCACGTCCAGCCGTCGAAGCCCGAAAATGAGAAACATCTCGGCCGTCCATTGCCCAATACCCGGAATCTTCACGAGAGCCGCTATCACCGTTTCGTCCTCGAGATCATCGAGATCGTCCAATACGAGCCGTCCGTCTACTACCTGCTGCGCCAGCCCGCGGATGTAACGAACTTTTGAAAGGGAAAGGCCGGCCCCGCGCAGGGCTTGTGGGGAGACCTCCAGGAACCGCTTCGGGTCGAAAGGCAGAGACACTATCCCGGCGATCCTTTTCTCGATCGTATCAGCCGCCCTTGAGGAAAGCTGCTGGCTGATTATCGACGTGACGAGCGTGGAGAAAGGCTCATACTCCCATTCTGCGAAGGGGCACGGTCCGTAGAGGGCGATAAGCCGCTTCATCACCACGTCATGAGTGCGCAAATGACGCTCGCCTTCCTTCACACGTTTAAAGAGAAGGTTCTTTTTCATATCATAACCCCAAACACCCCCACTATTCTAACGGAAGCCCGGTATGCAATAAACTATATGCGATAACAGGCAATCATGTACAGGACCGTCTCTCGTCTCCCCTCTTCCGTTTCCCCTCAATCGTTCCTTAAGTCCTCCCCCATACGGTCGATTATTAGTGTAGACGTTGCCTGGAGTGGGCCATGGGAGGTGGCTATGGTTGAAGGGTTATGGACCGTTGAGTTTCGTTCGAGTTTAGGCCTCATGGGGTTCGGCACGGTCATATTCGAAGGAGGCCGCGTCGTAGGCGGAGATGGCGGATACTATTACAAGGGCACATACGAGATAAGCGGAGAGAGTATTAGTGGAAAGCTCTTCGTGAAGAAATTCAATGAGGGCTACAATTCCGTCTTCGGTCCCGTTGAGGCTTTCAATCTTCAGGCATCGGGTACTGCCAATGACAGCGTGATGGTCCTGCTCGCCTCTGCCGCCGAGCTGCCCAATTTGAAGATGTCGATAGTCTGTACGAAGCGCGAAGATCTGTAAGAAACACCTGGGCAGCGGGACTGTTTGGCCTTTTCGGCAGCCATATCAGGAGCGATGATGGACAGCAATGATCAGACACAAAGGGCAGTCGACGAAATTCTGGAAGTAGGAAAATCCTTTATCCTGCCCGTCGGCACACCCCTCCAGGTAGAAATAGAAGGAATCTCGGCCAAGCTGAACAGCATAGCGGTGGGCTGGGTCCCCGAGAACTATCTAATCATAAAACGACCCGTTTCAGGGTTCGGGTCTATTGCGAGCAAGCTCTTCAACGGGAACGGAATCACCGTCAGGTACCTGACCGGAGGGGATGTCTTCGCCTTCAAGTCTGAGCTGATCGGATCGGCAGACGCCCTCAAATTGATCTTCGTTGCCTTCCCGAAACAGGTGGTACGCCGCTGCCTCCGGGAGTGCCGCCGCCTTCTCTGTTTCCTCCCTGCGGAGCTTATGAAGCAGACGGGAGACAGCGACCTTATCCAGGACTCGGTCTCCGGAATACTATCGGACATAAGCGTCGCAGGGTGCGCCTTCGAAATGATAAAAGGCGCAGATGGGATGGGACTGCCCGATATCAAAACCGAAGACCTTATTACTCTTCGCGTGCACTTTCCGGGGCAAGGTCAGCCGGTCGAGTTCCCCGGACAGGTCAGGAGAAGCCATAGAGACGGCAAGAGATTGAGCCTTGGGATCAGATTTCAAGAAACGAATGCCCTCACAAAAGCAAGCCTCGACAGCTATCTGCGGACCCTCGAGAAATTCGCCTGACCTCAAAAGAACATCGATCACGGGGCCCGGTCCACAGCCCCGTCATAGTCGTTCCGATGATCGGGTACGTCCCGGAACCATTCACTCTTGACGACCGCCTTATGGCGCTTTTTTTAAGGAAAGAGGCCACCCGCCTTGGGGAACCATGCGGATGGCCTCTGGGTAGGGGGGGAGGAAGACAGCCGAAGAAAGCTATCCTTTGAGGGCTACATAGAGGCTGTTGCCTTCGCGTTCCACGAGAAGGAGAAGAGAGCCCTTTCCGTGGGCTTTCTCCAATTTCTCTTTTGCGTCAGTCACGCTCTTTACGGGCTGGCGGTTCACTTCCAGAATAATGTCACCTCTTTGAAGAGAAGAGTTGTCGGCGGGGCTGCCCGGCTCCACATTGGCAACCAGGACACCCTCATGCTTTTTTGCCCCGAGCTGGGCCGCGAGGTCAGGAGTCAACTCCTGGAGTTGCATGCCCCATTTGCCCGGCGCGGCCTTATCGGAAGCGGCCGAGGCCGACTCCGTCGAATCGAGCTTTGCTACCGTCACCTTGAGGTTCATCTCTTTGCCGTCTCTCTCGATCCTGAGCGGCACCTCGCGTCCGACTGAAGTTTGGGCGACTATGGAGGAGAGCTCGTGGGTATCCGTGATTTCCTTGCCTGCAAAACCGGTGATCACGTCGCCTGTCTTCACGCCGGCCCGCGCCGCGGGACTACCTTCCATTACCCCGCTCACGAGGGCACCTTTGGCCTCCTTCAGATTGAGAGATGAAGCCAGCTCACCGGTGACGTCCTGTATGTTGACCCCGAGATAACCGCGGGTCACCGTGCCCTTGCTCACGAGCTCAGGCAAGAGAGTCTTGGCGGTGTTGACCGGCACGGCGAAGCCTATGCCCTGGCCGTTCGGCACTATCGCCGTATTGATACCTATGACCTCGCCCCGCATGTTGATGAGGGGGCCGCCTGAGTTACCCGGGTTGATGGGCGCATCCGTCTGGATAAAGTCGTCGTAGGGACCCGCCCCTATGACCCTGCCTTTGGCGCTCACGATGCCGGCGGTGACTGTGTTGCTTAAGCCGAAGGGGTTGCCGATGGCGAGGACCCATTCACCTACGCGGGTTCCGTTGGAGTCACCGAGGGACGCCGCCGTGAAGGTTCCCCTGCCCTCTATCTTGATCACGGCAAGGTCTGTTTTCGGGTCACGCCCCAGCACTTTCGCCTTGAATTCACGTTTGTCCGCCGTAGTAACCGATATCTCGGTCGCCCCATCGACCACGTGGTTGTTCGTCAGTATGGTGCCGTCATCCTTGATGATAACGCCCGAACCGGCTCCCTGGCTCTTGAATCTGTGAGGAGCCTGGGGCATCTGACCGAAGAAATTCTTGAACATGTCGCCGAAGGGGCCCTGCAGATTGGGCATACCGGACATGTCGGTTTTCTCTACCTTCGTAACCTTGATGTTGACCACCGCCGGCTCTAATGCTTCGGCAAGGCTCACAAAGGACGGCGCTCCGCCGTTTGCCATCCCCACGACCGGAGCGACCGCTCCCGCATGAGGAGTTGTGCCTATAGACGAGGCGATGAGCATGCCGCTGAGAAGAAAAGCAACAGCGGTCACGGCTATCGCCGGGTATCCGAACTTATGCCTCTTGAAGTAGCTTCCGAATCTATTCATCATGGTTGTTCCTCCTCTGGCGTTGTGAAAGGCTCTTGCACAAGCAGCCTCACTTTCTTCATAAGGATTATAGACCCTGAAGATTGTAAGCAGATTAGAGCAGAATTAGATTATTCTAATCTTTTCTCCACACCAGGAACGTGGGATTCCGACTCTCTCTCAAAGACTCGCTTCGCGGCAATTAATGGGGCTCAGCGCCCCCTCGGCAGGCACAAGCCCGCCGAGCCTCCCCGCTCAAACTCGCTTCGCGGCAATTATTGGGGCTCAGCGCCCCCTCTAACCAGGCTTGCCCTCGCGGACCATCGCCAACGGCGAGAGCTTGGTCCGCGATAGGTTCTTGCCTTTTCTTCCAAAGCCTCCGACCCACTTCGTGGGTGCCCCGCGGGCATAAGCCCGCAGAGACTCCCCCTCAAAGACTCGCTTCGCTCGTTTGTGTTGACCGGGCAGACTGGATTGCGGCCGGAAAAGCGATGATCTTTATAGATGCACAACAGGATTTTTCATTTGCATGATTCGGGAAAGGTGGTAACATATTGGCCAGTCAATACCGATAGACGGGCAGCCGGCATATGTACGTCGTGAGACATCACCTGGACGCATAAGAAACCTCGGAATTGTGGAAGATGGACCGGGATAGGTCCTGTTAAATCCTGATCAAGGGGGAGTGCATGAAGCGAATCTGTTTTAGGCTGTTAGTACTTGCAGGTATGTGCGCCATAATGCTCGGGCTCTTTGTACCCGCAGCCCGCGATGCCGCCGCGCAACAGAACGTCCTGAAGATCGGCTCCCTGGTCCCCCTTTCCGACAAGACAGGGGTCGAGATCAAGAGATGGCACGACCTTTTCGCAAAAATGTACAATGAGAAGGGAGGCATAACAGTAGGCGGCAAGAAGTATACCCTCCAGTTCTTCACCTACGACGTGGGGTATCAGGACTCTGCAAAGACCCTGGCGGCCGTGCAGAGGGCGATCAATCAGGACGGCGTCAAATATCTCGTAGACAACTTCGGCGATGTCTACAACCTTACCGTGGTCCATGCTGAGCAGAACAAGGTGCTCTACTTCGGCGTCGGCTTCGGCGACGAAACAGTCGGGACCAAGTACCAGTACTTCTTCAGGCCCTTCGGCGGCTATTTTACCGCGGGCACCAACTATCTGATCAGCCGCGACTTCGTCAAGGGCGGCGCAAAAACCGGTGTGGTCTGCACCATCGACAGCGAGATGGGGCGCGTGGCCGCAAAGCAGTACGGGGGCGCCGACGAGATGGCAGGCCTAAAAATGTATCCGCCCATACTCTTTGGCATGGATACGGTCGATTTTGGTCCTGTGGCGACGAAGATCAAGAGCCTCAACCCTGACATGGTCGATTTCGGCGTCGCCTTCGGAGAGCAAGTGGTCAGTCTCGCAGGGGCCCTTAAAGACGCGGGCTGGAAGGGCTATATATTCCCCGGCGCAGGGATCAACCCCACCACCTTCGCAAACATCATAAAGAGGGTGGGCAGCTATTTCGACGGCATGGAAATGCTCTACACCGACCCCCGGGGCGTTCCGATCGTCGCAAAGGACCCGGCCATGAAAGGCCTCATCGACCGCTACACCAAGGAATACGGTGAATTCCATACAGAAGGCTGCATCTGGCTCTCCGGCTGGTTCTATCTGATCGACGCCATGAACGCCACGGGAAGCGTCGACCCGGCCGTGCTCAAAGATTACCTGGCCAAAGGGCCGAAACCACCGCTCACACTCGCCGGCTATTCCCTGCTCTACGCGAGGCCGGATATCAAACAGCTCCGCACGACAGACGGTGCACCCGGCAGCGGGCGCGGAATAGTGAAGAACGGGAAGCTCGAGTATGTCGGCCAGATTACCACCAAGGATCAGTACCTCGCGACCATCAGGCTGCGCAAGCTGGTCGATGTCTATGAGAAATACTGGGACCAAAATGGAAAGCCGAAGTTCTCGAACGAGCCGAGCGTACTCGATTTCAAGGATCTGAAATAGTCCTGAATAAACCGGGAGGCGGAGGCCTTACAAGTTCTAAAGGGCCCGCCTCCCGAAAGAGGTCTGGAAAAAAGGGAGAACGAAAGTGGATCTCGCGCTTTTCTTTCAACTCGTCGTGAACGGTCTGATGAGCGGGGGCATATATGCGCTCATCGCCTCGGGATTCACCTTGATCCTGGGCGTGATCCAGGTGTTCAACTTCGCCCAGGGGCAGTTCTACATGTTAGGCGCCTTCGTCACCTACGGCGTGGTGACAAGCCTCGGCCTTCCTTATCCCGTGGGTCTTCTCGCGGCCCTGGCGGCAATGTTCGTCCTCGGTATTCTCTTCCATTTCGCCATAATCCAGTGGACCCTCCCCCACGGCTTCTATCATACCATGCTCGTTACCGTGGCCTTTTCCACAATGATCGGCCAGGCATCCTTTCTTAGCTTTGCCTCCGACCAGCGCATGGTCGACCCCATCGTGCCGGGGACCCTCAACATCCACGGCATCATTCTGAGTAACGGGAAACTCCTCGTGATCGCGGGCGCCATTATCGTGATGGCAGCCCTTTACTACTTTATGAAGACGAAGATCGGGACGGCCATGCTCGCCGCTGCCGAAAACAACGAGGTGGCCCAGCTCCAGGGCATCAACTCGAAAAGGATATTCTGGGTCACCATGGCCGTGGGAAGCGGCCTCTGCGGTATCGCCGGCTCCCTGATCGCTCCTGTCCTCTCTGCCACGAGCTCCATGGGAATGAATGCCTTTATCCGCTCCATGCTCGTGGTGCTCATCGGAGGCACAGGGAGCATGATGGGCGCCCTCCTGGCAGCCTTCCTCGTGGGAATCGTGGAGAGCTTCGCCTTTCAGTACGTGGGCCAGCTCAGCCTGGTCGCGATCTTTGCGTTTGCCGCCATTCTCCTCTACTTCAGACCCGGCGGTCTTCTCGGTAAGCCGCTGCCGATACCGGGGCAATAATGAAAACAGGGTCCAGGGAGTTTCTCACCGGGGGAAATAATGGGTAAGCTCGCCATAATAGGCACGGTGGTGCTCGTACTCCTGCTCGTTGCCCTGCCGTGGCTCGTCAACCCTTACGTGCTCCAGGTCCTCGTCCTCACCCTCGCCTACTCCATGCTGGGGCTGGCCTTCGCTTTCACCATGCGGGTGGGGCTCCCGAGGTTCGATGTCGCCGCCTGGTGGGGCGTGGGGGCGTACACCACGGCCATGCTGATGCTCAAGGTAGGCTTGTCATTCTGGCTGACCCTGCCCATAGGCGGTTTGATCGCCATGGCGCTCGGATGGGTCATCTGCAAGGTGGTCATCCCGAGGGGCATGATGGTCTTTCTCCTCGCAGGCATGGTACTCACCATGGCGGCTCAGCAGATCTTCGCCTCCGTGCCCTTTTTCGGTGGCTGGGGCGGCACAGATATCATACCCCTGCCGACCATCGGTCCCATTAGCTTTGCCGACAAGAGGGCTGTCTACTTCCTGGGGCTCGTCTTTCTCGGGATCAATCTGGTCGTCTATAAGGCCCTCTTCTCTTCCAAGATAGGACGCGCCTGGAATGCCATAGGGTCGAGCCTCGGCCTTGCCGGCTCCGTCGGCGTGGACGTGGTGAAATACCGCACGGCGAACGTGCTCATCGGCAACTTCTTTATCGCCCTTTCGGGTAGCTATCTCGTCGTCTCCACCATGGTCGCCATACCGACCATGTTCACCTTCGCCAACTCCATAAACGTCATGATGTACGTGGTCGTAGGAGGAATGGCCCACACCCTCGCGGGGCCGATCATCGGGGCCCTCGTGGTGACCTTTATTCCGGAATATCTCAGAGTGGCGAAAGAATATGAGCCCATCATCACTTCGGCAGCAATCATTCTCATCATCATTTTCGTGCCCAGCGGGATCTTGGGGCTCCTGAAGAACCAGCTATGGCCGCGACTCTTCCGCACACACCGCCAGAACCCGACGACGGCCTCCGACTCGGAAGGAGGCTCCGATGGCGCTGCTTGAGCTGAAAGAGGTCTCGAAGAGCTTCGGGAGGCTCCAGGCTGTGGCGGCCCTAAGCATGACCGTCGACAAAGGTGAGATCCACAGCCTCATCGGTCCCAATGGAGCGGGCAAGACAACCGTCTTCAACCTCATCACGGGAACCTTTCCTCTGAGCACGGGGAGCATCGTCTTCAACGACGAGAACATCAGCGGACTGGAGCCCCACCAGGTTGCGCGTAAGGGAATCATTCGCTCCTTCCAGCAGACCTTTCTCTTCATGCAATCCACGGTGCTGGAAAACGTCCTCACCGGCTTTCACATGCAGTGCCGGGCAGGGGCCTTCCATGAGTTCCTCCACACTCCAAAGGCGCGCAGGACAGAAGGGGCATGCAGAAAGGAGGCCCTCGAGATCATCGATTTCATGAACCTGGGCCCTGTCAAGAACGAGGTCGCCGGCAACCTCCCCCATGGCCATCAAAAAGCATTGGGGGTGAGCATCGCCCTGGCCTGCCACCCTATTCTTCTCCTTCTCGATGAGCCGGTCACCGGAATGAACCCTACCGAGACCGGGGAGATGGTGGAAAGGATCAAGCGGATAAGGGAAAGGGGCATGACCATCGTCATCGTGGAGCACGACATGAAGGTGATCATGGGCGTCTCCGACAAGATCACCGTCCTCAACTACGGCAGTAAGATCGCCGAGGGCTTGCCCCATGAGATACGGCAGAACCCCCAAGTGATCGAGGCCTACCTGGGAAGAGAGGAGCTATGAAGGACGCGCGAGGTATCTCCCATGCTGCTTGAGATCAAGGACCTCTGGGTCCATTATGGCAGGGCTGAAGCGGTCCGTGGTATCTCCATGGAGGTAGAGGAAGGCTCCATCGTCACCCTGATCGGCGCAAACGGCGCGGGCAAGACCACGACCTTACGGACTGTCTCGGGGCTAAAAAAACCGACCTCCGGCGAGATCCATTTCCAGGGAAAGCGGATCGACGGGCTTCCGGCCCATGAAATCGTCAAACTCGGCATCACCCACGTCCCGGAAGGCAGACAGCTCTTTTACACCCTCTCGGTCATGCAGAACCTGGAAATGGGCGGTTTCCTCCTCAAAGGCAAGGCCGATTTCAAAAAGAACCTCGATGCCATGATCGACCACTTCCCCAATCTCAAGGTGAGGATCAAAAACCAGGCGACCGACCTTTCCGGTGGGGAGCAACAGATGGTCGCCGTGGCCCGGGCCCTTATGTCGAACCCGAAGGTGGTCCTCATGGACGAGCCTTCCCTTGGCCTCTCCCCCCTCATGGTGGGGGAAGTGGCCAAGATCATCCGCCAAATCAACGAGATTGGGGTTACGATCGTCCTCGTCGAGCAAAACGCCCGAATGGCGCTACGGCTCGCCACTAAGGCCTACGTTCTGGAGGTGGGCAAGATAGCTTTGAAAGGCGACGCCCAAACCATCGCCAAAGACGAATACGTGACAAAGGCGTATCTGGGATACTAGAGAGCGAGGTCCCGACTATTCGGCTGATATATACTTGTCAGTCTACTTGCTGAGCCACATCGCTTCAGGGGTGCAGACAGTGGAGGGCGACCATTCGAGGAAGCCCGTGTCGTGCACGTTCGGCTGAATGACGTAGATCTCACTCACGTTGTACAGCGGGATAAACATCAAATCATCCGCCTGTATCCTGATCAACTCTTCCATCTTTGACTTTTCGGGCATGAGGGTTTCCAACGACTTATGGACCTTGTCCAGGAAGCCATCCGGCCTCTTCAGGCTCGGGAACATGCCGGGCGTATTCCACATGAAATCGTTATATATGTTGGTGGTGGCGAGCATGCGCACTGCGTGGACCAAAAATGCGTTATGCCACCCGTTCTTGAACCGGTAATTCATGTACCCGCCGCCGTCAGGGAACTCGAGCTCGCACTGGATGCCCACCTCGCCGAGGAAGCGCTGCACGGCCACGACCGCGTCCTTGTCGACCAAGGCAGGCATGACGATGAGCTTTATCTTGAAACCGTTGGGATAGCCGGCCTCCGCAAGAAGCTGCCTGGCCTTCCTGGGATCGTATTGGCCAGTGCCGAGGCTCGCCACATAGCCCGGATTCTGGGATGAAGGTATCTGAAGGGTTGGCGACCAGAAGCCGAAACCCCGGGCCTTCACGATGGCATTCCTGTCAATTGCCAGAGAGACCGCCTCCCGGACCTTCTTCTTGGACAGAGGCGAATCGGCATTGGCGCTGTCAGGGATCAGGGAGGTCGCGCCCACGGGCCCGAATATTATCTTGAAGCCCATCCCCTTCATCATCGTGGCCTGTTCGCCCGAGTTCATGTAAAGGACCTGCACCTTGTCCGGTCCGCTCGACCGCATTGCCGCCATCTGTGTCATGGGATCCCGGATAAGAAGATATTCGATGCCGTCGAGGTAGGGCCTGCCCTTCTGCCAATAGCCGTCCCATTTCGCATAGGTGACTTTGCTGCCCCGCTCGAAGCTGACGAACTTGAAGGCGCCTGTGCCGACGGGGTGCCACTCGGCCCATTCCTTGCCATTCTTCTCGTAGGCCGTGGGGGAGATCATGTTACACACCGATTGAGCGAGCACGTTCATGTGGGTGTTGCGGTACTTGTCGAGATTGATGCGAATGGTGTAGTCGTCGATGATATCGACACTCAGGAATCCCGCAACCGTCTTGGCTTCTATGGCGTGGTCGAGGCACCATTTGGCTGCCCTCGCATTGAAGTCGGTGCCATCGTGGAACTTGACGCCCTTTCTCAGGGAAAGGGTTATGGTGTTCTTTACCTGGTCGATCTTCCAACCCGTGGCGAGCCACGGATGGTAACCGCCTTTCATATCCTCGCGGATGAGGCTCTCGATGACCGGCTTCATGAGATCCGAATCAACCCCTCTCACCTCCCAGGGGACGCCTATGGGCTGGGCACCTTCGGCCACGTCGATCATTTTCATCACACCGCCATATTGCGGCTGCCCTGCAGCCTTTGCAGCCGGGGCAAAGAGTAAGGAAAAGGCCACGAACGCAATCGGACCGAAAACCCAACACTGTCGAACCAGAATCTTGAACCGTTCCATCATTTGACCCCCTTCATCAAGTGCGCTAACTCGGGCCGCCTCTCGACCCGGGTTAGTTTTGGCTCCTTTCGATCAGAGCCATCCCCTCATAAAGAAAATGCCTTTGTTCTTTTCTTCCACGGAATCAAAACTCCTTTCTCGGGAATAGACTCTGAAGACGGTTGTCACGAAGGGCGATGCAGATAGCGATGACGGCGCAGAGACGAAATGTATCCATCTTTGTGGGACGGATCATAAGCAGAGTATCTCATCAAAAAAGGGGGATTGCAAGAAAATGGGGGCTTTGCGTTGACACTGTTCACGATTTCTCTTGCAATGACCGATAGACGATTGTTATCGTTGGTGGGCGAACATGGTTTAGTATGCGTCGATACCTCATATTCATCACTGCGGCCACAGGAATCTTGATGTCCGCCATTGACGTTACGGTAGTGGCGGTGGCCTTCCCTCATTTCATAAGGGACCTTCACACGAACGTCCTGTGGGCGGCCTGGACTATTTCCGTCTACGCTATCGGAGTCACGGCGGCAATGCCCCTGACAGGGAACCTGAGTGACAATTTCGGGCGCAAAAAGGTCTTCATGTGTTCCCTCGCCCTTTTCACCGCCGGCTCTCTCGCGTGCGGCCTCGCACCGAATATTTTCGTGCTCATCCTGTGCAGGTTCTTCCAAGGCCTCGGCGGCGCGAGTTTTCTCCCCACCGCCTCGGGCATCGTGAGCGATCACTTCCCGGAAAACCGGGAAGTGCCCATCGGACTGCTGAGCGCGACCTGGTCCATTGGGGCGATCGTCGGGCCCAACCTCGGGGGGTGGATCGTAAGTCAGTATTCCTGGCGCTATATCTTCTACGTAAACTTCCCTGTGGGCCTCGCATTGATGTGCCTCATCATGGTGCTTCTCAAAGATCCCCGGCGTTCGTCTCGAGAGCCCATCGATTTCGAAGGGGCCTCTTTCTTCAGCGGGGCCATACTCTTTTTGATGCTCGGGCTCACCCTGGTGGGAGAAGACTTCTCGCCCCGTTCGGTGCCGATAGCGGCAGCATCGCTCGTCGTCAGCTCTTTCTTCCTCTTCTCCTTTCTCAAACATGAAAGAAGGGTGACGAGCCCGATCGTCGACTTGGCCCTCCTGAAATCGACCCCTTTTCTGGCAGCCAACCTTTTCAATATCATGGTAGGGGCCGCCTTCGTCGGTGTCTTTTCCTTTGTGCCCTTCTATGCGACCTCGGTCCACGGGCTGTCGACCCTCGCAAGCGGCATGATACTCACCCCCCGTTCCTTCGGCGTAATTGCGGCCTCAGCCATCATGAGCTTCCTCCTCAAACGGTTGGGGTACCGCTGGCCCATGGTGGTAGGCGCCTGTACCATATCCTGCGCGGCAATCCTCCTTGGCCAGGGGTCCCACCTGTTAGCGCTGCTCGGAAGCCGGCTGAGCATAACGGAGATACTCTCCCTCCTCATGCTGATCACCGGCATCGGCTCGGGAATCATAAACCCGGCGGCCAATAACGCATGTATCGAGCTGATGCCTGAAAAAGTGGCTACCATCGTCGGGCTCCGGGGAATGTTCAGGACTATCGGAGGGGTGCTCGGTGTGTGCGGCGCAACCCTCGTCCTGAATGTGAGCTCCCAGTCGAACACAGGCTTCATGATAGTCTTCTCTGCCTTAGGTATCGGACTTTTGGCCGCGATTCCCCTCGTCTTCCTTATGCCGGCAGGGGTGAGCAGACCCCCCGCCGCCTGAATCGTCCCATCCCAGGTTGACAAGAAAGAGGCGCGCTGTTAGGATCACTTATAGATCCTACGAGATCGGCGGTGTTGTCAACAAGTCGGGACGTTCATAAAGCACGGAGGTGTGACGGATGAAGGTAATGGCAATCAACGGAAGCCCGCGAAAAAAGTGGAACACGGCTATCCTTCTGGAAGAGGTCCTCAAAGGGGCCGAGTCCGAGGGAGCGCAGACAGAGCTGGTTCATCTCTACGACATCGACTTCAAGGGATGCATCAGTTGTTTCGCCTGCAAGACGAGAGGTGGCAAAAGTTACGGCAGGTGCGCAGTGAAGGACGACCTGACACCGGTCCTGAAGAAAATCGAAGAGACGGATGCCTTTGTCCTGGGCACCCCCATCTACCTCGGAACTGCCACAGGAGAGACGAGGTCATTCATCGAGCGTCTCTACTTTCCCTACATGACCTATACAGACCCTCCCGGCTCCCTCTTCCCCCGAAAAATCGTCACCGCCGTTATCGGCACCATGGGAGCGCCCGAGGAAATGGCCAAACAGCTTGGCTTCTTTCAGCACATCCGATCGATAGAGACGGGGTTCAAGATGATCTTCGGTGCCTCCGAGTCGTTGTGCAGCTTCGATACCTTGCAGTTCGAGGACTATTCGAAGATGGTGGCCGAGCGCTTCGACCCGGCCAAGAAGGAAGCGAGGCGCAGGGAAGTCTTTCCCGAGGACTGCAAGAAAGCCTTTCAAATGGGTGTCCGTCTTGCGACTGCGAAAGGGTAAAGTCCATCATTCCCGATAAAAAGGAGAAAAGCGATGGTCCATGATTTGATTGCCGACAAGCTTGCAATACGCGAAGTGGTCGATAATTGGGTGATGTATCGCGATTCGGGGGATTGGGAGCGATTCGCTACTGTCTGGCACCCCGAAGGCTGGATGACGGCGACCTGGTTTCAAGGACCGGCAAAAGAGTTTATCGAGGTGACCCGTGAAGGTTTCAACAAGGGAGTGAGCATCCTCCACTTCCTTGGAGGCTGGACCTGTGACATTGTAGGCAACCGCGCCATCTCCCAGGTCAAGATAACAATAAACCAGCGGGCCGGCGTGGATGGCGTTCTCGTTGATGTCGTCTGCATCGGAAGGCATTACGACTTCTTCGAGAGGCGTGATGGAAAGTGGGCTATCGTGCGCCGTCAGACGATTTATGAGAAAGACCGCATGGACCCGGTCGACCCTTCCGTGACGCTGAACATCGACAAGACGCAGCTTGCCTCATTTCCCGAAGGGTATTGCCATCTCGCCTACCTTCAGACGAAGAACGGATTCAAGGTCAAGAACAATCTCCCGGGACTGCGCGGCCCGGGCGTGGAAAAGCTCTACAACGAAGGGAAGGCATGGCTCGCGGGATCGGCAAAGCCCGGGGAGCCGCTCTAAGGCCTTTCAGCGGCCTCTTATTCGTCGGGGATGACCGGCACGAGCAGATGGGAGTCGTAGACGTCTCCCGTGTGAATGCGATGGTCGCCCCGGTTTATCGTTTCCGTGTGCCGGTTCGTGTGCCTCTCCGCAAGGTAGGCGTGGATGTCGCTCCCCTGGACCTTGACCCGCAGCCTCTCGCCCCTCTGGAAGAGCGTGCTTGAGGGCCATATCTCGATCTCGACCGGAACGATCTCACCCGGCTCCAGCTTCAATTCCCTCCGGTGCAGATGGATGGGTTGAAAGGGCGTTGATTTCTCCTCGTCAAGCTCCCGGTGGGAGACGCGAAGCCAGCCGAGAGCGGCCGGCCCGTCGTCGTGGTTTCCGAAGAAGGCGAAGGGTACCCTGTAGCCGGCCCTGTCGATCTTCTCGATAGCCACGAAGAGGTCCATGTCGTCACTGCCGATTGCCTCCACCCAAAGCTTGAGCTTCATGTATCCGGTCAGCTCGGTTTTCCTGTCGAACTCGAAGTCGAAGGATGCATGGGCCGTCTTGTCCGTCATGTCGTCGACCTTGTACTCCACATCAGCCGACTTTTCAAAGGGGGAAGTACTCATAATCCCATTGCCTGCATCGAGGAAAAGCTTCTTGTATTCGGTCCGCCCCGGCGGCCATTCCCGTTCCGTTCTGGTGCTTCCCACGTAAATCCGCTCCCTCACTTCGAGAGTAACCCTCGGCCACTCACTCACCCGGTTATCGATCCCTTTCAAGAACTTATTGAAGAATTGTCTCTGCATCTCTACGTTTTCCTTCTGGTAGAAATGCCACCATTTCTTGCGACCGTGGATAAGGAGCCACTTTTCCTCGCTCGCCATCTTTCTGAAGCCCTCGATGGTGCCCCGGTTATGGAGGCCGTGATCGGACCAGCTCGCGACCACAAAGGCAGGCACCCTTATTTTCGATAAATCGGCGTTCTTGCTCTCCCAGTATTCGTCAAAGAGAGGGTGCTCTTTTGCCATTGTCTCGTAGTCTTCGACGGGCTCCATGGCGAAGCTCACGTTGCTCTGGAAGAGTGACCGGAAGTGTGTCTCCGGGATGCCTCCGTGGTAGGCCATTTCGCGATAGAAGTCACTCACGCCCTCCCACGGGTTGATTGCCGCGAGGTGCGGCGGGTTAAGGGCAGCCACCCTCCACTGGGTCCAGGCGAGGTAGGAGACGCCCTGCATTCCTACTTTTCCGTTGCTCCAGGCCTGCACCCCGGCCCATTCGATCAAATCGAAACAATCCTGTGCTTCCTGGTCTGTCATGAAGGTTGCCCGCCCTTCCGAATTCCATAAACCCCGGGGGTCCGGGTTGATAAGGACATAGCCGTTCCTGCACCAGTAGACAGGGTCGCCGGCCTCGAAGGCGACATACTCGTTGAGCTCGTGGTCGTCGATGCCGCAGTTGCCCCTGATATCATACTTGAGCCGACAAAACTTGCCATAAGGGCCCCAGTTGACGAGGACCGGATATTCCCCTTCCTTCTCAGGACGAAAGATATCGATGTATATTTTCACGCCATCGCGCATCGAGACTGGAGCGTCACGCTCTACGATCATGCCTCCGGCCTTCTCGATCCGCGGGTTGAATCCTGGACAACCGCCCTCTTTCGGAGGCACCGGCGGTCTGAACTTCATCTCAAAGTCCTGGTTGACCATCGTCTTTCTCCTTTCCTTGGCATTCAACTCCCGTCGGCCCCGGCGATTCCGCAGCCTCATACACTATAATCCTCCTGCCCTCTTTCAATGTCAACGAGACAGGGTGAGCTTATGTTGCTCTTTCGTCGCTCCGGCCGTGAGGCCCGTGACGAACCGAAGGGTATTTAAATAAAAGCACAAACGGTGTAAAATAATGTCGTAAGGTATCTGACAAACGTGCAGCACTAAGTCAGATGCTATATGACGGTCCTGCCGTTGATTTCTGTCGCTGCCGTTGGTCTTACGCGGCTGGAAGCGTCGCATCAAATCGTGCATGACGATGTGTCGCACCGGGAGGTGACAGCGCATGAAGAAAGAGATTACCGTATGCTTCCGGGCAAGCGCGGACCTTCGGAAAGCCCTCGACAAAGTGGCCCGCGATCAAAAACGCTCCCTTTCTTCTGCTATCAAGCTCATATTGACCGATTATCTGGAAGGGAGGCATGAGCCGGGTCACGATCAACAGGAAAGGCGGAGATACGCCCGGAAAGCCGTGACCATACCCGCCTATGTCAAGACAGGAGATTCGGAACGGCATGGAGCGATAGTTCTCGACCTCTCCCTCGGAGGCATCCGTATTGCCGTCCCAAAGGAATGTGTCTCTAAAATCTACGAAGGCCGGGAAGAATCGCAATTCGAGGCATCTTTTGTAGTGCCGGGAATGAACGAGACTATTCGGGTCGTGTGCAAGCCGAAGAGGGTTGTACCGTCAGACAGAGACGTGCAGGTAGGCGCGACCCTTGTCAATGCCGATTTCCGTAAT
>CAVVPU010000206.1:0-3449 GCA_963750015.1 uncultured delta proteobacterium | reverse complement strand
CCAGCCGACCGGCCACACCTCGTGCCCACACTCGTTTTCTTTCTCGACTTTCCGTAACTGTCTTAGATTCGTCCCTCCTCACTCAAGAATCCCTGGCCGCGCAACTTCATCCTCCGGGAGTGGTATAATAGGGCCGCCATGAAGAGAACCTTGAAACTTCAATTGATCTTGAGATTCATCGCGGTCATCTGGATCATCACCATCGTCTGTTCCATTATGGGGACCCTGCTCATCAACAAGGCCACCATGGGGCAGGCCGAGGAGAGCGCCATAGCTTCCCTCAGCTCGGCAAGGGAGTTTCTCACCAATCGTCTCGAGAACTTCGAGAGCTTCTTCTATTCCGTCTCTTCGAGAAACACGATACGGGACGCCCTTTCCGGCAGGGATCGAGCGCGTCTGGCGGAATACCTCGAAGACATAAGAGAAAAGGGCAGGTTCGACATCCTCAATATCACCGACGAAAAGGGTCGTGTGGTGCTCAGGACCGGCAACCCGTCGGTCTTCGGGGACGATGTTTCCGCCGACGACGTCGTGAAGAAGGCCCTCTCATCGGGTGTCACCGCTTCCGCCATAGATGTCATCCCTTACGAGACCGTCGAGAAAGAGGGACCGGAGATAGCCCGGAGGTGCCTGAACGGACCTTTGCAGAAGGGAGAGAAGGACTCGGCCCCCGCCGTTCCGGGCCCGGCTTTGGCCCTCATCTCTGCGTCCCCAATCCTCGGCAAGGACAATATAGTCGCAGGGGTGGTCTACGGGGGAGAGATCCTCAACCGGAACGACAAGCTTATAGACAAGACCATGCATATCCTTTATCAGGACGAGAAGTACCGGGGAAAAGACATCGGTATCGTCACTATTTTTCTGAAGGATACGCGGATAGCCACCAATTTCCGGAACCCGAACGGAGAAAGGGCCATCGGCTCCAAAGTCTCCCGGGAGGTTCTTGATAAGGTGCTGAAGGAAGGCAAACAGTGGGTAGGCAAGGCCCTCGTGGTCCGCGACTGGTACCTGACCGCATACGAGCCTCTCAGGGGAATACGGGGGGACATTGTCGGTATCCTTGCCGTAGGTGTGGTGGAGCAGAAATTTGCCGACATGCGAAGGGAAGCCCTCACGATTTTTCTCGGGATCATTCTTTTCGGCGTGATCCTCTCCATCGTCGTGGCCAATTACCTTTCCAACACGATCATCCGGCCTATCAATAACCTCGTCCGGGTCTCACACGAGATCTCACGCGGTGATTTCTCCGCGACTGTCGAGGCCCGTTCACAAAACGAGATCGGCGATCTCGAGCGGACCTTCAACCTCATGACTTCTTCCCTGAGAGAGAGGGACAAGGAGATCAGGCGCTTGAACGAGCAGCATCTGATGAGGTCGGAGAAGCTCGCATCCATCGGAAGGCTGGCAGCAGGGATCGCCCACGAGATCAACAATCCCCTCACATCGGTTCTCACCTTCAGCTCTCTCCTCCTCAGGAAGGCCGAAGAAAGCCAGAAGGAGAGGCTTGAGATCATCGTGAAGGAAACGACGAGGTGCAGGGAGATTGTCAGGGAGTTGCTCAATTTTGCAAGGCAAAGCGAGCCCAAGAAGGAATTGTGCAATCTGAACGAGATCATCGAGAACGGTATAAGGCTCACCAAGAACCAGTTGAAGGTAAACGAGAGCTACATTGCCATGGTGAAGGACTTCGGGGGGCTGCCGCTCCTCCAGGTCGATCCGAACCAATTGCTTGAGGTTTTTATCAACCTGATTATCAACGCAGTGGACGCCATGCCGAGGGGAGGGGAGCTGAGGACCTCTACAAGGTTGCTCGCTGATGAGTCGGCCGTCGAGATCAGGGTCTCTGACACGGGCCACGGCATCTCCGGGGAGGACCTCGAAAGGGTATTCGACCCTTTCTTCACCACCAAGGAGGCAGGAAAAGGGACCGGCCTCGGCCTGGCCGTGATATACGGCATTATTGACAGGCACAACGGCACTATTAACGTGGAAAGCGAAATCGGCAAAGGAACCACCTTCATAATAAAGCTGCCCGTGGAGTAAGCCATGATCGAAGGACAAGTGGTCGTCATCGATGACGAGGAAAATATATGCAGGAGCTGCGTCGAGGTGCTTCGTGACGACGGCTACGAGGTCCGGGCGTTTACGGAAGCCCGGGAGGCTCTGAAGCATCTGGCTGCTGAGCCGGTCGACCTCGTTCTCCTCGATCTGAAGATGCCGGACATAAGCGGCATCGAGGTCCTCAGGGAGATCAAGAAAGTTCATCCTGAGACTATCGTGGTGATCATCACGGGCTATGCCACGGTCGAGACCGCCGTCACTACCATGAAACTGGGTGCTTTCGATTACGTGGCGAAACCGTTCACCCCCGACGAGCTTACAACGACGGTGAAGAGGGCCCTCGAACACAAGCGTCTCCTCCAGGAGAACCGCTATCTCCGTGAGGAGCTGAACAGGAAGTTCGAGTTCGACAATATCATCGGCGATGGCGAGGCCATGCAGAAGGTGTGCGGCCTCATCAAACGGGTGGCCCCGACCGACGCTACGGTGCTCATTCACGGCGAGAGCGGCACGGGCAAGGAGACTCGTGGCCAGGGCCATTCACCGGAACAGCCGGAGGAGTGAGAAGAACTTCGTCGTAGTCGATTGTGCGAGCCTTGCCCAAAGCGTCATCGAGAGCGAGCTCTTCGGTTACGGGAAAGGCGCCTTTACCGTAACCGAAGAGCTCGCTCTCGATGACGCTTTGGCAAGGCTCGCACAATCGACTACGACGAAGTTCTTCTCACTCCTCCGGCTGTTCCGGTGAATGGGCCCTGGCCACGAGATTATTGCCCGTGCCGCTGCCTTCGCCGTGAATAGGCACCTCCACGTCCGTCGGGGCCACCCTTTGAGATCAAGGCGGCCGCACTATCATGGCCTCGCCATCATGCAGTTCGAACTCGAACTTCCTGTTCAGCCTCCTTCACGGAGATAGCGGTTCTCCTGGAGACGCTTGTGTTCGAGGGCCCTCTTCACCGTCGTTGTAGCTTTCGTCGGGGGTGAACGGTTTCGCCACGTAATCGAAAGCGCCCCGTTTCATGGTTTTTAGTGCCACTTACCGTGATAATCACCCACGAGATAGTCTCAGGATGAACTTTCTTGATCTCCCTGAGGACCATCGATGCCGCTTATGTCCGGCATCTTCAGATCGAGGAGAACGAGGTCGACCGGCTCAGCAGCCAGATGTTTCAGAGCCTCCCGGGCTTCCGTAAACGCCCGGACCTCGTAGCCGTCGTCAGCGGAGCCCCTCGACGCCGGCTAGCTGCATATATTTTCCTCGTCATCGATGACGACCGCTCCTTCGATCATGGCTTACTCCACGGGCAGCTTATGAAGGTGGTTCCTTGCCGATTTCGCTTTCACGTTAATAGTGCCGTCTGTGCAATTGCGTATATCACGGCCAGGCCGAG
>CAVVPU010000205.1:0-6872 GCA_963750015.1 uncultured delta proteobacterium | reverse complement strand
TCCTCGCTATCTCGGACCGGGTCGTCGTGCTGAAGACGGGCCGGAAAATCGCCGACGCCTCGCCAGGGGAGGTCGCGAAAGACCCTCAGGTCATAGAAGCCTACCTGGGAAAGGGGAACGAGTGTTAGAGATAAGCCGTATGGATGTCTATTATGGTGATATTCAGGCACTGTGGGACGTATCGATGACCGTGGAAGAGGGGAGCATCGTTGCCCTCGTCGGTTCGAACGGCGCGGGCAAGAGCACCCTCATGCAATCGATCGCAGGACTCATCAAACCCAGAGCGGGGAAGGTCGCCTTTGACAATGCTTCTCTCAACCGTCTGTCGGCCCATCGAATCGTCCAATCAGGCATTTGCCTGGTGCCGGAAGGCCGGAGGCTCTTCCCCCAGATGACTATTCTGGAAAACCTCGAAGTAGGGGCCTCGGTGCGGGCTGCGAAGAGATTGAGGAGGGAAACCCTTGACTGGGTATACGAAGTCTTCCCCATCCTCAAAGCAAGGTCTCATCAGAAAGCGGGGACCCTTTCCGGAGGGGAGCAGCAGATGCTCGCCATAGGCAGGGCCCTCATGGCCAGGCCCAGGCTCCTCATGATCGATGAAATGTCTTTGGGCCTGAGCCCGCTCGCGTCCCAGATGATCTCGAAAGTGATCAGCGATCTGAACAAGTCGGCAGGTCTGACTATCCTGCTTGTGGAGCAGGACGTCCATTTGGCCCTGTCCCTTGCAGAATGGGGCTACGTGATCGAAAACGGCAGGATCGTCGGACATGGACGGGCGGATGAGCTTCTTTGCAGTGAGGAGATCATGGAGGCATATCTGGGCATGGGCAAGGCGGAAGGAACCTAAAATACCGGGGAAGAAGACTGGTTTATGGATGCGGTAATTCAGACCATTTTAATTGGAATCGCGGTGGGTGCCCTTTACGGCCTCGTGGCCCTGGGCTTCGGCCTCATCATGGGGGTCATGAGGTTCGTCAATATAGCCCATGGGAGCTTTATCATCATCGGCGGCTACATCGCCTACTGGCTGTTTACGTTGTGGGGCCTGGACCCCTACCTCTCGATCCCTGTGGTAATGGCCTGTATGTTCATCCTGGGGCTCCTTCTCTACGGGACGGTCTTGTCTCCACTCCTGAAGTACCCCCGGGCCGAGATGCGGATAGACAAGTCTCTCCTCGTCACCTTCGGCGTCACCTGGATACTCGACAATACGGTCACCTTGCTCTGGACGCCCGATACGAGGAGTATCTTTACGCCCTACTCGGGAAGCACTGTCGCTATCCTCGGTTCCAGATTGGGACTTACCAGCCTCGCCGGCATAATCCTCGCCGTCTTGGTCGCCGCCTCCCTGCAGCTGCTCCTCACAAAGACTTACTTCGGCAAACACGTGCGGGCCGCCACAGAGGACGCCGGCGCAGCCTCCCTGAGCGGGGTCAACGTACGGCGCACTTACCTGATTTCGTGCGGCATCGCCGCAGCCATTGCCGGGCTTGCAGGGGTTGTCATCGTTTCGAGCTATTCTATCCAGCCGAGCGGCGGCTTGAACTGGCTCCTCATCGGAATGGTCGTCATGGTCCTCGCAGGGGAAGGGAAGATCGGATATGTCCTGCCTGCAGGTTTGGTACTGGGACTCGTGCAATCGGTGAGCACCCTCTTTGTCAGCTCTGCGTATCAGCAACCGATTGCGCTCGTTATTTTCATACTGGCATTGATGTTCAGGCCCAAGGGGCTATTCGTGAGAACCCGATAGGCGGAAGCGGCGCTGCTCTTCAGCACGGGTCCTGTATGAGGTATTAGATGGATTGGAACTGGAAGAAAATTTCCGTATCGATGATAATTCTTTTTCTCTTTGCAATCCTGCCCCTCGTACTCGATCTGAGCAGCAGTATTATGAATACCATGGTAACCCTTTTCACATTGATCATTCTTGCCCAATCCTGGAACCTCATCGGCGGCTACACAGGGCAGATCAATCTCGGAATCGTGGCCTTCTTCGGCATCAGCACGATGGTTACCCACTTTCTCTGGAAGGCGGGACTGCCTGTTTATCTTGCCATGTCGGCGGGCTGTCTATCCTCCGTTGTCCTGGCGATGCTTATCGGTCTTCCAACTTTGAGGCTACGGGGGATGTATTTTGCAGTAGGCACTCTTGCCCTTGCCCAGGCCGCCCAGACAATAGTGGCCAATGTTTTTACGAGGCAGGTGTCTATGCCGGGCAGTCTCTTCTCCACCTACAGCCTCACCCCTCGCTACTATGTAGGGCTTCTCCTTGTTGTCGTGGCCATGGTTCTGGTCGCCCTCGTGACCCGTTCGAAGCTGGGCCTTGCCATGACCGCCATCCGTGACGATGAGCAGGCTGCCCAGGTTACGGGGGTCAAGGTCTTTAAATACAAGGTGATGGCCCTGGTGATAAGCGCGATCCTCGCCGGTCTTTCCGGCGGCCTCTACGCCTTCGTCAGACTTTCTTTCTGGCAGATATCGGCAGTCTTCAGTCCCGGCTGGACCTTTGACGCGGTACTGGCCGTCGTTATCGGAGGGGCGGGCACGCTCTTCGGGCCGGTGATCGGGAGCATCTTTCTTGTGGTGCTTTCCGAGATATTCGCCAACACCCTGGGTCAAGCCCACCTTATCATATTCGGTTTCCTCTTTATCCTCGTCGTGCTTTTCATGCCCCAGGGCCTGGTGGGCGGTGTCGATTTTCTGCGTTTTGGTAAGGGGCGGCGTAGGATGGTAAGTGACAAAAGCCCCGGAGCATGATTTGAGGACTACTTTCGGACCTTCGGTCCGGATCAGCAAGCTTTGATGAAGGAGAGAGAAATGAGTGATATAGAGACCGATGTGGCAATAGTTGCAGGTGGACCTGCCGGACTGTGTGCGGCGATTGAGGCGGCTGATGCCGGAGCCAAAGTGGCGATTTTTGAAAAAGGCTCCACCACGGGCGGAGCGGCCAACATGGGCATGGGCCCCTTAGGGGTCGAGAGCAGGCTCCAGAAACTCAAACAGCATGGTCCGACGAAGGATGAGGCATTCAAGGCGTTCATGGACTACACTCATTGGCGGGTGGACGCCCGTTTGGTGAGGGCTTATATCGACAAAGCTACCACGTCGATCGGCTGGCTCGAGGGACTCGGCGTCCGCTTTGTCGAGCCCGCCGCTTATTTCCCCGGGGGCAACTTCACCTGGCACCTGGTCGATTCGGGCGCGGGTAAACCAGGCCCCGGGGCGGCGGGGGCTATGGTAAAAGTCCTCACAGAGAAAGCCAAGGAGAAGGGGGTGAAGATACACCTTCAGACGCCTGTCCGCAGGATACTGAGGGAAGGGGACCGAATCGTCGGAGTGGTCGCGGAGAATACTTCAGGCGACGAGATCGAGGTCGGCGCAAAGGCGGTAATCGTCTGCACGGGCGGGTTTGGGAACAATCCGGAGATGATCAAGAAATATACGGGTTATGAATGGGGTAAGGACCTCTCCTCTTTCAGGATACCGGGCTTGGATGGAGACGGCATCAGGATGGCCTGGGAGGTCGGGGCTGCCTCAACGGAGATCACCATGGAGCTGATTTATATGATGCCGGGCGAGTTCGATCCTCTGGTGGGTGAGACTTTCCGGCAGCCCCATCTCATGGTCAACCTCCTCGGCGAGCGGTTCATGAACGAGGAGATCATGCCGAACACGACCTTCACGGGAAACGCCATCTCCTGCCAGAAAAACAGGACCTCTTTCCTCATCTTCGACGAGGAGATAAAGAATCGGATGGAGACGAAGGGACTCGATCAGGTGAGCGTGGTCTTCGGGATCGAGACTGCGAAAGGTTTTAGCGAGATGCTCAAGACCCATCTCGAAAAAGGGTTCAAGGAAGCAATCGTAGCCGATTCTCTCGAAGAGCTCGCTGCAAAGACAGGGATCGACAAAGAGGGACTCCTAAGAACGGTCGAACAGTACAACGGCTTTTGCGCCAAGGGCTATGACGACCTCTTTAACAAGAATCACCAGCTCCTCAGGCCCATAAAGACGCCGAAGTTCTATGCAGGGAGGTTCCTCCCCGGCGCCTATGGAAGCGTGGGCGGCATAAAGATAAACGACCGGGCCGAAGTGCTCAATAAACAATGGAAAAAGATATCCGGCCTTTTTGCCGCCGGAGTCGACGCCTGTTCCATATACGGAGACAGCTATGTCTTTATCCTGCCGGGAAATACCATGGGGTTTGCCATCAATTCCGGTCGGATAGCCGGTGAAAGCGCGGCCGCTTATGTGAAGACAATTGGGTAGGTTTTAACAAAGGTCGGGAAGGGTGAGCCACAATGAATGAGATGTTTCCGAACCTCTTTTCACCTTTGAAAGTGGGGACCCATACTTATAAGAACAGAATAATCGCGGCGCCGATCTACTGCGGCACCTTCGGAACGATTCCTTTTCTGTCATCTGTTTTTTTTCAGGCATTCACGAAGCGATCGAAGGGCGGTTGCGCTCAGGTGACCGTCGGCGAGACCCCGGTGGACTTCGAGTACGCGAACCGGGAGCCTTTCGAGCCCATCGATTATACGAATTTCGACAACCCTTCCTTCAAGTCCCTCGAGAAGACAGCCGATATCATCAAGGGGAACGGAGCCTTCGCGCTCATCGAGCTGTCCCATTGCGGTGAGTCGAAACTTTTCATCCCCGGTCTGAAGAACCCTATCGGGCCTATGGGATATGTGAGAGACGACGGCATCGAAGTCATAGGGATGGATGAGGGGATGATGCAATCGGTTTCCGACAACTTCGTGACCTGTGCGAGGTTCATGAAAAGGGCCGGGTTCGATGGCGTGATGATCCACGCGGGCCACGGTTGGCTACTGAACCAGTTCCTCTCTCCGAGAACCAACGCGCGACTCGACGCTTACGGGGGCTCCCTTGAAAACAGGGCGAGATTCCCCATGCAGGTGATCAAAAGCGTGAGAGAAGCGATGGGCCGGGATTTCATCGTGGAAGTTCGCGTGAGCGGAGACGAGAGGGTTGAGAAAGGAATGGGGGTGGAAGAGGTCGCGCGATTCTGCAAAATGATCGAAGGAGACGCAGATATCATACACGTTTCCGTAGGTCTCTATCGTGACCCTGTCCTGAGCGGGCAATTCTCTTCGCTCTTCCAGCCCCATGGGCTCAACGCAGCGCTATCGGAGGCCGTGAAGAAGGCGGTTTCCATTCCCGTAACACTCGTCGGGGGGATCAACTCTCCTGCCATGGCCGAGAAGCTCATAGGCACAGGAAAGTGCGACTTTGTCGCCTTAGGCCGGCAGTTGACGGCAGACCCCCAGTTCGCGAACAAGGCAGCATCGGGTCATGCCGACGATATCGCCCCGTGCATGAGATGCTATAAGTGCTTTCCCGGGCCCCTGGAAGGAGTCATCGACGATCTATCGGCGCTTTTCGGATGCTCGGCCAATCCCGAGGCATTCTATTTCGACGAGAAAGTGCTCGGCTCCAGGCCCGAGGGGTCGAGGAAGGTCCTCGTGGTGGGCGGAGGCATTGGCGGAATGGAGGCAGCCATAGTCGCCGCAGACCGGGGCCACAAGGTAACACTCGTCGAAAAGTCGAACATCCTGGGCGGCGTGCTCAAGTTTGCCGATACGGACGCATACAAGAGCGACCTGCACGCCTTCAAGGACGTGCTCGTGCGCCGCGTGGAAAAACGGGCCATAAACGTCGTCCTGGGTAAAGATTTTACCCCTTCGGACGTGAGCGCTTTTGATACCGATGTTCTGCTCCTCGCCATTGGTGCGACCCCTGTCTTGCCCCGGATAGAAGGCATCGGTCATGCCTTGAGCGCCCTTGACGTATATGGCGACCTGAAACGGGTCGGCAGAAAGGTTGTCATAGTGGGCGGCGGTCTCGTCGGCTGCGAGGTGGGCCTTCATCTGACGAAAAACGGCAGGGACGTCACCATAGTGGAAATGTTGGACGAAATTGCGCCTGATTCGTACAGGATGCACCGCGTCGGCCTCATCCACGAGATGGAGGGGAGAATATTGTGGCGGACCGGCCTCACGTGCACGGCGGTCAGAAGCGATGGGGTGACAGCGGTTAATAAGGAGGGCTCCCCGGAGTTTATCGGCGCCGACACGGTGGTCTACGCGGTGGGCATGAGCGCGAACAGGGAAGCTGCCAAGAATCTGAGGGCCGCTGCCGGAGAGATACCTGTTTACGAAATCGGCGACTGCGTCCGCCCCGGCAATGTGTACGATGCCCTTCGCCAGGCTTTTATCGCAGCCATGTCGATTCTCTAGAACCCGACCGGCCGGAGAAAATGGAATCGCCGAAGGCATTCAAAAATGAAAACATGCAGACGAAGTCAGCCGCCGGCCGGTTCAAGCCGGACCGGTGGCTAAAGCGAGCAAATAAACCGGAAGGAGCAGCGCATCAATGGACCTGAGAGACCAGATTCTGGAGAAAATTATTCAACGGGCTGCGGTCGCGTTCAAGAAGAGCCCGTCGGAGCTCTCTGCGGACACAAAGTTCGTAGAGGACCTGAAAGCCAAGTCCGTGAACTACGTGCAGATCATCACGGTCATCATGGACGAGTTCGACGTTGAGATCCCTTTCATGGAGTTCAGAAGAAAGAAGACCCTCGGCGAAGCAGCCCAGTTCGTGGCCGGCCTGTTAGGGGGTTAGAGCGTTCCGCAAAAGTAATTCCCGTTTCAACCTCTTTTCGAACCTTTAAGAATAGGTCTTATAGGACCTATAAGACCTATTCTTAGGAAGAAGAAGTGCTACGCTCAAGGAATGGCCGCGCCCGCTCAATCGTTACTCTATTTTGCGGAACGCTCTAACTCCGGGATTGGTATGAGTGAGGGCAGGTCATCCCTTCCCCAACTCGGCGGTCAGCTTCTCGAAAT
>CAVVPU010000204.1:0-50808 GCA_963750015.1 uncultured delta proteobacterium | reverse complement strand
GCTTATAGGCGAGGTAATACTTGTTGTTGGTCGTCATCCAGTCTCCGTTAAAAACAGGCACATATGCGACCCGTAGCTCCCGACGGGTGCTCAGGGAAAGCTGTGCCTTCAAGGCGGCTCGCTTGGCAGCCCACTCGTCCGACAATGCCTTTACGCGAGCGTCTTTGCCGGCTACTCTCCCCATTTTCTGCCAGATTTTCTCCCGGCTTTGGATTCGGTTTTTAGGATCCAACTGGATTTCGACCACGGGCTGTCCGGTTTTCTTCAGGATTTCCGCCTGCCCGGTATAGACGAAGACGGCATCCGGCCGAAGATAGAGGACTCGCTCCGGGTCGGGGATAACACTGTTACTTACGACAGGGATGCGCTCCACGGCTGAATAGACATGGCGTATCGTTCCGGCAATTTCCCCCTCCAAGACCGGTCTGGACGCGGCCGCCAGATGAGCCGCACCCTCGTCGACCGTGGCGTAGCCGCAAACAATCGGCGTAAAAAGGGCCACCCTTTGCGCCGGCGACGCACCTGCCGAGGCGTGAGCATTCACCCGGACTGCGGGCGGAAAGAGGGCCATGATGAAGACGGCCGCCGCCAACAGACCGGAAAGGGCCACGCTCAGCGTCGAGACGCGCACCCTACTACCTCCGCCCCGTATTCGTATTATATACCGGCACGAAGGTCTCTATCGCCCTGCCTTTGTGCTCGAAGCTCAGGCGCTTCATATTCACGCCGTAGAGAGCGTACAGATGCCCCTCGGTGATTACTTCGTCTGTAGGGCCTGAGAGAAACTTCTGCTCCCCCAGCATGAGCATGGTCGCATCCGCCACGGCATGGGCGTGGTGCGGGTGGTGGGTGGTAAAGACCACGGTCAGCTTCTCCTCGCGGGAGAGGTGGGTGATCCATTCGAGGATGACGCCCTGGTTCTTGAGGTCGAGGGAGGAGGTGGGCTCGTCGAGGATGAGGATGTCCGCCTCCGTGGCAAGGGCACGGGCGAAGATCACGAGCTGCCTCTGGCCTCCGGACAGCTCGTCGAAAGGCCGCTCCGCAAGGTCATCGAGCTTGAGTCGTCTCAATGCGTCGAAGGCAGCCTCTTCATCGTCGGCAGAAGGGGTGGAGAAGAGCCCTATCTTTCGTGCGCGGCCCATGAGCACCATGTCGAGGACGGTGTAGGAGAAGCTCACTTGGAAGATCTGGGGCACGAAGGCGATAGCGGTCCATTGTGATGAATCGCCCCTTCCTGGGGATGAAGCGCGCCGATCAGGAGCTTGAGCAGGGTCGTCTTGCCGCAGCCGTTGGGGCCGAGGATGGCGAATACTTTACCCTGGTCTATCTCTCCTTTATAGCCCCTGATGACCCATTGGCCGGGGTTGTAGGCGAAGCCGAGGTCTTCGAATGTAATGGCCTCACTCATGGGCCCACCCCTTCCCCTGGAGCTTCCAGAAAAGGACGGCGAATATGGGCGCGCCGATCACCGCAGTGAGAAGACCGATGGGTATCTCCTGGCTTCCTATGCTCCTGCGATGTCATCCATGCCGAGCAGATAGATGCCCCCGAGAAAGGCAGAAGCAGGAAGGAGCTTGGTGTGCTCGGGTCCGACAATCATCCTGGCGAGATGGGGCATGATGAGCCCGACCCAGCCGACACCGCCGCTCACCGAAACCTGGGCCGCGACGATGAGAGCGACGAGGCCGACGATGCCCCAGCGGAGCACCTCTACATTGATCCCCAGGGTAGCCGCATCGACATCGCCCAGAGAGAGCAGGTTGATGCGCCATCGGAGCATAATAAGGAGGGTCCCGGCGAAGAGCATCATCCCTGCCACGATGGCCAGCTTCTGATAGGTCGCCCCCACGAAGCTTCCCAGGAGCCAGTAGACGATGGAGGGAAGCTTGCGTCTGGGGGTCGGCCACGTACTGGCCGAGCCCGACGAGAGCACCGAAGAAGGCACCCACGATGACGCCTGAAAGGACGAGGCCAGAATCCCCGACCTTCTTGCGAGTCTCGCGAGGCTGAAGGCAGCGACAAGGGCGATGAGCCCAAAGAGAAAGGCCAAAGAGACGATGCCCATCGGTGAAAACGAGAGCATGATGGCGAGCACCCCGCCGAAGGAGGCGCCGGCCGATACCCCCGCTATCTCCGGGCTCACGAGGGGATTGCGGAAGACACCCTGCATGGCAGCGCCCGAGAGGGCAAGGCCCATGCCGCAGAGGGTCACCATAAGGATGCGGGGCAGACGGACGATCTCCACCACCACGCGGTAGACGTCGGTATAGTTGAAGCGCGCCCTCAAAGGAGTAGTGAGGATGACATGGAGTATCTGTCTCAAGGGTACGGGATAGCGGCCCAGGGTAAGGGAGAAGAGGATCAGGGCCAGCAGGGCCAAGAACAGCGCCGGGATAAGCAGGTCCGCCTTTCCATTTCTATGCTTCCTCTTATTATTCATGTCCCTTTGTGTGATAGCTGGCTACCTCCTTTCGTGTGGGTCCGGGTCTTCATTACGTGTCAAACGTCTGCGCAGTCCCGGGCCGAGTATTTGAGTCCATCATTGTGCCTGGGATCTGCGGGACGGCCCTTGTGAGAGACATAGCAGTCATATGACATTGGCAATCAGATAATCTTCTCTATCGATTTCCTTATTGTCTTTCAAGAAACGCTGGTTCCATTTTCTTTCCAGCTCTCCGACGGAATATAGCCGCATGTTCGAAGGATCACCATACATTTTAGATAATTCATTCAGCTCGGGCAGGACAGCATGGACTTTAGCATATCTACCTTTCAGATCATCCATGATTTCATCGCAGCTTTTTGCCTCCATCTCTTCAATACTTTGCTCGCTAAGCCTGAGGAAAATGGTCTTTTTGCTCGCAGAAGGGTATAGATATCCATCGCCCAGGCAGGCAATCCACTCCTTTTCGGTTTTGAGATCTTTCACCGCTGCGTATTGCAGGACCCGCTCCGGCAGCCCTTCCACCAGTTCGCGGGTAATGCGCTCCTCTTCCAGATTCCGGGCCAGTCCGGTGTAAGCCAAAGGCTGTATCTCCCGCACCGAGGAACCGGGAATTCTGTCGAGGATCGTCATCAGCGGCTCCAATTGAGGGATGGTGCTTTTGGTCAAAAAAGTTTCTCTATCCTTTCTAAACCGAGATCGGCAGAGATTTCGGCCATTCGCAGCAAAAACCGATACTCTCCCTGTCGACCCACCCAGATATCGTGGAACTTCTCCATTCCGGCAAAAGAGATAGCGATTTGCCTGTATCCCGCTTCTTTCTTTTCAGCCAGGCAATCGTACAGTTCGTCATCGGGCATGAAAACAAGCCCGTTCATTTGGAGCGGCAAAGGCCGGTACCCGCCCCTTTCACACAGACGCAGGCGACGAATGACCTGTTTCAGGGGCATCGTGGCGCATGTATAGAGCTGGAAAGGAATCACGACGAATTCGGTCAGGTTATGTTCCTCCTTCCAGAGGATAAATCGTTCGACAAACACCTCGTACCAGGGAAAGGGTATGTTGCGCCAAGTCTTCAGCCCGGCAGAGCAAAACCTGCAATGATTGCAGCACGGCGCCGATTGTCTCATGATCATTATGGCCGTGTACTCAACCGGATATGTCATTCTCTCGATCCCTGATCCACCATACCTTCGGCTTTCGCGATTGGCCGGGTGTCCCAACCAAAATTCGAGGTCGTGCCGCGGTAAACTCAAGTAATATTGCCCGCGGCACGACCAGGATTGGGGATTTGTCAGGTCAATAAACCAGACTGCACATAATGGCTACTCTTTAGAATTTCGCTTGCACTGACAAGAGGACGGCCCGGGGGTTGCCAAGCTCGCCACTCGCGGCCCAATAGCTCTTATTCGTGACGTTGGTAATATTCAAGCGGTATATCACAGGCGTTGTCATGACCTGTGTTTTGTACCGCAGGCCGAAATCACCGATGAGCACTGCCGGAAGCTTGTCGGTGTTTGCCGCATCTTCATAGAACGCGCCGGTATAGTATGCGCCGCCCGTGACGGTCAATCCCGGTATCCGGGGAATGTCGTATTCTGCGTAGAGTTTAACGAGCTGGTTCGCGATGCCTGCCGGGCGGTTTCCGTCTAATGCGGGATTGGCCCTTTCGCTGGTGACCTCGCAATTCATTATGGTGAAGCCGCCGAAGAGCGTCAGATTCTCCATTGCCTTTCCGGTGGCGGTAAACTCCAGTCCTTTGTGAACCTCCCTGCCATCCTGGGTATAGGTCTGTGTCCCATCTGGATTGACCACGGCAAACTGGTTCGCTTTGTCGATGTCGAATACGGCTGCGGTTAACAGCATACCGCCCACAGTCGCCTTGGCGCCGACTTCGTATTCATGGTCTACGAGAGGTGAGAAGACCTTTCCCGCGTTGGTGTAAACGGAGCTGATGGGCACAACCGCCCCTTGCTCGAGCGCCTCCATGTAGGTGGCGTACGTGGTAATCCATGGCACGGGCTTGTAGAGAAGCGAAGTGGTAGGCGTCAGAGCGCTCTTGTTGTAGGCGCTCGTGGTCGCGCCTGCTGCGCTATAGCTGATCGCCTCCATCCCCCGCTTCGTTAACGCCGACGAGGGCTGACCATTGCTTATTGAACTCGATATTGTCTCCGATGATCCAGTTGCTGGTCTCGGTTTGAGCCGCTCTATAGTAAACTCCCCTGGGAAAATTGGGGATGTTCACCCGAGATATATCCTCGGCAGCCGCGGGGTCGTCGAAGCTCAGCCCTGTAACCGTCACTGACGCGGAACTGACTGGATTGTGGGCCAAATCGAAGTACTTATAGCCGCTGAAACCTGCAGTTACTTTTTGGGAAATATCCCAGGTGTTGAATTTCGCATCTACGAAAGCATAGCCCGAGTTGTTGTTGAACACCTGCGGCGACAACCCGTAGATTGCCATGTTGTACGTGCCGTTGGGTTGGACCGTATTCTGGGTGAAGCGCGAGTCTTCCCGCTCGTCTCTCTGGTCGCGGTAGGCTGCCCTGAAATCGAAGGTGTTGTTGATATCCCAGGTGAGTTTTGCCTCGCCGTAGCTTGTTTCCTCGTTCAGGGAGGTCCAGCGGGGCGCCCAAAGTTGATCTGCTCTGGGAGCCGAAGGAAGTCGGGCGCCTGTTGCCAAGGCCCAGGTCGGCTGCCGACCATCGAGGCGCCAATATTGGTTAGCCCCGTTGAACTGCAGCAAAAGGTTGTCCAGAATGTGAAAGTCCAGAGCGCCGCTATAGAGCTGCTTGGCCAGGTATTGCTGGTTAATCTCGGTTTCACCATTTTGGTTGAGGATATTGAGTCGGTATGCGATCTTGCCGGCTTTATCGAGAGGGCCACCGAAGTCTCCGTGGACATAATAGCTGCTGCCACCTGCATCTCCGACCGTCACATCGTAGAGCGGCGTCTGCGTCGGCCGCTTGTAAACATAGTTAATCAGACCTCCGACGTTCCCGGTACCATAGAGGAAACCCGAAGATCCGGTCAAGACTTCGACGCGCTCTACATCCTCCAGAAAAATGCCGAACCCCAGGAGACCCTGGGCGAGCCCGTCGTACGCCGTTTCCTGATTGGTAAAGCCGCGAAAGGCCACTTGAGACAGGTTATTGATGTTCTGGGCACCTTCGAACTGGATGGTAGGGATCACCTTTGCGAGTTCGTCCTGGTTCGTGGCCTGCAGATTCTCGATTAGGTCATGTGGAACCACGAGCATAGAGTAGGGGGTGTCCTGGAGCTTCATGTTGGTCCAAGGTCCAATCTTTGCGACCTCCTCTTCCTTGTACCCCGCTGCCGCGCTGCCCTCCTTGGGCGCCTTCTCCTTTTCCGCCGTTACCGTCACCTCGGTGACGGGCACGTTGCCTGCGGCAGGAGTGGCAGTCGTCGTTGCAGATGATGATGTCGCGGGTGGTGTGGCCGGCTGCGTAGTCGTCGCCTCTGCAGGCGCGGCCTGGGCCACAATCACTGATGCATCCGGTAGTACTTGACCTTGTTCTTCTGCCCTGACCGTGCCTGTCCCCGCAAAGGACAGACCGAGGACGAGGACACCAATCGCTAACCGTCTTCCCTTCCGTTTCACTTCCCTTCCTCCTTTTTCCTTGCTATACATGTGCCGTATTCCAGCGTAGTTGTTTCTCTCTATGAGCCGCATCGGCTGGATATTATCGACCTTGCTGACGTTATATTTATAAGGAAATAACAGGCTTCTTTATATATCATTAAGGATAACGGTAGGTCAAGGGTTATCTAGTCTTATTTCAATAGTCCTTTCACTCCAGTATGCTTTGGTCTTCTCTTGTCCGAATTAGGCAAGGCCCTGCCGGTGATACGTTCACGTTAATGAACGATTTGACCGCGTGCCGGCGAGGATTTCTTGGAAGGGCTCCTCGACCCTCTCTCCATTGCGGATCGCGTCTCTTACTGAGGATAGGGCAGTGGCGATTTGTCTCATGATCGACAGGTTCCTGCGCTCCGCCTCCGTTGTAGCCAGTACTGCCCGGACGCCTCCGTCTTTGAGGACTATGCGTTTTTCGGCCATGAGGGCAAGCAAGGGGTCGTGAGTCGCGATAAGGACTATTTTCCCCTCGGTCGTCAGGAGATTGAGCGCTGCGCGGGGATCGATACCTGCGTTCTCGATTTCGTCCACGAGCACGATGGGCGCCCGGCTCACCAGGGCCGTATCGACGATCATGAGGGCCCGAGACTGGCCTCCGCTCAGGCTCGTCAGCCGGGTCTCTCCTGAAAAGGGCTCCCCTGCGATGGTGTTGGCCGTGTTCACGACCTTCGTGGCGAGCTCATCTACATCACCGGCCATTCTCGCTCTTCCGTGCATGGTGATGAACTCGGCCACCGTGAGGTCGATGATGAAGTTCATATGCTGAGAGAGCTGAGCAACCAGCGGTCGGCTCGACGTTTGGCAAAAGTGCTGTTCCACGGCTTTTCTGTTGACGAGGACCGAGCGGCCCGTCGGCGTGTCGCCTCGGGCCATCCACTCGATATCGGCCAGAAGCCGGCTTTTGCCCGACCCTGTGGGCCCCACCAGCGAGACGATATCACCTCTGGAGAGCGTGAAGGATATGTTTTCGGCCATGCCGGTCTTGTCACGGCCTCCTATGATCGTGAGCGACTGCACGCGGTCCTCATCCGTGTGCGCCGTGCCTTCCATGCCGGCAACGAAGTCGATAAAGTGGTCGATGAGGCTCTCCCTGTCGAAGCCTTTGTCCTCTATCAGCTCCTCATCGAGGCTGTCGGCATATTCTGCGAGCGTCATCTCCGGAGCAGGCTCGGGAATGCCCAGGGACAGAAAGAAGGCCTCGCCGTCCGGGTGCTCCTGAAGGACGTCCTTTATGAGAAGGGTCATGAGAGGGCGATTCAAGGCTTTTCTCCTTCGGCGCCGCCCATGCCTTCCGGAGATTGGGTCACGGAAAAATCGAGCCTCTTTATGTTGCCCATTTGGAATTGCTCGCTCACCCTCGTCTGGCCGAGGCAATAGGAACAGACCGCTGCCGGCATGGAAGCGCGCAGCCTTGCGCCTTCGAGATCGTCCATCTCTTTGGCTTCCTGTAAGAGTGCGGCGAGCTCGGCGCTGCCCTGCCCGGTGAGACCGTTGACGTGAAGAATTGCGGCCCTGGGGTTGACCTGCCTCGTGCGGAACATGAAGACTTCACGCTCGGCCTGGGAGACTATGTCACCTTTCGTGATAACGACGACGTCGGCAAGCCGCAGCATGGGCCCGATCTTCCAGGGCGTGTTGACACCAGCCAGGCTGTCGATCACGCATACGGCGAGGACGTCTCTTATGTGGGGAGCGCACCTGTTGCAGAGTCCCGCAGTCTCCATAAACAGGAACTGCAAGCCGCGCTCTCGGGCCCATTCGAAGCAGCGGTAGAGGTTGCTCACGAAGAAGTGGTCCGGGCAGACGTGTCCCGAAAGGCCTGCGTGTACCGGTATCCCGAGGTTTCTGTATATCGCCTCGTCGAAGTTCGATACGCAATCGAATTTCACCACACCCGGCGTAAAGCCTTTGGTCTGGAGATGCTTTATTGCCTTGGCGGCAATACTGGTCTTCCCCGAAGAAGGTGGTCCCGAGACGGTAATAATCTTCATTGCCGTCCTTCCGTGAGAGAGGAGAGGAAGGTCGGGCGAATCTCCTCCATGAGGGAGTCGAGGTCGTTTTTCTTCAGGAAATCCCATCCGAGCCAGTCGAGATGCAGCGATGGGGAGAGTCGCGGACTGACCCCGGCGTGGACCGGAAAGAAATAGGCGTCGGCGCATATCGTCGCAAAGGTCTTTCCAATCAGAAACGAAGCGATTTCCTCAAACCGTCCGGGCGGTCCCGTCTTGACGAGGGCGACGAAGGGAATAGCGAGAGCCCCCTCTTGCGGCCACACTATGGAGATGCGCTCCCGGTGTTTGATCGTTTTTGCGAAGAAGTAATCGATCACGCTCACGGCCGGAGCCTGCCGGAGGCCGCGACCGGCGACCTTCACCATCTCCGCGGGATGGCCGGTCCAGGCGACTGCCCTTCCGAGCCGTTCAACTCCGCTCAGGCCGAACCGCTTGAAGAGCGAAAGCATGAGCGCCTCGTTTACAGACGTCCCCCTTCCGACGACTCCCACCGATTTTTCGAATTCCGGCTTCAGGATATCTGCCCAGCTCGTGGGCATCGACCTTCCCGCCAGGCGAGTATGGTCCACTACCATCACCATGGGGTTTACGGCGAGCACGGTGTAGAGGCCTTCGGGATCGATGAAGCCTCTTCGGATCAGGTCCTGGTCCACCTGCGAAAAAGTCAGGCTCCGAAAGGTGGCCCTATTCACGAAGCGCTCCCTGAACCTTTTGGAAAAAAGCGGGCCGAAGCCCATAAAGGTGACGATGTCCGGCACATCTCCGGCGTCGGCACACGAGGTTATCCGTTCGAAAAGACCCCGGTCATCGTACATGTTGAAGTATGAAGCCTTCACCTTTCCACGGCTTGTCTCGCGGGCAAGGATTGACCTTAGCTCCACTTCCAGTGGGGCCTTCACCATTCAGGGGAATATGGCCGCGAAACGGACAGGATCGGTTCGGTCTGCTCCTTCAGTCGCTTTTCTCTCCATATGCTGTCCGGTCACCTGGCCATCTTCGGCTGGCGCAGGATCGCGCGCGCGTCGTTATCACTGAGTTCGACATTGAAAAAGAGCTTGAAGAAGCTTTTCATCTCCTGGTGAAAGTCATTCTTGTATGACTCGGGATAGAGCGTCAACGCCAGCCACCTTATGCCGAGAGCGCGCATGAAGGAGGGCGGGTAGTTGAGCCAGTTGAAGGGGACGTTGGGGATCATGTAGACCCTGCGTTCCTTTATGGCCCGTAGGCGCCCGTATCGGGGGTCGGAGAAGGCCCTGGAGAAAAAGGCAGGCTCCTGGGTGATAATCACGTCGGGGTCATAAAGGAGCAGTTTTTCGATGTCGATTTTCCGGCCCCCCGTCCGGTCGATCGTCTCGCACTTGTAGGCGTTCTTTCCCCCCGCGAGCTCTATGGCCTCGTCGAGAAATGGCATGTGGTCGCAATCGCTCGTGAGGCCGTCGGGGCCGATGGCGTAGTAGACCGATTTCTTCTTCCCTTTCGGCACAGCGTCGCCGAAGGTCTTCATTTCGGCGATAGTCGTTGCGACGTAGGTCGCCAGCGCCTTTGCCCTTTCTTTCCTCCCGAGGACATTGCCCAGGAAGGAGAGGGCGTCGGGGTAATCAGTTATACGAAACAGCCTTATGGCGACGACCGGGATATTCATCTTTTGTAGGGTCTCTGCCATGCGGGGCGCCGCCTCCAGAGACTGGTCCCACACGAGGGCCAGATCCGGTCGCGCCGCGGCCAGAACCTCAAGATTCGGCGTCCTCTGGCCGAACCAGCCGCCCACCACCGGCAGGTCCCAACCGCTCCTGAGGTATTTCTTCCCCGATGCGGGGAGCGGCCCCGGCCAGCCGATAGAGAGGGAGGGATCGAGGGCGTAGAGGAGGTACGCGATGGGTGGGTAGGCCGGCCAGACGCGCTGTATACTCTGATTGACGGCGACCTTCCGGCCGACCATATCGGTGACGTCCCTCGCAAAGCTTCCTCCCGCCGCCATGAGCACGAGCAACAGGGCCGGGACAGCTAGTGCGAGAAACCTCCTTGCTGCCCCTTTACCTGCCATAACCCTCGTGCCTCCCATTCTCCCCTTCACTTTCTAG
Organism: uncultured delta proteobacterium; assembly: GCA_963750015.1. Lineage (GTDB taxonomy): Bacteria > Desulfobacterota > Syntrophorhabdia > Syntrophorhabdales > WCHB1-27 > CAVVNC01. Next base: position 40,614 of record CAVVPU010000204.1, on the reverse strand, counting down.
AACTTCACCGTCACCCCGCCCATAACCGTGAAAGGGGCCCCGGGATAATAGGTGGTGCCGCTCGAAGTCGTAAAATCGGACGTGCTGATGAGGCCTATGTACCTCTTGTTAAAAAGGTTGAGAAAGGCGAGGCTCAGCTTTATGTCCTCTGCATATTTGACGACCTTTATGTCGTAGTCCATGTAAAGGTCGGTGAGGAAGTTGGCGTCCACCCTCTGGGTGTTCGTCACGTCCCCGTAGCGGGCAGACATCCACCGGAACAGGGGGGTCGCCGAAAAAGGACCCTTTGACCACGTCAAGCCCAGTTTCGCCATGTATTCCGGTGTATCGGCGATCTGTTTCCCTTTGGTGGCGAGGACAGTGGTGCTCGCCGTCTGGAGATCGTTGTCAAAGGTATCGTGGTTGAAGGACCCCGACAAATAGACAGAGAGATTGCCGTAAGGTATTTCCGGACGGGCCGTGACCTCTAACTCGGCGCCGTACGATGTCGCCTTGGCGCTGCTCTGCAGATAGGCGGCGTTCACCACGGAGTCGTAGATTGTCACTGTCTTGTGGTTGTCTTTAGAATAGTAGATCGTCGGCGCGATCGTGAATATTCCCTCTTTGTATCTCAAGCCCATGTCGAAGTTGTCGAGCCTCTCCGGCTGTAAGTTGTTCCAGAGCTGGTTGAAGGAGATGCCCGCGTTCTGGAAGTTTGTCTTGTAGTTATTATAGGCGGTGCTCTGGCCCGTCCACGAATCGAACTCATACCCCTCGCCGAAAGCAAAGTAGGCGCTCAGGTTGTCCCTTATTGCCTGTACAATGGAGAACCCAGGCTCCCAGTTGTGCCAGGTCCTGCTGTTCACCTGCATGGTCGGGTCGGTCTGGGGGTTGTAGCTCCATATCTGGTCGTAGGTGACGTCGGGAAGCCCCGCTGTCTTGTAGTAGCTCATCCTCGGGTCCTCGATGACGTCGTATCTGAGCCAGCCTGTGAGGGTCGTGTTCGCGAAGGTGGTCTTGGCCCTCGCGTAGGGAGTGTTGTAGTCCCTGTTGCTCTCCCTCTCCAAAGTCGTCCAGCTGTTGAAGGTCACGTTTTCCGTGCCCGGCGCGGTCGTATTGAGCGTGTACTGCTTCATCTCGAGGGGAGTGGGTATGGAATCTTCGGTCACCTGGTACCAATAGCCGACCGACAGGTCCACCGGCTGGAGAGTGAAATCATACTGGCTTACGAAGCCGTACTGGATGGGCTGGGTTTCCATGTACCTGTACCCGTACGTTGAGCCGCTGGATGCACCCATGAGCCGGTAGCCGAGATCTTCCCACCAATAGGGTTTGAGGGTGAATTGGGTCTTGTCCGTGGGCTTGATCTCGATGTTGCCGAGGAACATGGTGTCCTTGTAATACTGGCGCGTGAAGTCATAATAATTCGTGTCCTGCGCCGGGTTTCCCGTGAGGACCTTGTTATAGTCGTAGTTGTTGAAGACGCTAAGGTGCGTGGCCTGGGCATAGGTGAGGGCCCTGAAATCGTGCTGCCCTGACTGGTTGTAGACCCCGAAGATCTCCACTTTTGTCCGGTCTCCTATGCGCTGGGACAGGGCCGCCTCGAAATTGTCCCTGTTATCGGGCTGCCCGCCGTCGCCCCTCCACTTGTCTCCGGTGGCGGTGGAGAAAGAGGCGAAAAACTTGGTCCCTGTGGGAAGAAGACCCGAATCGACCCTCGCGAAGGTCCTCATGAAGCTGTCTGAACCGAAGCCCTGCTTGAGGGTAGCGCCGAACTTGTCCTGGGGCCAGAGAAGGGAGAGGTTCATACCGCCCGTCATGTTGCGCTCTCCGAAGCTCTTATCTACAGGCATAGCGCCCCTGTAGATTTCCGCGGCCCCGATGTTCTCGAAGTCGATGAAATCTCCGCCGCCGCCGTGGCTGCTCACCGGGAGCCCCTCGATGCTCCGGAGAAACTCGTCTGATTGGAAGGCACCTCTCAGACGAAGGGTCTTGGAGAGCGACATTCCATAGGCGTCGGCGCTCTGCGTGTTGACGGACGGCAGCATCTCCATGGCCTTGTAAGAGCCGACCTGGGCCTCGTTGAGGAGCACATCGACCATTCCCTTCGGAATTATGTCACCGGTGGTCGGTGATTTCTGGTCTATCTCCACGAAATCGTTAGGCCTGGGTGCATTGGCTTGCTTCTCTTTTTGCGCTTTCACCGTCACCTCCGTCACGGGCACGCTGCCCGTGTCCGCCGGTGCCGAGCCTTGAGACGTGGGCCCTGCCTGAGCTACGGCAGTCGTTGCATCCCCTGGCCCTTGACCTTGTTCCGCGGCGCTGACAATGGCGGTTCCTCCGAAGGACAGACCGAGGACAAGTGCCGCGAGAACAGCCAACCTTCTTCCCTTTACTTTCATTTCCCTTTCCTCCTTTTCCCCGACTATAGGCGTGCCCTTTCCAGGGAGATTCCTCCTCATCCCCATACGAGGAGGCTTCGCCAATTTTCCAGAATCGAAATTCGTTATAGCGTTAAGGGAATAACCTGTGCCTTTATATATCACCAGAAATAACGACAGGTCAAGTTTTTTTCTAGTTTATTTTAATAGTCCTTTCACTCCAGTATCCTTTGGTCTTCTTTCTTGTGGGGATTAGCCGGCTATTGCTGGCGGTATGTTCACAATAATGAACGGTATGGCTCAATTCAACGACGGGGAATGATGCCTGCCGGCTCTCTTTGTGGGGTTGAGCAGGGCTAAAGTGAACCGGCCCGGTCGCGGACCCGTGATGAGGGGAGTCGATGAGCTCCAGGTGCGCAAAGGCTCCCTTCGACGGGTGCTATAGATGGGATCAGGAAGTGCATCCGGGGCGTTTGGTGATGGTGAGTCCCATTTCCCTGACGTAGCGTTCCTGAACCTCCGTGCGATCTACCACTGTCAGGTCGTCAGCCAGCCGTATGACCTTCACCCCCGGCTGATCGGGCGCTTTCTTCCTGACCGCCGCTGCGCCGAGGAGCTGATTGCCTCCTCCTGCCAGGAACCAGAGAGGAATGTCATCGTGGGTGTTGCCGGCCGCAAGGCCGATCTGTATGTCGGGCATCACGAGCCGGGCAACGGCTACTGTGCGGGCGAGCTCCCACGGCGAGCAACGCGGATGGTTCCGGAAATTCGTCGAGGGAAAAGGAAAGAAGCGCGAAAATCGCAAGGTTTGAAAGCCCTTGAGGCGTTTGAGATAGAAGAGCTGGTCGATGCGGTCCGCATTACTTTCACCGAGCCCCACGAGCATCATGCTGCGGGTCGCCATGCCCTCGGCCTCTGATATTTCCAGAAGCTCCTTTCGTTTCTTCAGGCTGTCTCCGGGCTTCGCTTCCCTGAACAGTTCTTCGTTGACGGTCTCCAGCGAGCTGGTGATGCTGCACACTTTGAGGTCCTTCAGCTTCCTCACGGTTTCGCGCGTGATGGACGGGCCCAGGTTCACCTCGATGTCGATGTCTGAGACGGCCCGTATAGCCTCCACCATGGCGACTATTTCCTTATCGTAGCCGTCCAGGTTTGTCCCCCCGCTCAGGTGGAGGTGCCTGAATCCCAGCTTCTCTAACGCTTCGACGGCCTTGAGGAGAAATTCTTCCGATATGGTTTCATGATCGGTATAGGTGCAATAGGCGCAGCGGGGAGATAGTTTGCAAGGAATTATGCCTTCGATTGCGGCCGTCCACCAGAGCTCCCTGCCGATGTGCCTGTCCCTCAGATCAGAGGCGAATCGGAAGAGCTTGAGCGCGTTCTCCGGATGGCGCGAATCTTCGAGGATCCTCAAGGCCAGATCGGGCGTAAGATCACCGGTCCGGGCTTCTTCCAACAACCATTCAAACATTATATGCTCCTCCTTAGATGATTCTAATCTTCGTTCAAAACTCTGCACTCAGGATTTCCCGTGCATCCCCGTCAGACATCGGGTAATGGAAGAAGCGGCCGTAGAAATGCTCCATCTCCTTCACGAGGTCCAGGTCCTTGAAAAGTTCCGGGTAGAACATCTTCGCCGCCCACAGCACGGTAAGGGGCTGTTCTGCCGTCCTGTTCGCCCAAAGGTGGGCAGCGCAAGGGACTACGTAGATGCGTCGAGATTTTATGGCTTTGATCGTGAGAAAGCGGCGGTCCCCATAGGCTTCTTTCACGTCTTCCTGACTCGGAACAAGGAGCACGTCCGGGTCCCAGGCAAGCAACTGCTCGCGGGAAAAGGTGAAACTCTCCATGCTTCGGCCGTTGTTGGTCACACTTACCCCTCCCGCTGTCTCGATCCACCATTCAGCGATCAAGTGCGGCTGGGTGAGGGTTCGCACGCTGCACAGGAGGACCCTCGGCCGCTGACTCCGGGGAACTCGGGACACCCTTTCCGCGACCCTCTTCACCGTACCGTCGAAATACCTGATGTATTCCGCTGCCGCAGCCTCCCGGTCGAGGACCTGTCCGACCAGCCGCATCAACAGTTTTACGTCGTCGGGTTGCCGCCACGACAGAAAGACCGCTGTGAAGCCGCTTTTTTCCAGCACGTCGGCTGTTCGTCGGTCCATGGTGAATATGACGTCGGGCCGCGCCCTGAGCAATGCCTCGGGGTCGAACCCATCGCTGCCCCCCTGTATATCAGGCTCGTGGGCCAGGGCAGGGGCAAAGATGGTCTGGTACTTGTAGCGCGGCGACCGTGCAAAGGGTCGGGGCAGGCCGTTGACGATTTTTCCTCCCTCTCCAAGGGCGAAGATGAAGCTGTTGAGCACGGGAACGGGACCGAGGGTAACGATCCGGTTTACGTGGGCCGGGAGAGCGACCTTTCTCGCGGCCATGTCGACCACGTACCGCGTGCCCCCGGCCATGCCGACCGGCTGCCCGTTCTGTGCGGCAGCAAGGTGTCCGAAAATGAGAAGGGACAGTATGGAAAGGGCGATGGCGGGAGTGAGATGGGCGGTAGAGCTTCTAGACACCTGGTCCTTCTTCACGGGGAGAGATGTCATGGGCGCACCAATCGAGGGGCAGGACCCGGACTTTGTCGCCCGCGTTGACGGAAGTCCCCTCCGGAATAATGGTAAGGGAGTTCGCCCGCGCCCTCGCGGCAAGGCTCCCCACTCGCTCGGCGAGATTGAGCTCGACCCGGTATTTGCCTTCCGACCCCGTCAGGTGCGTCCATTTTACAAAGGCGATCGGCTTTCTGCCGGAGACGGCATCCACGGCAACCGCATCAACCGACGGATGGTCGAGTCTCTCGAATCCGCGCATCTTAAGGAGGGCGGGCCTCACGAGGGTCTCGAAATTGATGAGACACCCTGTCGGCGGTCCGGCCAGGGCAAACACGGGCAGGGTGGAAAGGCCGTTGCCTTCCAACGACTTCTCGATCACGCCGAAAGCGAGGGCTGCTCCCGGCCCCATTTTGATTCTGGAGAAAACTACCTTTCCGAGCTTGCCGAGTATGAGCCTGACCAGGTCGAAGTCTCCCATGGAAACGCCCCCCGTCGTGACGACGGCATCCAGATTCATACCCTTTTCGATTTTCGCACGAAGGGACGGCTCGTTATCGCGGGCTATGCCCAATATCCTTGGTATACCCCCGTAATGCATTATGAGAGAAGCCATGGCGGCGCTGTTGCAATCGTAGACCCTTCCGGGTGGAAGTCGTCTTCCCGGGTTCACGAGCTCATCGCCCGTGGCTATCACTCCGATTATCGGACGCCGGACGACCTTGACAGTCTTCAGTCCCGATGCGGCGAGGGCGGAGATCTGGGATGGACCAATGACAATCCCCCTGGGGGCAATGAGGCTTCCCTCGCGGGCGATGCCTGCTAGGGGCTGTATGTTTGCGCCTGGTTCCGCCGACACATAGATCTTTACTTCATGGGCCTTTACGCGGCTCGGCCCGTTCTTGTCTCCCGGCTCATCCGTGTCTTCGAAGCGGACCACGCAATCCGCCCCTTGAGGCACGACAGACCCCGTCATGATCCGCATGGCTGTGCCCTGCTTCACCGGGCCCCGCGGCAGGCGGCCCGCCCTTATGGTCCCCGCGACGGTCAGGAGAGCCGGCCTTTCCTTTCCGGCCCCTTCGATATCTTTGGATTTCACGGCGTACCCGTCAGGACCGGAGGTGGGTGATGAGGGCAGGTTGAAGCCGGCGCGGACGTCTTCGGCGAGCACGTGCCCCATTGACTTGAGAAGGGGCTTCTCCTCGACTTCCAAAACACCGATGTGGCCGAGCAGCTTTTCCAGGCCCTCCTTATAGGTCGTCATCTTTCCATTCTCCGTTGTTTGACGGCCAGATCCGCCTTGTTGCGGTGAGACCTCTCGCCGCTCCCTTTAGAATTTTGCCGTAAAGGTGCCCACGAATGCCCTCGGGGCGCCTACCTGGTAGTTGCCGCTCGTACTGTAATCGAAAGCAGTGATCGCCGAGATATACCTCTCGTTGAGGACGTTCAGGATGCTGAATGATATTAAGGACTCCGTGACGACCGGGTTGTATATTGTGGGCAGTTTATAGGTGAAGTTAATATCCTCGACCCAATAGGGGGAAACCCTTTGGGTGTTCAGCACATCGCCGTAGCGTTTATCCACATACCTGGCGAGGGGTGTTATCTCCAGGCCTTGGAGGTTGTAAGTAGCGCCGATCTTCGCAAGAATCGGCGCGGTGTCGGGCGCCTCTTTCCCGTTGGAAGCGACAAACGTGGTAGCCCCTGACGGCACATTCGATTCGACCTGAGACTTGTTGTAGGAAATGGACGCGAATGCTCTCAGGTTGTCGATTGGGTTGAGGCCTAGCTCCAGCTCGGCCCCGTAGACCCTTTCCGCTCCAACGGCCTGTGGGACACTTTGGCTGTTTGTGGGGTCATAAACGCTGAACAGCTTGTTCTGGTAGTCGGAATAGAAGATATCGGGAACGATGCTGAACAGTTTGTTGCTGTAGCGGAGACCCAGCTCGTAGTTGTCCGATGTGCCCAGCTTTATCCGATCGGCGAGGTACTGGATGCTCTCTCCTGCCGCAGTATATTTCGATTGAGAGGTGATGAAATTGGAGAGCAGGTTCGGCCAGCTCTGGGGGAAGGCGTAGTTGCGCCCGTAGTTGCCGTAAATGCTCGTTTCGGAATTGATCGAATAGCTCGCCCCTGCGTAAGGAAGCCACTTCTCGTTCGTCCTGCCGTTGTAGTTGTAAATCGGGCTGGGTGCGGTGTACGTGAGGATTGCGGTCTCACCCGGCATTTTCATATCCATGTAGCGCACCCCTGCATCGAGGTGCAGGTCCTTGAAGAAATCCCTCTGCAACCTGATGTACGGACTGTTGATGGTCCCCCTTCCATCGGCGGATGGATTGAGGGTCCGGTTGAAGACGAGGGAGCCGTTTTGAAAATTATAGTAATTGTCGATGGTCGTCAGATCGAAGCTTTCATACCAGTAGCCTGCCTTCACCGTGGTGCCGGCGAGGAGGGTCTTGAATTCAAGGACGCTGCCATAGCGGTTGAACTTGTTTTCCCAGTCATCAACTCCACTCCCCGTAGTTCCCGGTATGGACGTGACCCCTGCCCATGCCGGTTTATCCTCGGACCAGTAGTAGGGCTTGAAGGTGATGAGCGTCGATTCTGTGGGCGTTATGGAGAGGGTGCCCATGGTGTTGAAATCTTTCTGTTTCGTGTAATTGAAGCCATAGTAGTTGACGTCCTGGGAAGCTACGCCGGTAAGGGTCCGGTTGTAATCATAATTGCTGAAAATATTGAGGTCCCTGGACTGGGCGTAGGTGAGCGATCTGTAAGAGTACAATTCCTGGTTGTTGTAGTCGGCGAAGACCTCGGCCTTGACAAAAGGAGAAAAGACCTGGGCCGCCCCGAACGAGACATGGTCGCGGTAATCGGGAGCGCTCCCGGCGCCTTTCCACTTGTCGGCAGAGGTGGTGGACCCGGATATGAAAAAGGAGGTTCCCGTGGGCAGTTTTCCCGAATCGATACGGGCATAGGTGCGGGAGAAATCGAAAGAGCCGAAGCCTTGCGTGATCGTTGCACCGAAGGTGTCCGAAGGCTTAAGTATCCCTATATCGATGGCCCCGGCCGTGTCCATCCCGCCCAATCCCTTGTCGGGTGGCGCGGCGCCGCGATAGAGCGTTAAATCTTTAAGGTTTTCCAGATCGAACGTGTCCAGGCGCGGTCCGGGCTGCTGGATTGCCCAGACGGGCACCCCTTCGATCATGGTGCCAAGGCTGATGGCCTGCTGCCCTCTTATGCGCATCGAGATGGGTGAGAAGAAGAAGCCGTATGGATCGGAGCTTTGGAAGTTCACGGAGGGCAGCAGATCGAGCGCCTTGAGGATATTGGTCTGGCCCGGACCGCCCACCGAGGTTATGGCTTCCTTGGTCACCGTGTCCTGCGTGGCCGTCTGGTTCTGCTTGGGCTCGACAAAGCCGTTCCCCGGCTGGGCCTGGGCGCTTCCCGCCTTTGGAGCCTTTCCCTTTTCCGCGGTTACCGTCACCTCCGTCATGGGCACGTTGCCCGTATCGGCAGGCGCGGGGCTTTGAGCCGCGGGCGCCGCCTGAGCTACAACGAGGGCTGAATCCTGTTGCGCCTGACTTTGCTCTCCGGCCCATACCATGCCGGCTCCCGCAAAGGATAGACCGAGGACAAGCATTCCAAAGCTTGCCAACCCTCTTCCCTTCTTTTTCATCTTCCTTTCCCTCCCTTCTCCTTCCATAAAATTCTGTTTTGCGTCGCAATCCGTGGCCCCACGGGCCGTTATATTCTTAATGAGATAACAGGTGCCTTTATATATCATTGAGAATAACGAAGGGTCAAGTCTTTTTTAACTTCTTTTAATAGTCCTTTCACTGTAGTCTTCTTCTATCCCTGATATGCACGGATCGGCTGCTGTTATTGTCCGGTATGTTCATGATAGTGAATGATACGAACGGTAAGAGCCGGAAAGATTGACACACGCCGATTCTCTTTGTAAGATCAAGCCGAACGAAAGAGGCCCGGCCTAAAAGAGGGACCGGCAAGGAGAGAAGCTCATGGACCAGACTGACGGACACCATCGCGCCATTCTCAGGAGAATCGCCCGCACTGCAATGTTCGAGAGGGGGTTGCTTCCCGACTTTTCCGAAGAGGTGATGGCCGAGCTGTCGGCCATTCAGGGTCCCCCGTCGGCTGACGGCGCAGGCGTCCGGGACCTCAGGGGGCTCCTGTGGGCCTCCATCGACAACGACGATTCTTCTGACCTCGACCAGCTCACCGTGGCCGAAGCGGCCTCAGGGGGCGAGATAAAGATATACGTGGCTATTGCCGACGTCGACGGCACCGTGAAGAAGGGATCGGCCATCGACGAGCATGCGCGCCAGAACACCACTTCCGTCTATACGGCGGCGACCATATTCCCCATGCTGCCCGACCGGCTCTCATCGGGTCTCACCTCATTGAATGCCCATGAGGACCGGTCCGCAATCGTCGTCGAACTGACGGTCGCCGAGGACGGGTGCGTCGTCGACTCCGGCGTCTACAAGGCCCTCGTCCGAAATCAGGCCAAGCTCGCTTACAACAGCGTCGCCGCATGGCTGGAAGGGGCAGGGCCTATGCCGGAGGCGGTTGCCGCGGTTTCCGGCCTCGACGAGAATCTACAGATGCAGGACCGATGCGCCCAGTCCATGCGCAAGCTGAGGCGGCTTCACGGGGCTTTAACCCTGGAGACGATTGAGGCACGCCCCGTATTCGAGGGGGACCAGGTATGCGGCCTCCATACGGAGAAGAGGAACCGGGCAAAGGACATCATAGAAGACTTCATGATAGCTGCCAACGGTGCCACCGCCCGGTACCTCTCGATGAAGGGGTTTCCGTCCCTGCGGCGCGTGGTGCGGGTTCCCAAGAGGTGGGAGCGGATCGTCGAGATAGCGGAGGAACACGGGTTCGAGCTGTCCGATAAACCGGACCCGAAAGAGCTCGAAGATTTCCTCAGCCAACAGCGGCAGAAGGACCCTGCGCGCTTCCCCGACCTTTCCCTCTCCATCATCAAGCTCCTCGGTCCCGGTGAATACGTGGCAGAAGAAGCGGGAGACGACTCGGCGCCCGGCCATTTCGGCCTGGCGGTCAAGGATTACGGCCACTCCACCGCCCCGAACAGGCGCTTCCCGGACCTCATCACCCAGCGGCTTATCAAGGCTGCCCTGTTGGGTCAGCTCGTGCCCTATGAAGCCGATCTTCTCGACACCCTTGCCAAGCATTGTACGCGCAAGGAAGATGATGCCAAGAAGGTCGAGCGGCAGGTGGCCAAGTCGGCGGCTGCCATGCTCCTGGAATCGAGGATCGGCGAGCATTTCGACGCTTTCGTGACAGGGGCCGCAGATAAGGGCACATGGGTGCGCCTCCTCGATCTGCCTATCGAGGGCAGACTCGTAAAGGGCATGGAAGGGCTGGACGTGGGACGCAGGGTAAGGGTGCGCTTGGTCAATACCGACGTGGAGCGGGGCTTTATCGACTTCAAGCGCATCCATGACTAGCCCGGACAGGAGCGGGGATCGCAACGTGGTGACGGCTTCGCAAGGACCTCCTATGACGGCACGCGAGATCATCGGCCTTCTCGAAACCCGGGGCGATCCGCACAGGGCGGCCTTCGTGCAGGGATATTTCAAGACCGGACCGGGCCAGTATGGGGAAGGGGATCGTTTCGTCGGCATTCCCGTACCTGATCTAAGAAAGCTCGCCCGCCGTTTTCGGGGCCTCCCATCCTCAGAAATCCTGTCGCTCCTTCAATCGCCGCTCCACGAGGCAAGACTGCTTGCCCTCCTGATAATGGTTGATGCTTATGCCCGCGGAGACGAAACACTTCGAGAGAGAATCTTTCGTCTCTACCTGGAAAACAGTAGGTTCGTCAACAACTGGGACCTGGTCGATGCTTCGGCAGCCTCCATCGTCGGGCCCCATCTGGAGAAAGGCGACAGGAACATACTGGCCAGCCTCGCAACGTCGACATTGATGTGGGAGCGCCGAATCGCCATCATCGCAACTCTTCACTTTATCAGACAGGGAGAGTTCAGCGAGACTCTTCATATAGCGGAGATGCTCCTCGCGGACCGGGAGGAGCTGATCCATAAGGCAGTCGGTTGGATGCTCAGGGAAGTCGGCAAGCGGGACCAGCCGGCCCTGGAGGATTTTTTGAGGGTCCATCAAGGGCGCATGGCGCGTACCACGCTCCGCTATGCTATCGAGCGCTTTCCCGAGGAGTTGAGAAGGAGATACCTGAAAGGGGAGATGTAAAGAGACGGCCGCCGTCTTACTCTGTGTGTAGGAGGCGTGTCTATGCGTTGCGAAGGCAAAACAATAATTCTTGTGCTTTTTCTTTTATCTGTAACGGCGAGCGGGAGCATAGCCGGTCAGACCGGCGAGCAGCAAGGGGGCTCAAAGAATTCGTCAGCCCTCCCCTCGTGCACCTTGCGTCCGCTCGTTGTACCGCCCACCCCTTCTAAGATACCCGGCTATACGGAACTCGACCCGACGACAGGCCTGCACGTGACAGCCCCTTTACAGACCGTCGATGTCGAGCGTTACAGACTGGAAGTGACGGGAAAAGTCAACCACCCCTTGAGGCTCGCCTATGATGAGCTTCGCTGCATGCCGCGGGTTGCGGCTCGTTCGACCCTGGTCTGCCCCGGCTTCTTTTCAGACACCGCGTCCTGGGCCGGGGTCTCCCTGAAATACGTGCTCGAAAAGGCCGGGGTGCAGGCAGGGGCTACCGGTGTCCGTTTGATCGGGGCCGACGACTACTCCTCGTCCCTGCCGATAGGCACTGCGAAGAAGGAAGGGAATTTTCTCGCATACGAGTGGGAGGGAAAGGCCGTGCCCAGGCTGCACGGCTTTCCCCTCCGGGCGGTCTTTCCAGGGCTGGAAGGCAACCAATGGGTCAAGTGGCTGGTGAGGATCGAGGTCTACTGACCGAAGGGAGCCCTGTAAATGGGCCTGTTACGGCGGGGATCCGACTTTTCTTAAAAGCCTTCTTGCCAGAAACCGATGGAGGGGTTATATTGGCAACATGACGAACGAAGAAAAAAGGATGGTCACGGAACTCGGAGATCAGGTATTTCATGGACAGACGGTCAGGCAAGAGTATCCGGTGTGCGATTGCGGGAAGATCTACGACGAGAAGGAACTAGGGGAAGCGCCCGCTGTCTTCTTCACGGATGTCGAGGTCTTCGGCAAGACTTATACGCTCATCGAGCCTGTTTGTCCGAGATGCAACCGGAAGATCGTGGCGCACTTCAGCGTACTTAATTAGCTCCGGTTGGCGTGCAGAGTCGAGGAGTCGGTTTTTCCGAAAGGGCTATGCGGGCCGGATAAGAATGGGTGGAGTGGATTAAGGGACCGGAGGTTTTTGTCGGTCGAGCTTCCGGCTGAGAATATCGTTGGCTTTCAATACGTCGATTGCGTCCTTGCCTGAGATTTCCCAACTGTAGAAATCACCCTTTCCATCTTTTCTTAGCTTGATCTTGATATCGCCGTTGAGGTTTTTCTTGATCTCCTCCAGCTCTTTTTTGTACTGCTCCTCTTTCCCGGTATTGGACGGCGTCTCAGGGTGAGGCAGGCTTTCGGGGGCTTTGGAGCAGGCAAAAAGGGAGGCCGTCACAAGAATAATTACGAGGATAATCGGACAAGTTCTCATCATGTTTTATCATAACGGAATTCCCTCGCGTTTCCGGACCTTGTCAAACTAAGTTTGGAGAAAATTCAGCGGAGCCATCCGGCGTTCTCGGCCTGGGGGGATTTCTGCTGACCGTGCGCCATCCCGGGAGCCTCCCGAGACGAAGCGGACAAAGGTGAGGCGGTAAGCGTGTCGATAAGGGCCAACACATCCCTTACGGTATTGGTGAGCACGGCTTTGGGACGGACCAGCCTCGCGTTCGCGAGGCCTTTAGTGTACCAGATAAAGAACTTGCGGAAGTTTATCACCCCCATCCTTTCTCCGAGGTAGTCGACGGACATGTCCAAATGCTCCCGCATGGTTGCTTTCAGCTCCTCCAGGGAAGGCCTCTCAGGCATGGAGCTTCCTGCATAATGGGAAGATATCTCCCTGAATATCCAAGGATTCCCGAGGGCGCCCCGGGCGACCATGACCCCGTCGCAGCCGGTCTCCTCAAATATCCTTTGAGCTGCTGAGGCTGAAAAAACATCGCCGCTCGCGATAACCGGTATGGAGACCGCCTTTTTGACGGCCTTCATCAGCCCCAGATCAGCCTTTCCGCCGTAACCCTGGCTCCTTGTCCGGCCGTGAATGCATACCGCATCTGCTCCTGCATCGGCGATGCGACGGGCCACCTCGGGTGCGTTGATGGTTGTCTGGTCCCACCCCGAACGGATCTTCACCGTCACCGGTACACGAGCATGAGCGACCAGTGTGCGGACGAGGCTGGTCAGGACCTCGGGTGTTTTCAACAAGGCAGCTCCCTCTCCTTTGCGTGTCACTTTGCGCACCGGACAGGCGGCGTTCAGGTCGATCAGAGCGTAGGCGTGGCCGTCGAGGACCTCGAAGGCCTTCAGGAGATCCTCCGGCTCTCGCGCGAGCAACTGGACCCCCAGGGGCGCATCGAGGACAGAGGTGCGCAGGAGATCGAGGGTCCTGCGATTGGTAAGACCCAGGGCCCGGGCGTTGATCATCTCCGTAAACGCGAGGGGGCAGCCGAGCCTCCTTGCGATAAGCCGGAAGGGAAGGTCGCTGATGCCGGCGAGGGGGGCCAGGATTACGGGCATTGGAAGGGTGAGATTACCTATTGAAAACACGGTGATCCATTCTAAACGTAAAGGAAGAGCGGGTCAAGGGGCAAGATTTTCACGCCGTCGGTCGCTGAATGTAGCACTCGGACAGGGTGGGTACACGTCTTGATTCACCTCGGAGTCTCCAAAAGGCGGGGCACCGTGAAAGTTCCCGGTTTTGGGCCTGTTTTCCTGGTATAATACTCAACAGATGGAGAAAGGCGTGGAGGTCCAGGAACGCCTTCCGGAGGAAAGATGATCAGCCCCGAGAAAGAAAGAGAACTCATCGAGAAGATGGAACGCCTCGGCATTAAACAATCGGACATCATCGAGCGCTTCGTGCGTTCGGGCGGCCACGGGGGCCAGAACGTGAACAAAGTGGCGACGTGCGTCTATCTGAAGCATGTACCTACGGGCATCGAGGTGAAGTGTCAGCAGGAAAGGTACCAGGCTCTCAACCGGTTCTTTGCCCGAAGACTCCTCGTACAGAAGATCGAGAGAATAATGCTCGGAAAGGAGAGCGAAGAGCAGCAGCGCATCGAGAAGATCAGGAGGCAGAAAAGACGCCGTTCGAGGCGGGCGAAGGAGAAGGTACTCGAACTAAAGCATATCCAGTCACGAAAGAAGAGGGAGCGGGCGAAACCCGATACCTCGGAGTTCTGAAAGCCCCCGTTTCGTGCCTCCATTCGGCCCGATTGCAGGGTGCGCTCCCTTTTTTCCGGCCGGATTTAGGCATTGACATGGGGTCGGGATGCATGTATTATAAGAGCACCGGGCGGGAATAACTCAGCGGTAGAGTGCAACCTTGCCAAGGTTGAAGTCGCGGGTTCAAATCCCGTTTCCCGCTCCAAAATGGCGGCATAGCCAAGTGGTAAGGCAGCGGTCTGCAAAACCGTTATTCTCCGGTTCAAATCCGGATGCCGCCTCCACTAAGAAGATAGAGATTTCAGAGAGATAGGCGGTTCTTCGGAACCGTCATTTTTGTTTTCGGAAGCCCGCTTATTGAGTCTCGACTCAAGAGAAAAGCAATTACCCGACCTTTTCGACCAGCTTGCCTTTGAGCTTCTTGTATGTGTCATAGAGGTGCTCGGAGATCACCTTCGTCTCCCCTGTGATCGGCATAAAGTTCGTATCCCCGAACCAGCGTGGTACGACATGGATGTGCAGGTGCTCTTCGAGGCCGGCCCCCGCCGCCTTCCCCATGTTGATTCCGACATTCAGCCCGTCAATGCTCAGCTCTTCTTTCAGAACCGTTGAGATTGTCCTGACCAGGCTCATCATCTCGAGAAGCTCCGTGTCGGCGAGCTCCTCTATCCTGGCAATATGGCGCGTCGGCGCCACCATCACGTGTCCGTTTGAGTATGGGTATCTGTTCATGATGATGAAGGCGGTCGGCTTTCTCACGAGTACGAGGGAGGCATCATCATCTCCCGAGTCGCAGAGAAAACAGCCGCCCTTGCCCGGCTTCTTCTCGCTCGTAATATACTCCATCCTCCAGGGCGCCCATATTCTTTTCATATCAATCCCTCAAAAACATGTAGTCTTTCCAATATTCGGGGAGCGTCGTGATGCCGACGTTGAGAAGGAGCACGTGGAAGCCGCTCGGATGGGTCGGCTTCTTCCTTGGGAGCATATCCACCTCTTCAGGCAGCCTGTCCCCTTTCCTGAGGTTGCAGTGAACGCACGAGGTCACTATGTTTGTCCACTCGGTGATGCCGCCCCTCGACTTCGGCACGATATGGTCGCAGGTAAGGTGCTTCGGCTCGAATCGTCTCCCGCAATACTGACAGGTGTAATCATCGCGAAGGAAGATGTTCTTTCTGGAGAACCGCACTACCGTATGGTTGTTCCGTACGAATCTGCGCAGCTTGACCACGGAGGGGAGGCGCAGCCGGGCCGAAACGCTCCGTATCTCCCTGTCATACTCCCTGATCACTTCCACCTTCTGAAGAAAAAGCAATGCAACGGCCTTCTTCCACGGCACTATGGCCAGAGGCTCGAAAGTGGCATTGAGGAGTAGCGTCCGATCCATGACCCTATTGAAAATACCCTTTTTGCCCGTTAATTGTCAACGAGCGGAGGCTACCTTCCGAGCACGTCCCTAAGCTTTTGAGAAAGCAGGTTGATGGTGAAGGGCTTCTGGATGAACGCCTTGCACCCGCGCTCCATGATCCCGGATGCAAGCCCGTCGAGGCTGTAACCGCTCGACAGGACTACGTTTGCGGAAGGGTCTATCTTTCGTATCACTTCGAAGGTCTCCGCTCCCCCCATGTCGGGCATGATGACATCGAGGATGACAAGGTCTATATTCCGATACTCTTTCTCGAAGATGACGATCGCTTCCTGGCCGCTTTTTGCGGTGAGCACGGAATAGCCGAGGGCCTCCAGCATGTCTTTGCTCACGGAAACGACCGTTTCTTCGTCGTCTACCAGGAGTACAGTCTCAACGCCCTTGAGTAATGCCTGCGACACGGGCTCTACTTTCTCCACGGTTTTTTTCGAGCGAGGCAAATAAACGCAGAAAGTCGCGCCGCAGCCCTTCTCGCTGGCAACCGTTATAATTCCGTTGTGGCCCTTGACTATGTTATAGACGGAGGAGAGGCCCAAGCCGGTTCCCATGGACCTTTTCTTGGTGGTGAAGAAGGGTTCGAAGATTCGATCCCGTGTGACTTCGTCCATGCCGACGCCTGAATCGGCTACCGAGATCTTCGCATACTTCCCAGGTTTAGCCGAATAGGGTCGCACGAACCTTCGGTCGAGGGTCACATTCTCCGTCGCCAGAACGAGGCTTCCCCCTTCTGGCATTGCCTGCCAGGCATTGACGTAAAGGTTGAGGAGCATCTGCTCGATCTGCCCGTCGTCCGCGTCGACCACGCACGGATCGCATTCGTATTGTGACTGGACGGTAATTTCCCTTCTCGTTCGGGCGAACATGGTCGAAGTCTTCTTCACGATCTCGTTTAAGTCGGTGGGCTTCGTCTCGTAGGTTCCGCCGCTTGCGAAGCCGAGGAGCTGCTTTGTCAGACCGGAGCCGCTTCCGACCAGTTCCTCGATGCCCTTCAGCTTACCGAAGTGCGGATGAGAGGAGTCCAAGTGGTGGAGCATGAGAGACGTGTAGCCCTGGATGGCCATGAGGATATTGTTGAAATCATGGGCGATCCCTCCCGCAAGGCTTCCGATCGCCTTCATTTTTTCCGATTGAATGAGCTGAGCTTCAAGCTTCTTCCGGTCACTCTCGTCGAGGACTGTTCCGACGATTGCAGGCCTGCCCCGGTATCTTACGGCCGAGCCCCGTGCCTCGGCGCTCACGGTCCCACCACCCTTCGTGACACCGGCGAACTCGCACGTAAGGGGGTGCGATTCTCCGGAAGCCATCATCCGGAGGCTCTCGCCGACCGCCGGACGATCTTCGATGGCGGCCAGATCCTCCAGCCCTTTTGCGCCCACCAGCTCATCGGCCCTATAACCGAACATTGCGGCAAGTCTGTCGTTGACATAGTTGAAGAGATTGTCCTGAATCAGAAAAATTCCCATGGGTGATTGATTGGCCAGGCTCGTGAACCTGTCTTCCGATTCTTCCCGGGCCTGCTCGGCGGCCCTCAAACGCTCTTCACTCCCGCCTTTCCCGGAGAGGACTCCCGCCAGGATCCTGCCGGCAAGCTTGAGAGCGATCAGTTCCTCTTCCGACCATTCTCTTTCTTTTTCACGGCTCGGGATTACCATGCAACCTATAGGCTTGCCTGAAACCTTCAGGGGAATCACGAGAACCGAACGGATGCCGAGGTCTTCCCAGGTCTTTCGCTTAGGCACCGCTTCCGGGGGGAGCTTCTCCTTGCCCTGGATGCTCAACCTATCCGTGGAAACGAGCCTTTTTTCGATCCAGGAAAGAGGCAGCAGGTTTGCCATTTCCTTCGCCTGCAGCCCGCGTGTATCACGGTGCCATTCATGCTTTCGCCGGTAGAGAGCGCCGGAAGACGGAAAAGGCAACAGGTAGACGTCCCCGCTTCGGGCAAATCCTGCGACGGTCTCCAGGGCATCCTTCAGGCGCCTCTCGATCCCGGAGCCTCCGATGTCGAGCAGACGAGTCGAGAGGGCGCAGATGAATTCCTCTAGCCTCAGGCGCCTGCTTAAGGTCCCTACTGCCTGTTTTCGTGCAGTAACGTCCCTGAATTGGATGAGAGAGACCGATTCATTGCCCAGAGAGGTTTGGGTCGCCCAAGCCTCGATGTTCAGGGTGGTGCCGTCTTTCCGCACTCCCAGGAATTCGCACGGCCGGTTTCTATCCGCCCCGACCTGTCCCGAAAGAGTATATCGACTCACCCTGTCCCAGTCTTCAGGATGGACTGCGATCGACACGGGCCGTCCTATCACCTCGTCGGCCGACCCATAGCCGAAGATCTCGAGAAATCTTTCATTTACATGAAGAAGACTAGTGTTCCTGGCGACGGCTACTCCGTCTCCCGAGGAGTAACCGTCCGCCATTTCGTAGGGCTCCTCTGATCCTGCCGGGCCTCGGTTCTCATCGAGGTTTCCGATTTCGGCAATTCGGCCGCGTGCTCCGGCCAACTCCTCGATAAGCTCGGTCTCAGTCTTCGCCATACCTTCCATATCCAGTCGCTCCCCCTTTTTCTCTTGTCCGGAGGAGGAAGCCGTGAGCCCGGGCGAACTACATTTTCGACTGCCGAGCGGCCTCACCCTTATTAGACTTATTTTGCAGCCCTCTGGTCAAGAACATAATGTTCCCTCTTCGTCGCCCGAGCCGCCATAAGCGACCTGGAGGACTCAGTGGGGCCGTTATAGCATAATGTATTCATACTCATTTACTGTATTATTAGTAATAATAGCCCCAAACTATGGAGTAGGGAGGCCTTCAACAAGTCCTTTAACTTCACTTGCCGAATATGGTATTTATAAGGGGTAAATTCCCGAATTCGTTGGACTGACCGGGAGTGCACGATTTGTGGGGAGAAAAGGCCGAAACGCGCTCCCGACCCCGGGGTCGATCCAACAGCGGGGTTTATAAGGGGAACGGAAGGTTATGCTGCTTGAGAGGCTTTTACCCAAGAAATTCAGTTCCCGGCTCTTTCTTATGGCCTTCATCGCGGGCCTCATACCGATCATCATCTTTGCGGTTCTCATCAATACTTACGGCAAAAGCATCGAACGCGAGTTCGATCGCGTAATCGAACTGGGATATCGACAGGACATGTTCCGGAGCGAGGTCATGCTGAGGGGCATGGGCGAGGAATCTGTCTACAATCGGGTCAACGAGATAGCCCAGCAGCTCGACATGATTATTGAATCGGTACCCTGGATGACATCGGCGGACCTTGCGAGAGATGAGAAGTTCAGGGATATGGCCGTCCAGTCCATAAGCCAGACAGGATACACTTACGTCTTCGACGCAGACACGGCCGTCGTTCGTTTTCACAGGGACAGGCGCCTCGAAGGCAAGGACCTCCGGACGGCTCTCCGCAGTCTTCCGGATTTTCAGGCAACACTTCACGAGAGTCTCGATGGCCCCAAGGCTGCCCGCGGTTATTATCAGCTCAAGGCGGGAGACGGCAACATTATGCGCCAGTTCGTCTGTATCGTCCCGCTTCACAACCGAAGTGCAGACCACGTCCGGTTCATGCTCGCGGCCACCGTGAATGTCGAGGACTTATCGGATCCGGTCAAGGAGACTGAAGCCATACATCGGGCAACGAGGGACTATTTGCTGCTGGCCTCACGAAATGCGATTCAATCGTTCCGTCATAGAGGGCTTTTGTTCATGGGTATCGGGATTCTCGCGGTCTCCCTGCTTGCATCTGCTATGGGCCTCTATTTCTCAAAGGCGGTGACCAGGCTCAGAGAGGCCATGGAGAGGATCAACAGGGGTGACTACTCCGTGCCGGTTCCGGTTTCAGGGTCGGCCGAGGTGGCGGTGCTCATCAAGGACTTCAACGGTATGGTCGACCGGCTCGGCACGACCACGGTGTCAAAACAGCTGTTACAGGCAAGCGAGGCCAGATTGAAGGTCGTCAACAATGACCTTCGCAAGGAAATTGCGGAACGCGAGTGGATCGAAGAAGCGCTCGCCGCAGAAAAGGAGCGGCTCAACGTTACCTTAAGGTCCATCGGCGACGGAGTGATCACGGCGGACAGCGAGGACAGGGTGGTTCTCATCAACGGTGCGGCCGAGAAACTGACCGGCTGGAGCCAGGACGAAGCGGCGGGGCTTAATCTTTCGGAGGTTTTTCGCGCCTCTTATGAAGCCTTCCCGGGGTCTGAGGACAACGGCAATGAGGCAGGCAGCCAGACCTTGTCCATACCGGCAGGGCTCAGCCAGGGGGCCTTCAGATCGAGGAATGGCATCGAGAAGATAATCGCCGAGAGCCGCAGCCCGATCTGCGACAAAAGCGGTCAGGTTCTGGGCACGGTCATCGTCTTCCGTGACATTACCGACCAGAAGAGGATGGAAGAAGAGCTTCTCCAGGCACGGAAACTTGAGTCGCTCGGCGTTCTTGCCGGGGGCATCGCCCACGATTTCAACAACCTTCTCGCGGTTGTCCTCGGTAACATCTCCTTTGCGAAGATGTTCCTGACTCCGGGGGACAAGGTATCGGGGCGGCTGACCGAGGCGGAAAACGCATGTATGCGCGGGAAGGACCTCACCTACCAACTCCTCGCTTTCGCCAGAGGCGGAGGTCCCTCCCGCAAGACAGTAGACATCGCCCGCCTCTTAAAGGATTGCGTCGCCGCTTGTGTCACAGATCCAACGGTCACCCTTCAGCTCTCCCTGCCCGATGACCTGTTTCCTCTGAGAGTAGACGAGAATCAAATACGCCAGGTCCTGGAGCGCATGCTCGGCAACGCCCAGGAGGCAATGGAAAAGGAGGGAGTCCTCAGGGTGGAGGCAGAGAACGTGGTGGTCGGTCTCAATAGCGGACTTGCTTTGAAACAGGGCAATTACGTGCGTCTCTCGGTGCAGGACGAGGGGCCGGGCATAGACGAACAGGACCTGTTGAGGATTTTCGATCCCTATTTTACCAAGAAACAGATGGGACACCAAAAAGGGACGGGTCTGGGACTGAGCATCTGTTATGCCGTGGTCAAGGATCACGGCGGCCTGATCAGCGTAGATTCCGAGCCGGGGAAGGGCACGGCCTTCTACATATACCTGCCTGCCGATGGAGGGGTAGAGCATCTTCCGGAGACGACGGCGCTCACGAGTCCGAAAGTAACCCCGGGGAAAGGCAGGCTGCTCTTCATGGATGACGATGAAGGCGTGCGGGAAGTAATCGTGGAGATACTCCTTCATCTCGGATATGACGTGGAGTATGCAAAGGACGGGGCCGAGGCGATCCGCTGCTACTCGGGTGCCGCAGAGCAGGGTAAGCCCATCGATGTGGTGATCGCGGACCTCACCATTCGTGACGGCATGGGAGGAAAGGAGCTTATCAGGCAGCTCCAAAAGCTTGATCCGGCTGTGAAGGCAATAATCTCGAGCGGGTATTCGAATGACCCGGTGCTCTACGATTTCAGGCAGCACGGTTTCTTGGGGGTCGTGGCCAAGCCATACAAAGTGGAGGAATTGTGCGCGGTGCTGGAGTCGGTAATGGAGGGGACTGGGTAGCCCCGGTTGACAATTCGCGGAGGCCGGCATAGATGAGAAAGGAACAGGATCGCAAGGCGCTTTATGGCCAATACATCGTGGCCGCCTCGTTCCTTATGCTTTTCTTCAATTCAGGATCGCAATACGCCTTCGGCGTCATGTTCAAGCCGATTATCGCGGAATTCGGCTGGAGCAGGAGTTCCGTCTCCCTCGTATTCCTGCTCAACATGGTCATCTTCGCCATGGCCCTGACTGTTGCCGGCAGACTCTACGATCGCTTCGGGCCGAGATGGATTATTATCGTTTCCACCCTCTTTGTGTCCGGGGGGTTCATTCTCACTTCCTTCATACATTCTTTGGCTCAGTTTTTCTTTTCTTATGGGGTCCTCGCCGCTTTAGGTCTGGCGGGAACGGGCGTTCCCCTGGCGTCGACCCTCGTGAGCAAGTGGTTCGAGAAAGGCCGGGGACTTGCGATCAGTCTTTCTCTCGCAGGGAGCTCGGTCGGCGCATTTGTCCTGGTGAGGCTTCTCAGCCGCCTCGCGATCTCCATCGGCTGGAGGACGTCCTACCTCTATCTCGGAATCGCCATACTGCTGGTAAACATCCTCCTTGCAGTCTTTGTGATAAAGGGGGACCCCCGCCATCTTGGCATGGCCGAAGGCGGGAGCACATCGGGGGAGGAGAAAGGGGGCCCGACGAGCGTCTCGGGCCTTGGGCTCACCCAGGCTATGTCGACGCGCTCCTTTTGGCTTTTCCTCGCCACCATGTTCGTATGCGGCAGTGGCGACTACCTTGCCACAAGCCACTTCATCAACTTCGCAACCGATATAGGCGTGTCGTCTATCACGGCCGGAAAGATGATGGGCTGGTATGGCCTCTTAAGCTTTGCAGGAATACTCGTCGCGGGGCCGGCTGCGGACCGGATCGGCAGCAAGATACCCATCGTCCTCACTTTTCTTCTCAGGTTCCTCCTGTATCTGTTTATTATGAGATACAGAAGCGTGCCTTCCCTCTATGTTTTCGCTCTCCTCTTTGGCTTTACTCACCTCATCACCGCTCCCCTCACTCCCATGCTCATTGGCAGGCTCTACGGCTTCAAACAGATCGGGCTCCTCACAGGGGTTGTAAACACCGTCCACTTCTTGGGGGGCGGGCTCTTCACTTACGCGACCGGCCTTATCTTCGACTGGACAGGCGGTTACCGGGTGGTCTTTATGATAGCGGCTGCCATGGCGGCAACAGCAGTCCTTTGCAGCTCCTTCATCAGGGAAAAGAGCTACCTCGCGGAATCTCTGTCGCTGGAAACGGCCGCCCGCTCAGAGCCGCTTTCCCATCAGCCTTTTGTCAACGGGTAGCCGATATGCTATATAACAGGGGTGAGCGAATGCCGTAAAACGACATCCATTATCGTCGTGCTTTTTCTTCTGCTGTCGCCGCTCGCGGCCTGTACTATGGCCAACACGCCCCGACGGTCTTTGGATGAGCTGAGAACGGCTCTGCTGAGACATGATGCAGATGGGGCCATGCGCTACATAGATATGGACAGCATCGTGGATCACATGGTGGAGGATACATTCGCGAAATACGAGGCCCGCTCCGACGACCCGGCGGCCCTCCTCGGCATAAAGGCCGGGCGACAGGCGGCGCAGCTTCTCATGCCCGGCCTGCAGGAGCTGGCGCGTAGTCGCGTCAAGGCGGCAATCGTGTCACCCGATGAAGGGGGCTACTTCGAGTACGTGAAGAAGGGCAGCGTCTGGTACCTCGAGATATCGGCTGACGGCGACACAGCCCTGGTAAAGCCGATAGTCAAGTCGGACACGAGCTTCAGGATGAAGCGAATGGCGGACGGCCATTGGCGGATAGTACAAATAATCAAGGAGAAATAGACGGGGCCGTGGGATCGGTCCCGTCTGGAAGGCAGGGCGTAATCATTTCTCCCAGTGAGATGAATGGTCGTGCTTCAGAGTAGTGCCCTGAGAGGGAGACAGGGGCCAAGGATAAGGCAAGAGCCAAGAGCAAGAGCAAGAGCCAAAGGCGTCGGAAAATGGTTATGTGGGTAAGGGAGAGCCGCATGGCAAGAATCGCACGCACCCGCACGCGGGTTCCCGGCGGCGCCCTGCCGCACCTCATGCCCATCCGCCGTAAGGCGACCCCCGTGGTGTGTGGCTGCTCTAAATGGGTCTTACGGGACGGGGGTGCCCCGCTAAAACAGGTGGTACTTTTCTACTTGTGGGCTGCGGTCAATGAGGCACGACAGGTCATCCACATCTCATCGATTCTTCCCATGCGGCTCTCCACATCACACCGCAATTGTCTCGACCTGAGCCAATTGCGGAGGAGTACAGAGGTTAAAGACTCAATTGGAAAAGCGGCCCCATAGGCCGCCGAGAAGCAACCGCAATTGTCCCTCAATGGGCCAATTGCGGAACTGGGGTAAACAGCCCTATTGAAGGGCAAAAGCGGCCCTCTGGGGCCGCAAAGACGCTCCGCTTGGCAGTTTCCCAGCCACGGGCAGTGCGCGCCTGCGGCGGTTTTTCCTTTTTATGAAGGGGTGGCTCCGCTGGCTTTGCCAGTGGAGGGGGCGACGCGAGCCCCATTGATTGCGCAGTGCGCGCCTGCGGCGGTTTTTCCTTTTTATGAAGGGGTGCCTCCGCTGGCTTTGGAAGAAAGGCAAGAACCTATCGCGGACCAAGCTCTCGCCGTTGGCGATGGTCCGCGAGGGCAAGCCTGGATGGAGGGGGCGACGCAAGCCCCATTAATTGCAGGTTCGGGGGGATGGAAGATGAATGTGGGTGAAATCGAAAGAAGCGAGACGGAAGTGTTGAGGGTAAGCACCGAGGAATTCAAGGGACGCAAATATCTCGACGTACGCGTTTACTTTGCAAACGATGAAGGCGAATGGAAGCCCACGAAGAAGGGTATAACCGTCCAGCCGGATAAAATCGACCTGTTCATCGATCTTATCAAGAAGGCCAAGGAGTCTTTGTAGCAAGGGACACCGCGGTCAGGCGAGAGCACGCTTGGATCGAGGGAGCGGGTCCTCTCCTATAACACGGGTCACTGCGAAGCGGCCGATGGAAGAGGGCGCCCCGATAATGAACACCGCACTAATCGAGGCAGTGCGCGCCTGCGGCGGTTTTTCCTTTTTATGAAGGGGTGGCTCCGCTGGCTTTTGCCAGTCGGGCACCCGCGAAGCGGGTCGGAGGCGACGCAAGCTCCATTGATTGCATGCGAGCCACATTCGATTGAGGACAACCATGGAAAGGGACTGTCTTTTCTGCCGGATCGTCACAGGGGAAAAAGCCGCGGATATTCTTTATGAGGACGATGTTCTTCTTGCTTTCAAGGACATCAACCCCCGTGCCCCGGTCCACATGCTCATCGTGCCTAAGAAACATATCAGGAGCGTCAACGATCTCACCGAGGAGGACGGACCTCTTGTGGCAGCCATGATGATGCGGGCCCGTGCCCTTGCCCGTGAACTGGCAGTGGACCGTTCGGGGTATAGGCTACAGATTAACGTCGAGCGCGGGGCGGGCCAAGTCATCTTTCATCTGCACATGCATCTCGTGGGCGGTTGGCACAAGGTGGCCTAGGGCGCCCTCGCCCCCTGTTCTGTGGTAAACTATTGACCGGGACACGGGTCGCTTAAGAAGTCCGCTACGGTGCATCTCGAAGGGCTTAGCCGCCCCGGGTGAAGCTCTCCTTCCTTGCGGTCTTTGCCGAAAAGGACCGGGAATGAGGCCTTAATCGCCTTACGCCCGCAAAAAGCTTGTTATTGAAATCAGAACATTATCGTGTTACAATAACATGTTTAAAAGTGGGTCTACCCCGCTTTTTTATTTTACGGACGAATGATACCTCAACAAGAGATTGTCGACAAGATAACCCAAATCGTGCAGCCAATCGCTCGGGAGTCGTCTTTGGAGCTTGTAGATATAGAGTTTCAACCCTCCGGGAAGCGCTGGCTCCTTAGGGTGTATATAGATCGGGAAGGCGGGGTGACGATCGCGGACTGCGAGCGGGTTTCGAGAGAACTCAGCCGCACCCTCGATGTGGAAGACGTGATAGAACACCCTTACGCCCTGGAGGTTTCTTCCCCCGGTTTGCTGAGGCAGCTCAAGAAGAGGCCCGATTTCGAACGCTTCAAAGGGAGACTGTGCAAGATAGTCACCACAACGGCTATTGGAGGGAGGACTGACTTCCGTGGGAAGATCGTGGGCCTCGAGGGGGATGAGGTGGAAATCAGGGAAAAGGAAAATTCTTACAGGATTCCTTTGGAAACGATAAAAAAGGCAAGTTTAGAACTTGAGCTATAAGGGGAAGCGCTATGTACTTTGACTTGAATTATGTGATTGAACAGGTGGGAAAGGAAAAGGGCATTCCCAAGGAGATCATAATAGAGACTCTCGAAGAGGCGGTGCTCTCGGCCTCGAAGAAGAAATTCGGAAGCCACCTCGACCTGGAGGCCCGATACAACGCGGAAGTCGGGGAGATAGAGATCTTCCGGTTCAAGACGGTAGTGGAAGATGTCGAAGACGAGGACATGGAGATCACCTACGAGGACGCGAAGGGGCATGACCCTGAGTGCATGGTAGGCGACAGCATAGGCATCAAGATGGACACTTCCACGCTGGGCCGGATCGCAGCCCAGACCGCAAAACAGGTCATCATGCAAAAGGTGCGTAACGCGGAGAGTGATGTCATCTATAACGAATATAAGGACAAAAAGGGCGAGATCGTCACCGGCGTGATCCAGAGGGTCGAAAAGAACCATTACGTCGTGAACTTAGGCAAGACGGAAGCGATCCTTTCCTTCAAAGAAGTGATACCGAACGAGTCGTATAAAAGAAGGGACAGAGTGAAGGGATACGTGCTGGATGTCGAGAAGACCCAGAGAGGCTGCACCATCCTGCTGTCGAGGAGCCATCCCGGCTTCCTCGTGAGGCTTTTCGAAATAGAGGTTCCCGAGATCCAGGAAGGCATCATCAAGGTGGTCGGCGCGGCGAGGGAGCCGGGAGAAAGGGCGAAGATAGCCGTGTACAGCCAGGACCCGAGCATAGATCCGATAGGCGCGTGTGTCGGCGTGAAGGGCTCGAGGGTGCAGGCTGTGGTTCAGGAGCTTAAGGGAGAAAAGATCGACATTATCCCCTGGACCAAGGATTCGGCGAAATTCGTCTGTAACGCGCTGGCGCCCGCACGGGTGTCCAAGGTTTATATAAACGAAGAAGAGCACGCGATGGAGATCATCGTTCACGATGACCAGCTTTCCCTTGCCATCGGGAAGAAGGGCCAGAATGTGAGACTCGCCTCCAGGCTCACGGGATGGAAGACGGACATCAAGAGCGAGACGGAGGTGGAGAAGACGTCGCGCAAGGTCATCGAGGATCTCATGACGAACCTGCAGGTGAATGAGATACTCGCCCGCATACTCTTCGACGAGTACCTGAGAGAAATGCGTGATATAATTCGCCTCTCTCCGGAAGAGCTGAACAAAATCACGAGTATATCGGTCGAAGATTGCTCGAGGATTATCGAGAACGCAAAAGCCGTCGCCGCCCGTCAGGAAGATGTCCGGAAGGAACAGGAGCCGGAGGCGGCGGAACAGGCAACCCAAGAGACAGAGCCGGAAGCGGCCCGAGCAAAAGAAGGGGACGCGTAGAAGAACGCTCTTCGATGGGTGCTAAAGCTTGATGAGTTTTTAGGAAAACCTTGCTTACTCAAGCAACGAGCGGTACGCGGAGTAGAAAGGGAGGTCTAAGGCATGGCGAAGATTAAGATTACAACCCTCACCGATAAGATGAAGGACGACGAGATCTTATCGAAGCTCAAGAGCATAGGGGTTAAGATAAAGGACAAGGAAAAAGAAAAGGAAGGGCAAGCCCTTTCTCAGGCAAAGGAAGTTTCCGCCGCCTCGGGTGAGACAATCGTAGAGAAGAGAGTGGCTTCAACCGTGATCAGGAGAAGGGTGCAAGCCCCGCCTCCCCCCCTCCGGTCGCCGAGGTCAAGGAACCTGTGACAGAACTGGAGGAACAGGTCAGCCACGGAGCCGCCGAGACAAAGGTCAAGAAAGCAGAGTCGCACAAGAAGAAGACCGAAGGACAACCGGTTGTCGAGATCATAAAGACAAGAAGGGAAAAGAAGCCGGAGCACGAGGAAGAGCAGGTCTCTTCGCCGGTTGCAACCGAAGAGCATCCCGCCCTCGAGGTGGTCGAATCCGCGGCGGCAGAGCCCGTCGAGGAAATGGCGAAATCGGACATTGACGTGATCGGCGAGGAGAAGAAGCAGGAGATCACGAGGGCCCTCGAAGAGGTATACAAACAGGATCTCGAGAAGGAGCTCGTCCTCGTCGAAGACTCGGAGACTGAAGAAGAACGGAAGAAGAAGAAGGCCGAAAGACTCCTCAAGAAGATAGAGGAGGAGGAGATCGAAGAGGCGAAGACCAAAGGAAAGGCAGGCCAGCTCAAGCGGAAGGTCGTCATCAAGGAGGAGGACCTTTATGCTGCCCGCAGGCGCGGCGGCAAGATGATCCCCTTCAGAAAAGGTGGAAGAGACAGAAGAGAAGAAAGGGAAGACGACAGGAAGCTGGAAGCCAAACAGGTGAAGAAGGTCGTCAAGATTGCCGACCATATTTTGGTGGGCGAGCTTGCGAAAAAGCTCAGCGTAAAGGCCTCGGACGTTATCGCCCGGCTGCTTCGCCTGGGGACCATGACTAATGTTAACCAGTCGATAGACTATGATACGGCTTATATGGTAGCCGGAGAGTTCGGGTATGAGGCCGAGAAGACCCTGTCCGTGGAAGAGGAATTCATGACCAGGGAAGGCGAGCAGAAGGAGCAGGCCCCCGAGGATCTGAAGGGCAGATCGCCGGTAGTGACCATCATGGGACACGTGGACCACGGAAAAACTCTCCTTCTGGACACCATAAGGCACACGAATGTTGCGGAGCGCGAGGCAGGAGGTATCACCCAGCACATAGGCGCTTATATCGCGAAGGTCGACGGCAAGGAGATCACCTTCGTCGACACTCCGGGCCACGAAGCCTTTACCGCCATGCGTGCGAGGGGCGCCCTGGTGACGGATATCGTCATACTCGTGGTGGCTGCCGACGACGGCGTCATGCCTCAGACAAGGGAGGCCATCGACCACGCTCGGGCCGCGGGCGTGCCTATCATCGTTGCAGTGAATAAGATAGACAAGGCGAACGCAAATCCCGACAGGGTTATGAAGGAGCTTACCGAGTTGGGACTACAGCCTGAGGAGTGGGGCGGAACCACGCTGATGGCGAAGATCTCGGCGAAGAAGAAGACCGGCATCGAGGAACTGCTCGAATTGATCGTCCTTCAGGCCGAGCTGCTCGAATTGAAGGCCAACCCGGATATGCTCGCGAGGGGCATCATCATAGAGTCGGGTCTCGACAAGGGACATGGCCCCTTCGGTACCCTGATCATTCAGGAAGGCACGCTGAAGATACAGGACCCCTTCGTGGCAGGCGCCACCTTCGGAAGGGTGAGGGCTTTGATCGACGACAAGGGCAAAAGGATACAGAAGGCGCCACCTTCGACGCCTGTCATGGTAGTAGGCTTCTCGGACGTGCCCCAGGCGGGCGATGTTTTTGTGGCGACCACCGAGGAGCGGTATGCCCGTGAAGTTTCCCGATTCAGACAAGAAAAGATAAGGGAAAAGGAGCAGATCAAGAGCTCTCGCATCACCCTGGACGAGCTTTACTCGCGCATGGGCGAGAACGCGAAGCTCACCTTGAACGTCATTCTCAAGGGAGACGCCCGGGGGACCCTCGATGCGATAAGCGACGCCCTGAAGCGGCTCTCCACCGACGCGGTGGAGATACAGATCCTCCACAGCGGGGTCGGGACAATAACGGAGACGGACGTGAACCTGGCCATGGCTTCGGGAGCGATCATCATCGGATTCAACGTGAAGCCCATGGCGAAGACCCAGAGCCTTGCCGATCAGGAGAAGGTCGATATAAGGACATACTCGGTTATCTACGACATGATCGACGACGTGAAGAAGGCCATGGAAGGCATGCTCGCTCCTAAGATCGTGCAGGTCAAGATAGGGAGCGCCGAGGTAAGGAAGATCTTCGTCGTTTCCAAGGTGGGCACCATAGCAGGTTGTTACGTCACGGAAGGAAAGGTGACGAGAGCATCGATAGTCCGTGTGATCAGGAAGGGACAGGTCCTTTTCGAGGGTAAGATGGTGGCCCTCAAGCGCTTCAAAGATGACATGAAAGAAGTGACGGCCGGATACGAGTGCGGCATCTCTTTCGATAACTTCAACGATATGCAAGAAGGCGATACGATGGAGTTCTACGTGGAAGAACAGGAGAAGCAGACGCTTTAAGGAAAAATGGTAGTAGGCATTGCGAGACTCGAGATTTTTCTGCCTGATAACCATTCTCTGAAAGAGAAACGGCAGGCGATAACAAAGATCGTAGAAAGGACCAAGGGCAAGTTCAATATATCGATCATGGAGATAGATCAGACAAACCTCTGGCAGAAGGCGACGGTGGGCTTTGCCGCCATCGGCGTCAAACAGGACCATGTCAACTCCACCATCGAGAATGTCTCACGTTATATCGAATCGATGTACATAGGTCAGGTAATCGGGTCCAAGACGGAGATCATGGTGATAGGGGATGAAGTATAGACGCTTTAAGATGCAGGACCTGTTCCGTGAGGAGATTTCCGTCATCATACAACAGGAGATCAAGGATCCGGGCATCGGCTTCACCACCATACTCGATGTGAAGATGACCGAGGACCTGAAGTATGCGAAGGTGCTTTACTCGGTGTACGGGACTGAGGACGAGAGGGACAAAACGGTCCAGGCCCTTAACCGGGCCAAAGGTTACATCAAGCATCTGTTGGGGACAAGGATCAAGCTGAGGTTGATGCCGGAGATTACCTTTGTGCTGGATAAGGGACAGGAGAACCTGGATCGGATAGACGAGATCCTGAAGAAAGTGGAAGCGGGAACCGCGGAAGATGTTCAAGAAACTTAAAGAGATTCTGGATAGGGGAGAACGGTTCCTCGTGGCCACTCATATAGACCCCGACGGAGACGCCCTGGGATCGGCCTTCGCCCTCTCCTTTGCCTTGACGGCCCTCAATAAGGAATCGGTTGTCTACCTCAAGGACAGGGTTCCCTACAGGTACCAGTTCCTGCCCCGGCCGGCACTGATAGTCAATGAGCTGCCGAAAGAGGCTTTTGACGCGGTCTTGGTGGTAGATTGCGGGGACCTGTCCCGGGTCGGTGCGGGACATGCTTCTTTGAAGCAGATGGGAAATCTTGTCAATATCGACCATCACGAGACGAACGACGGCTTTGGCCTGATCAATATAGTTGACGGGCAGGCCTCGTCCACGGCGGAGATACTCTATTCGATCCTGAAATCCTTAGGGGTACAGTTCGATTTCAATATCGCCATCAACCTCTATACGGCGGTGCTGACCGATACGGGCTCCTTTCGCTACGAAAGCACCACCAAGGAGGCTTTTTCCATCTGTGAGGAAATGACACAGTTCGGGGTCCGTCCGTCTTACGTGGCCGGAGAGGTTTACGAAAGTCACCCGAAGGAGCGGTTTCAGCTCCTCTGTCTTGTTCTCGGGACCCTCGAAACCTTTGACAATGGCAGGATTGCCTGCGCCCGGGTCACACGGGAGATGTTCGAAAGAACCGGCACGAATCGGGAGTACTCGGAAGGCTTCGTCGAATACCTCAAGGAGATCCGGGGAGTGGAGGTGGCGTGCCTTGCGCGCGAGGTGGGCGACGGGCAGTACAAAGTGAGCATGAGATCGAAAGATGGCGTGGACGTCGCCGCAGTCGCGCACACTTTTGGTGGTGGGGGTCACGAGAGAGCGGCAGGGTGTACCATACAGGGCAGCATCGACGTGGTGAAAAATAAATTGATTGGGGCATTTTCTTTATGATGGACGGCTTTTTAATCGTTGACAAGAATTCCGGAATGACCTCGTATGACGTGATAAAGAGGCTCAAGAAGATAGAGTCTTTCAAGAAGATAGGCTACATCGGGACCCTTGATAGGAACGCGACAGGCATACTTCCCGTGGCATTGAACGAAGGCGTTAAGCTGATCCCGTTTCTTGAAAACGGGGAGAAGAAGTACGTGGCACGGTTCGTGCTCGGCATCACCACCGACACCCTGGACATGGAAGGGACGCGGCTCACCGAAGTGGAGGCACCTGTTTTTGACGCCGCTACCATTGTGGAAGCCCTCTCACGGTTCAACGGCAAGATCGTGCAGAAGATTCCCGTCTATTCTTCAAAGAAGATAGAAGGGAAGCCTCTCTACAAGTGGGTGCGCCAGGGTGTGGTCATCGACACCCCGACCAAGGAAGTGGAGATCTTCGACATGCACTTCATCGGTTACACGCATCCCTATGTGGACGTGGAGGTAACTTGTTCGAAGGGAACCTATATCAGGGTCATTGCTCACGATATGGGAGCCATTCTTGGCTGCGGCGCGGCCCTCCACACGCTCAAACGTACCCGTCATGGAGAGTTTGCTCTCGAGAGGAGCGTTTCTATCGAGGACCTCAAGACTAAAGAGGACATAGTGGAACATCTCGTCCCACCCCAGGATGTCTTGCAGACCACGAGAGGCCTGACTGTCGAGCCCGTGCTCGAGAAGTTCTTGAGAAACGGCATGGCAGTGCCCCTCATCGGGGGCTCCCGGGACTGGAAGCACGGCGAGCTGGCTAAACTGCTTAACAAGAGCGGTGCGCTCTTGGGTATAGGAGCGGTGGACACGGATTCCAAGACCATAAAGATGAAAAGATTAATCAATAGTTAAGGAGGCATAGGAAATGGCACTAGATACGTCGCGGAAACAGACCATCATAGAGGCGTTCAAGGTTCACGAAAAGGACACGGGATCACCCGAGGTCCAGATAGCCCTTCTGACGGAACGCATCCGTATGCTCACCGAGCATTTCAAGAAATTCGCGAAAGATCACAATTCGCGCCGGGGTCTGCTGGTGCTCGTCGGAACGAGGAGAAGACTCCTTAGTTACCTGAAGGAAACCAACGTTGACAGGTACAGAAAGGTCATTGAAAGATTGGGCCTGAGAAAATAACGACAATCATAAGAAGGAAAAAAATATGGAAGAACTGATAAAGATAGATTTTTGCGGCAGACCGCTGACGATCAGCACGGGTGCACTCGCGAAACAAGCGGATGGCAGCGTGGTTGTTCGATATGGCGATACGGTGTTACTGGTAACCGCAGTGGCGGAAAAACAGGATGCAGCCACTGATTTTCTTCCCCTTACGGTCAATTACCAGGAGATGTCTTATGCGGCAGGCAAGTTTCCAGGTGGATTCTTCAAGAGGGAGGGGAGACCCTCGGAGAACGAGATTCTTACCTCGCGCCTGATCGACAGACCCTTGCGGCCTACCTTCGTCAAGGGGTACTGCAGGGAGACCCAGATCATAGCCACGGTCCTTTCCGCCGATCAGGAGAACGATCCGGCAACCCTCGGCATCATAGGTGCATCGGCTGCTCTCGTTCTTTCCCCCGTACCTTTCCTCGGCCCTGTGGCTGCGGTGACGGTGGGCAGAAAGAAGAGCGGAGAGTTCATTATCAACCCGACAGCGGCGGAGCACGAGGAAAGTATCCTCGATATCGTCGTGGCAGGCACTAAGGACGCAATTCTGATGGTGGAGGGCGAGGCACGCTTCATAAGCGGGGACGACCTTATAGAGGCGATCGATCTGGCCCACAAGAGCATGATCCCCTTGATCGAGATGCAGGAGCAGCTCCGGGAGCGGGCGGGTAAGCCGAAATGGACGGTCAACGTGACTGCGGTCCCGGCCGAGCTCAAGGAGGAAATCAAAGCCGCAATCGAAACTGACGTCACAGAGGCTCTCTCCACGGAAATGAAGTTGGAGCGGGGAGCCAAGTTAAAGGCCGTCTACAGCAAACACTTCCCCAACTATGAGCAGGTGGAAGAGAAGATTGTGCAAAAGGCCTTTGAAGAGATCACGAAAGAGCACATGAGAAAAACCCTCCTTGCCACAGGAAAGAGGATCGACGGAAGGGGACCCGAGGACATCAGAAAGATCAGCTGCCAGGTCGGTTTGCTTCCGAGAACGCATGGGTCAGGCCTCTTCACCAGGGGCGAGACACAGGCTCTTGCCGTTACCACCTTCGGTACATCAGATGACGAGCAGAAGATGGAATCGGTCCACGAAGGAGAAAGCTATAGGTCCTTTATTCTCCACTACAATTTCCCGCCTTTCAGCGTGGGAGAGGTGAAATTCCTGAGAACGCCTTCGAGGCGGGAGATAGGCCACGGACACCTTGCGAGTATGGCCCTCTCGGCCATACTCCCTCCTAAGGATGATTTCCCCTACACTATAAGGGTAGTTTCCGAGATCCTCGAATCGAATGGCTCCTCCTCCATGGCATCGGTCTGCGCCGGCTGCCTTTCTTTGATGGATGCGGGTGTGCCGGTATCAAAGCCCGTCGCGGGTATCGCCATGGGACTGCTGATGCAGGACGGCAAGGAGGTTATCCTTTCCGACATACTGGGCGATGAAGACGCCATGGGCGATATGGACTTCAAGGTGGCGGGTTCGGCAGAGGGCATCGCCGCAGTTCAGATGGACATAAAGGTAAAGGGCATCACCAAAGAAATCATGTCCCGGGCAGTGAAACAGGCCCAGAGGGGCATTCTGCATATACTCGGCATAATGGCCCAGACACTGGAAAAACCGAGGGACATCCTCTCCCCCTATGCACCTCGCATCTGGACCCTCAAGATCAGACCCGAGAAGATCCGGGAAGTGATCGGCCCGGGGGGCAAGGTGATCAAGAGCATCGTCGAACAGACCGGCGTAAAGATCGATATCGAAGATTCGGGAATAGTGAAAATCGTCTCCATGGACGAAGAGTCGGCGAATAAGGCCATCGAGATCATCAAAGGCATCACCAAAGAGGTCGAGCCCGGAACGGTCTATATGGGCGTCGTCAAGAGAGTCGTCGATTTCGGGGCCATCGTCGAGATCCTGCCCGGCGTCGACGGACTTTGCCATGTGAGCCAGCTTTCCGACACCTACATCAAGAAGGTGACCGATGTGGTCAAGGAAGGGGACGAGATACCCGTCAAGGTAATAGAGGTCGAGCCGAACGGAAGGATACGTCTTTCCAGAAAGGCGGCGCTGAAGGAGATTCAGGAGAAGAGCGAGTAAATGTATCGCAAATCGGTGCTCGATAACGGCATCAAGGTCGTAACCGAGAGCCTTCCCTATTTTCCTACCATGTCAATCGGTGTCTGGTGGAAAACAGGAAGCAGGTACGAGAATGAGGAGAACAACGGTATCTCCCATTTTATCGAACACATGATTTTCAAAGGAACAGAGAAGCGGACCGCCCAGGACATAGCGCGGGAGGTCGATGCAGTAGGAGGCGTCCTCAATGCTTTCACGGGCAAGGAGTACACCTGCCTCTACGTCCGGGTCCTGAGACAGGACATGGACATGGCGATCGATGTGCTCGCCGACATGTGCAGGCACTCGACTTTCAGCGAGGACGACATAGAGCGGGAGAAGAGGGTCGTCGTCCAGGAAATAAAGATGATCGAAGACAACCCTGAAGAGTATGTCTTCGATCTCTTCACCGCCGATTATTATAAGGGCCACCCTCTGGGCATGCCGGTGCTCGGCATCGAAGAGAGCGTCGAGAATCTCACGAGGGACCGCTTGATCGATCACTATCGGCGGCACCATTGCCCTCAGAATACCATCATTACCGCCGTAGGCAGGGTAGACCACAGTGATTTCGTCAAAAGGATCGAAAAACTTTTCACCGGTTTCGAAGATTCGCCATCGCCCCCTCCCGCGCTTCCACCGCCTCAGAGCTATTCCGGCATCAAGGTATACGAGAAGGATCTCGAACACGTCTATCTCTGCCTCGGGACGGACGGCGTGGGCCAGACGGACAAGAGGCGGTACGGTCTCTATGCGCTCAATGCCATAGTGGGCGGAAGCATGAGTTCGCACCTTTTTCAGGAGATCAGGGAGAAGCGAGGCCTGGTGTATAACGTGTTCTCCTATGTGAATTGCTTTGAGGACGTCGGGAATTTCGGTATATCAACGTCGAGCTCGGAAGAATCTGTCGAAGAGGTGATCGGCCTGATAAAGGAAGAAGCGGCCCGCCTCAAGGAGAACGGTATCGCCCCGGGGGAGCTCGCCTTTTCAAAAGAACATATCAAAGGTAATTTTTTCATATCTCTGGAAGGCTCGGAGGCGCGCATGGGCCGTCTCGCAAAGAACGAGATCTACTTCGACCGATACGAATCGATCAAGGAGACCCTCAAGAAGATTGATAGGGTTCAGAAACGCGAGGTCGACGAGATGAGCGCCCTCGTCTTCGGCCGGCCGGAATCGATGGCACTCGCAGTTCTCGGCCCGGCGGACCCGAGCAAGATCGAAAAGATATGGAAGAGCTAGAACTATTCGTCACGAGACGTGCCGGGGCCGTCCTGCCCGCGTACGCGACCGGCGCTTCTTCCGGCATGGACCTCTGCGCCTGTGTCGAGGGTCCGATCCTCCTTAACCCCATGGAAAGGGCATTGGTGCCGACAGGCATCGCTATCAGCCTTCCCGAAGGCTATGAGGCACAGGTGAGACCCAGAAGCGGCCTCGCCGTGAACTTCGGTATCACCGTGCTCAATGCACCCGGCACAATCGATGCGGACTACAGGGGTGAGATAAAGGTGATCCTTATCAATCTCGGTCAAGAACCCTTTGAGATAAAGAGAGGAGACAGGATCGCCCAGATAGTCTTCGCGACCTCTGCCCGCGCCCGCTGGAAGGAGGTCGACAGCCTCCCCGAGAGCGCCCGCGGCGAAGGTGGCTTCGGATCTACGGGAAGGTGATAAGGGGAAGAGAGCCGACGGCGCACACAGGCGACGCGAGCCCGCGAAGGCAAGAGCAAGGCAAGAGCAAGGCAAGAGCAAGGGCTGTCGGTAACGGTTATGTGGGTAAGGGAGAGCCGCATGGCAAGAATCGCACGCACCCGCAAGCGGGTTCCCGGCGGCGCCCTGCCGCACCTCATGCCCATCCGCCGTAAGGCGACCCCCGTGGTGTGTGGCTGCTCTAAATGGGTCTTACGGGACGGGGGTGCCCCGCTAAAGCGAGTGGTACTTTTCTACTTGTGGGCTGCGGTCAATGAGGCACGACAGGTCATCCACATCTCATCGATTCTTCCCATGCGGCTCTCCACATCACACCGCAATTGTCTCTCCGTGAGCCAATTACGGAGGAGTACAGAGGTTAAAGACTCAATTGGAAAAGCGGCCCTATAGGCCGCCGAGAAGCAACCGCAATTGTCCCTCAGTGGGCCAATTGCGGAACTAGGGTTAACAGGGCTCTATTGAAGGGCAAAAGCGGCCCGATAGGGGCCGCAAAAGACGCAACACTGTGGCAGTTTTCGCGGCCACGGGCCATGCGCGCCTGCGGCGGTTCTTCCTTTTTTATGAAGGGGTGGCTCCGCTGGCTTTGGAAGAAAAGCAAGAACCTATCACGGACCAAGCTCTCGCCGTTGGCGATGGTCCGCGAGGGCAAGCCTTGATGGAGGGGGCGACGCAAGCCCTGGCAGTGCTTGCGAGCTCTCCGATAATGGCCCCATTCAATAGCTGCACGGCCACAGGAAGTGCGCGCCTGCGGCGGTTCTTCCTTTTCTTGAGGGGGAGTCTCTGCGAGCTTTGCTCGTAGAGGGGGCGACGCAAGCCCCATTAATTGCAAGCCCCACTAAATGGCAGGTTCCTTGAACGACTTTCTTGAACTCGATGCCTTTATAACCCACCTTAAGACCGAACAGGGGGCCTCGATTCACACCATAGAGGCCTACAGCAGGGACATCCTCAGATACCTCGTTTTTCTCGAAGAGGTGGCGAAAAGCACCCTCGAAACGGTTCAATTCGAGGATTTCCTCGCTCATTTGAGAACGGGGGGCATGAAGACCCGATCCATCGCAAGGACCGTTTCAGCCGTGCGCAGTTTCTACAAGTTCCTGCTCGCCGACGGAAAGATAAAGACGAACCCAATCCAGGAGATCGAGACCCCCAGGTTCCAAGCCCCGGTGCCGAGGTCTCTCAGTGAGGAGGAGATGGTAAAGCTCCTCAAGCTGCCCGCCAGCCAGAAGATGGCACTTCGGGATGCGGCTATTCTCGAGCTGCTTTACGCTGCCGGTCTCAGGGTCTCGGAGCTCATTTCCCTCAGAAAGCAGGACGTCAACCTGGAGGCGGGCTTCCTTGTAGCATCGGGCAAACGCTCGAAAGAACGGATGGTACCCATAGGAAGTTACGCGCGTGAGGTGATCAAACTCTACCTGGAAGAGCAGAAGCCCAAAGGCTCCTACCTCTTCCCCGGACGGAAGGACACCCCCTTGACGCGCCAGGCCGTGTGGAAACTCGTTCGGCGGTACGGTTTGCTTCTGGAACAGGGCTCTCTTTATCCCCATATGCTACGTCATACCTTCGCCACTCATCTCTTGGAAGGGGGCGCCGACCTACGCTCGGTGCAGATACTCCTCGGCCACGAAGACATCTCCACCACCCAGATCTACACCCACATAGACCGGAAGAGGTTGAAGCAGCTCCACAAGAAGTCTCATCCCCGCGGATAGGGCTCTTCACGATGCGCTTCGAACAGAAGCGTGCCAAGTTTCATAAAAAGGTGTATACTTGTACATTCCATTTAATATGTAGAAGACTAGGGGTGTCATTTTCTCTTGACATTCCGGTGAGACTATGTATAACATATGGAAATAATCTGGAAAAGCCAAACCACCGGCGACGGTGGGACGGAAAGCAACGGGTCTTGGTCCAACGGCTATCGCCGTTCATTCTCAAGACAGCCGGGCCGCCGGATTTTTAAAACCAAAGCGGCCTTGTTTTGAGTTTGAAAGTTGAAGTCGGAAAACCCATTCCCGGGGTATTCCGAAGGTCGCCAATCTAACCGAAGACGGGCGGAACACGGTTGAGCAGTTCATCCCGGTAAGCGTGATGCGTTCCGACGTTTTTGGAAAAGTGAGGTGTTCTTATGGTAAGATTCATAGACCTGTCGTTGAAGTTCGTTCTCATTGTTTTGTGCATCACTTCTCTCCTCTATGTAAACAGCCGGTCGGAAAGAATGTTCTCTATCGTCGTCCCCGGGCAAGTCAGGGACGTCGTCGAGGAGACTCTCGTCGATCTTCAGGCCCCGAAGGAACGCGTTCCTTTTCTCGACAATTGGATCAGGTCCGCCTCAGGGGTGACTCGACTGGACCCCATCCTTCTCACCTGCCTCCTTCACTCTGAATCGAGGTTCAAGAAGAATGCGGTAAGCGAGAAGGGCTACAGAGGAGAAGCTCAGACAAAACGTTTCTCTGATTATTCCTCGGTCAATATCCTTGAAGGAGCCGAGACACTTCGTGATAAACTATCCTTATCGAGGGGCAATATGTTCGAAGCTCTGGCGCGGTACAAGGGCGGGAAGGACAAGAGAGAGGCAAGGGAAGAGGCCCAGCAGGTACTGAAGCTGTACCAGAGCCAACTCGAGAGGAGAGGTTTATGGAACCAGAAATAGACAACACGGGAATCATCACCAGGGTATCCGAAGCCCATGAACTCGTGGAGAAGCTCAAGACGGAGATCTTTGGAGAGGAAGAGAGAAAGATCACGAGAAGAATCGTGCATAAACTGCTTTTTTACTTCCTGATTACCCTTATGGCGGGCTCGGTGATAGGACTATTTTATCAGACCTGGTCCACGGAAAGGCGGCTGTCCCTGGCGAAGAGGACCGGTATCCTGACTTTAAGCGACGGCAGCATGTACGAACTGGTACCTGTGGCCCCGAAGAACGAGACTGCCGCAAAATAGTGGGCATCGGCCGCAACGTACCGAAACGAGAGTGTGGCGATGTTCTCCATGTTGTGGGTCACCTCATTCGAGGTGGATGCCTGCTCCTCCATCCATGGCTCAACTCTATTGTCGGCATAAAATTGAACCCCAGCAAGTCCAATACCTGGTAATTTCTATAGGTTAAAGCATGGAAGAGGGGTGAATTCCAGTTCAAAGTGCACCGCGCAGGGCTTGACAAGGGAGAAGCTTCTTCAGATAATAGCCCATACAGCAGAAGTCGATCTGAAATGAAGTGCATGACCCTGCTGCACACAGCAGGGTGTCCAAAACAACGGGGCGACGCGAGCCCCACTAGAGCAGGTGAGCATCATCAAGCACTGCGCGCCTGCGGCGACTCTTCCTCAAGGGGCAAAAGAGGCCGGGACCATTCGGGACTACGTCCCGACGAGCAAGCTTTGAGGGAGGCTCTGCGGGCTTTGAAGAAAAGGCAAAAACCTATCGCGGACCAGGCTCTCGCCGGTGGCGATGGTCCGCGAGGGCAAGCCTGGATAGAGGGGGCGACGCGAGCCCCATTAAATTGCATCACGGGGGGAGACATGGCGGAACAGGCATCCATGATTGTCAGGGCCAAGAAGGCGATCCTGTTCGATCTCTTTCACACCCTCGTTTCTCTGAAGACAACGTGGGGAAATAGACTGCCCGGTGTCCACGAGATCCTGGGAGTGAGCCGTGAGGCATGGCGCGCACAGCTCGAAGGCAGGCTGCATGAACTCTACACCGGCGGAATGAAGGACGCCTTCGCCGCCATTGCCGGGATGGCCCGCGCCATAGACCCGAATATTCCCGATCCTGTCATCGAGGCCGCGATGCACAGCATTATCGATGTCTTCGCAGGCGCCCTGACGCGGGTCCCCAGGGAAAGCGTCGATGTGCTCACCCTTTTAAAGGCCAGGGGCAAGAGAATCGGTTTGGTGAGCAATGCGTCGACCATGGAAGTGACCGCATGGAATCAGTCGCCTCTCGCTCCATTTTTCGATTCTGCCATTTTTTCCTGTTATGTAGGATACCTCAAGCCGGACAGGCGGATCTACGAGAAAGTGCATGGGTGCCCTGGGGGTAACACCGGAAGAGTGCGTGTTTATCGGTGACGGCGGATCCGAGGAACTCGAGGGAGCTCGTGACTTAGGGATGGCGACAATCATGATAGCCGGTTTCATCCGCGACGTATTTCCCGGGAGAATCGAGGAACGGCGAAGGAATGCGGATGTCATGATCGAGCGGCTGGCTGAACTGATAACGGACGACAAAGGGCTGGAGGCCGGTCCGCCCGGGTTGTGATCGTGGTCTCATGGGTTTGGGGGACCACTTTTCTCGGGACTCGTCTGTGCAGGGCGACCTGTTTGCCCTGCACAGACCACGCT
>CAVVPU010000203.1:0-100796 GCA_963750015.1 uncultured delta proteobacterium | reverse complement strand
AAACTTCGTCTACCGGAAGGTCATGGCCAACAAGAAGACCATGAACAGATATGCAAGGCTTTTCCAGAAGTTTCAGTCGATGATGCCAAAGACCGAAGGCAACGTCCGCCATCTCCCCGACTTCATCAAGGGCATGGGAAAGAGGAATTTCCCCGGGCTCGCAAAGACTTTCCTGAGCGAGCAGGTATTGCCGGTCTACAAGCCCGCGAACAGTGCTACCCCCAAGATGAAAGTCGGTTACTTCTATGGCTGCGCTACTGACGTCGTTTTCCCCGACGTGGGACTGAAGTTCATCGATTTCCTCACGAAACAGGGCGTCGAAGTGGTCGTACCCAAGCAGAACTGCTGCGGCGTTGCCGTTTACGCGGCAGGCGATCTCGAAACCGCGAGGATTCTCGCGGAGAAGAACGTCAAGGCTTTCGCGGACGTCGATTATATCGTTACCGCCTGCGGCACGTGCAGCTCCACGCTGAAAGACTACCAGAAGTACCTGCCTGACAACGAAGAGCAGAAGGCAAGGTTTGAGGCCTTCGAGAAGAAGATTAAGGATTCGACGGAGTTCGTTGTCGACGTACTCAAGGTGAACCCCGCGGAATTGAAGCTGAAAAAGGAGTTCGAAGGCAAAACGGCCACGTGGCACGACCCATGCCACCTCGTCCGCTATCAGAATATCAAGGCACAGCCGCGCTCCATCCTGAAAGGGCTTAAAGGCCTGAAATACGTAGAGATGCCGAACGCGGACATGTGCTGCGGAATGGGGGGCACCTTCAGCGTCTATCACTACGACATCTCGAAGAAAATAGCCGACAACAAGATGGAGGGGATCAAGGCGACGAAGGCGGACATAGTTGTCACGGCATGCCCCGGGTGCATGATAAACTTGACCGACAACACGGCGCGCCACAAGATGCCCCAGAAGGTTTATCACTGGCTCGAACTCGTCGAGTAAGAGGTCTGTTCGTCTCCCTTCCCGATGATCGGGGGATGCCTGAAAAAAGGGTGTTTTGTGTAGGAGGCACCTGGTTTTGCGGCTCTTGAAATGGAATGAGGGATAATATATCCTTTTTTCTATGGAAAAGGACTACGTATTGTACCTGAGGGTCGGCGATCAAGTCTTCCATAAGCACTTCATGAAGTGGGGAATGGGCACGGTCGTAGAAGAGCGAAGGTCGGAGGTGCCCGGAGGCTTTTGCTACGTGCGCATCAATTTCAGGGATGGCAACACGAGGGTTTTCGATAACAATTTCAAGAGCCAGAATTGCTGCTACTATGCAGGCATCAGGAAGATAGAAGAAGAATAACGGCAAGCCGGTCAAAATTCAAAAGCAATTTAAGAATAGGTCCTATAGGACCTATTCTTAAGAAGAAGTGCCTGCTCAATCGACACCCTATTTTTGCAAAATGCTCTACAGGTCGCCCCAGGCAAACTGAACTATGGCAATGGCCGCAAGGGCGGCTGTCTCGCACCTCAGGACTCTTCCGCCCAGGCTTATTGACAAGAATCCCTCGAGGGCGGCTCCGGTCGCCTCTTGTTCGGTGAAGCCTCCCTCAGGGCCACAGGCGAGGACAACCGCGGCCGGTCGCCTGACCCTGGTGACCAAATCCTTCAGCCGTGTCTTCCCCTCCTTCTCGTGAAGGATGATCTTGAGTGCATCGATTCCGGAGAAGGAGCACAGCGCCTCATCCAACCCCACAGTCGCCGACACGAAGGGGGCCGTGCGCCTTCTGCACTGGTCGACCGCTTTCCGGGCGATTTCCGACCAGCGGTGCGACTTGTCCTGACTTCTTCCCGCCTCAACCGGTGCGACGCTTTTTGCCGAGATGCAGGGATGAATGGCAGACACACCCAGCTCGGTCGCTTTCTGGATGATGAAGCCCATCCTTTCTTTCTTGGGGATCGCCTGAACGAGGGAAATGGAGAGAAAAGATTCAGTAGGAAAGTGCAGACGCTCGAAGACCCGGACAAGGGCGTGATCGCCGTCCAGGCGTGTGACCCTGCCTCTGCAATCAATGCCGTCCGGCCCAATCACCGTAACGATGGCGCCCAAACGCTCGCTCGCGAGACTCCTCCGGGGAACGAGAAGGTCAGTCTCCGTTTCTGTCATCGAAGCGGTTCCTCTTTGACAGCTCCTCCGTGATTTCGACGAATCGTTTCTGGACAAAGCGCTCCGGGAAGACTTCCTTTTCGAAGTAGGGCACGGCAGTCTCCTCGAATTTCTGGAGCAGATATTCCTTGACTGCTGCCACGTCCCGGCCGGGCACCCCTGCCTTGACGATCTCTCTGCGATACTCCGTCAAAAGACCCAGAGAAGAGACAGCCCTGTCGTAATGGGGGCTGTCCTTAAACGCTTTAAGGTATTCCGGTTTCACCACAACCTGACAGCGTACTGAGAGATGCACGTTGTAATAGTCGGCGTAGTAGTTCACGGTGTCGTCGTCGACCGCGATGGTGAGGCCATTTGCGAGATGCCAACTTCTTATCGTAAGGGACAT
This sequence comes from uncultured delta proteobacterium, assembly GCA_963750015.1. Classification (GTDB taxonomy): domain Bacteria; phylum Desulfobacterota; class Syntrophorhabdia; order Syntrophorhabdales; family WCHB1-27; genus CAVVNC01. Next base: position 98,303 of record CAVVPU010000203.1, on the reverse strand, counting down.
GAGAGTAGTCTACTACTAGAGGAAGGGCTTTTTCCAGCTTATCGTTCTCCACGGCCCGTGCTGCTGCTTACGCCACTTATCACGTTGCCTTGGTGGTCTCGCCTACCGAGAAGGTCGTGTACGCGTCGCTCGACGAGGTCGTCACTATGCAGTCCTGATTGGCGTATATGTCACTGTGTGGCGTTCCATTATATAGATACTGAAGCGCCGCACTAGCACTTTTGCTTGACAACCATATCCTTTCGATGTTTACGTAAAGAAATAGTGAATCCAATTTTTCTTTATGCGCCGCTCAAACCCGGGTCTTGCACGAGTCGACCGACCCTAAGGTTTGAACAGCCATGACCGGCTCATGAGGGCGACCGATCCCAAAGCACACGACTTTGGCTCCATCCTGTAAAACCGAAGATGTCGCGCTATAGTAAACGGTTACTACAAATTTCAAAGAGGAGGTCCAAAGATGAAGGTATGGAAGCATCTTGCGGTCGGTTGGGTACCACAAAAGTTGTCGTTGTTCGTTATCGGATTCTGCTGTCTTCTCGTTGTGCCGGCCGGTCTTGCCCGAGCGCAGTCCGCACCGACGATCGAGTCTCTCCAGGAGCAGATCAAAGCCCTTCAACAGAGGAGTGACGAGCAGATCAACGCCCTTAAGGAGCAGATCAACGCCCTTAAGGCTGCTCAGGAAGCTCAGGCAACCCGGGCCGCTCAGGCCGCTGCGGCACCCGCTCAAGCCCCGAGCGAGCCCGGTTCGGGGAAGACGCTGTTGACCAACAGCGCGGTCAAGCTGACTCTCGGCGGCTACCTCTCGCTCACGGGCATATATCGCGACCGTTACACGGGTTCGGATAGCAATTCAAAATGGAATGTCAATGGCAGCGCAGGAAACGGCGGCATTCCTCTGCCCAATTCACCCAACTATTACATGGACGAGGTGCGCGGTTCGGCACGCGCGACGCGCCTGTCACTCCTCGCTGAGGGGCAGGAGGACTATGCGGCGCTCGCGGGCTACGCCGAAGTTGATTTTCTCGGGGGTGCCGCGACGAGCTCGGCCAACTCTCAGGGAACAAACGGCTATTATCCTCGTCTCCGCCAGGTCTTCGCAAGCTATGGCACGACAAGCGGCTGGCACCTCCTGGCAGGTCAGGCCTTCAGCCTTGTTACCATGAACAAGCAGGGCATAGTCGCGCGCCAGGAGAACCTGCCGATGACCATCGACAACACGTATCTTCCCGGATTCACCTACACGCGGAACCCGCAGATACGTCTCGTAAGAGATTTCGGCGGCGGCGTGTCGGCCGGTATGTCGCTCGAATCGCCCCAGGGGATCGTCACCCAAGGCGGACTCTCGACGACGGTGCCGACAGGCGCCACCAACTACACGGGAGCGCTTCTTCACTCCGGAAATGCTTTCTATGACACGAGCACCACCAACAACTCCAACATGCCCACGGGCGGTGGCACCAGCAGCCTGACCCTGGACCAATACCCCGACATCGCTGCTAAGGTCGCCTTCGACCCCGGCTTCGGCCACTACGAGGTCTACGGCCTGGGCCGTTTCTTTACGGATAGAACCCTCATCGCCGGCCATCGCGACAACAACACCACCTTCGGCTGGGGCGCGGGCGCCGCGATGCTCGTGCCGGTTGTGCCCAAACTGATCGATTTTCAAGGAAGCTTCCTCGCCGGCCAAGGCATAGGGCGCTATGGGGCGGCCGGGCTCTACGATGCCGTGGTCAACCCTATCACCGGAAAGCTCGAACCCATAGAAGAAGTGCAGGCCCTGTTGGGCCTCGTGGGCCACGTCACGCCCCGCCTCGACCTATTCGTTTACGCGGGCGTAGAGAGAGAATCGAGCAAGGACGTTTACTCTTTCAACGGCACAACGGGAGGCTTCGGCGCGGCGGCATACGCCCCGTTGAGTTTGCAGACTGAGGGCAGCACGGCAAGCTCTTCGCTTGTGCAAGCCTCCGCCGTTGAACAGATCGTAATCGGCGGCTGGTATACCTTCTACAAAGGGAAGTACGGCTTGATGAACGTCGGTTTGACCGGTGCCTACACGCGCGCCACTGTCTTCGGTTTGGGCAACGAGAGCATAGACACAATCATGTCCTGTTTCCGCTATTACCCATTCTGATCCTCTCCGGGCGGTCTCCCCCGGCGAGCCGGGGGAGACCGCCCTCATAGGGGCTACGAAGAAATTCTCGAAGATAACAGATGGCACTCCGGCGCCCCACTCCCTTTGCCTATCTGAAGGTCAAGGGCAACCTCCTACGGCTGCAAGCGCTTTGGGCCTGAAAACCGAAAGATCCTATTCGGCAAGCGAACCGAGGGTCTTATCGCTCCCCCCACCTCATGCCTCTTGCTCCTGTGCGTTGAGTATTTCCTTGAGGCGCCGGCCATTGGAGGTCGCGCTGCCCCGGTGGCAGTTATTGAACATGGCGTACGTCTGGCTTGCCTGTCTGTCAGCCTCTCTCACGGCCGGTATGAACGACGTCAATTCTTCGTCGTTATATGAATAGGCGTACCTCAGGGAAGTCTCTACATTTTTCTTCAGCCAGTTCCCGGCGTTCCTGCCGTGAAACCGAAAATAGGCGAACTCTGTGGTCACTTTCGGGATGAAGGGCACTGTTGCGAGGGTGCCGTATTGGGGCTCGTCGGCGGCTATGTAAGTTATGCCGTTCTCTCTAAGGAAATTGAAGACCGACTCGGCCCGCTTCGGGACCAGCCAGCTTCCGTGGCGGAATTCGACCGCGAGAGGAGCCTCTTTCGTCAGGGTTTTGCAGAAAAGAAGACGATCGAGGTTCGCCACGCTGTAGTCGAACCATGGAGGGAACTGATAGACCATGAGCCCCATCTTCCCGGACCTCTTAAGCGGCAGCAAGGCTTCCATGAAGCGGCTCGCAATGCTTGCGAGCACTTCAGGTTCCTTTACGTAGACAGTGCGTCCTGTTGCGGAGGGCAGTGAATGAGCCTCTCTGAGATCGCCCGGGAGCGTCTTCGGGTCGATGGCGTGGCCTGTGAGCGCCCCGTATGCCTTGATGTGAAAGGTGAAGTCACGGGGGGTCCTGGCGTCCCAGAGCCAGGCTGTCCGTTGATCGGGTATGGCGTAATAAGTGGAGTCGACCTCCACCGTATCGAAACGGGTGGCGTAATAGCGGAGCCGCTCTTCCGCGCTTTTTGCTTCGGGCGGGTAGAACTCTCCGCTCGCCACAAGCGTCTTTTCCGCCCACGAGCAGATTCCGACCCTGACCATCCTCTTACCCCTCTTTCTTTCGGCAATAGGCCCTTATGTAGTCTATCCTCTCGAGGACCGGCGGATGGGAATAGTTGAAAAGGGCGTAAAGAGAATGGGGAAAAGGATTGGAGAGGTTATCCTTCGATAGCTTCGCCAGAACCCGGACCATAGTCTCTCCGGTCCCTGTGAGGTCGCACGCGATGCGGTCGGCCTCTCTTTCGAGCATCCGGCTGAAACCGTTCAACGCCGGCTTTAGAAAGAAGGAGACCATGGAAAACAGAAAGACGACGATCGTGGCTTTGGCCCAAAAAGTTTCTGCCCTGACCCCGAAGATCTCCGGAAGAAGGGCGCCCCCCGTCACCCGATGGGCGCAAAAGAGGAGGATCAGCGCCGCTGTCTGCGTTACCGCAAGGCCCTTGATGAGATGTCGCTTTTTCCAGTGGCCTATCTCATGGGCCAGCACCGACACTATCTCGTCAGAGTCCATGCCTCTAAGAAGGGTGTCGAAGAGGATGATCCGCTTTGTCTTTCCCAGACCCGTGAAGTAAGCGTTCGTGTGGGTGCTCCTTTTGGATGCGTCCATCTTGAGCACCCTGCTTATTTTAATCCGGACCTTCGACGCCAGGCGAATGACCCGCTCTCTCAACTCGTCGTCTTCGAGAGGGGTAAACTTGTTGAAAAGGGGCTCTATCACGTAAGGTGAAACATAGGTCATAAAGACCATGAAAGCCAGAAAGAAGCACCAGATCAAGAGCCACCACCCTTCCGCACTCCACGTGACCAGCCAGAGGCCCGCCAGACACAAAATCGAGAGGAGGACTATCGACACGATTATGCCTTTTACGAAATCGGCAAGCCAGAGGCGGAAGGTCATGGTGTTGAAGCCGTACCGGTTTTCGATGCGAAAGATGAAATAAAGGGTGAACGGCGCGGAAAGCAGTTCAGCCCCGAGGTAAAGGAGGAGAAAAAAGAGCCAGCCGGAGACGACGAAGGAGAGCCCGAGACGCACGATCCATGAATTGTAGGCGTCGAGAAAGCCCCCGAAAAAAAAGAGTATTATGACACAGGAGGAACAGGCCGAGCAGATGATGTCGAAACGCGTCTTCTCGGTCAGATAGACTCGCATCTTCCCTAGCATCGCTTTATCGATTACATTGGCAAATTCAGGTGGGACCCTATCTCCCCGGCCCTGCACGTGCCTGAGGTTCACATATTCGAGGAAGTACTTGAATCCCTGAATCAGAACATAAACAATCGCGATAAGCAGCAAATAACCCTTCACTCGTCAGCCTCGCTCTCCCTAATTCTGTAGCATGCGCACAGGTCAGCCATGGCAGCACGCGCTTAAGCTCCAACCGGCTCCGCCATCCCCCGCGGGAACCTCTGTTTTCCAGTATAGCATGGACCCGAATTCCGGGGAGAGGTATAATAGAGAATCGGCTGTCGAAGGATGAATCTTGAACGTGCACACCGGGAGGGATCGTGGAAAACATCAATTTCGATTATTTCAAGAAAATGGACCTCAGAGTGGCTCAGATAAAGGAATGCGAAGAAGTGCCGGGTGCCGACCGCCTCTATAAGCTCACCATAGACGTGGGGGAAGAACGGCAAATCGTCGCCGGGATCAAAGCGTATTACACAAAAGAGGAACTGGTGGGCAAGAAGATCATAATAGTGGCCAACCTCGAACCGAGGACACTCAGAGGTATCACGTCTCACGGGATGCTGCTTGCCGCTTCGAGCGAAGACAAGAGCTCCGTCGTGCTCCTCACCCCAGACAAGGATATAGCTAACGGCGCCGCAGTTTCATGAAGGCCGGGCAGAAAGGGACCTTGAGTCTTTCTTTTCGACTCAAGGCCTTCTCGCCTGACCGGCCCCGTTCCGCAAGCCCCGAGCCCGATCAGCGAGGAGGTTCGCTGCCGGGATTTGCCCTCCCCCGGTTATTCCTGTCCCGGATGATACTTGAACGACATGGCGAGCCTCACGCGAAAGGACGCCACCTTGCCTTTTTCGATCGTCACATCCTGCTTGACGATTTCGGCAATCCTGAGATCTTCCAAAGACTTTGACGCTGTTTCCACGGCCACTTTGGTCGCGTCCTCCCACGACTTGGTGCTCGTTCCCACGATCTCGATGATTTTATACACGCTTCCTTCCATGGGGCCCTCCTTGGATTTTGAGTTCTTGGACGCCGCAGACCGCACGGGTACCTATACCAATTGTAAGACGGGCTTGAAAGATGTCAATCAGTCCTTCTTGGAGATCGTTTGTTTCAGTAGTCCTTTGACTTGACCGGAGGCAACAGGACGTTCGATAATAGGGAAAGCAAATACCGGATCCAGGAGGTGCTGACATGGAATTCAGGAATGTGGTCATGCAGAGATACGCGACCAAAAAGTTCGATGGGAAGAGGATTCCCGACGACAAGATCGCGGAACTGGTTGAAATGATCGGCCTCGCGCCTTCGGCGCTCAACCTGCAGCCGTGGAAGATCAAGATCGTTGCGGATCAGGAAACCAAGGACAAATGCCAGGCGGCCGCCTTCGGCCAGGAACAGGTGGGCACGTGCTCCCATCTCCTGGTTTTCTACGCCAACACTGATACGGACAGCCTCATAAGCAAGACCGAAGGGATGATGAGGAAATCGGGTGTCCCTGACGAGATGAGAAACATGGTAGTCAATATGGCTCGGGGCATGGCGGCAAGTATGTCCCCCGAGGCAAAGATAACCTGGGCCCAGTGCCAGGTCTTTCTCGCCCTGGGAAACGCGGTGAACGGGGCGAAAGCGCTCGGCTTCGATTCCTGCCCCATGACCGGCTTCGAACCCGCTCAGTGCGCCGCTATTCTGGGGGACTATCCCCATCTCGTGTTGACGGCGATCTGTCCGGTAGGATACGCGGCTGATACCCCCATCCCGAAAATGAGGTTCTCCCGGGAAGAGATCCTCCTGTGAGTCGGGGGAAAAAGGGGCCCGATACAGATATGAGCACGTCCGGGGAGGCGGGTGACTCAGGCCTGAGGACCTGTCAGAGTGTGTTGTTCGAGGACGCCCGCCACATATCTTCCATAGAGGTCGGCTCGATAGACCTTGTGGTTACCTCACCTCCTTATCCCATGATAGAGATGTGGGACAGCCTATTCTCTGCGATGAACCAGGAAGTCGGCAAAGAACTCGCCGCGGGCAGGGGAAAGAATGCCTTCGAGCTTATGCACCTGGAGCTGGACAAGGTGTGGCGCGAATGCTTTCGGTTGCTCAAGCCGGGAGCTATTGCCTGCATCAACATAGGCGACGCGGTCCGGACCGTGAATGGCGATTTTCAGATGTACCCGAACCACGGGCGCATCACTTCAGCCATGGCCGCAGTCGGCTTCACCCCCCTTCCCGACATTATCTGGCGTAAGCCGACCAATTCTCCCGCCAAGTTTATGGGCTCGGGCATGCTGCCTGCCGGGGCCTACGTCACCTATGAGCACGAATACATACTTGTGTTCAGAAAAGGGCTGAAGAGATCTTTCAAAAGCTTTGAGGAAAAAGAGAACCGGCACATGAGTGCGTTCTTCTGGGAAGAGCGCAATAAATGGTTCTCGGACGTATGGATGGATCTGATCGGAAGCGTTCAGGGTCTCGATGACGAAGAAACCCGCTCCCGGAGCGCCGCCTTCCCTTTCGAGCTTGCCTTTCGGCTCATCAGTATGTACTCGACATACGGCGACACGGTTCTCGATCCCTTCTTGGGAACCGGGACCACCCTGGCAGGGGCCTTGGCCGCGGGAAGAAACGGCATCGGCGTCGAAATAGATCACGGGTTCTCGGCCATTATAGAAAGGACGATACAGGATGCCCTTCCCATGGGTGAGCAGAGGGTAAGAAGCCGTTTGGGCGAGCACATGGAGTTTGTCCGGACAAGACAGGAGGCGGGCTCTGTCATAGGCCATTGGAACGGACATTATGGTTTTCCCGTTATGAGCACGCAGGAGAAAAAGATCCGTCTCTTCAGGCCGTCAAGGCTCAATAAGATCGGCTCCGGGCAATTCGAGATCGACTATGAGGAGGCCCGGATGAAGGACGAGACTCAACCAGTCCCCTTTTCCCCGAGCCGGGGATCGAAGATGGATAATGGCACACTTTGGTAGAAGGCACCGAAGAAAGCGGACAGACTCTCGATATCCTATGGCATTGAGGTTATCGCGGATATGGTCGGCTTTTCTTTCTCTCGCAATCCGTCCTCCCGGAGTTTCCCGATGCACCAGAGGGCGCCAAAGCTCATGACAACGAAGGAGAGAAACACCGCCTGATAAGCCCTTGCGGGACGGGGGTCTAGGCGGCGAACCGAGTCGAGAAGCAGACCGATAAGGGGCTGGGAGATAATGCCGCCCAGGAAGGGGAACATATTCACCATGCCCACGCTGATGCCCGCCATCTCCACCGGGAACAGCTCTTTTGTCGCGGTGATCACGACGGGGGTCACCGCCCCGGCGGTCAAGCCGATGACAAAAAAAATCGCATAGAGGAGAGGGGAGGTGAGGGTCGCCGGACGCATCAACAGGACGAGCCAGCAGAAAAGGTGGGCGATCGAGCAGCCGGCGAGCACCCTCTTTCTACTGTGAAAGACCTTCTCCGACAGCGAGGTGAGGAAGGGCCCGCCAAAGATCAAGGCTGCGGCTATCATTGTAAGCACGTTGGCCGCACGTGGGCCTGGCAAGCGGTAAACATCGGTCAGATAAGGACCGGCCCACAGTCCGCAAAAACCGAAAAGGCTCACACCCGTGAGCAGGTTATAGATGGCCAGAGGCCAGAACCTGCGCTGTGAGAGCACGCGGGCGCACCCGGCCCGGACCGGGCCGATCGAAAGACGTTCGCCCTCCTTTTCGGTCATAGACGGAAAACCCATGTCTTCGGGTCGATCGGAGACTATGAGCCAGGTTATTCCGGTCAGCACGAGGGTGATGGCGCCGATGAGGATAAAGGCGCCGACCCAACCGAGTTTCAGGACAAGAAGTGCCAGCGGAGTCGCCGCGGTAAGCCAACCGATTCCACCCATGGCGATGAAGATTCCCGATACGATTCCATATTCCTTTTCACTGAACCAGGCGCAGAATAGGGTCATGGAAGGGACGAAGATCGCCGAAAGCCCGAAGCCGACCAGGGCCCTTGAAAGAACCGCGACCCCGAAGTTCGGGGAGAGTGCGAAGCATATTGCGCCTATCCCTGCGAGGGAGCCGAAAAGGGTGACGGTCTTCCGGGTGCCCCAGCGGTCTGCGAGAATCCCCGCGGGGATCTGCATGAACGCATAGGGATAGAAGTAAGCCGAGGCGAGCACGCCGAGGGCCCCCGAGCCCACCCGGAAAGTGTGCATCAGGTCCGTTGCCACTACGGCAGGCGAAACCCTATGGAAGAACACGAAGAGATACTGCGCCGCCAGCACGAGGAAGATGTACCGGCGATACCTGAACGCACTCTTGAGCACCTCGCCTTCGGAAGTCCCCTTCTTGATCTTACACTTCCCTTGGGGAGAGAACGTCCGGTTTACTTTGACCGGGGCGCACGATTAGTCTTCTTAGCCTTCTCTGCTGCGGCCGGCGCGGACGCCTTGGGTGCTTCCTTTGCCTTCTTTTGAGCCGCTGTCGTTTTTTTGGATGCCGCTTTTTTGGCCCGGGGCGCCTTCTCCCGCAGGTCTTCCTTGGTCTGCTTCGCTCGTCTGACCTCGACGATGCGCTCTGCCTCGAGCCAATGCTCCCGATCTTTTCCGTGCTGTCGTCCATCCCTTTCGTAAAGCTCGTAAGCAACCTTCGCTATTTCTTCATCCTTATCCATGAGTCCTCCGAGAATCGATCTTTCTCGCACGGAGTATCCGCGCCACAAACCCGAAGTTCAATGTAAACACTTTTTTCGGGATTGTCCAACAAACGTGAAACAACTAGGTCCATCAGTGCCATGATCAAGCATTACCACAAAACATCGCCGATGGGAACCCCTTTTTGTGGGAGCGGATTTTTTCGCGATGGCTCCTGGTTCCGCAGGGCGAACGCATTTGGAAATAATCTTTCCCATCGGCGCGTATGGCATCCGTTCCTTCGCACATTGAGACTTCGCTCCCGACCCCCATAAGGCTTCGGGTCGCTTAATGTGCGTGGTGGCGTACGAGCAAGGAAGTTCGAGCACGCACATTATCCTCACGGACCGCTCTCCTTCGCCTAACGGTGGTTCACGGTCGCTCCGTAACATGTGCTCAGGAAGGCTGCCACACGCTTCTTGAGGTCACACGGGGGTTTCCAAATGCGTTCGCTCTGTCTGGTTCCGGCTTTTTGTTGCTCGACCCTCATCTGCTATGTTAACTTAGTTAGTTGAAATGAAAGCTCTTTTCTTTGACGGCCTCATGCTTCATCTCATCGATAACTATAGGACACCGGTCCGCCGGGAGAACGAAGCCCTCATCCGGGTCCTTATGGCAGGAATCTGCGGGACCGACATGGAGATCGTGAAGGGTTACAAGGGGTTCAAAGGTGTGCCCGGCCATGAATTCATCGGTGTAGTCGAAAAGACCAATGGCCGGTACTCGAATCTTTCCGGCAAAAGGGTTGTGGGAGAGATAAACCTGGGATGCGGAACCTGTGAGTTCTGTATAAGGGGTGCGGAGAAGCACTGCCCCCAGAGGGCGGCCCTCGGCATCACCGACAAGGATGGTGTTTTTGCCGAGTATGTGACGCTTCCTCTCAAGAACCTTTGGGAGGTGCCTGACCGTGTGTCCGACGAAGAGGCAGTCTTCACCGAACCTTTGGCTGCTGCCTTCGAAGTAGCCCAGCAGGTGCATGTGAAGCCGACCGACAAGGTCCTCGTCCTCGGTGACGGAAAACTGGGTCTCCTCGTTGCTCTCGTGCTGTCCCAGTCGGGGGCAAACATAATGCTCGCGGGCAAACACGAGGCCAAGCTTGAGATCGCGAGACGGCAGAAGATAAGGGTCAAGAGGGTAGATGAGCTGTCGAAAAGCAGGGCCTACGAAATAGTCGTCGAGGCAACAGGTTCCGCCGAGGGGATAGATTCGGCCCTCGATCTCGTGAAGCCCCGGGGAACGATCGTGCTCAAGAGCACGATCGCGGAGGAGAAGAAGATGAACCTCACCCGCGCAGTGATCGAAGAGGTGACTATCGTAGGGTCGCGGTGCGGCCCTTTTCCGCCCGCACTTGCAGCTCTCGCGAGCGGCCGCATCCAGGTGAAACCCCTCATATCGGCCGTTTATCCCTTTAGGGAGGCCTCGAAGGCTTTCGAAAGAGCGAGACAGGAGGATGCGGTGAAAGTCCTTCTCGACTTCAAGACCCTCTAGATGAAAAGGCTCTCCCGTCCTGCGCTGTTCCTTATTGCGTTGTTCTTCTGCGCATCCTGCGCGCCCGTACGAGTCCGCTACGACGGATCCCCATACGATGACGGGTCCTCCATCGGGGCGGCCGCCTTGCCAAAAGCGACGGTTGCTTCGGAAAATGTCCCATCCTCCTCCGAAATAGACAAGATCCTGGACAGGCCCGGAGCGGCCGGCGTTTTCTGGGGCATATCGGTCAAGTCCCTGGGCACGGGCCAGCGCCTTTTTAGTCGCAATGAAAACAAGCTCTTTGTCCCAGCCTCCAACATGAAGCTCTTTACCACCGCCGTGGCCCTCATAAGACTCGGGCCCGACTTCACGTATACGACGAGTCTTTATTCAAAGGGGGGGATGGAGGGCGAGGCCCTCCTGGGAGACATCTACCTCCGCGGCAGCGGAGACCCAACCATCTCTGGAAAATTTCAGGGCAGGCCGACGGCCGTCTTCGAGGAATGGGCCGATCGGTTGAAGCAGCAGGGCATACGGGAGATCAGAGGCGATCTGGTCGGCGATGACACTCTCTTCGATGAGAAGAATCTGGGAGCCGGCTGGGCGTGGGACGACGAGCTCATCGCCTTCTCGGCCCGCATCAGTGCAATCTCCTTTAACGATAACTGCTTCGATGCCGTCGTATCGCCGGGTATCAGGCCGGGTGATCCCGCCCGTATCCACACCACCCCCGAGACCTCTTACATAAGGATAGCGAACAATGTTAAGACGGTTGTTCCCGGAGACAAGACCGAACTCAGTGCCATGGGCCCCCCCGGATCGAAGGGACTGACCCTTTCAGGCCGCATCGAAGCGGGTTCTTCCCCTCGCCGCCTTCGGTTTCCGGTCGAAAACCCTACGCTCTACGCGATGACCGTATTGAAAGAGGTGCTCGCAGACAAGGGAATACGGGTGACAGGCGTTGTCAGGGAGATAAGAGATATTGGAAAGCCGCCTGATTATGGAGCCATGAAGGTGCTCGTTACCCGGAGATCGGCTCCGTTGAGAGAGATAATCGAGCAGACCAACAAACACAGCCAGAATCTTTATGCCGAGCTTCTCTTTCGCACACTTGGAGCCGTTTACGGGGGAAAGGGAACGACGGAGAAATCGGTCCAGGCTATGGTCGATTCTCTCGAGGGAATGGGTATACGGGGGAACTCACTCGCCATCTACGACGGCTCCGGCCTATCGAGGCTCGACCTCGTGACACCCTCCCAGATAGTGACCCTCCTTGACTATATGTACCATCATCCCTATTTCGACTATTTCTATCGATCCCTGCCTCTGGCAGGCGTCGACGGTACGTTGATGAAACGTATGAAGAACACCGAAGCGCAGAGCAATGTGAGGGCAAAAACGGGCACCCTCACCCACGCGGCAGCCCTTAGCGGTTATATGAAAAGAAGGGACGGCAGCTTACTCGCCTTTTCCATCATGAGCAACAATTCCCTGAGCTCCGCGGAAGAGGTACGTTCCCTTCAGGATGCGCTGTGCGTGAACCTTCCACTCCTCGGTCACCCGAGCAGGTGAGGGAAGACTCGCCCACCGTCACGAGCCTCATCCCAAGCTTCATCGACGCGTCATTTCTCTAAGGTGTCACCGTCCCCGATCTGCGAGGAAGGGAAGGATTTCTCTTCAAGGTAGGGGTATATTACGCAGTTGGTCCCTATGCGGGAAAGAGCGGGTATGGCGGCCCTTTTTCCTACGACCGTCAGGCCCGAGTATAGGTGGTCCGGGAACCGGCCATTGGCGATTGTGGCGTTGCCCACGCCGATCACCGAGCTTTCGCCGATGATCGCCTCCTTATCGATTATCGTTCTCTCGATGATCGCCCCCTTTCTGATTACAGAATCGTGCATGATTATGGAATCCAACACTCGCGCACCTTCCTCTATGACCACCCCGGGCGAAAGGATGGAGTGCTCGACCTGCCCTGCGATGACACATCCCGGAGAAACAGCGGAATTCACGATGTTGGCCGAACCTGTTGCCATGGAAGGAGGGCGGTCGTAGGGCAGCTGTTCGGCAGACTGGTTCGCGCGTATCCCGCACGCCTCGGGACTTAAGCCTGAGGCCGGTTCGAGAAGGTCCATATTGGCATCCCAGTAAGCCTCTATGGTACCCGCGTCGCGCCAGTAGCCTTCGAAAGGATAACCGTAAACTGCCGCCTCCTCCAGGGCCTTGGGAATGATGTGTTTGCCGAAGTCCTCGTCTTTCGTCTTTCTGAGGGTCGAGACGAGGTACTCTCTGTCGAATACGTATATCCCCATGGAGGCAAGGTTCGACCGGGCCTTGGGAGACTTCTCCTCCCAGTCTATGATCCGTCTGTCCTCGTCCAGTGCTCCGGTCCCGAAATGGCGCGTTTCTTCCCACGGAACGGGTAACATAGCTATGGTGACCTGTGCGTGATGCTCCCGATGAAAAAGAACCAGGGGAGAATAATCCATGCAGTATATGTGATCGCCCGATAAAACCAGTACCTCGGAATACGAGCCCGACGAGACGAAGCTCAGGTTCTGCCTGACCGCATCGGCCGTTCCCTTGTACCAGTCCCAATCTTTCTCCCCGGTCTTGGGAGGGAGGATCTTTATCCCTCTGGTCCTGCCTGCAAGATCCCACGCAGATCCGTCCCCTATGTGATCCATGAGGGAAAGGGGCTTGTATTGCGTGAGAACGGCAACACGGGTAAGACCGCAATTCGCGATATTGCTCAGGGTGAAGTCGATAATCCGGTAAATGCCGCCGAAAGGCACCGCAGGTTTAGCGCGGTGCTGCACGAGGATGTTGAGCCTGCTCCCCACGCCGCCGGCCAGGAGAACGGCGACCACTTTTCTCATTTGATTATCTCACCGGTCCTGTATTCTTTTCGCGTGAAATGGGACGCCTCGACATTGGGATAGACCGTCACGCCCGGCTGGATCCCGACATTTTCGGGCACCGAGCTTCCCGTGCCGATTATCGTCAGCCCACCCTCGCGATCCCCGATCATTGTTTTTGGTCCCAGGGTCACCTCGATATCCGTAATTGTCCTCGCCACGCGGGCCTCCTTCTTTACTATTGTATCGAAGAAGAGTATGGAATCTTCCACCACCGCTCCTTCTTCCACAATAACCCCGGGGAAGAGAAGCGAACGCGAGACCCGTCCTTGTATCTGGCAGCCCGAATAGAAGAGGCTGTCCTCGATCGTCGAAGAGGGTCCGACGATTGTCGGCTGCCGGTCTCTGATCTCACGGTGGGCGAGGTTTGTCCGTATCCGCCAGGAGACAAGATCGATTTTCGGCCTGTGGCCGAGGAGGTCCATGTTGGTCCGCCAGTACTCTTCGAGGGTACGGGTGTAGCCCCAGTACCCGTGGTGCTTGTACCCGTAGACTTTGAAAGCATCGAGAAGGGACGGGATGATATCCTTTCCGAATTCGTGGGAATCCTTCTTGGCGTTCTCGGTGAGCGCCTCGAAAAGGACGGCCGGGTTGAAGACATAGATCGTCAGGGAGGCCCACTCGAAGAGCCTTTTTTTCGGTTTTTCGGCGTACTGAACGAGCCTGCCCCCCCGAGGATCCCCATCCTCGATGAGGCCCTGGCCGAAACGGTCCGCCCCCTCGCGGGGGACCTGGGTGAAGGCAATGGTAAGATCGGCCTTCTTCTCCAGGTGAAAATTGATGACCTCCTGGTAGTCCATGTTATAGATATGGTCACCGGAAAGGATCAGCACAACTTCTGGATTGTACATCTTGACGAAGTCGCTGTTCTGGTAGACTGCGTCAGCGGTCCCCTTGTACCAGTCCGATCCCTCTCTTCCTTTGAAAGGTGGGAGGATCACGGCAAATCTGTTTCTGCCCACCATGTCCCACGGCTGCCCGTTGGCAATATGATTTATCAGATAGAACGGACGGTACTGAGAGAGAATACCGACCCGCTCGATACCAGAATTCATAAGGTTGCTCATGGGAAAATCGATGATACGATAGAGGGCGCCGAAGGGCAGGACCGATTTAGGCCTCGGGAAGGTGAGGACATCGAGTTCATCCACACGCCCCCCGGCGAGTATCATGGCGAGCACGTTCTTCATTCCTAATTTTCCTTACCAATAATTATAGAAAAAAGTAACGCCTTGGCTTGAGAAAAGCAAGACCGGCAATTATTGGGGTTCAGCACAATTACCGGGGCTCGCGTCGCCCCCTCGACCGGCACAGCCGGCCGAGCCGCCCCTTCATAAAAAGGAAAAACCGCCGCAGGCGCGCACCGCCTCCGGCCCGCGTCGGAGCCCGACCGGCAGAACCCTCGGCCCGCCGTGCGTGTGCCAGGCCTTCCCCTCAAGCCCGCCTCGCTCACATCTGTCGGCTCGCGCAATCCAAACTTGCTGATCCGGAGGTCGTCCCTCCATCCCGGCCGCACGGGGACTTGGCCTCATGACCTTTGGAACTTTTCGTTTAACAGCCTTTTGAACCTCGGTGCATATATGATGTCGAAGGTTTCCTCTTTGCCCGGGAAGAGGCCGAGGGTAAAACGCTTTACCCCCTCTACTACAAGCATCGCCTGGTCGTGGCTCAGGCGTTGCGTCCTTATGTATTCAAGAGTGAAATCGACCATGAATCGCAAGCGCCTGATCTTTCTTTCCTCTTCCCGAACTTCATCGTCCATGATGTCGTCCATGACGCCCCCGATTTCAGGCTGACTGCGTTGTCCGGTCCGTCGCGCCCCTTCCTTGAGAAAGAACTGCGTAAAGAGCCAGAGACCGATGCCGAAGGTTATGGCCGAGTCGGCGACATTAAACGCCGGATACTGGAAGTTTTTATAGTGAACGACGATGAAATCGATGACGTAACCCAAAGATATCCTGTCGTATATGTTGCCGACAGCCCCCGAGAGGACGAAGGTCAGGGAGAGCCGCGTCCACAAGGGGAGCCGATAAGCGACGAGGTAGTAAAGGAGGCCCGCGATGACAGCAAGCGGTATGACGAGGAAGACCAGGCGGCCTGACGCATCCTGTGACATGAAGCCGAAGAGACCTCCCGTGTTTCGCCAATGGACGATGGAGAGCCACGAGAAGACGTCGTGGCTCCTTCCGTAAGCCAGACACTCGACCACCATTCTCTTGGCCCACTGGTCGAGCAGGAAGACGGGAATGATTATAAAGAGGTGAGCGTATCTCTGCATCGCTTGCACACGTTCGGGTACTGCCCCGTAGTCTCCACGTCGGTCGCGTATTGCCAGCAGCGCTCGCATTTAAGCCCCTCGGCCCTTAGCACCGTGATTTCAGTGCTATCTCCCGGCACAACCTCGGCTTGAGAGACGATGAGCACCTCTTTGAGCGCATCTCCGAGCTTTCTCAAGGATTCGTAGTCCTCAGGCCCCGCGCTTATCACGACCTTTGCATCGAGGGGATGGCCGATCACCTTTTCAACCCTCTTCTCCTCGATCTTCTTGTTGACCGATTCCCTGATTCTCCAGATTGCCTCCCATTCCTCTTCGAGGCGGGTATCCACGAGAGCGGGGTTGACTTCGGGGAAGACTGACAGAAGGACGGCATCTTCCTTTACGTGCGGCCTCACGTAAGACCACATCTCCTCAGTGGTGAATGACAGGATGGGCGCGGCCAGCTTGAGCAGCGCAATGAGGGCCTCGAATACGACCGTCTGGGAAGCCCTTCTCTTCAGGGAGTCCTTCTTTTCCACGTACATCCTGTCCTTGATGATGTCGAGGTAAAGGGCGCTCAGATCCACGGCGCAGAAGTTGTGGATACCGTGGTAGATGGCGTGGAAGGCGTAGGTTTCGTACGCCTCTCTCACCCGCCCTATGAGGCCATGCAGTCTCGAAAGGAGCCATCGGTCGAGAGAGGAGAGCTGATCGTAGGCCACCGCGTCTTTCGTCGGATCGAAATCTTCGTCGAGATTCGCATGGAGGAACCTGAAGGTGTTCCTGACCCTCCGGTACGTCTCGACCAGACGGTCGATGATCTCTTTAGAGACCCTTATGTCATCACGGTAATCTTCGTAGGTGACCCAGAGTCTCAGGATTTCCGCCCCGAATTTCGCGATGATCTCCTCCGGGGAGATGCCGCTTCCCAGAGACTTGGACATCTTCACGCCCTTCGCGGCGATCACGAATCCGTGGGTCAGGACAGACTTGAACGGAGCCATGCCATCGTTCGCCACGGAGACGAGCAGGGAGCTGTGAAACCACCCCCGGTGCTGGTCGCTTCCCTCCAGGTACATGTCAGCAGGATAGGCGAGCTCCCTTCTTTTCTTGAGGACCGCGGCGAAACTGGAGCCCGAATCGAACCAGACGTCGAGGATATCCTCCTCCTTGATGAAACCGGCATTGCCGCAGGAGCATCTGGCGCCTTCCGGGAGGAAGTGGGCCGCGTCTTTCTCGAACCATATGTCAGTCCCGTATTTCCGGACCTCTTCGATTATCTTTTGGAATGTTTCGTGGTTCCAGTAGGGCTCGTGACATTTGTCGCAGTAAAGTATGGTGATGGGCACTCCCCAGGTGCGCTGGCGAGAGATGCACCAGTCGGGCCTCGTGGAGAGCATGTTGTAGATCCTGTCCCTGCCCCATGCAGGTATCCATTTTACTTTTTCGATCGCGGCCAGACCACGGCCCCGGAGGTCATTCTTTTCCATGGAGATGAACCACTGCTCGGTTGCCCTGAAGATTACGGGTTTCTTGCACCTCCAGCAATGGGGGTAGGAGTGCTCTATCTCCTCCGAATAAAAGAAGACGCCAAGCTCTTTCAGCTTTTCTATGATGACGGGATTCGCCTGAAACACGTTCATGCCGGCGAAGAAGGGCACATCGGCCGTAAGATCGCCTTTCTCGTTGACCGGAGAATAGACATCGAGGCCATATTCGATGCCGGTTGCATAGTCTTCTTCTCCGTGACCGGGCGCGATATGGACAGCCCCGGTACCCACGTCCTTCGTCACATAGTCGGCCAAGACCACGAGCGAGGTCCTGTCGATGAAAGGATGCCTGAAGGACAGCTTTTTCAGCGCATCAGGCGATATTTCGCCGATGATGCGAAAGTCGGTCACTTGCGCCTTGCCCATGACATCATCGACGAGCTCTTTAACGGCAAAGTAGACCTCATCTTGCGTCTCCACTGCGACATAGGTGAAATCAGGGTTAATAGCGATGGCGAGGTTGGCAGGGAGCGTCCAGGGCGTGGTGGTCCAGATGAGCATGAATATCGGCTTGTCAGGGTAGTTCTCGAGAATCTTGTCGCGGGAGACGAGAGGAAACTTGACGTAGATAGAGGTGGTCTTGTCAGTCTCGTATTCGATCTCCGCCTCGGCGAGGGCGGTCCTGCAGTTCATGCACCAGTAGACCGGTTTCTTTTTCCGGTAGGCCTCTCCCCGCTCGAAGAACTTGGCCATTTCCTGAATGATGGTGGCCTCATAGTCATAGTCCATGGTGATGTAGGGATGATCCCAGTCACCTATGCCGCCCAGCCGTTTGAACTCGGACCGTTGGATATCGACGAATTTGGCTGCGTAGGTTCGGCAGAAGGCTCTGACTTCCAGCTTCGTCCTGCCTGCTTCCTTCGACTTGAGCTCCTTCTCCGCCTGGTGCTCGATGGGGAGGCCGTGGCAATCCCATCCGGGCACGTAATCGGACCGGAATCCGGACATGAATTTGGATTTAACGATAATATCCTTCAGTATCTTGTTGAGAGCATGGCCGAGGTGGATGTTCCCATTCGCATAAGGAGGGCCATCGTGGAGAATAAACTTCGGATCTTTCGAATGCAGCTCGAGGAGCCTCCCGTAAAGGTCGATCTCCTCCCAGAACTGCAGAATCTGCTTTTCCTTTACGGGCAGGTTGCCCCTCATGGGAAAGGCTGTTTTTGGTAAGTTAAGGGTTGACTTATAATCCATCCTCTATCCTTTCTTTGAACCAACCGAGATTCACGTCATCAAAAACCGCATCCCGCTCTTCAAGCACATGCAGGGCACGCCTCTCATCCTCTCCGAGGACCCCGGTCTTTTTATAGCCGTCGACCATGTTTCGAAGCTCTTTGAATGCCTCGTAATGGCCCAGGAATCTCTCTCTTCCGTAGTCGGCCGCACTCTTCGTGCTTATGAGAAACGGCCAATCCGACGATTGGAGGAGAAAAAACTCCCTCGCCATCTGGCGAAGGATTCGGCCACCCGTCGCGTCGACTTCTTCTCTTGCAGCTTCACACATGCTTCGCTCCGCCTCACGCACGCACTCCCAAATCCAGCCGGTTTCGTTGTTATCCCAGGTAAGATGAAGGCCGCCTTCTCCCCACGACCCTTCGGGAAGCTCGACAGCATCCAAGGGGGCGATGCGCTGCAGGACAGCGGATGCTCTCTCTATTCTAACATAGTTTTCGTCGAAAGCCGATGCGAGGGCATAAAGCCATTCCATTCCCTCGAACCACCAGTGGCCGAAAAGCTCCGCGTCGAAGGGAAGGGTGAGTACCCCGATCCTGCCGGTTTCCGCGTGATATCGTTCCAGCCGCTCTTCCATGAGGCCCTTGAAGTGGGCCGCATGGACCATCACCCGTGCACGGGCCTGAGCAGGATCATAGACCTGTTTCGTCCCGAGATCCCTTTTGTGGTCGGTTACCCTCCAGTAGCGCAGGCCGCCCGGAGTATGTTTTTTATGGAATTCCAGATAGGAGGGGTCTCCCGGGTAGCCCCATTGCCTGCTCCATACCTGCAGGCTTGAGTCTGTATCGCGGACAAAGAAGGCAGACTCCCCGGACTCGGGATGACCTGTCTTGTGAACGGCATAGAGGTCAGCCTGACCTTCTTGCCCGAGGCTGCCTGCGAGAGCCGACGCTTCACTGCGATAACCCTCTCCATACTGTCCTGATCGCACCACGCTCTCACGGAGGCCGAGCTCCTGGTCCATGGCAGACCCGCCGGCAGAGGGCCCTTCTTTTTTCAGAAGGTGATATCCATCGAGAAAGAAATACTTGAGATTGCGCTCCGCGAGAAATGACTCGATGCCTCTGCGCAGCTTGGAGCCGTTCCCGTCCGAGGTCCTCCCTCCGGGCCGGTACCCACACTCGGGCAGCCACATGCCCTCAGGCTCTTTCCGGAAATGCTTCCTGTATGTTTCTATGCCCTGTGCGATTTGCGCGGAGATTGAGGTATCGAGGTCGAGCAGGGGGAGGTAGGCGTGGGTGGCGGCGGAGACGACCAGCTCTATCTGCCCTGCCTGCTGGAGCGTTCTGAAGGCTCCGGGTAGATCTTCCCCGTAGAGATCAATAAAGTCTTTGAGGCGGGACCGGTAAAACTCGTGCCAGTGGAGGGCGAGCTCCGCCTCTTCCTTGCGGCCGCCCTCAACAAAGGAACGCCAATCGTGTGAAGCTGCCGCGAGCTTTTCCGCAATATATGCCTTCAGCTCGACCTTGAAATGGGGGGCGGCGAGCATCTCGCAAAGAATGGGCGTAATCCCGATGGTGAAATGGGCAGATTTGCCTTCCCTGGCCAGCTTGCCCAGGACGTTGAGTAGGGGGATGTAAGTTTCACAGGTAGCTTCACAGAGCCAATCACTGCCATGAGGCCATTTACCGTGAAAGAGCACATAGGGCAGGTGCGCATGGAGAAGCAGAACAACGTATCCCTGGGGCATAGGCGTCCTCTACGAAACGTTTATCTACACTAACACAAAGGGAATTGGCGCGCAACGAGAATAGGGGTCGGCCGTCGAATTCGATTGGGTCCGGGACGCCCTTCCAACCGCCCCTATTCCACGAGATCGCCCGATTCGACAGCCCGATCGAGAAGCCCCTCAGCGAACCTCCACAGCGCAATCGATGCGGCCTCCACGATCGGTCTGTTCTTGGCGACGACCTGACTTTTTCTGATGTTGTGCTGTTTCCAGGCGTAGCCATGGGTGAGGCCGTTCTGCATCATAGGCTTGAGTCTGTCAAGGGCTGCCGCAAAACGGGCGTCCGCGGTCTGCCGTGCGTCGAATTCCTCCCATAGGGAGACAAAGTCTGCTTTCTGATCGACAGGCAGGAGGCCGAAGATTCGTTCCGCAGCCTCCTTCTCCTTCTCCCTTTTTGCCTCGTTTCCCGTCTCATCGTAGAGAAAGGTGTCTCCAGCGTCTGCTTCGACAACATCGTGGACGAGCACCATCTTGATCACCCGGCCCACATCTACTTCTTCATCCGCATATTCCCCAAGAGTCAGGGCCATCATAGCCAGATGCCAGGAGTGCTCGGCATCGTTCTCATGGCGGGACCCGTCGAAAAGACGTGTGCGCCGAAGAACATGCTTCACCTTGTCAATCTCGATAATGAACCTCATTTGTGAGTCGAGCCGGTTTTCCATACCTTTTCCGTTTCTATTGTAACCCAACCTGCCTCACAGGTTAAAGGGTATTTACCCGGGAAGAACACATTCGGAAATCCGAGCTGAGGGGCAAAAAGGCAAAGGCCAATGGAAGCAAGAGGTGTGGCCGGTTGATGGAAGTGAGGGGAGAGGGCTAGGGTGAACCTTGTTCTTCGTCCTTAACTTTTGGGATGTTTTTCTTGCCCTTGGTTCAGGCCCCCAGCGGTTGCACGCCAGGACGGTTGACAACAGCGGTGGCCCTAAAGGCCGCCCGTTACATTCCATCCATTCCCCTTTTTTCTTTTTCAGCGCACAGGCATTTTCCCCCCGGCAATCCCATAAGCGTATGGCACCCGTTCCTCTCGCACATATTGCGTAGCGACCGTTAACCACCGTTTGGCGGAGGAGAGCGGTCCCGAAGGGATGATGTGCGTGCTCGAACTCGGGGCACCCAGCCCTAAGGCTGGGTCGGACTCGGACGCCACCGCGCACATCAAGCGAGCCGGAGCCTTACGGGGGTCGGGAGCGGAGCCTTTGTGCGAGAGGAACGGGTGCCATACGCGTCCCACGGGCATACCGTTCCCATTCTACGCCTTTGTCTTGCCTGTGTGCCCTTCCTTCGCCCCATTTGGTGGCGGCTCCTTTTGTTTTCCGCTATAATTCCTGAAACCGGGGTGGTGATCTGGACGAGGTTGGCTGCGCCCGGATAGAACGATCCTCAGAAATCGATGAACGGAAGCACGCAGAATAGAAGAAGTCTCGAAAGACCCCTCGTCCTGCTCATGGCGACTGCGAGCGGGGCGGCGGTTGCCAACCTATACTATGCCCAGCCCCTTCTCGAAGAGCTCTCCCGTTTTTTTCGCGTCTCCCAGGCCCGTATCGGTATCGCCGCCATGCTCATTCAGGCCGGGTACGCACTCGGTCTGCTTTTTTTGGTCCCTTTGGGGGACATCAGGGAGCGCCGCTCCCTGATCGTCACGCTGCTCTTATGCTCGATGGGAGCCCTTCTCTTGGTTTCTTTCTCGTCATTTATCGGCCTCTTTCTGATCTCCTCGTTGCTTCTCGGCATCACGTCGATCGTCCCTCAGCTCCTGGTTCCTTTCGCGGCACAGGCTCGCTCTTCCTGAAGAAAGGGGAAAGGCCATCGGGAACGTGATGAGTGGACTTCTCATCGGCATACTACTGTCGCGGACGCTCAGCGGAATCGTAGGGACGGCACTCGGGTGGCAAGCGGTCTACCGCCTCGCCGCCTTGATGATCATGCTGCTTACGGTCTGCCTCGGCGTGTTTCTGCCGCGATCGGAAGCCGGGTCAACCATGGGATACGGCAGTCTGATGCATTCTTTGGGAAGGCTTTTTCGGTCCGAACGTGTCCTCAGGGAAGCCGCTCTGGTCGGCTTCATGACATTCGGGGCTTTCAGCGCCTTCTGGACGACCCTCTCTTTCTTTCTCAAGTCCCCGGCCTACAACCTGGGTGCGCAAGTGGCCGGCCTTTTCGGCCTGGTCGGGGTCGCGGGAGCTTTGACCGCTTCCGTCACAGGACGGATCACCGACGGGATAAGCCCGAGGTTCACCCTTACCGTCGCCATTATTCTCCTGACCTTGGCCTTTCTCTGCTTTTGGTTGTTCGGCCGCGGATTCGCAGGTCTTGTCGTGGGAGTCATAATCCTCGACATAGGTGCGCAGTCGGCCCATATTTCCAACCAGGCACGGATCTATGCCCTCGACCCCACGGCGCGCAACCGGATAAACGCAGTCTATATGGTCATGTCTTTTGCGGGAGGCGCCACAGGCTCCGCCCTCGGAGCCTTCGGGTGGGAGCTCTTCGGCTGGCATGGCGTATGCGCAGCGGGCCTCGCGTTTCTCACCGTTGCCGGAACCTTGCACGTGTGGGGTGGGCGGAACAATTAACCTGCTTGTATAGAATGGCTCTCTTCTTATTAACCGGGAGGTGTCGAGACATGGGAAAGATACTGGGCGTCATAGGAAGTCCCCGGAAGAACGGGAACACGGATATCATGGTATCGCGGATACTCGCAGGAGCACACGACTCGGGGGCCGATGTTGAAACGATCACCCTCGCCGGGCTCAGGATACTGGAATGCGATGGGTGCCATGCCTGCTGGAAGGGGAGACACGAATGCAGCAAGAAGGACGATATGAGGCTTCTTTATCCGAAGATCGCCCAGTCCGATGCCATCGTGTTCGGGACACCTGTCTACTGGTACGGGCCGACGGCTCTCATGAAATGCTTCATAGACCGATTCGTCTATTTCAACTGCCCGGAGAACAGAAAACAGATAAAGGGCAAAGCGGCGGTCATTGCCATCCCCTTTGAAGACAGGACAATTGCCACCTCCGACCTCGTGGTCGACTTTTTCGAAAAAAGTCTCGAGTACCTGGAAGTAATGCCGATCGACAAAGTTTTGGCGCCCGGGGTCACGAAACGAGGAGACGTGAATGACAAGAAGAGGATCATGGCCAGGTGCTACAAAATCGGCCGGGAATTGGCTCTCAGGAAGCCGAATCGGGTATAGGATCTACGGGGCGAGCCGGACTTGATCGCCGAATCTCTCCGACAGTGCCTCTGAGAGGGACTCCATGGTCGCTTCGTCCACGCACTCGACCATCAGCTCTCCTTGTTCCCCCACGACGACCCGGCCGTAGAGGGCGACAACTTCCGAGACGTCCTTCGGCTCCACCGTCCACCAGCCCCTCGTCCGGCGGAGCAGCTCTTCACCCTTGAGGGGCTGAGGCGTCACGAGGTCTATGCTCCGAAACCACGCATCCCAGCCGATTTGCGCCGGGGCCCGCAGCACCGGAGTCACCGGATCATGGTAGATGCGGCAACGGCCGAAAAGGCGAAGGCGGATCATCGAGCCTCCCCCATCAGCCTCTTGACCACGTCATTTGCAGGAAGGGAACCGGCAGGCGCCACTATGCCCCTCGTATGAAGAACTTTTGCGAGGCAATGGACATAGAGGTCAGCCGCGTCCTCTTCTCCCAGTCGTAGGCCGCCCTTCGCGGCTCCTGCCCAGGTCCGCTCGAAAAGATTCAGGGCCATGCTTCGCGCCGAGCGAAGCCCCCTGTCCGTCCAGTGAATGTTGAGCCTTTCGAGGAGCTCACCCTGCCGCGTCTCTATAGCGGCAAAGACCCGTCGCAGGAACTGCACCCCCGGGTCCCTCTCCCATTCGTCCTCGGCCACCCTTCCTCTCCCCCCTGTTTTTAGTGCATTGTGAGCCTTTTTCGAGGGGCTGTCAAGCTAAGGACTCGGGATTCTTAACCGGAGACGATCAAAGAAAGCGTTTGGGCGCGCTCGCGGCTCCCGGCCTGAACACGGAGGCTCTGGCTGATTCATCCCGGCGCAAAGTCTTGGACTCCTTTGACATGAGTCTGGAAAGGGCAATGAAAAAGAACACTGCCAGAACCGCCCAACCGATGTAAGTCACTTCCATTATGTCCTCCCGGATAGGCTGACGCTCTGGATCGAAGAAGCGAGGCGGCTTGTCCGTCCCGACTTCAATGAGCAAAGCACAGGGTTGATCATGACAGTTACTGCCGCCCTTGTTTCTTTGTCTCTCGTCGCAGGCCTATTCATCACAGGACCTACAAAGCAATTAGTATGCCATCTAATTATGGGAAAGGAAGAATGATGAGTTCTCTTCAGTTATCGTGAAAACATAGCTTCTGAGCTTTTCCGCTAGGGTTCCGCGAAGCGAAAAGGATAAGATAGAACCGGGCGCTTTCAGTCGGCCACGCCAAAACCGCCCACGAAGATGGGCCGTCATCTGCGGTGAGTCGGGAAGATGCCGATTGATCCGAGTCCTTTCTTTGTTTCCAGGAGGGTTTCTTGAAGCAACGAGAATTAGACCTTTCTTTTTACCCCGATCATCTCCGCAACGATGCTGACTGCGATCTCCTGAGGTGTCTCCGCTTCAATGTCGAGGCCGATAGGCGCGTGAACCCTTTTCAGGTCGCTCTCCGGGAAGCCCATCGTTTTCAGGTGCTGGAAGACCATTTCGGTCTTCCTTTTGCTTCCGATCATGCCCACGTACCGGGTCGGCCGTTTCATGACCTCTTCAAGAACGAGAGCATCATGCTTATGCCCCCTCGTCAGTATTGCCACGTATTCGTCTCCGTGAAAATTAACGTGTCGGAACACATCCTGAAAGTCCTCGACGATGATTTCCTGCGCTTCCGGAAATCTTTCCGCATTTGCGAAATCCGACCGATCATCGACGACCACTATATTGAAACCGACCATGGCCGCAATGCGCGAGACATATTGAGAGACATGACCCGCGCCGAAAATATAGAGGAAAGAAGACGAGACTATGGGCTCGACAACCGTCCCGTCTCCCAGGACGATCGGTTTTCTCGCGTTGATATACTGCTGAAAGGAGACCTTTGCCGCCTCTTCAAGTTCGTCTCCGGTAACCGAACCATCTTCCCGGACGAGGCTCTTGCGGAAGGAACCTTCCGAATGTCTCGTTATAATCAAAGCACTCTTTCCCCTTTTTTCAAGGTCTGCCACCTCGGTGTACAGGCCTTTGAACCGCTCGTGAATGGGTTCGAGGAAGACATCGACATTGCCCCCGCAGATCATCCCCTCATCTTCGACGAGCCTGCCGTTCATCTGGTAATGGAGCACCTTCACCGTGCGTCCATTGGCAAGCCTCTTGGCCTCCTGCCATACCTCCGCTTCGACGCAACCCCCACCTATGGTACCGAAGAGGTTGCCGTCGTCCCCTATGAACATCTTGGCCCCTTCTTCCCTGGGGGCTGCCCCCATCTTCTTTGTAATGGTGGCGATGGTCCCACCTTTTCCTCTCGAAAGATAGTCGTCGATAGCCTCGTATATGTCCATTTCTCCCATCCTCTGTTTGATGGGGCTCGGCGCCCCCTCGACGGGCATAAGCCCGCCGAGCCTCCCCGCTCAAGCTCGCTGCGCTCGCACACGACAGTGGGGCTTACGCGCCCTTTTTCCATCCAAACCTGCAATTAATGGGGCTCAGCGCCCCCTCGACGGGCATAAGCCCGCCGAGCCTCCCTGCTCAACCTCGCTGCGCTCGTGAACGACAGGGCTCAACCTCGCTGCGCTCGTGAACGACAGGGCTCAACCTCGCTGCGCTCGTGCGCTTGCGCCTCCCTAAAGATGAGGAGGGCTCCTTCCGGCCCGCCTTCGTTATGGAGTGCTTCCGTTATAATGGTGCATGATCGCCTCTAGTACCCCTCCGCCGATGGCTCGGGCTTTTTCCGAGATCGTGTCGCAGTGCTCCTCTTTGCCGCGCGGATCGACGTCGCCCACCTTTTCGTTGCCGGGGACCGCAATCGGTCTGATGAGACCTCTTAGTATACCGTCTATCCTTGCTTCGACAGGGGTGTCGTCAACATAGAGTATGATCTCGCCCTTCCTCACCCTGTCGCCGATGTTCCTTACCAGCCGCACCGTCCCCGCATGGGGAGCGCGAAGTACTCTTTCCTTCGTGTACCCTTCCGTGTTCCCTGGCATCCCGGTGTAGGCCTCGGCCTCGCCTTCATAGATGACCCTTCCGAGATTATGCCCCCTGTTACTCTCCACGACTGCATCCACCTCTTGGGGGGCAAGAAAACCGGGGCCGATCCCGATGACCAGAGGGGCCATCCTCTTGAGCGGTTCGTTTCGTTTCTTTGACATGATCGCGTCGATAAGCACGTCCGGTTTCAGATCCCGGAGCGTCGAACCTTCCCGGTCGACGAGCACGGCCAGGCTGTTTCTTCCCCACACCGCCTGCACCTCGGATGGGTCTTTGATGAGCTCCGCCCGTACACCTTCCACAATCATTTCCCTTTCATAGACAGCTTCACAAAAGGAGACCCTTCTCCGGACGGAGATCGGGGCATTGATCTCGGTCATGACGATGCGGGTAAGACCGGAGCTGAAGAGGCGATGTGCCACGCCACTTGCCATTTCGCCGGCGCCCCTGATCGCTATGAAGAGCCGTTCCATGTCAGCGTCCGTTTCCAAAGAAACAGTTGGGATAGTGGCATGTCTTGCAATGCAGGCACAAACCACCGTGGGCCAGTTTCCGCACGTCTGTCGCGCTTATTGGCCTACCGGCGCTTACCCTCGGCAGCAGGACGTCGAGGGCGGTGTGGGTGTCGAAATAAACGCAGGCCGGCGCCCCGAGGATATATTTCCCCTTAAGTTTTGCAACAAGGAACATGGCCCCCGGAAACAGGGGCGCTCCGTAAGAGATTATACGGGCCCCCGTCGCCTCCACGCCTTCCCTTGTAAGGTCGTCGGGGTCGACCGAAAGACCGCCCGTGGTAACCATGATATCTGCCCCGGCGTCAAACAGCTCGAGGACGGCGTTCCTTATGAGTCCCACATCGTCCCGGACGAGCCTTTTCCCTACGAGCTCCAGTCCGTATCCCCTGAGTTTTTTTTCAACCCTCTCGGAGGCGTCGGGTATTCTCCCCGTGGCCACCTCGGTTCCCGTCACCACGAGGCCCACCTTCAACTGCTTGAAAGGGAACAGCCGCACTATGCCCTTTCTTCCGATGCCCTCAGCCTTGGAGAGCAACTCCTCGGTGATGTAGACAGGGACGATCCTCGTCGCCGCTATGACCTGGCCTGCCCGAACAGGGTAGTTGTCGGGCACTGTAGTAAACAGTACATGCTCTATCTGGTTCATTGCGGATAGAAGTCGGTCGTTGACTTTCACGAGCCCATCGACTTTGCTGAGGATTTCTGTCTTTCCTTCCTTCGCCGGTCTGGACTCCATGAACTCATCCAGGGTCGACGCGGCCATGCGCTTTGATGCCTCGTCCTCGTGGACCTCCTTCTCCGCGCCTTCGGTCACATATATGTGACCTTTACCTATATCGAGCAGCTTCTCTATGTCGGATCTCTTGATGATCCTGCCCCGTCTGAAGACCGCGTCTTTTGTTTTGCCCGGAACTATCTCCGTCACGTCATGGGCGAGCATCAGGCCCACGGCATCTTCTACCCTAACCTTTTTCAATGGTGTAGCCCCTCCTTTTCAACTCGTTCAAATCCTCTTCCGTATCGAGATCGAGAACGGCGCCAACGCCCGCTTCCAGGAAGGCTACACGACTCCTGTTCTCATCCACTATGTCTCTCAAGCCCCATTCGCCACTCACTTCGCTTACCTCACGAAAATGGCTTCTCATGTCCACGAGCACAGGATGGCCCTTGATTCCTTCGTGGGTCGCGACGATGATCGAGCAGGTCCCTTCCCCGTGCACCTTCAGAAAACGCGGAACGATACCGGCCTCGACAAAGGGCTTGTCTCCAAGGTGAAAGAGGACGAGATCGGACTGCGTGATGACGGGGAGCGCTGCCCTGATGGACGACGACATGCCGTCTTCGGGTCGCTCGTTGTGAACAAAAGCGATTGGCAGCCCGGCGAGCTCCCGCTCGATCCTTTCACGCTCGAAACCGGTCACCACGACAACCTCACCTGAACCCGCTTCCACAAAGGAGCGCGTCGTCTTTCTTATAACCGCCTCTCCGTCCACGCGGACACAGAGCTTATTGAATCCAAGCCTTTTGGATGCACCCGCCGCAAGAATTACTGTCGATATTCTCAGCACAGATTCGTTCTCGGAAAACAGAAAAAGGATTTATCTTCTGCGGAAGGGCGAGGTAATCGGTCCCCTTGCACACTACTTTCCGTCGCCGGCCGTCCGTTTTACTTCCTTGTTCAGGTCAGCGATAAGGGCATCGGCGTCTATGCCATGGACCTCGGCGCCCTGCTCTATGCTTTCAAATAGGGCTGCCTGACAACCGAGGCATCCCAACCCATGCCGTTCGAAGGTCGCAATGGTCTCCGGATGTTTTTTCACCACTTCTTCTATCGACATCTTTCTGTTGATCATGCCTGCTCCTTGGCCGCCCTTAGAATACGTCCGCCGAAAAAATATATATCTTCGTTTCGGGTGACTTCCATGCGTCCCGGGGGAGGCCCGCTTTCATGCACGTGTATTCGAGGAAGAGCCTTCTATCCCAGCCATTCTCGGATGCGACCTGTGGCAAAAGGAGCCCGGAATCCGTCCCTCTTTCTATATATATCCCACTGACTCCGACCTGGATCTCCTCGACGTCGGTGATCCTTTTCATCGGCGTCAGGACCGATATCTCTATGTCGGTATCCGCCCATTCATCGGCATCGAGCGGTACAAACCTCGGATCGTGAAAGGCCGCTTCGACTGCCATCTGCTTCACGGTCTCGTCCAGGGGTTTTTGACCTCTGATATAGCCTATGCAGCCCTTGAGGTCGCCTCTGGTCTTGAGGCACACGAAAGCGCCCATCTTTTTTTTCAGAGATTCCGGCACATCAACAGGTTTTCGCTCCTTGCCGAAGAGAACCTCTTCGATCGAAGTCCGGGCAAGCTCCTTGAGAAGCTTTCTTTCATCATTCGAAAAATGGAGGTCTATCCCTGCTTTCTCACCCGCCAACGGCTATTCTCCATGGATCACGACCGAGACATATCCAACGACGCCGCTCATGTCACCGGTGACGTCTCCGGAATTCATATAGTTGAGCACCTTGCTTTGTTTGGCACCCAGTTTTTCACAGACCATCATGGTCGTAAGGAGCGGGCCTGCTCCACAGGCTTCATATTTCCCCCGCGCAAGCCCTTTGACCAGACCTTCCACGTCGAACGCCTCGATCAGCTCGAGTGCCGATTTATCCATCTTTACCGCATGTTCGTAAGGGTAATAATGAGACAAATCGGTGCTCGCCACAACGAGGTACTTTTTATCCTTGTCCTTGACGCAGTCATATATAAGACTTGCCAACTCTTCCGACGAGACAGGGTCCTGCGAGGTACCCATGATCAAGGGAACCACTTTGAATTGGCCGATTACTGTTTGCAGAAATGGGATTTGCACCTCTACGGCATGCTCGCCTCGGTGCACCCGGACGTCGGCATGAACCGGCCCGTCCTTTCCAATGAGGTCGGCCGTCAGCTCTTCGTCTATGGGGACGAGTCCCAGGGGGGTTCTGAACGCCCCTTTGTCATAGGCGGCGGCTCCGATGAAAAATGACTGGTGACTAGGAGCTACTACGACAACCGTGTCGTAATGGGCTCCCGAAAGGGTCTTATAGCCGTAAGCGGCCGTCTGTCCGGAATACATATAACCTGCATGAGGCGAGATCAGTCCGGCGATATGACCGGGAATCTTCTGGTCCAACGCCTTGCTCAGGTATCCCTCGATGTCCGACCTAAGCACATCGGGGTTGCTGGGGTAAAAGGTGCCGCTCACGGCGGGTTCTCGAATTCCATCCATAAGTCACTCTTTAAATTCTATTATAACATAAATCATTTCGCCTCCATACATTTTATTGCCCGGAAACGCTCGTGCTGCGCCCCGCGCCTTTTGGGGCGGGGAGCTTCACTTCACGACGACGCCCGGCTCAATGCTTCCGGACGACGTTGCGCTAGATTGGGGACGAGGGGGGGGAGGGGAGACCGGGTTGGGGTCCCGGCCTCCCCAGGGGAAGGGAGAGTGAGAAGTTAGCGGTAATTGAAAGGCGTCTATTCTTTGAGGGCCTGCGCTCACATGTCGGCCACGCCTGGCTTATCAAAGCAAGGGGTATGCCAGACCGACCGGAAATCCGAATCCCGGTGTGTTCCTTGACGATGGGAATAATCCCGGCGGGGCTCGGCCCCTTTGGGGAAGGCAAGAAATGACGAAAGGAGGCTGCCTGTTCGACACTAAGGTCGACCGCAATCGTCGCGGGCTGAAGGGATGGCCCTGTCGAGGATTGGGCCGTCTCGGGTTTCACCCTCATGAAATCCGTAAAATTCGTGCTTAAAGGTTAAAAACTTTTATGGTAATATATGGCCAAAGTCTTGTAAGGAGCGAGAGCCATGGCCAAGAGTCACGATGTGAAGAAGGACACGAAAAAGCAGCCGACCAAAAGCTTGAAAGAGAAAAGGGAAGCCAAGAAGGAGAAGAAAGCTTCGAAGGTTTAAAGCACGCCGCTCCGTGTCGCAAGGGGGGGCGGCGAAGGATGGTCCCCCCGCTTAACGGCGTGTGCGTTTAACCGCCCGCCAAAGGTGGGAAGAGGCTTACCACGTCTCCATCCTGCAACACATGGTCTGCTTCGGTGTGGAGTCCGTTGACGACGATGATGCGGGGTATGTCGTCGGGGAGCTTCAGTTCCTCGATGACCTCACCTACCGTCCTTCTTCCTTCGAAAGACGTGGTGAAGGAAAATGAGCCGCTTCCCGGGGGAAGAAAGTCTCGAAAATTGGCAAACAGCCGTATCTCCGCTTTCATATTACGATCAGTATAATTGAAAACGGGCCTCCTGTCCAGCGTGGGAGCTGAAGCGGAAGGCGCCCATAAGGGCCTATAATAGGATGAACTCCAAGGCATAAAAGAGTGGCTGGGCCGCGGCCCAGCCACTCTTCATTTTCTATCCGTTAATTAACGGTGTGCTTACCTGAGCTTGAATCTCTGTATCTTACCCGTGGCACTCTTCGGAAGCTCGGGCACGAATTCGATCCAGCGGGGATACTTGTATTTAGCCATCCGGTCGAGGACCCACTGTTTAATCTCTTTTTCGAGCTCGGCCGTCCCCTTCTTCCCGTCTTTCAGTACGACAAAAGCCTTGGGTTTGGCAAGCCCCTTTTCGTCATTATGTCCTACTACCGCCACCTCGAAGACCGCAGGATGCTCCATGATGCAGTTCTCGACCTCCACGGGTGATACCCAGATGCCCCCGACCTTGAGCATGTCGTCGCCACGTCCGGCACACCAGTAGTAGCCGTCGGCGTCCACGTAATACTTGTCGCCCGTGTTGATCCATTCGCCCATCATGGTGAGGCGGGTCTTCTCACGCTTCCTCCAGTACTGCTGCGCAGCGCTTCCTCCCTTGACCATGAGCGTGCCGATCTCGCCCGCCGGTACGTCCTTGCCTTCGTCGTCGAGCAGCTTCAGCTCGTATCCGGGCACCGGCTTTCCGGTGGCCCCGGGTCTTACTTCGCCGGGCCGGTTGCAGATGAAGATGTGGAGCATTTCAGTGGTGCCCAGGCCGTCGAGTATCTCGAGGCCGAACCGTTCCTTCCAACGGGTGATGATTTCGGGCGGCAAAGCCTCGCCGGCCGAAAAGCAAAGGCGGACAGAGGACAACTCATGAGGGGCGTTGGGATTCGCCTTGGTGCCTTTCTCCTTGTCCTGTTTCTCCTTGTATTCGAGCATCTGGCCGTAAAGCGTGGGTATGCCGAAGAAGACAGTTGCCTTGAACTCCTGTATGTGCCTGAAGACCCCTTCCGGCTTGGGTGAATCCGCGTTCAGTATGACAGACGCGCCTGCGCCGAAGGGGAGATAGTTGGCATTGCCGAGGCCGTAAGCGAAGAAGAGACGGGCGGCTGAAAAGACGATATCGTCCTCAGTCAACCCTAATACGCCCTGGCCGAAACCCTCGTGAGCCACTGCCATGTCGTACTGGGAATGGATGGCGCCTTTCGGTGAGCCTGTCGACCCTGAGCTGTAGAGCCAGAAGCCTACGTCATCCCGGGTAGTCGACTCGGTCTTTATCGTTTCCGGGGCATGACGGTACTTCTGCCTGAAAGGAATGAGGGCTCCCTTCGTCTCCGAAATGACTATCATGTCGCGCAAATAGAGGAGATCTCCCTTTATCTGGCTGACAAGCGGAACGAGCTCTTCGGAGATCACGAGGACCCTCGCGCGGCTGTCGTTGAGATAGTATTCATAGTCCTCCGGGGTGAGCATGGTGTTTACGGGGATGGGTATGGCTCCCATCTTGATCGCTCCCCAGAAAACCGCGTAGAACTGAGGCACATCGAGCATAAGGATGAGGACACGGTCGTCCACTCTCACGCCTAGTTCGCGGAAGGCGTTTGCTGTCTTGTTCATCATTTTTTGAATATCGTTGTAGGTGTAGTTACGTTTCTCCGTATAAACCGCGACC
This sequence comes from uncultured delta proteobacterium, assembly GCA_963750015.1. GTDB lineage: Bacteria > Desulfobacterota > Syntrophorhabdia > Syntrophorhabdales > WCHB1-27 > CAVVNC01. Next base: position 65,458 of record CAVVPU010000203.1, on the reverse strand, counting down.
TTGTGGCCCCGGCCCTGACGAATGTTTCTATCGACGAAGAAATCTGCCCCATTGAAAAAATCTTGCGATTGGCCGTGAATCATTAATTCTACCTCCTTGAGTGTAGTCCTGCTGGCTAAATGTCGAACACGTCTCCCTTGTGCGGTACGTGAGTCACGAGGCCGAGCCTTGCCTGAACGAGCCTTTCGAAATCCAGGGCGACACTCTCCTCGCCGTGCACAATGAAGACTTCCGGTTTATTTTCAAATGAAGAAAGCCATTCGATCAAGTCCTCTTGGTCCGCGTGGGCAGAGAAGCCGTTAATCGTATACACGCCTGCCTTTACTGCGATTTCTTCTCCCAGCACGTGGACATGCGTCGCGCCGTCCACGATGCGCCTGCCCAGGGTTCCCCGCGCCTGGAACCCGGTGAAGATGATCCCGCACTCGGACCTCCATAGATTATGCTTCAGGTGATGGGCAACCCTGCCACCCTCGCACATGCCGCTGCCTGCCAGGATGATCGCTCCTGACTTTATCCTGTTTATTGCTTGAGATTCTTCGACCGAGGTGGTGAAATGAAGCCTCAAACCCTCATCCCTCATTACCTGGGCAAGCTTTCTGGTATGCTCGCCGAAGTCCTCCGGGTGTGCGAGATAAACCTTGGTCGCTTCCTGGGCGAGGGGACTGTCGATGAAGACATCTGAGGGCGGGAGCCGCTTTTCGCGGACCAGTTCGCTCAGGATGTAAAGCAAATCCTGGGTCCTTCCCACGGCAAAAGTGGGCATGACCACATTGCCCCCTCTCTTGAAAGTGATCTTTATGGCCTCCAGGAGTTCGTCGATGCTTTCCTTCAGACCCTTGTGAAGCCGGTTGCCATAGGTCGATTCCATAACCACATAGTCTGCAGAGACCGCATGCTCGGGGTCCGCAATGACGAGATTCCCTTTCTTGCCTATGTCACCCGAAAAAACGATCTTCTTTTCCATCGGGCTGTCTTGATACCAGAGCTCGAAGGTGCTCGATCCGAGTATGTGGCCGGCGTCGAGAAAGCAATATCGCAGCCCTTTGCCCAGATGGCCGGTCTCGTCGTATTCCTTCTTCACGAAGAAGGTCATCGCGTCGTCCACGTCCTTCATCGTAAAAAGGGGCTCAAAGGTTTCATCTTTCCCCTGCCTGAGAGCCTTTTTCGTCTTCCATTCGGCGTCTTTTTCCTGGATATGCGCGGAGTCGTGAAGCAATATCCTCGTAAGGTCTGCGGTCGCCGACGTCGTGATGATTTTGCCCTTGAATCCTTCCTTTACGAGCTTCGGGATCAGGCCGCTGTGATCGATATGAGCGTGAGTCAGGAAGAGATAGGCGATTTCCTCTGGCTGGAACGCAAAAGAGGAACCATTTTCTGCCGCTTCACCCTGCTTCATCCCGCAATCGACGAGACATTCCATACCGTTAATCGACAGGTGAAAGCACGACCCCGTCACCTGTCGTGCGGCACCCAGAAATCTTATCTTCACAAGAGGCTCCCTTCCTTACCTTCTTCTTTATTATAAGCCAAAAAACGGGCACATTTCAAGAGCAATTGAGCCTTTTTTCGCGATTAGCGGCACTACGCTGTATACAGTTATCGCGCAATTTATGGAAAGACTAAGGCCTACGATTGTATACTGAACCCGTCCCCTCACCAGAGGGTGGAAGACCCTTCTCAAAGGTATTCCAGCCTTACCAGTTTACCCATCTTGGTGAGCTTTTCCGCGAGGAGCAGGATGATCGCTTCCCGAGGCAGTACGCCCATCTGCTTGAAGGAAATAGCCCGATGAGCGGCGTTCGCCGCCGTGCCCACGAAGAAATTGATGGTGTCGGATGCGTGAAGAAGGCGGTAGAGGTCTGAAACAGAAGAACGCGCCTCAAGCCTTTCCGCTCCTTCCTCGATAATGTTGTAAACCTGGTTGAGAGTGATCGCACCCTCTGTCGCGAGATCGATACCCTGGACCTCATAGGAAGGGGGTTTGAAGTAATCGGTTGAATCCGGGTCCTTGAGCATTGCGGGAGTTTTAAGAATGCGTGCGAATATCTCGGTCGTCGTCGAGCCGCAGATTACCTTTCTGCCTCTCATTTCCATGAAGCGCCGGACCGCCTCGCTGTCGTCTGCCTTCTTGAAAGGGGGTCCCGTGGCCACGTTCAACACCCGGGCTTCGCGGCACAACAGGAGCAGGCACGTAGTGTCATCCCCGTATGTGGCCCCGGAGATCTCCTTGACCCGTCCTATTATCCGCTCCGGCACGTCTTTCAGGTCAGTCCGGTTCATGAGGCAACCGTTCACGAAATCGGAGACGAGGGACATGCCCCACCCCATCCGAAAGGCGTGCCCCAGTCCTGCCTGGCTCACGCCGTCGCTTACGAGGATGATGCCGTCTCCCGGGTCGAGGGTACAATTGGTTTCCGAGATCATTTCGAGCCCGAGCGGATACGACCTCGGCTGGGGCAGATAAGCGGCGAGGCGCTTGTCGACCAGAATGGGTGATGGTATTTCGTAGGAGAGGATGGTCGCGTGGCCGCTGTTGAGGATACGACAGACAGCAAAGGCGGCAAAAGGTATGTCAGCGGTCCGGGCCTCGTGCATGGTAGCGACGACTTTCGTACACGCTTCCCTGAGAGTGAACCCGAGGCGGACCAGCTCCATGAGCCGGCTCGCGTACATCACGGCTGCCACGCGGGCTTTGACTCCCGTGCCGATACCGTCGGCGAGAACCGCGGTCGTCGCCTCATCGGTGCGCTCGATCACGACAAAGTCTCCGCAGACTGCTCCGGTGCGCTTCGCCCTCTGGGCCACGACGGTTTCAACGTACTTTCTCGAACTATTTTGAGCTTTTTCCATCCCCCTCACTCAGGATCATCAGCTTTCGCACGAGGGCTTCCCCTTTTGCCGTGCTTTCCCCGAGAAATTGGGCCATGTTGATCGCCATCCTGACCTGGTGCTCGAGAAGCTCGTTGGCCTGCTCAACGGTTTGTGACCGCAGTTCCTTCAACTGGTTCTCCTGCTCCTGCTGATTCGTGATGTTCATGAAGATGCCGACAATCTGCTTCTCCTCGCTCAAAGTGTAGATGAGCTCGCGGCACATAAGGTTGTAAGGGCGATGGCTCACGGTGATGTCGAGTTTGTCCGCCATGCCTGACACGAGTTTCTCGAATGGAGCCGGGTCCATGAGGTACGAGATTTGTCTTCCGAGGACCGCGTCGGAGCACGAAAAGAAGTGCTTGAAGGTAGGGTTCATGCTGAGGATGGCAAGGTCCTCGTTGAGAATCACGATGCCGTTCGGACTGGTATCGATGATCTTGTCCGTCCTTCTTTCGGCCCGGAGCCTCATAAAGGGGATACACATCTCCGGCTCTGCCATGCCCTGGGCAACGCGCGATCGCCTTGTCCCGGCACGTGTCGTAGCCACAGGCGCCACAGTTGAGCTGCTGCTGGGGATCCGATTTGCCGGTGCTTTCCAGGATAGCCTGTATCTCCTCTTCCGAGACCGGGGGAAGATCGAGGTCTTTCTTGAAAGAGGTACGAAGAAGATCGCCGGGCTGAAGGAGAGGCGGACTATCCTGGGCGGATGTCTCCTGGTTGTATTCTATGATCTCCCGGCGCCGTTCGAAAGTGTTCTTGTCGATATTGATCCCCGGCCCATTGATGCAACCCTGGTTGCAGAAGAGCGGCTCTATGAGGGCATACTTGGAATCCCGCGGGCTCGGCGTAAGCACTTCCCTTATGTTGTGCATGCCGTCGATCCGAACTATTCGCCGGCTGAGCCCATCGTCCTCCAGCTCGGCGCACTTGATACTTCCTCCGGGCAGGGGATAAAGCTGGGCGTCGCGTAGGGCCTTCTCGTCGAAGTCGCTCTCCTCGCACCTCGAAAGGTCTATGCCTCTCTTCTCGAGCCATGCCGCAAGCTCCTTGAAGGTCAGTACGCAATCAATGGAGCCTGCGACGGCGGGTCGGAGTATCTCCGACTTCTTTGCCACACAGGGGCCAATAAAAACAACCGCGCAATCCTGGCCGTGGAGCCTCTTCAGCATGCGCCCGTGGACCGCCATCGGCGATGCAAGGGGGAGCAGATCGGCCACCAGGTCGTGGCGATACTTTTCCACGTAATTGACCACCGCCGGGCAGGCCGTGGCAACGTAGGTTTTTGATTCGTCCTGCTCCAGAAGCCGCGCCGTGTGGGCAGATACCTGGTATGCGCCCTGTGAGGTCTGCCCCACGTAGCCGAAGCCGAGGGCCCGAAGGGCTGCGGGGAGGCGCTTTCTTTGCCACCCGTTGAAGACGGCCGCGAAGGAAGGGGCAATGCTGGCTGCCAGAAACCGGCCGCTTTCGACCAGCCTCTCAACCGTCTCCACGTCCTGGCGGAACGACTTTGCCTGCTGGGGGCACTCCCTGATGCACGTGCCGCAAGCGATACAGCGCTGTTCATCGACGTAGGCCTGGCCATTCTTCATCCTGATGGCCTTGACCGGGCATGCCCTGAGGCACCTGTAGCAGTCGCGGCAACGCGCGGCCAGGGTAAAGACGATCTGCTGTGCGCCGATCTCGTCAGCCATGGCTTACTCCTTCGACCCGTGTCGGTCCCAGGTATCTTTCGATGGTTTTGATAGCCTCATCCAGGGTGCATCGCTCGATCACCTGCTGGCCGATCCTCACGGTCGGTCCCTTATCGCACCGTTCGAAGCAGAAAGAGGCGCCCACGTTCACCAGATGTCCGAGATTGTTCAGACCCAAGTAGTCGAGTATGTCGTGGAGCAGTCTTTGAGACCCTTTCAAAAAGCAGCTCGTTCCCACACAGACGCTCACATCGACGCTTCCTGTGCCGCCGGCCGCATGCAAGGGCACGTCTTCGTCGACGATCCTCTTCCTGTTCCTGTATCCTGTGTGAAGAAGGTCGTGCGCTTTGAGCCCGCCCACATCGCCCAGAAAGGTGCGATAGAGCTCGCCGACGTAAGGGTTGTCCTGTGACTTGTGAAGCACGAGCATCCTGTCGTTCTCGTAAATGCCCTTCGTTCGCAGCTTTCTGACCGTTGGATCGGCCGACACGGGTTGTCCTGCCCCCCCTATGCATCCGCCCGGGCACGCCATGACCTCGACCAGATGGTACGCGGCTTCTCCGGATTTGATCCGTTCGATAAGCTTGCGGGCGTTTCCGAGACCGCTCACCACAGCAAGGGAGAATTCCTTATCCCCCACCTTCAGACGGGCTTCGCGAAGGGCTCCTTCACCTCTCACGCTCGCAAATTGGTAGTTCTCCCGTTTCTCGCCGGTGAGCTTCTCCGTGACATAGCGAAGCACGGCTTCAGACACGCCTCCTGAATTGCCGAAGATGACGCCTGCTCCCGTCTTGAATCCGAAAGGCATGTCGAACGTATCAGGCTCGAGCTCTTTGAAGTGGAGTCCCGCCTCCTGGATCATGCTTCCCAGCTCCTGGGTGGTGAGCACGTGGTCTACGTCTCTGATGCCCTCACGAATGAATTCCGGCCTTCTCGCTTCGAATTTTTTTGCAGTGCACGGCATGATGGAGACCACCTCGATATCTTCTTTCCTCATGCCCATGGTGGCGGAAATAACCTCTTTGGAGAGGGCGCCGAACATCTGCTGGGGAGACCGGCATGTGGAAAGATGGTCGACGAGCTCCGGATAATACTGTTCCACGAACTTGACCCATGCGGGGCAACAGGAGGTAAACTGAGGTATCCGCTCACCGGCCCCTATCCGTTTGATGAATTCGTTGCTCTCTTCTACGACGGTCAGATCGGCGGTAAACGACGTATCGAACACCTTGTCGAAGCCAATGGCGCGCAAGGAAGCGCAGATCTGGCCTGTTGACGTCACCCCTGCTTCAAGACCGAACATCTCACCGATAGCGACCCGGACGGCAGGGGCAATCTGGGCCACGACTACCTTGTTCGGGTCATGAAGCGCCTTCCACACCTCTTCCACCTCAGACTTCGGTGTGAGGGCCCCGGTGGGACAGATGCGGGCGCACTGACCGCAGTTCACGCACTCTACTTTGTCGAGATCCTTCCCGAATGAAGGGATCACCCTGGTCTCTGCTCCCCGGTAGGCGAAGTCGATGGCTCCCACCGATTGCACTTCGGAGCAGATGCGGACACAGTCCCCACAGAGGACACACTTGTTAGGGTCACGGACGAGCGACGGCGAAGAGCTGTCGATACAGCCGTCACGTCGCTGTTTCTTGAACCGCACTTTTGTGACCCCCAGTCTGCGGGCGAGGGCCTGGAGCTGACAGGTTGTACTTTTCTGGCAGGTGGGACAGTTATCGCTGTGGCTCGCCAGGAGGAGCTCCACGATCATCTTCCGCATGCTCCTGGTCTCCGCCGTATTCGTGCTCACCGTCATCCCGTCGGTCGGCGGAGTGGAACAGGCTGGAACGAGGCCGATCCCCGCTACATCGACCATACAGAGACGGCATGCCCCGTAGACGCTCAGCTCCGAATGATAGCAGAACGTGGGAAGCTCTATGCCGGCCTTGCGTATCAGCTCGAGAAGGTTCTTCTCGTTTTCAACGAGAATGCTCTTCTTGTCGATCACTACGCTTATTTCTTCGGTCATGCTGTTCCCTTTAGCCATTGGCTGTTCCTCTTATTGCCTGGAACTTGCACGTTTCTATGCAGGTTCCGCATTTCGTGCAGATCGTCGGATCGATGTGATGGGTCTTACCCTTCTCGCCCGAAATCGCATTTACAGGACACTTCTTTGCGCAGAGGGCACATCCCCTGCAAAGCTCGGCGTCGATATCGAACCGGCAGAGGGCTTTGCACTTGCCTGTCGGACAGTACCCGTGTTTGACGTGGGCCACGTATTCGTCACGGAAATGGCGGAGTGTCGACAGGACCGGGTTGGGAGCCGACTTTCCGAGGCCGCAGAGCGATCCCTTCTGAACCATTTTGGCCAGTTCTTCCAGGATATCGAGGGTTTCGAGCGTTGCCCGCCCTTCCACGATGTCGTCGAGGAGGGCGAGCATTTGTTTCGTCCCTTCCCGGCACGGCACACATTTCCCGCACGACTCAGACTGGGTAAAGCCCATGAAGAAGCGGGCCACCGAGACCATGCAGGTATCCCTGTTCATGATCACGAGTCCTCCCGAGCCGACCATGGCCCCTACCTCTTTCAGGGAATCGAAGTCGATGGGCAGGTCCAGGTGGTCCCGGCTGAGACACCCGCCTGAAGGTCCCCCGATCTGAGCAGCCTTGAAGCCCTCGCCCGCGGGTCTTCCGTCGTCGGCCGTGACACCTCCCGCAACATTGTAGACTATCTCCCTCAGCGTGGAACCCAGCGGCATCTCCACCAGTCCTGTGTTGACTACATGACCGGTTACGGCGAAGGTTTTTGTGCCCGGCGATTCCTTTGTTCCCATACTCCTGAAACGGTCGAGGCCGGCGGAAAAGACGAGGGGTACGGTGGAATAAGTCTCGACGTTGTTTATTATCGTAGGCTTTCCCCATAAGCCGCTCTGCGCGGGAAAGGGAGGTTTCGGCGAAGGCATCCCTCTTTTGCCTTCGATGGACGCCATGAGCGCCGTTTCTTCGCCGCAGACAAAAGCGCCGGCCCCTTCCATGATCTCCAGGTGAAAGGTACTCTCCGAGCCGAGAAAGCGTTTCCCGAGGACTCCGAGTCTGTGTGCATCTCCCACGGCCTTCCTGAGCCTTCTTACCGCGAGGGGGTACTCGGCTCGGACGTAAACATAGCCCATATCCGCGCCTATGGCCCGGGCAGCGATGATCATACCTTCGATGATGCTGTGAGGGTTTCCCTCCATGATGCCCATATCCATGAAGGCGCCGGGATCGCCTTCGTCGCCGTTGCAGATGACGTACTTCTTCGCTCCCTCTTCCGCGCGTGCCGCGTGCCACTTTTTGCCGGTAGGAAAGCCGCCGCCTCCCCGGCCCCTGAGACCCGAGGCTGTTATTGTGTTGCATATCTCCTCGGCGGTCATCTCCATGCACCCTGCCGCCGCGGCATAGCCGCCTTCCGCCATGTATTCCTCGATGTCCTCCGGATCTATTCTTCCGCACTTTTCCAGCACGAACCTTTGCTGTCTCCGATAGAAAGGTACTTCCCCGGCGGTCCTGCACGTCTGTTCGGAATCGGGCGACTTATAAAAGAGCCTCTCTATCGGCTCACCCTTCATGAGGGTGGTCTCCACTATTTCCTGCACGTCTGCAGGGGTGACCCTCGTGTAGAGTATGGCTTCGGGCAGTATCGTCACGAGGGGACCTATCTGGCAAAACCCCTGGCACCCGCTCTTCGACACGAGAATGCCCCGCTCCTCGCGCTTCAGCTCCACTATCGCCTTGAGACCTGCCGAGTTTATGGATTCCACCAATCTCTCGTACACCACTAGAGAGCCATTGACCAGGCAACCGGTGCCTGCGCACACGATTATCCGGCGGTCGACTGCTGCAGTCCGTTTCTTGAACCCATCTCCTATTCTCTTAAGCTCTAGAATCGTTCGATTCATTTTCGGCTTCCTTCTGGATGATGTTTTCGACGATAGAAATGGCCCGTTCGGGCGTCACCCGGCCAAAAACCTCTTCGTTCACGACCATTGCGGGGGCAAGGCCGCATGCGCCGAGGCAATGGACCGTCTCGACCGTGAAGAGCATATCGGAAGTGGTCTCCCTGTCTTCTCCGAGACGAAGCCTCGTGCGAATCGCGTCATAGAGGTCCATGGACCTCTTCACGTGGCAGGCAGTGCCGTCGCACACCCTGATCACATGTTTGCCCCTGGGTTTTAAGGTGAAGAGAGAGTAAAAGGTGGCGACTCCGAAGACCCGCGCCGGGGAGATACCGAGGGACGTTGCGACGAAGTTGAGAATTTCCTCCGGCAGGTAGCGGTATTCTGTCTGAACCGCCTGAAGGATGGGGATAAGACGGGCAGGGCTTCTCCCGTTTTGATCCACGATGTCGCACACCCTCTCAAACTTTCGTAGTTTTTCCATGGGAATGCCTCCCTTTTTGCTATACCCTCACCTTGAGCGCGTCGGTAAGCTTTCTTGACAGCACGACAAGCGACGATGCGAGGTTTTCGTGTTGCACGATTACGTGGGGCGGTACGTTGATCTTGACGGGGGAGAAATTCCAGATGGCCCGGACTCCCGCTTTGACCATGATATCGGCAAGGGGTTGCGCCGAGATTGCCGGAACGGTGAGGACGCCGATCTTCACGCCCATTCGTTTGACCATGCTCGGCAGCTTGCTTACATGGAGGACCACCTTCCCGTGGACCTCTCTGCCGACCTTATGCGCATCCGTGTCGAAAGCCGCGATGAGGTCAAGCCCGTATTCTCTGAATCCTTGATAGCCGAGAAGGGCGGAGCCGAGGTTGCCGACTCCCACGAGATAGCCTTCCGTGGTGTTGTTCCAGCCGAGAAAGGCCTCTATGGTCCTGATCAGATCGGTCACGTCGTAACCCAGCTTGGGTTTGCCCGCGGCCTCGGCAATCTCGAGGTCCTTCCTCACCTGGATTGGAAGTATATTGAGGTCGTTCCCGATCTGCGTCGAGGAAATGTATTCGGAACCTTTTTCTGCCTGTGTTTTTTTCAGGTACTGATAGTATATGGGCAATCTCCTGAGTGTCGGTTCGGGAATAGCCCGCGTCGGTCCTGAGTCCCTCTCTTCGATGTCGGCCATAAGAAATAATCCTCCTCCAGAGAAACTGCACATATAGTATCGATATTATTGTATCGATAAATAAGTATCAAGTCAACCCAACATGAAGAAATCGACGCCCCCTTCCAAAGCGCGGCATATAATAATGTTGTCGGTAAAAGGGTGAGACGCATAACCTAAACTTGAGGTTGGTTTGAGCGGTAGTATCGTGGAGATTGACGGCAGCCTGGGTGAAGGGGGCGGGCAGATAGTCCGCACCGCCCTGAGCCTGTCCGCACTCACGGGTCATCCCTTTCGTATGAAGAACATACGGAAGAAGAGGCCCAAGCCCGGCCTGAGGGCCCAGCACCTGGCCGCAGTGCGGGCAGTGAGAGAGATCTGCCATGCCCGCGTTGCCGGTGACGAGATCGGATCCTGAGGAGATCCTCTTCGAGCCGGGAGTTGTGCGAGGAGGCGCCTACAGGTTCGCCATAGGGACTGCGGGCGCTGTGCCCCTCGTGCTTCAGGCGCTTCTGCCCCCCCTGCTCTTTGCCGATGTACCCTCCCGCATCGTGCTCTCCGGGGGCACTCACGTACCCATTAGCCCGGCCGCTCATTTCGTGCAAAAGGTCTTCTTCCCTTTTCTTTTCGAGATGGGGATCGAAGCAAGGGCGCACGTATCGGTATATGGCTTCTACCCGAGAGGTGGTGGGGAGATGGAAGCACAGATAAGTCCCATCGGGTCGAAGCCGCTTCGTTCTTTCGTCTTACCCGAGAAGAAGGCGATTTGGGCAATAAGAGGCGTTTCGGCAGTGGCAAACCTCCCTTTGTCCATCGCTGAGCGGCAGAAAGGGGCGGCGCTCGAGGCCCTCAGGGAGCTTCCCCTATCGACGGAGATAGAGGTCCTTTCCGTTCCTTCACCGGGACAGGGGACGTTCCTCTTTCTGGAGGCCGAAGGCAGTCCATGCCGGGCCGGCTTTTCGTCTATCGGAGTCCGGGGAAAACGAGCCGAGGAGGTGGGAAGAGAGGCTGCAACAGAACTCCGCGAATACTATTTCCGACAGGGCTGCGTCGATCCCCATCTCGCCGATCAGATCGTCCTTTATGCGGCCCTCGGGAGAGGAACATCGTCCTTCATGACGACGGAGATAACGGCCCATCTTCAGACCAATCTCGACGTCATAGAGCGATTCTTCCACAATGCATCGAGAATCGAAGGCCTCATCGGCTCAGCCGGAAGGATCACGATCGAGGGCATAGGGTATGGAAATGAGTAGGTCGCATACGACCTGTAGGACCTAATTCTTAGCCGTCGACTACAAGGACATTCCTCGTCCTGTATCCTTTAATCTTCGAGCCCTTTGCCCTTGCGAAAAACCTGTGGACAAGGCCTGCTTCCACCGGCTCCTCGGTGAGGCGGCCCGCCTTCTGATCGTACCGGACAAACCTATGCTCTCGCACGAGGGTCTCCAGGACCGCCCGTTTCCTTGGATCGCGTGCCGGCCCTTTTGCATCGATAAGGTCGCTCATCCGCGTTACGCCGGTGTTCTGGTCCAGAAGCTGCTTCACGTGGTTGACGAACCGCACGATTTTGACAAAGGTGTACGTAATGTTTCGCGGGAAGAGCGGGTTGAAGGGGAGCATGATACTCGATCGCATCGACCTGAAAGGCAGCTCTTCCCCTCGACCGGCCTCCGCGCGATGAAGGGGGCTGCCGGGTGCCAGGTAGAAGAGGCTCGGTCCCAGGAGCAGCCGTTTATCCATGAGAAAGAGTATCGTGTCGAGGAGGTTTTCGGGGTCTTGCTCCGGCAGACCGATGATGAAGTGGACTTCCACCAGGAAAGGAGACGTTTCGAGAAAAGGGAGGAGTTTCAGGAATGACTCCTGGGACGCTCTTTTCTGGGTCCGAAGGATTGACTCCGATATGTCGACGAGGGAAAAGTTGAGGCGGCGGAAGCCGGCATCATACATCAGTCGCAGCATGGCAATATCCATGTTCCCGGGATAGATGCCGTTCATGGCAGACAAGGTGAAGCCTCGTCCGAGTGTCGCGTGCAGGATATGGGCGAAGAAATCTTTGTCGAGGTTGAGCATGTCGTCCTCGAAATCGATTGCCTCGACGCCCAGGGCAGCACATGCTTCTATCTCTTCCTCGATGCTTGTGAGACCCCTCTTTCTATAAGGTGCGGGAGGTTTTCCACAAAAGCCGCACGAGAAAGGACACCCTCTCGATGTGAGAAAAAAAGTGTATCGTCTTCGGCCTATGCGATAGCGATCCGCCTCCACCAGATGTCGGGCCGGCAGTACGTCTATCCCTTTCTCCGCATTGGCCTGCGATATGTGCAACTGCTCCCCCTGTCTGAAACAGAGCCCTTCGATGCTTGCAAGATTGCCTTTCGCGCCCTCTGAAAGAGCACGGACAAGCTCGAAGAAAGGCGTCTCCCCCTCGCCCCTGATACAGTAATCGACCCTTCCATTTGCCAGGACATGGGAGGGGAAGAGGGTCGGGTGAACGCCTCCCATTACAGTGACGATATCCTTGCTCACCTCTTTCGTCGCCTCCATCACTTCGAGGGCCTGTCTTTCATAGGCTGAGCACATGGAGGAGACGGCCACGATATCGGGTCCCTCCTTTGCTATGCGGTCCCTGATGTCGGCTAGGCTGAGGCCGAAGCGCCTGTAGCGGTCAAAGAAAGAAAAGGGCGTGACGGTCTGCTCCTTATAGAAGGGATTGAGCTCAGGGAAGTCGTGGCTGTCGAGCGCCTCCGGGTGCACACCCGTCCTCGCGTCGAAAAGGGCGGTTTCGGCGATAGAGCTCAGACGCGCGCCGATATAGAGAAGACCCAGTGGATAGGTCCGGACCGACGTGTCGTAGAAGTCTTCAATAGGGGGCTGAATGAGGAGGACTTTCATAGGTTACCTGTTCGATTGAGAGTATGGTACATAAGGCGGAAGGAAAAAGCCAGGGGCCATTGCCTAAATCTGTATTGACATGAGAGCATTGCTTTTGTTAGCCTTGTGAAGGTTCTAAGGGGGCTGAGAATGGAAGATTATGGAAGCAGGGCACGGGTAACAGAGATCATCTCCGGATCACCGAAGAGTTTCGACCACGCCATACAGATAGGTCTCAAGAGGGCCTCCAGAACCTTGAGGGGCATCGCCGGCATAAACGTTTCCGATTTTCGCTGCAAGGTAGAAAACGGAACAATAACCGAGTACAGGGTAACCCTGAGGGTAACCTTCGTCCTCGACACCTGATTTTTCTCCGTCGATTCGCCATTTTTTTCTTCACTGCCTTCCCCTCATCCGGCCACTCTCGCCTGCATGGGCATGGGGTGGATAGAGCGCTCTTTTGCGCCCTCCGGCCAGGCTCAGCCGTTGACACAACTCCCTGACATCTGATAGTATTTCCAAGGCTGAGCGCAAGAAGATCCCTTTGTTGAAAACCATCTTCTGCCCTCTTTGGAGGTAGCGTGGAACCAATTCTTTCAACCTGGCATGATACGGGCCGGTCCGAATCGGCCAACCTCTCCCTTCCGGAGGCGTCGCCTCTGCGGGCCTTGATGGGATGGGACGGGATCATCATAAAGGACCCGACCGTCGACATCGTAGACATGACACGGGAGTATGCGGCCCGGGCAAGAGCCGAATCCTGCGGTCGCTGCTTTCCCTGCCGCATGGGTACGGAGGAGATGACCGGTATTCTCGATGCCGTCTGCGCGGGGAATGGGAGCGAGGCCGATCTCGACCGGCTTCGCAGACTCGCGTCTTACGTGCGTGACGCCGGCCGCTGCGACATCGGGAAGACGTCTCCCCGGCCCATAATCGATGCCCTCGACCGGTTTCGGGCGCAATTCCTTTCCGCAATCGGCGAGAAAAGGCCCAGGCCTCGGGCAATCTATGCGTCCCTGGTCACGGCCCCGTGCATGCAAGAGTGTCCCGCCAGGCTCGATATCCCCGGATATGTGGAGCTTGTCGGAGAAGACCGTCCACAGCAGGCCATCGACCTCGTGAGGCAAGGATGCTGCTTGCCCGGGACGATCGGTCGGGTCTGTGTAAGGGGCTGCGAATCGCGATGCACGAGAAAGCCCGTTGACGGCTCTGTCTCCATAAGGGCCCTCAAGCGGTACGCAGCCGATCGGGTGGAAGAAGTGAAGGGACCCAAAGAGGCGCCCAAAACAGCGCCTTCTCGCGATGAGCGCGTCGCGATCCTGGGGGCAGGACCCGCCGGGCTCTCGTGTGCTTATTACCTGGGGCTGTGCGGCTTTCGGACCACCCTCTTCGAAGCCCTTAACGAGCCGGGCGGTATGGCTGCCGTGGGCATACCCGACTACCGCCTCCCCCGGGCCGTCCTGAGAGGCGAGGCAGATAAGATCGAGGCCCTCGGGGGTGAGATCAGGTACGGCGTGAAGGTGGGTGCGGATATCACCCTCCAGGGAATATTCGACCAGGGATACAAGGCCATTTTCGTCGGCGCAGGGGCACCGGGTTCCTCGAACATGGGCACCGAGGGTGAAGATGCCGGGTATGCCGGGTTCATGCCGGGGGTCGAGTTCCTCCGCCGGGTCGCCTTCGGCGAACGACCGCTCGAAGGCAAGAAGATCTGCGTGGTGGGAGGCGGGAACGTGGCCATGGACTGTGTGCGCTCTGCGCTCCGCTTAGGTTTCAGCGACGTGAACCTGCTTTATCGGCGGACCGAGAAGGAGATGCCGGCAGACCCCGTGGAAATAGAGGAATCGAAGGAAGAAGGCGTCCATTTTCATACCCTCGTCAACCCGGTGAGGATCGTCGCCTCAGGCGGCCGCGTCACAGGGGTCGAGTGCGTCCGCATGGCCCTCGGGGAACCCGACGCTTCCGGCCGCAGAAGGCCCGTCCCCCAGGAGGGATCCAATTTCATCATCGACTGCGATGCGGTCGTCCCTGCTATCGGACAGGCGTGCGAGATAAACAGCTTCGCGACCCCCGGGATGAAGGTTACCCGGAGCAATACCCTCGTTGTCGATCCTGATACCATGCAATCGTCGGATCCCCGCATTTTCGGCGGGGGAGATTGCGTCACCGGACCGAGCACGCTGATCGCCGCCCTTGCGGCAGGTCGTCGCGCCGCGCGCAGCATCATCAAGTATATAGAGACGGGTTCCTGCGCTCCCGACAGGGAAGAGTATCTCGACGCTGCCATAAACGGTCTCACCGCGCCCTGGACGGTGGCCGCTTCGCCCTTTGTCACCCCCTCCCCGAGACAGCATGCGCCCATGGTCGATCCGGCTGTCCGGATCAGGGACTTTTCCGAGGTGGAGGGCGTTCTGACTGCCCATCAGGCGAGGGCCGAGGCGGACAGGTGTTTGCGTTGTTACAGAATAGCACTCGGGGTGTTTGAATAGAGGAGGATACATGGAGTCTAGCCTGTATATAAACGGACGGAAGGTCTTTTTCACGCCCGGTGAAACCATTGTAGATGCGGCGAGGGCAGCGGACATCGACATCCCCACCCTCTGCTACTGGAAGGATGCGGGTCACTGCGACGTCTGTCGCATCTGTGTCGTCGAGGTGGAGGGTTCGGATACTCTCCTTCCGGCGTGCAGTACGGCAGCACAAGAGGGCATGAAAGTTGAGACACAGACGGACCGCGTCATCGAATCCCGGCGCCTGACCATAGAGATGCTCATCGCCTCCGGAAGGCACGACTGCATCTCCTGCGAGGCATCGGGAGACTGCGTGCTTCAAAATCTCGCATATTGGCACGGCGTCGAATCGGCGGCCTCGAGAGCGGAGCCGGCCAATTTTCCTTCCGTTCCTGAAGACCCCTTTATTATCAGGGATTTCGAGAAGTGTGTCCTCTGCGGCCGGTGCATCGCCGCCTGCTCCGATGTGCAGGTGCACAACGCCATACCCTATCCCTTCGGGAAAAGAAAGGAGATTGCGTCGGCCGGCGGCTGGTTTCCCGTGCAGGATCCTGCCCGGTGCGTCGATTGCGGCCAGTGCATCGACGCCTGTCCGGTGGGCGCCCTCACCGAGAAGAAGGCCAAAGGCCTCGCACGGACGTGGGAGACGAAAAAAGTGCGCACCACCTGTCCTTATTGCGGGGTAGGCTGCCAGCAGCTCCTCCATGTCAAGGGTGAACGGATCGCCAAGATAACCGGCGTGACTGATGGTGAACCGAACAAGGGGCGTCTCTGCGTCAAGGGGAGGTTCGCCTATGACTTCATCTACCATAAAGACCGCCTTGACACGCCTCTCATAAAGGAGCGGGACGGCTTCAGAAAAGCGACGTGGGACGAGGCCCTCGATCTCGTCGCGACGCGCCTGACCGAGATCGGCCGCACCTACGGCCCGGACTCGATCGCCGGCGTGAGCTGTGCGAGGGCCCTCAATGAAGATTCGTACAATATGCAGAAGCTTTTCAGGTCAGTCATCGGCACCAACAACATCGACCACTGCGCACGTACCTGACACGCCCCTACCGTTGCCGGTCTGGCAACAACATTCGGTTCCGGGGCGATGACGAACTCCTTTGGCTGTTTTACTGACGCGAAGCTCTTTGTCTGCATCGGAACGAACATGGCTGAGGCCCATCCCGTGGCGGCCACTTTTCTCAAGAACGCCGTAAGAAAAGGGGCCGAGGTGATCGTGGTAGACCCCAGGAGGCACGCCCTGTGCGACTATGCGAGCATTTTTGCCCAGATTAAGGTCGGTACCGATGTGGCGTTCCTCAACGGACTTATGAACGTCCTTCTCAAGGAGGACCTCTTTGACAAGGGGTTCGTGGAGGAGCACACGGAGGGCTTCGGGCAGCTCAGGGAGGTCATAGAGACGTATCCCGTGGAAAGGGCAGCACAGATTTGCGGAGTGAGCGCCAACTTGATGAGACAGATCGCCCGAAAGATGGCCGCTATCAAGCCCGGCATGGTCTGCTACACTCTCGGTATCACCGAGCATACCTCGGGCCGGAACAACGTCGTTTCCATTGCGAACCTTCAGATGCTCCTCGGCAACATCGGCATGGAGCACGGGGGCGTTAACCCTCTGAGGGGTCAGAACAACGTCCAGGGCGCGTGCGATATGGGGGCCCTGCCGAACGTCTTTACGGGATACCAGGCGGTCACGGTGCAGGCGGCGCGGGAAAAATTCGCCGAATTCTGGCATGTGCCAAGCTTGCCCGGGGAAATCGGCCTCACCATACCCCAGATGCTCGACGGCATGCCCACGGGCGCTGTCAAGGCCTTCTATTGTTTCGGCGAAAACCCCGCCAAAACAGAGCCGAACCTGCGTCATGTACAGCACTGTCTCGAATCGGTGGAGTTCATGGTGGGACAGGATATCTTTCCCAACGAGACCAACCAATATGCGGACGTCATTCTGCCGTCCGCGGCCTGGTGTGAGGATGACGGTACTTTCACGAACAGCGAACGGCGCGTGAGCAGGGTGCGCAAAATCAAGGAGCCGCCGGGACTTGCCCGGCCGAATTGGTGGATCTTCAGGGAAGTGGCCCGCCGTATGGGCCATGAGTGGCAATCCGCGAGCGCGAGGGATATATGGGATAAAGAAATCGCCTTCCTTACGCCCATGCTCGGCGGCATCAGTTACGACCGCATCGAGGGCAACGGACTGCAGTGGCCCTGTCCCACCCACGACCATCCGGGCACGGCCGTCCTCCATCGTCATGGCAACTTTTCACGGGGAAAAGGTCTCTTCGTTCCCGTAGAGTGGACGCCACCTGCCGAGGTAGAGGACGAGGCTTTCCCCTTCGTGCTGAGCACGGGTAGACGGCTGCATCAATACTGTGCGGCAACCCAGACATCCCGCTCGGGGGGGATCAACAGCCGGTATGGGGAAGAGAAGGCGGACATCTCCCCGGAGGATGCCGCTCGCCTGGGCATCGCAAATGGCGAAAAGATCAGGGTTTACTCCAGGCGCGGTGAAGTGCATGTACCGGCTCGCGTCACCGGTGAGGTCCCGAAAGGGATGGTGTGGATGTCCTTCCATTTTCAGGAAGGCAACTCCAACTGGCTCACTATCGACGCCTTCGATCCTATAACCGGGACCGCCGAGTACAAGGCTTGCGCAGTCAATATCGAGAAGGTGACCTGACAGGACCGGGCACAAGCCCTTATCTTTAATGTGAGGGCGGTCTCAGGAAGCCTAAGGCCATCATAGGCCGGGGGATGGTCCGCGAGAGCAAGCCTGGATGGAGGACGTCCATGGACGTAGTAAAAGTTTATCGATATGCTCTCTTAAGGGAAAAGGAAGGCAAACGCTTCTTCGAGGACTGTGCCGGAAGGATGGTCCACGCGGCGGCAATCCAGGCCTTTCGTGAGCTGGCCGCTGAGGAAGAAAAGCATATCCAATTCATCACCCGCCTCCTCGACGGGCTCCCTTCGGAAACAGAACCGGAAGAGCAGGACCTTTCGGATAACTTCTTCTTGAAGCGAGCTGCGTCGGAAGCCCTCGACCAGAAAATCCTCGAGTCCATGGTTGCCGACCTTCCCGCCCTTCGCATGGCCTATCTTATAGAACGCGATTTCGTCGAGTTCTATTCAGCGGCGGCGGAAAGGGCCGAAGGGGAGGCAAGGAAGGCATTCAAGACCCTTGCCGACTGGGAGCGTGTTCACGAGAGGCTCTTCAAGAGCCTTCATGACCAAGCCATGGAGGCTTATGACAGGATGCCGTGGGGCGGTTAAAGGAGAGTCAGGGGACCCTTTGCGCCATGAGCGACCAGAAGCACTATCGCCCCGTAATCGCATCAGAATCAGATGACCGGGTATCAATAGAAAAGGAAGCCTTTCTTATCGCTGAGGAGCCCCTTGAGATCCGCGTGAACGGGGCGCCCTACGCGGTGACCATGCGCACACCCGGAAATGAAGTGGAGCTTGTCGCCGGCTTTTGCCTTACCGAGGGCATCGTCGATTCTTTCGATGAGATAGGGACCATAGGGTTCTGTCAGGATGGGACGGGGGACACGGAGAATGTGGTGACCGTCTCGATAAGTGCGGCTGCGGCCGGCCGTATGGACAGAGCCGGGGGTACGGCCCGAAGCCGGGTGTCAATAACGGGCTGTGGAATCTGCGGCGTGCAAACGATTGAAGACCTATCAGTCAGCCTCTCGCGCCTCCAGCCGGGATGTACGGTGGAGGCCGGGCGAATCGTAGAGCTCCAGTATCAAATGTCCGATCACCAGACTCTTTCCCGAATGACGAGGGGGGCGCACGCCTGTGCTCTTTCTGACGGAAAAGGGCGGCTCCTCGTAGTGCGTGAGGACGTGGGACGGCACAATGCCCTTGACAAGGTGATCGGGTATGCCATGTTGAACCACATCGATACAAGCTCGTGCGTCGTGATGCTGAGCAGCCGAATCAGCTTCGAGATGGTCCAGAAAGCAATCAGGGCCCGCTTTCCTATAGTAGCCGCCCTGTCGGCAGCAACGACCCTCGCCGTTGACCTCGCCCGGCGCTTCGACTGCACCCTCGTCGGTCTCCTCAGGGACAGGAGCATGGTCGTCTATACGGGAGCAGAAAGAATAGGGATGCTCGATACGAAGCCGGATAGTCCCTGAACGTCCTTGAACCACCTCGTTCAGCGCGCATTATTGTTTAATCCTGGATACACAATTTGTGCCTCTGCCACCGGATCAACTCTCGGAAATCCTTGTTGACATTGCAGTTGGGACATGCTACTCTGCATTGTGATTTCCTTCACGTTACATATTTATATCGCTTATAGAGTATCATGATGAACAATTGCGGCCATGAAGTTGATCCAATTTTTGTCGACAAAATTTTGTTGGATCATACACAGGCCGATGGTCACTGCCTCATTGGTTCTTTTTCCAAAATTATCGAGACGGCGGGAATTGATGCATTTTCACTATAGTGAACAATTTTTGGGGCAAAGTCACGGTTATATTTCCGGATGCCTTTCATGGAGGACAGAAAAGCAATGACTCTACGGGAGGTCCGGGACATCCTGGAAGCGGAAGTGCTATGTGGCGAGCATTTGTTGGATTCCGAGGTAAAGACCGGCTTTGCCTGCGATTTGATCAGCGAAATGCTCGCCCACGCCGGCTCCTACACCTTACTCATCACCACGCTCACAAACGCCCACGTCATCCATACGGCAGAAGTGATGGATGCGGTGGCTGTCGTATTTGCCGGTGGAAAACGACCCGACGCTGCGATGATCAAAGCGATAAACGGCGGTCGCATTCCGCTTCTCGCCACAGACCACCTGATCTTCAAGTGCTGTGGTTTACTCTTTAAGCATGGGATCGAGGCGGGAGACCGGGGTCCCCTTCAGTGACGGAGGGTTCGGCCGTTGGAGGTGGACCTCGCTTGGTAATCGAATATGCGATACACGAAAAAGACTTCCTCATGGCCGGGGAGTCAGCGTCCAAGACGAAGAAGGCTTTGCAGCAACTTGGATTGAAAGCTGAAGCGGTAAAGAATACGGCCATAATAGTCTATGAAGCGGCGATGAATGTAGTAATTCATGCGAATCATGGGCGGCTCAGGTTGGTTATCGTGCCTGAGGAGATTTCCATCCTTACGGAGGATGTGGGCCCCGGCATCCCCGATATCGAATTGGCGATGCAGGAGGGGTACTCCACAGCCCCCTATGAAGTGAGGGAGATGGGTTTTGGGGCCGGCATGGGGCTACCGAATATCAAGCGTTGCTCCGACGAGCTGAAGATCACGTCGGAGCCCGGTATCGGGACGGTTCTCGAGGCAAAGATACATCTCATCCCGAAAGGCGGCGTGAGCCGCGGGCAAGAGTGACCCGTCATGAACCTCTTCCACTCCGTCACACTCGATAAGGACAAATGCCAGGGGTGCACAAACTGCATCAAGGGGTGTCCTGTCGAGGCCATCCGTGTGCACCGGGGCAAGGCGAGGATCATGGAGGAGCGCTGCATCGACTGCGGAGAGTGCATCCGTTGCTGCCCGAACCACGCAAAGGTCGCCGTGACCGATACCCTCGAGAAGCTCTCCGAATTCGATCACAAGATAGTGCTCCCTGCGCCCTCTTTCTTCGGCCAGTTCAGGGAAGAGAAGCAAATCGAAAGAATACTGGAGGCCTTCATCCGTATCGGCTTCGATGAGGTCTTCGAGGTTGCCCTTGCAGCCGAAGTCGTGAGCTTCATGGTGCGTAAGTACCTTGAGACAAACACCTACAAGAAGCCCCTCATCTCTTCGGCTTGCCCTGCGATCCTGCGCCTCATGCAGATGAGGTTTCCCGGTCTTCTGGAGCAGGTTGCCCCCATCATGACCCCCATGGAAGTGGCAGCCCGGTTGGCGAAAGAGGAAGCAGCCAGACGGACCGGAATCCCCTATGAGAAGATAGGTGCATTCTTCATTTCCCCCTGTCCTGCAAAGGTGACCGAGATGAGGCAACCCTTGCACGTGAAGAAATCAGCGGTAGATGGGGTCATAGGGGCTTCGGTGATCTATAAGGACCTCATAAAACAGCTCTGCAAGGTAAAAGGCGACCCGAAACTCCATAGGGCGACGAGCATGGGTATGGGCTGGGGATACCTGACGGGCGAGTCGAGGGCTATCGGCACAACTTCTGCATTATCCACCGGAGGCATCCAGAACGCGGTGACCATCTTCGAGGAGATAGAGCGCGGGGGGCTCGAGGACGTGGACTTCATCGAAGTGCAAGCCTGCGCGGGTGGCTGCGTCGGAGGGCCGCTCAATATTCAGAATCTCTTCGTGGGAAGGGTCAACTTGAGGAACATGGTGAACAGGTCTAAGACGCAGGAAGCCTGTTTTGACGAAAAGGAGCTGAGCAGGTTTTATGAGAATGACGCTTTCTGGTCGACCGAGCCCATGATGCCCCGACCGATCATGGTCCTCGACGACGACGTATCGAGGGCTCTGGTCAAGATGGAACGACTCGATGCCATCACGGCTACTCTTCCGGGCCTCGATTGCGGGGCGTGCGGCTCACCCAATTGCCGTGCCCTCGCAGAGGACATCATCAAAGGTCAGGCCTTTGATACGGATTGTGTAATAAAGCTCAGGGAGCGGGTAAAGACCCTCGCCGAGGAGATACTCGATCTGGCGAGAAAACTACCCCAATCCATGGCCAACGGATCAACAAACGAAAAGTCGGATGCGACCATCAGGGAAAACTCAGGAGAAGAGAATGACGGTTCGTGAGCTTGCGAGCGTGCTCGATCTCGAGATCCTTACCGGCGACGTGGGTCTCGGCGAAGAGATAAGGCATGGGTATACCTCGGATCTCCTCTCGGACGTGATTGCCAACGCGCCCGAAAATTCGGCCTGGATTACGGTTCAGCGCCATATCAATATACTAGGCGTGGCGAAGCTGAAGGAGATCGTCGCCATCATCACCCCCCGCAACCTGAAAATCGATAAGGAATTGATCGAAAGGGCGAGGGCGGAAAAAGTTGCGCTCCTCCGGAGCGGTTTGACCGCGTTTGAAGTTTCGGGCGAGTTGTATGACATCCTGAAAAGGGCTTAAGGTGCCCCTGTTTTCATGTGATTTTCATATTCATTCGACCCTGTCTCCGTGCTCCAGCCTCGAAATGTCGCCGAGGGGCATTGTGGAACGGGCTCGAAAGGTGGGTCTCGACATGATTGCAATCACCGATCACAACATGGTGGAAAACGGGCCTTATGTCGAGGCCGCGGCCGGGGAGGCCGGACCGACGGTCTTGCTCGGCATGGAGCTGCAGACGATCGAAGAAGTGCACGTACTGGTGCTCTTCCCCGATTACGAGACGGCCATGGAGATGCAGAAGATGGTCTACGATTTGCTCCCACCCATCGAGAACGATCCCGACTATTTCGGAGACCAGGTCGTGGTCGACGCACACGACGAGATCGTTCGGTTCGAGAGCAAGCTTCTCCTCAACTCCTCCAACATCTCGATCAACGACGCGGCAACGTGGGCCCGTAATCATGGCAGCCTTGCGATCGCTTCCCACATAGACAGCTCCACTTTTGGTATCATCACTCAGCTCGGCTATGTGCCCGAGGAGATCCCCTTCGACGCCCTCGAGATCAGGAGCGAAAAACGGCTGGACAATGTGCTTCCCTTCATACCTAGCCAAGGACCTTCCCCTGGTCAGCTTCTCCGATGCCCATTATCTCAGGGACATAGGAAAGAAGCGCATATCCTTATCATGCGCCGAGCCGACCTTCGAGGAGGTGGCCGTGGCCCTTCGCAACTATGGGAATACGGCCAGGATGTATGAAGAGAAGCGCACGGGGGGACCAGGCTGATGCTGGAAGTGCTGGCCGACCATATCATGGATATTGCGATGAACTCCGTGAGGGCCGGAAGCACCTGCATCAACATCTCAGTCGTTGCCGCGAAGGAGGAGAATCTTCTCACCGTGACAATCGCCGATAACGGGACGGGCATGGCAGAGGATGTGGTCAAGGCCGCTCAAGACCCTTTTTTTTCGACGAAAAAAGAGAAGAAGATCGGCCTCGGTATACCCCTTTTGCAAGGGGCCACGCAGATGTGTGGAGGTGAATTCTGCCTGAACAGTACACCGGGCCAGGGCACGATTGTTCGAGCCACCTTTGTCCTCGACCATCCGGACTTGCCTCCCATGGGGGACATGAAGGAGACGATTCTGCTCCTTTGCGTGAGCAATCCGGAAGTGCGGTTCGTTTTTAGGTATAGACCCGACGGAGCGGAGTTCACCCTCGATACCGACGAGATTCACGAGGTATTGAAAGAGGTCCCGATCAACCATCCCGAGGTGATCGGCTTCCTTGAACAGTACCTGGACGAACGTTTGTGAGGACACAGGGTCTGCTCATGGGAAAGAAGGAGGCTTATCGATCAGGATGGTCCAGGATTGACGAAAAGGATTCCCGTTTTGTTAAATTATTCACATGGGAGGTTTGAATGAACTTAGATGAACTGAAAGCCATCAGAGAGAAGGCAAGAAAAGACATCCAGTTGCGGCAGAAAGAGGCCCGGATCAAGGTTGTGGTCGGCATGGGGACCAGCGGCATCGCTTCCGGGGCACGGGAGGTCTTGAGGTCCTTTGTCGACGAGATATCCCGCAGGAACCTCGGAGATGTCGTAGTGACCCAGACAGGAGAGAAGGGGCTTGCTTCCCAGGAGCCGATGATTGAGGTGCTCGAGGAGGGGAAACCCGGGATCATCTATGGCAACATGGACGCGGAAAAGGTTAGAAAGGTGGTGGCCGAGCACATCGTGAACGGCAACCCCGTCCTTGAATACGTTATCGAGACAACGTGATGAGGAGGAGGACACACCTTGGATAGAGAAGCCATAGTAAAAAAGTTTCAACCGGAGCTCCATAACATTCTTTACATACTTCACGAACTTCAGGACGCGAACGCCCGCCACTTCGTCGCGAAAGAGGACCTCGAGGCCTGCGCCGACTATTTGAAGGTGCCTTACAGTTACGTGCACGGGGTTGCAACCTTCTACACCATGTTCAGCCTCGCGCCCCGGGGCAGGCATATCATCAGGCTCTGCGATTCGCCTCCGTGCCATCTCATGGGCTCGACGTCGGTCCTCGACTACCTCAAAGAGAAGCTTGGCATCGACGTGGGGGAAACGACCCCCGACGGCGCGTTCACGCTGGAACTCGCCAGTTGTCTCGGAGTATGCGGTGTCGCCCCCGCCATCATGATAAATGACGAGATGTTCGGCAAACTTACTCCGGAACGGGTGGACGGAATTCTGGAGGAGAGGAGAAAGGGCTCATGAATATAGCGAGAAGCCACGTATTGATAAGCATGGACGCGGGTACGATCATGGCCGGGGCCCGGGCGGTCCAGGCCGAGCTCGTTCAGGAGATCAAGAACAAAGGCCTGTCAGGGGAAGTGGCTGTTCTCGAAACCGGCAACCTCGGTGTGACCGGGATGGGCGTGGTGCTCGTCGTCTACCCGGAGGGTCTTTACTACGCGAACGTCACCAAAGAGGATGTGCCCGAGTTCGTTGAAGAGCAGTTGCTGAAAGGCAGGCTCGTAAAGCGGCTTCTCCTCACGCAGGCGCCGAAACGTTTTATCATAAGAAGGGAGAAAACGGGCCTTACCAAGGAGCAGCCACGGGTGGTGCTCAAGAATTGCGGCTTTATCAACCCTGAGAGTATCGAAGAGTATATTGCCGCAGGCGGATACGAAGCAGCGTCCAAGGCCCTCACTAGTATGACGCCGGAAGAGGTCATCAACGAGGTGAAGAGGTCGGGACTCGCGGGCAGGGGCGGAGCGGCCTTTCCCACGGGCGCCAAATGGGAGTTTGCGCGAAAAGCGCCGGGTGAGGAGAAATTCATCCTCTGCAACGCCGACGAAGGAGAGCCGGGCACGTTCAAAGACAGGCTCATCCTTGAAGGCGACCCACATAAACTGCTTGAGGGCATGATGATCGCGGGGTACGCCGTCGGTGCCACGCGCGGCTTTATCTACATCAGGGGAGAGTATTCCCTTTCCATCGAACGCACGGAAAAAGCCATCGCCGATGCCCGTTCTCTGGGCCTTCTCGGAAATGGCATATTCGACAAGCCTTTCAGCTTCGACATCGAAGTGATGAAGGGCGCCGGTGCGTATGTATGCGGCGAGGAGACGGCCCTCATAGAGTCGCTCGAAGGGCACAGGGGCCATCCGAGGAATAAACCCCCCTATCCGGTGGTTGCAGGTCTTTGGGGCAAGCCTACGGTGGTCAACAACGTGGAGACCCTGGCGAACATCGCCGACATAGTGCACAACGGGGCAAACTGGTTCAAACAATACGGGACCCCCAAGTGCTCGGGGACCAAGGTCTACACCATCCTGGGACACGTGGCGACCCCTGGTCTCATCGAGACCGAGATGGGCACCACTTTGAGGGACATCATCTACGAATACGGAAGCGGCATAAGTGACGGCAAAACATTCAAAGGAGCCCTTGTAGGCGGGGCCGCCGGTGCTTTTCTCGGCCCCGACATGCTCGATGTGCAGATGGACTTCGTCAATCTGAAGGAGTATGCGGCAGCCCTCGGGAGCGGTGCGATCCTGGTCATGAACGAAGACACGTCGATCCTCGAGATGCTGAAGAGCGTCATCCATTTCTTCAAACACGAGTCGTGCGGCCATTGTGTTCCCTGCCGGCTCGGCACGGCGAGACTCGTGGAGATCGTCGACGGCCTCGCGGATTCCCAGGCAAAGGCCGACGACCTGGACCGGCTCCTGCAAATTGCGAGTGTTATGAAGGATACATCCTTCTGCCCCCTGGGACAGTCTCTCTATCTTCCCGTCTCCAGTTGTCTTAAGTATTTCCGGGACGAGATCGCGGGCAGCTAAGGGCTGCGATGCGCAAAAAGCGAGGAGGTTGCAACAAAGATGATAAAAGCCACGATAAATAAAGTTGAAATAGAGGTCCCGGAAGGAACGACCATACTGGAGGCTGCCCGGTCGGCCAACTTTGCCATACCGACCCTGTGCAGACACCCCGATCTGCCGGCCGAGGGTTCCTGCGGCATATGCGTGGTCGAGGTGGAGGGTTTTCCGACCTTGAAGAGGGCCTGTCTCACTCAACTGGAGAAAGGATGGGTGGTGAATACCAACACCGCCCGTGTGAGGAGCGCCCGCAGAGAGCTTGTCGAGCTGATCCTATCCGACCACGACGGCGATTGCCTGACCTGCATCAAGAACAGCAGATGCGAGCTGCAGGATGTGGCCCGCACCGTAGGCATCAAGGAGATCGCGGGCAAGGGCAAGAAAAACAAAAGGCCCATAGACGATTCGAGCGTCTCTATCGTGAGGGACCCCAACAAGTGCATCCTTTGTGGCCGGTGCATCAACGTCTGCTCGGAGATTCAAACCGTGAACGCTCTCACCCTCGACAGCAGGGGCTTCGATACAAGCATAAGCACGGCCCTCAATCAGGGCCTGGGCAACAGCGTCTGCGTCAACTGCGGCCAGTGCACCGTCTTCTGCCCAGTGGGCGCCCTTTATGAGAAGAGTCAGACCGATGCGGTCTGGAAGGCGCTCAACGATCCGAAGAAGCACGTGGTCGTACAGGAGGCACCGGCGATCAGGGCTCAGCTCGGAGAGGAATTCGGCATGGAGCCCGGCACGATCGTCTCCGGAAAACTGCATGCGGCCCTGAGAAGAATGCGCTTCGACGCGGTCTTCGACACCAACTTCTCGGCCGACCTCACTATCATAGAGGAAGGTACCGAGGTGGTGGACGCAATAAAGACGGGAAGGTCTCTTCCTGTAATCACTTCTTGCAGTCCCGGCTGGATAAAATTCATGGAGACTTTTTATCCGCACCTCCGGGACCATGTTTCCTCTGCAAAGTCACCGCAGCAGATGTTCGGGACCCTTTCCAAGACATACTATCCTGAGCTCAAAGGCATCCCCGCGGAAGACATCGTGTCGGTTTCGATCATGCCCTGTACCGCGAAGAAGTTCGAAGCCCAGAGGCCCGAGATGCGCGACAGCGGTTATCAGGACGTGGACTATGTGCTCACCACCAGGGAACTGGCGCGGATGATGCGGGAAGCCGGCCTCGATCTGAAAGAGCTTCCCGATGAGCCTGCCGACGATCCTCTCGGTGAGTACACAGGTGCGGCCACCATCTTCGGCGCCACCGGCGGCGTCATGGAAGCTGCCCTCAGATCGGCCTACTTCCTCGTTACCGGCCGGGAGCTCGACAATATCGACATCCTTCCGATGAGAGGAATGACGGGGGTAAAAGAGGCGGAAATCCCGGTGGATGGCCTGACCCTGAAGGTGGCCGTGGCCCACGGTCTAGGCAATGCGAGGAAGCTCCTCGACAAGATATCGTCCCAGCTCGCGGAAACGGGCAAGAGCGAATATGCCTTCGTCGAGATAATGGCGTGTCCGGGAGGATGCGTGGGAGGTGGCGGTCAGCCGTGGGGCAGCGACATGGCACGAAGGGCCAGGCGCGGAGAGGCGCTATATGCGGAAGACAAGTCATTGCCGAAAAGACGCTCCCACGAGAACGCGTCCGTAGCTGCCCTTTATGAGAAGTTCTTGAAGAAGCCTAATTCCGAAAAGGCGCACCATCTTCTTCATACCCACTACAGCGCCCGCAACCTGGCGGACGGAAAGGTTACGAAGGAGGGGTGAGCCCCGAAAGAAAAAAAACAGCGAGTCCCGAAAAGAGCACAAGGGGGCTCGATCAAGGAGGATCGAATGTCGGACGAACATAAGTGTGCTTGCGCTGATACACAAGAAGAAGAGCTCTATCCGAAGCTCACGGAGATCGTAGGAGAGAATAGGGGAAAGCCCGAGAACCTCATCATGGTTTTGCACAAGGCGCAGAATCTGTTCGGCTATCTTCCGAAGCGGGTCCAGCAGATCGTCGCGGAAGGCCTCGGCCTTTCGCTGAGCCAGGTCTACGGCGTGGTGACCTTCTATTCATTCTTCTCGACTTCTCCGAAGGGAAGGAACACGGTCAAGGTTTGCCTCGGCACCGCGTGCTACGTCCGGGGAGGCCAGCAAGCCCTCTCAAGGGTCGAGGACGAGCTTGAGGTGAAGGTAGGCGGCACCACGGAAGACCGGAGGTATTCTCTCGACGTGGTCCGCTGCATAGGTGCATGCGGCCTTGCCCCTGCCATGCTCGTGAATGATGACGTTTACGGGCGGGTCAAGACCACCAAGGTGATGGAAATTCTGGACCGATACGAGTAAGCGAGGGGTGAGAAATGGATCTATGTCGGGCTCATATACTGGTGTGTGCGGGGGCTGCCTGCGTCTCTTCAGGCTGTCGGGAGATTAGGGATGCTGTCGTCGTCAAGGTGAAAGAATACGGCCTTCAGGACGAGGTCCGGGTGATCGAGACGGGTTGCGTAGGCTCCTGCGATCTCGGCCCTCTGGCACTCGTCTATCCGGAAGGCATATTTTATCAGAAGCTTAAACCCGAGGATGCGGACGAGATCGTCGGAGAACACCTGCTGAAGGGAAGGGTGGTGGAACGGCTGCTTTATAAAGAGCCGCTGACTGCCGCGACGGTGAGCTCCCTCAAGGGCCTTTCCTTCTTCAAGAATCAGGAGAAGATCGTGCTGCGCAACTGCGGCATCATCAACCCACTGAACATCGAGGAGTATATTGCGAGGGACGGTTACGGCGCCCTCGGAAAGGTACTCACCTCTATGACTCCGGACGAGGTGATAGACGAGGTGATGAAGTCGGGCCTTCGCGGTCGTGGCGGCGGCGGCTTTCCCACGGGCCTGAAATGGAAATTCACGAACAAGGCCGAGGGCGACGTGAAATACGTGGTCTGTAATGCGGACGAGGGGGACCCCGGGGCCTTCATGGACAGGAGCGTCCTTGAAGGAGATCCTCACAGCGTGATCGAGGCCATGACCATCGCCGGCTACGCGATCGGAAGCCATCAGGGGTTTATCTATATCAGGGCTGAGTATCCCCTGGCCATCGAAAGACTCACCTGGGCCATCGACCAGGCCCGGAAGTACAAGTTTCTCGGCACAAACATCTTCGAGACCGGTTTCGATTTCGACCTCGACATAAGGATCGGGGCAGGCGCTTTTGTGTGCGGTGAAGAAACGGCACTCATGACTTCCATCGAGGGAAAGAGGGGCGAGCCGAGACCGAGGCCTCCCTTCCCTGCGGTAAAAGGACTCTTTGCTTCGCCTACTCTGCTCAATAACGTGGAGACCTACGCGAACATACCGGCCATCATTACAAACGGTGCGGCATGGTACGCATCCTTTGGCACTGAGAAGAGCAAGGGCACGAAAGTTTTCGCCCTGGCCGGGGCCGTCAACAACACAGGCCTCGTCGAGGTGCCCATGGGCACGCCCCTCGGCGAATTGGTCTTCAACGTCGGCGGCGGCATCAAGAAGAACAAGAAATTCAAAGCGGCCCAGCTCGGGGGTCCTTCCGGAGGCTGTATCCCGTCGGCACACCTCAATGTTCCTATAGACTACGAATCGGTGGCAGAGCTCGGCGCCATAGTCGGCTCCGGCGGTCTCATCGTCACGGACGAGGATACGTGCATGGTTGATTTCGCCCGTTTCTTCGTCGATTTCATCCAGGATGAATCGTGCGGCAAGTGCCCTCCCTGCCGGATCGGAACAAAGAGGATGCTCGAGATCCTCACTCGCATCACCCATGGACAGGGAGAGGAGAAAGACATCGACAGGCTCATGGAGCTCGGCGAGCGTATCAAGGACGCGGCACTCTGCGGTCTCGGCCAGACCGCGCCGAACCCGGTGCTCTCGACCCTGCGCTTCTTCAAGCACGAATACTTGGAGCATATCAGGGATAAGTACTGTCAGGCGGGTGTGTGCAGCTCCCTCTTCGACGCCCCGTGCCAGAACGCCTGTCCTGCGGACCAGAACGCCTGGGCTTATGTGTCTCTCATAGGAGAAGGCAGGTTCAAAGAGGCTATCTCGGTCATCAAGGAGAGTAACCCCTTCCCCGCCACATGCGGCAGGGTCTGCGTTCACCCCTGCGAGGGCAAGTGCCGCAGGAACCAGGTCGACAAGGCCGTTTCCATTTGCGCGCTCAAGCGCTTCGCCGCCGACACCGACATGAATTCGGTCGATCCCTACAAGCCTAAAGCGGCAGCGCCGAACGGCAAGAAGGTGGCGGTGGTCGGTGCCGGGCCTGCAGGGCTTTCGGCGGCTTACTTCCTCGCCCTCAAGGGTTACGGGGTGACCGTGTTCGAATCGCTTCCAGTGGCGGGCGGCATGCTCGCAGTCGGCATACCCGAATACAGGCTGCCCAAAGAAGTGCTGAATGCAGAGATCGCCGCTATCAGCGCACTCGGCGTGAAAATAAGGCTCAACACCCCCTTCGGCAAGGACGTGACAACGGAAAAACTCTTCTCCGACGGGTACGGGGCTGTGCTCATGGCGACCGGGGCCCACGCCGGTCAGAAGCTCGGCATACCGGGAGACGACGCAGCAGGCGTCTTCGAAGGGGTGAGATTCCTTCGCGATCTCAACCTGAAGAAACCGATCAAGGCCCAGGGTAAGGTTGCCGTGATCGGCGGGGGCAACGTGGCCATCGATGCCGCCCGGTCTGCTTTGAGGCTCGGGGCGAGCTCCGTGGCCGTCCTTTACAGAAGGGCCAAGGAGGATATGCCCGCATACGAGGAAGAGATTCTCGAAGCGGAAAAGGAAGGTGTCCAGGTTCACACGCTCGTCGTGCCGAAGCGGGTGGTTGTCGAGAAGGGGCAGGTCACGGGGATCGAGTGCGTCAAGGCATTCCTCGGCGCCTTCGATTCAAGCGGCAGGCGCAAGCCCGAGGTGATCGCCGGATCAGAGTTCGTCGTGCCCGCCGACATGATCATTGCAGCCATAGGTCAGAAGCCGGACCTCTCCTATTTGAACGGCGACGGGATCAATGCCACCGCCGGCGGAACTTTGAAGGTCGACGCAACCCTCGCTACCACAAGGGCAGGCGTCTTTGCGGCAGGAGACAACGTGCGCGGTCCGGCCACGGTGGTCGAAGCTATCGCAGACGGGAAAAACTCGGCCATGGCCATCGATAAATATCTTGGAGGAGACGGCAAGTTCGAGGGGGCCTCCAGGAAGGAGTTTCTCTCCCTCGCGCCTACCTACGACGTCGAGACCTATCAGAAGGAGCGGGAAAGGCTGGAGAGTCCGGAAATAGCCCTCTCCGCGCGCTATAAGAACTTCGACGAAGTGGTCCTTGCCTATCCGGTGAAACAGGCGGTCGAGGAGGCGCGCAGATGCCTTCACTGCTATCTGCGTGAAGAGGAGTAGACTTTTTAGCTTACAAGGAGCCTAATGATGAATCTGACCATAGACGGACAAAAAGTACAGGTTGAAGAAGGCACCTCTGTCCTGGAGGCCGCGAAAAAGGCGGGCATCCATATACCCACCCTTTGCTATCTGCCTGAGGTCCAGGCCATAGGTGCGTGCAGGGTCTGTCTCGTCGACGTGGAAGGGAACAAAAACCTCCAGGCGTCCTGCACCCTACCCGCCACCGAGGGCATGGTGGTGAGAACAAGCAATGAAAGGGTGAGGAAGGCTCGAAGATTCTCGGTCGAGATGCTTCTCTCGAACCACCCCTTCGAATGCCTGACGTGCGACCGGAACCTCAATTGCGAGCTGCAGAGCGTGGCCGAGGAACTGGGCGTGCGGGAAGTCGCCTTTACGGGCGCCAAGAGCGGAGGGGCGATCGACGACAGCTCCCCTTCCCTGAGGAGGGACCCGAACAAGTGCATCCTCTGCCGTCGATGCGTTACGGTCTGTCAGGAACAGCAGGGTGTGGGTGCCCTTTTCGTTCAGGGCAGGGGGTTCGGAAGCAGGGTGGAGCCGGCCTTCGAGACGAACCTCGTTGACGCGGTCTGCGCATACTGCGGACAGTGCTCCGTAGTCTGTCCGGTGGGGGCCATAACGGAAAAATCGAGCGTAGACGAAGTATGGAAGGCACTTTCAGACCCGAAGAAATTCGTTGTGGTCCAGGATGCCCCCGCAGTCCGGGCCGCCCTCGGTGAGGAATTCGGCCTTCCGGCAGGGACCCTCGTCACCGGGAAGATGCTCGCGGCAGTGAGGAGGCTGGGCTTCGACCGCGTCTTTGATACCAATTTCGCGGCTGACCTCACCATCCTGGAGGAGGGAAGCGAGCTCATCAAGAGGGTCAAGGAAGGCGGTACCCTTCCGCTCATTACGAGCTGCTCTCCCGGGTGGGTAAAGTTCGCCGAGCATTTCTATCCGGAATTCATCCCCAACCTCTCCACCTGCAAGTCACCCCATCAGATGCTCGGGGCCCTGGTGAAGACCTATTATGCGGAGAAGGAAGGCATTGACCCGGCGAACATGGTGGTCGTTTCGGTCATGCCGTGCACGGCGAAGAAATTTGAGTGCACGAGGCCCGAGATGAGCGACAGCGGTTATCAGGACGTGGACTATGTGCTCACGACGAGGGAGCTTGCGCGCATGATACGTGAGGCGGGCATAGCCTTCCTCGATCTGCCGGAGGAAACTTACGACAACCCCCTCGGCGAGTATACCGGGGCGGCAACGATCTTCGGCGCCACGGGCGGAGTGATGGAGGCGGCCCTTCGGACGGTCTACGAGATCCTCACCGGAAAGACATTGGAAGACGTCGATTTCAAGGTCGTCCGCGGCTTGGAAGGCAGCAAGGAAGCGGTCGTTCCCATTGCCGGGGTCGGTGACGTGAGGGTTGCCGTGGCTCACGGTCTGGGGAATGCGCGTAAACTGCTCGATAAGATCAAAGCAGGGGGGCCTCAGTATCATTTCATCGAGGTGATGGCCTGCCCCGGTGGGTGCGTCGCGGGTGGAGGCCAACCGATTCCTGTGAGCAACGAAAAAAGGAGGCTCCGCGCCGAGGCGCTCTACGCCGAGGACAAGGGGTCGAAGAACAGGAAATCCCACGAGAATCCGGCGATCAAGCAGATCTATGCGGAATACCTGGGAGAGCCTTTGGGCCAGAAGTCCCACAAGCTGCTCCATACAAAGTATACACCGAGGAGCAAGGATTACTGATCCCCGTCCGTTGACGGGCCCATCGAAAGACAGGTAAAATTATGCTCGTGCCGGAACCATCGGTATCTTTCCGATGGTTCCGGCACTGAATTCTTCTCGAAGTGGATACCCTGCAAGCAGCAGGAGTGATAAAACTTCAAGCGAGCGTCCGATGAGCTACCGAATCGAAAAGGACTTCCTGGGCACGGTCGAGATACCCGAGGAAGCGTATTACGGCATTCACACGGTCCGGGCTGTTGAGAATTTTCCTGTGTCGGGCTTCCCGACTCCCGAGGAGCTGATCCGGGCCCTTGCCGAAGTAAAGCAGGCGTGCACGCTCGCGAACATGAAAGCGGGCCTGATTGATGAGCGGATAGGCGCGGCCATAGTGCAGGCAGCCAGGGATGTCGCCGAGGGGAGGTTCCTCGACCAGTTCCCCACCGATGCCTTTCAGGGAGGCGCCGGTACGTCGGTCAACATGAACATGAACGAGGTGCTCGCCAACCGAGCCATAGAGATTCTCGGAGGTCTCAGAGGTGATTACACCCTCGTCGATCCCCTCGATCACGTCAACCTTTCTCAGTCGACGAATGACGTCTATCCTACGGCTCTCAAGGTGGCGGCCATAAGGCTCGTCCTCGACCTGAGCAAAGAAATGGCCCTTCTCCAGGGAAGCTTTCAGGCCAAGGAGGCGGCTTTCGCCCACATCCTCAAGCTGGGGCGAACGGAGATGCAGGACGCGGTTCCCATCACTCTCGGTCAGGAATTCGGCGCTTTTGCAGAAGCAGCCGCAAGAGACCGGTGGCGCCTCTTCAAGGTAGAGGAGCGGCTGCGACAGGTCAACCTCGGGGGTACGGCCGTAGGAACCGGCCTCAACGCGGAAAGGGCGTACATCTATGGTGCCATCGAGGAGCTTCAGTCCATCACCTCCCTCGGTGTATCGAGAGCGGAAAACAGCGTCGACGTGACGCAGAACGCCGATGTTTTCGTGGAAGCCTCGGGCCTCGTGAAGGCCGCCGCCGTCAACCTCGCCAAGATCGCGGGGGATATACGCCTTCTGTCTGCCGGGCCGCGAGGAGGAATAGGGGAGATCCGGCTCAAGCAGCTCCAGGCCGGTTCGTCGATTATGCCCGGTAAGGTGAACCCGGTCATGACTGAAATGACCACGCAGGTCGCCTTTCAAGTAATCTGCTTCGACCAGGCCATAGCTATGGCGGCATCGAGCGGTCAGCTCGAGCTGAACGCGTTTTTGCCCCTGGTGGCTTTCAATCTCCTCACGGGTCTGCGGACCCTTTGCCGGTGCGTTTCACTCTTCCGCACGCGATGCGTCGATGAGATCGAGGCAGATGAGGAGCGGTGCAGGCGATGGCTGGAAGAGAGCCTCGGCCTCGCCACCGCGCTTGTACCATACATAGGCTACGAGAGGGCGGCGGAGCTGTCGAGGATGGCTGAGAAGGAAGGCAGGACGATCCGCGAGGCGGCCGTGCAAGCAGGGCTTTTCACGGATGAAGAGCTCGGTCTTATTTTTGCACCCGCCGAGTTGACGAGGCCCGGAGTCGCAGGGGCACGGAAACTTAAAGGTAGAAAGGAAACAAAGCTCCATGGCAGATCAGACGCTCAATGAAACACCGAGAGGAAGCAGGCTCCATATCGCCATCTTCGGAAGGAGAAATGCGGGCAAGTCGAGTCTCATCAATGCCCTCACGAACCAGGCTATCGCCATCGTCTCCGATGTGCCCGGTACCACGACCGACCCGGTCTATAAGTCGATGGAGATTCTTCCCATCGGCCCGGTTGTCCTCATCGACACGGCGGGAATCGACGACGTAGGTGATCTCGGGGCCCTCCGTATAAGGAAGACCCTGGCGGTCCTGGCAAAGACAGACCTGATGCTCCTGGTTGTGGATCCCTCGGAAGGGATAGGCACGTACGAACGGGAGATCCTCACGAAAGCACGGGAACAAGGGGTACCCGTGGTGGGTGTCCTCAACAAGATCGATCTCCACCCGGGCCTCGCACCGGAACAGACCACAGAGTTCCAGGCGCCGGTCGTTCCGGTAAGCGCCCTTACCGGGGAGGGGATCGACGCCCTGAAGATGGCCATGATCGCCTCGGCCCCGAAGGACTGGACTACGCCCACGATTCTCGGCGATCTCATCTCGCCGTCGGACCTCGTGGTCCTTGTGGTTCCCATCGATCTCGCAGCCCCGAAAGGCAGGTTGATCCTTCCCCAGGTTCAGACCATCAGGGATATCCTCGACAATGATGCCATGACCCTCGTGGTGAAGGAGCGTGAGCTGAAGGCGGCTCTCTCCTCGCTCAAAGAGAAGCCACGCCTCGTCGTGACCGATTCTCAGGCTTTTCTCAAGGTTGCTGCCGACACACCGAAGGACGTGGCCATGACCTCCTTTTCAATACTTTTTGCACGTTACAAGGGAGACCTCAGGGCCTTAGCCGAAGGGGCCCGGGCCATAGATGAGCTGGTGCCGGGTGATAAGGTGCTCATCGCCGAAGCGTGCACCCACCACCGGGTGGAGGATGACATAGGAACCGTGAAAATCCCCCGGTGGCTGAGGCAGCTCGTGGGTGGCGCTCTCGACTTCAAGTGGGCGAGCGGATCGGAGCTTCCCGCCGATCTTTCGGACTACAAGCTCGTCGTCCATTGCGGGGCCTGCATGATAAACAGAAAGGAGATGCTCCACAGGATCATGACGGCTGCGGGAGCCGGCGTGCCCATGGTCAACTACGGCGTGCTCATAGCCCACGTGCTCGGCATCCTGCCCCGAGCCCTTCAACCGTTCCCCGAGGTCCGCCATATATTGGAAGAGTAGTCACCGTACACCTTGCCACATCCGGGGCGTTCGGACTATACTATGGGCATAAATGGCGAGAATCGATGAGTATTCGGATGATCGAAAAGGCAGGCACTCCGATGCATAAGAGGATCGGAAAGGACCCATGGCGAGCGCAGTAAGCGAAATTCTGAGCAACCCGGACGGCCTCGAAAACCTCGAAAAGGAGGATGTCTGCTGTCTCCTTTTGAGCGAAGGCGGCGACCGGGACCTTCTTTTTTCCTGTGCCGACCGCACCAGGGAGCTTCATGTCGGTAACGACGTGCATCTCCGCGGTATCATAGAGTTTTCAAACCATTGCGTCAAGAATTGTTTCTACTGCGGGCTGAGGAGAGAGAACGACAGGCTCGAACGGTACCGCATGACGATTGATGAGATAATCGATGCGGCACGGGAGGGCGTAGGGGTCGGGCTAAAGACCATCGTGCTCCAGTCGGGTGAAGACCCCTTCTTCACGGCAGACATGCTCGCCCGTTTGATAGGGCGGCTGAAAGACGAGCATGATATAGCCGTCACCATGTCCGTCGGAGACAGGAGCAGAGAGGATTATGCCCTTATGCGGGATGCGGGAGCCGACCGGTACCTCCTGAAGCACGAGACGGCCGATCCCGAGCTCTTCTCGCGGCTTCGACCGGGAACGACCCTCGATGGCAGGATCAGACGTCTCGAGTTGCTCAAGGAATTGGGATTTCAGGTCGGCTCGGGCAGCATGGTGGGGCTTCCCTGGCAGACTGTCGACAGCCTGGCCGATGACATCCTGCTCCTGAAGCGACTCGACGTGGAGATGGCTGGTATGGGCCCCTTCATTCCTCACGCGCATACCCCTCTTGCCGGATGTACGGGCGGAGGAGTCGAGATGACTCTCAAGATGCTCGCCGTCGCCCGCATGATGCTGCCCTTCACCCATTTTCCCGCAACCACCGCCCTTGCGAGCATTGATCCCGAAGGAAGGCAGCGGGCCCTCAAAAGCGGCGCCAACGTGGTAATGCCGAACATAACACCTGTCCGTTATAAGAAGCTCTACGAGATATACCCCAATAAGATATGCATCGCCGAGGAAGGAGCGACGGAATGTCTCCCCTGTATTACAGGGATTATCAGGCAATCGGGAAGGACTGTGGCCACCGATTACGGCCATGGCAAAAAGCCTGTCTCTCGCGAATCCTCGCCTTGAGCGAAAGGCGATAAACGACGTGGATTAAGCGAAGGGGCCTTGAGGGGAACAGGCACGGCGGGTGAAAAGACGACCAGCGCATCCGCTCAATATCTAGAGCGTTCCGCAAAATAAGGTAACGATCGGCCCCCGGCGGAGGAGGGCGATTTCATCGCCTGCCTTTTTTGCCGGCTGAGGGAGGGGAGGCGGTTCTTTGTGCGGGCGGCTCCCGTATCTGCCCGAAAGCAGTTGACAAAGCCCATTGCTTTGGGATAAAAGATTGTGAATTTTTTAATAATGAAAAGAAGGGGGTACTTATGAGAGAGGTCGTCATCGTCTCGGCAGCAAGGACTGCCGTCGGTTCGTTCGGGCAGAGCCTTAAGGAAGTACCCGTCGCCAAGTTGGGCGGGTTAGTAATCAAAGAGGCGCTGAAGAGAGCGGGGTTGAGGCCGTCGAGGACAAAAGACAAAGAATTCGCCCCCGAGATATTCGAAGGGAAGCTCGACACCGATCTCGAAGCGAAATACTACGATTTTGACCCGTCTCTCAAAGAAGTCGAGGTAGACGAGGTAATAATGGGTAACGTGCTCCAGGCGGGCCTCGGACAGAACTCGGCCAGGCAGGCAGCCATCTTCGGGGGCGTGCCCAAGGAGACGAACGCTTATACGGTCAATAAAGTGTGCGCTTCCGGCTTGCGGGCAATCGCGACCGGCGCCCAGGCCATCATGGCGGGCGACGCCGACGTGATCGT
The DNA here is from genome assembly GCA_963750015.1 of uncultured delta proteobacterium. Classification (GTDB taxonomy): domain Bacteria; phylum Desulfobacterota; class Syntrophorhabdia; order Syntrophorhabdales; family WCHB1-27; genus CAVVNC01. The sequence goes on along the minus strand of CAVVPU010000203.1, from coordinate 27,632 downwards.
CGCCGGCGGAATGGAAAACATGAGCCTCGCTCCCTACGCCCTGCCTGCGGCGAGGTTCGGCGCCCGCATGTTCAATTCGGAAATGGTCGATCTCATGGTCCTCGATGGCGTCTGGGAGATCTTCTATGGCTATCACATGGGCCTCACCGCGGAGAATATAGCTGCCAAGTTCGGCATCACCCGGCAGGAGCAGGACGAGTTCGGCCTGGTGAGCCACCAGCGGGCCCGCCTGGCGATCAAGGAAGGGTGGTGCAAGCCGGAAATCGTGCCGGTCCTGATCCCTCAGAAGAAGGGTGAGCCCGTAGTATTCGAGATTGACGAGCGGCCTATGGATACATCCCTCGAAAAGATGGCCAAGCTGGCGACCGCCTTCAAGAAGGACGGAACCGTGACGGCCGGAAATGCATCGGGCCTCAACGATGCCGCCGCGGCCGTGGTGCTCATGTCGAGAGAAAAATCGAAAGAGCTCGGCATAAAGCCCATGGGCAGAATCGTCTCCCATGCAGGGGGCGGCGTAGACCCGGCCTATATGGGACTCGGCCCTGTGCCTGCGGTCAAGAAGGCGCTGAAGCGGGCGGGCCTGCCCCTCGATAAGATCGATATGGTCGAGCTGAACGAAGCCTTCGCATCCCAGGCGATTTCGAACATCAGGGAGCTCAAGCTCGACATGGCGCGGACGAACATGCATGGCGGCGGAATCTCCATCGGCCATCCCATCGGCTGTACCGGGGCACGGCTGATCGTGACGCTCATGTACCAGATGCCACGTTTGGGTCTGAAGTACGGGCTCGCGACCATGTGCATCGGCGGAGGCCAGGGTATGGCGATGGTGGTTGAAAGGGAGGCCTAAGATGCCTTTTGAAAACGTCATCCTGGAGATACAGGACTCGATCGGCTTTCTCAAGATCAACAGGCCGAGGGCAATGAATGCGCTCAACTCTGCGACCCTCGACGACCTTTCGGCTGCCGCTTCCGAGCTCGCCTGCAACGATTCGGTGAGGGTAGTGATCGTTACGGGGGTCGGCAAGGCTTTCGTGGCTGGGGCGGACATACAGGAGATGCAGCCCATGGGCCCCATGGAGGCGGCAGACTTCTCTCAGAAAGGCCACTTCGCCATCTCTCAGCTTGAGCGCATGGGCAAGCCCGTGATCGCTGCGGTTAATGGATACGCCCTCGGAGGGGGTTTCGAAGTTGCCCTCGCCTGCGACATCATCTATGCATCGGAAAAGGCCAGGGTAGGTTTTCCCGAGGTGACCCTCGGAATCCTCCCGGGCTTCGGAGGAACCCAGAGGACTGCCAAGCTCGTGGGCCTGGCCAAGGCGAAGGAATTGATCTTCACGGGAAAGGTCATCACGGCTGCGGAAGGATATGAGATGGGCATAATCAACAAGGTGGTGCCCGACGATCAATTGATGGGTGCCGTGACTGAGCTTGCCGCCAAGATGCTCTCGGCAGGCCCGGTCGGTATACGGCTGGCGAAAGCCTGTATCAACAAGAGCCTTTTCATGGATATCGACTCGGGGCTCGATTTCGAAGCCGAGGCCTTCGGCCTCTGCTTCGGAACGCAGGACCAGAAGGAAGGCATGAGCGCCTTTCTCGAAAAGAGAACACCCACGTATAGTGGTAAATAATAAACCATCTCAAGGAGGGCACTGTGAAGATAGTTGTCTGTATAAAACAGGTTCCCGACACGGAAGCAGAGGTAAAATGGGACCTTCAGAAGGGGACTCTGAAAAGGGAGGACATGGATTCGGTCACCAACCCTTTTGACGAGTTCGCGCTCGAGGAGGCGCTTCTTACCAAGGAGAAGTATGACGCAGAGATAGTCGCTCTCACCATGGGGCCGGAAAAGGCTACCGACGTGTTGCGGAACGCTCTTGCCCTCGGTGTCGACGAAGTTCATCATGTCAGCGATCCTGCCCTCCAAGGCTCGGATACGCTCGGCACATCCTATGCCCTTGCCAAGGCGATAGAAAAGATCGGTGACGTGGACGTCGTCATCTGCGGCAAACAGGCGACGGACGGCAACACGGGCATAGTGAGCTCGGAGATTGCAGCCAGGATGGGCTTCAGCCAGTTGAGCTTCGTGGGGAAGATCGTCGAGATCGATGCAGCGGGCAAGCGGATCAAGGTCGAACGGGGCATCGAGGGCGGTATCGAGGTCGTTGAGGCAAAGCTGCCGGCGGTCGTTTCCGTTTTGAAAGGGATCAACGAGCCGAGACTGCCCAACCTCATGGGCATCAGGAAAGCGGCGAAGGTTCAGATACCGGTTTGGGACGCGGGCGAGATAGGAGCAGCCAAGGAGAAGATAGGTGCGGAAGGCGCCGCCGTTAAGGTGGTGGAGCTTACGACCCCTCCCCCGAGGTCGGCCGGAGAAGTACTCGCGGGCGAGCTGGATGAGGTGAGCAACCTTCTCGTAGATAAGCTATTTGACCTGAAAGTCATAAAATAACCATGAGGAGAGCATAATGTCTGACTATAAAGACGTTTGGGTATACGTTGAGCACAAAGAAGGGGCCTATACCCCCATGTCATACGAGCTTTTTGGCATAGGCAAGAAGCTCGCCGGTGATCTCGGAGCAAACCTCTGCGCCTTAGTTATAGGGGAGAACACGGACGAACTGGCGAAAGAGGCCGGCTATTACGGGGCATCGAAGGTGTATGCGGTGGACGGTCCTGTCTTCAAGACCTTCCGGGCCGAGGCGTATGCGAAAGCCGCCGTATCGCTTGTGAACAAGTACAAGCCTGACATTGTCCTTTACAGGGCGACGAGTCAGGGCGCAGATCTTTCCACGGCCTGTGCGGCTTCCCTCGAGACGGGCCTGGGGTCCGATGCAATCGGGCTCGAGATCGATGCAGATAAAATCATGAAGATGACAAGGGCCGCCTTTGGCGGAAGCTACCTCGTGACTGTGGCCAACTCCAAGACGAAGCCCCAGATGGCCACGGTGAGGCCCAAGGTCTTCGCCATGTCCGAACGAGACACCTCGATGAGCTGTGATGTGGTGAAGGAAACGGTTGATATCGCGGAAGACAGCTTGAATACGAAGGTCCTCGAGTTTGTCCAGGCGGCGACCGTGGTGAACCTCGTCGAGGCCGATATCATCGTCTCCGGCGGAAGGGGAGTGGGCAAGCCGGAGGGCTTCAAGATTCTCCAGGATCTGGCCAACGCCCTCGGAGGCGCCCTGGGCGCATCCCGCGCCGCGGTCGATTCGGGTTGGATTCCCCAGGAACATCAGGTAGGACAGACGGGGAAGACGGTCAAGCCCAAAATATACATAGCCTGCGGCATCTCAGGCGCGATCCAGCACCTCGCAGGGATGAGGACTTCCGACTGCATCGTCGCTATCAACAAGGATGCCGAAGCCCCTATCTTTAAGATCGCTTCGTATGGTATAGTAGGCGACTACAATCAGGTCGTACCAAAGCTGATTGAGGAGTTTAAGAAGAGACTGAACAGGTAGGGGGAGGGGAGGGAAACCCCTTCCCCTACGAGGTCGTCATGATTGTTACCTGCCCTGCCTGCAAACGGAAATACCGGCTCGATGACGGTCTGGTCAAATCACCCTATCAGAAGATGCGCTGCTCGCAGTGCGGACAGGTTTTCGTCAATCACGAGAACCAGGGTATGACCGGAGAGAAGCCCTCTACCGGTCATACCACTATCTTATCGGCCGTTGAAAAGCCCTTGTCGATGCGCAGAGGCAAGGGCATGGCGCTCGTCGTCTCCGTACTTGTTTTTTTTGGCCTCGTCATGGCCGGTTATCTGTACTGGATGAACTACTTGGGGGCAGGAAACAGGTGGCTCTCCATCCCGTTGACGAGGCTCGAGGGGCACGAGGCTGACGCGAAGGACGGCCCTGTATTCCTCATCAACGGGATGGTGGTGAACGGATCGACGAAACCTAGAAGGCGAGTCGTTCTGAAAGCAAAGCTTTTCGATGAGAGTGGAGCAGTCATCGGCCAGCATTTTGCTGTCGCCGGCACTCCGCTCTCAGCCGATGAGCTTGCGGGGATGATGAAATCGGATATCGAAGAACGGGCGAAGGCGGCAATGAAGTCCGATCAGCCCGGCCTCGCACTCTACCCCCACAAAGAGATGCCGTTCTCCGTCGTTCTGCCGGGTCCCTATCAGAGCAAGCCGAAGGAATTCAGCGTAGAAATCGTCGATTCACCTTTTCCATAGATTCACCTTTTTCATAACAGAAATCAGAAATATTGATAAGAGTTATTTGCTAAAACAGTCGATATCATTTACAATAAAGTATGTACATTCTCGACTGTAAGGGTAAGAGTTGTCCCATTCCGGTTCTCGAGACCAAGAAGGCCATCGAGGAAAAAGGGCTCACAGAGGTGGCGGTGAGTGTGGACAACGAGGTTTCCCGGGAGAACGTACGTAGGTTTCTCGAATCGAGAGGATACAAGACCAGGGTGGAAGGAGAAGCCGGGGCCTTCTCGATCATCGCCGTGAAAGAGAAGGAAGAGGAACCTCAGCCCGATGTGGGAGGCGAAGCGAAGAAGATTGCTGTCTTCGTCGACAGTGAGCATCTGGGGCGGGGAGACGAGCGACTGGGCGAGATCCTCATGAAGTCGTTCATCGTCACCTTAAAGGAGCTGAAGCCCCTTCCCTGGCGGATTATATTCATCAATGGAGGGGTAAAGCTTCCCAGTGAAGGTTCCGAAATGCTGCCTCACCTGAAGGAGCTTGAGAACCTCGGCGTCGAGATGCTTTCGTGTGGTACATGCCTGGACTTCTATGGCTTGAAGGAAACGTTGAAAGCAGGAAGGATCAGCAACATGTTTGAGATAGTCTCCACGCTTACGGCTTCTTCGACCGTTTTGAAACCCTGATGATTTACCTCGATAACGCAGCTACTTCGTTTCCCAAGCCGAGGGAGACGGTCGAATCCGTTTCAGCCTTCCTTACAGAGGTCGGCGGCAACCCCGGAAGGGGCGGCCATCCACTTTCCATCGACGCTGCCCGTCTGATTTACGAGACAAGGGACAGGTTGACCCGCTTCATCAACGGGAAAGACTCGGCGCGGTTGATTTTCACACAAAACGGGACCGACTCGTTGAATACTGTAATACTGGGTCTCCTGGAAGAAGGAGATCACGTCGTTACCACGGGCCTGGAACACAACTCTGTGATGCGACCGCTCGAATTCCTGAAGAAGACCCGAAAGGTAGAAGTCTCGTGCGTGCCCTGCTCGACCTCCGGCCTTCTGGATATATCGGCCCTTAAGTCAATGGTGAAGCCGAAGACCAGGGCGGTAATCATCAACCACGGCTCCAATATTCTGGGAACCATTCAGCCCCTGGACAGGATAAAGGAAGCGATAGGAGACAGGATGCTTATCCTGGACGCATGCCAGACTATCGGGAACGTCCGCATAGATGTGCAAAGGGACGGTGTAGATGCCTGCTGTTTTTCTTGCCACAAGGCCCTTTTTGGCATCCAGGGTCTCGGGGCTTTATACTTGGCCGAAGGGGTCGACCCCACTCCTTTGAGGTTCGGGGGCACGGGCAGCAACTCCGAGAGCACGGAGCAGCCCCATGCCCTGCCCGACCGGTATGAATCGGGCACCCCCAACACTCCCGGCATCGCCGGGCTTCTCGGTGGGCTGAAGTTCATCGAAAAGGTTGGACTCGACAAGATCGCTCAGAAGAAGCATGCAGCGGCCCTCAAGATCCTGGAAGGCCTCCGGCGGATAAAGGGCGTCAGGGTCTACGGAGATGCAGGGGAGCGAGGTCCTTCTCTACCGATCATACTGATGAACGTGGAGAATGTCGAGCCTTCGGATGTGGGACACGCCTGCAACCGGGAGGAGATCTGCGTGAGGGTCGGACTTCATTGCAGCCCCCTTTCCCATCAGACCCTGGGGACATTTCCCCGCGGCGCAGTACGTATCTCTCCCGGCTATTTTACCGAGGACGGGCACATAGACCGGCTGCTGGAGGTTGTGAGAGCCGTTGCAAAACGATAACAAATTTCACTTCCTGATATTCACCACCATTCACGACGTGCTGAAGGCAGAGAGAATCCTCAAAGAGGCGGACGTCGACGTCGAGATAATGCCGGTGCCGCGCGTCCTAAGTTCCGACTGCGGCGTCTGCATAAAGTCCGGGGCGGACTCGGATATCCTCGACACCCTCTTAGGACGCATGACCGGGATCAGGTGTTTCATCTTTGACGGCACGGACTACGCGCCGTCGAGGCTACCGGACCGGGGATGATAAGCCACCGCTCAAACCAGTTCCGCCTCATCCTCGTCGGGTAAGTCAAAGGTCGCCTGCATGGTTTCAGGCCTTGGTCAAGGGATTGTCCTTGTTGTCAGACCTCGTAGGTGAGCACCCTGATAACGCCGATCGAGGCGCCCGTATTGTCGGTAGTACAGGCATCGCTTGCCGAAAGGACCCTCTTTACTCCCTGGTCGGCAATAAATTTGTTCACCTGTTCGTCAAGTGAAGCAAGCTCTTCGACGGTTTGAAAGATCTTGAGTGGCGACGTGAACGTTTTTACCTTTATCATCCGGGAACCTCCCTTTTTATGGCGGCCTCCTTCTTGCGGGACCGCCTCTTCAGAATCGGTTGCTTTCTGCCCGCAGATACAGATATCGGCGTCAGTGGATACGAGGAATATAGTACCGGAATCAGGCCGATGCCAGCAGGCCGGCGCGTGTGCCGGCAGCCTGCACCCTTGAATAGCAGGCTGGAACGTGTTAAATTTTTTGTTTGACAATGGAAGAGGAGAATCAGGATAGATTGGAAGAACATGAGAATCTCGAAGCGCTGGAGGAACGAGGCAATCTTCCTACCAGCTTCGACCCTTTAAAGCAGTATCTTACGGAGATATCGAGGCATCCTCTGCTTACCCGGCAAGAGGAGAGAGAGCTGGCAGAAAAGGTATACGAGCACGGGGACAAGCAGGCAGCACGGACCCTTGTCCTGTCCAACCTCAAACTGGTTGTAAAGATCGCCCTGGGTTATTACAACACCTACATGAATGTGCGCGATCTGATCCAGGAGGGGAATATCGGGCTTATGCAGGCGGTGAAGAAGTACAATCCTTACAAGGGGACCAAGTTCTCTACCTACGCCTCCTTCTGGATCAGAGCCTACATCCTCAAGTTTATCAGGAATAACTGGAGTCTCGTCAAGGTGGGGACTACAGAGAATGAAAAGAAGCTGTTTTACGGCCTGGGTAAGGAAAAGAGGCGGCTGGAGGCCAAAGGCATCATCCCTGTCCCTCAGCTCCTCGCAAAGAACCTGGACGTAAAACAGGAAGATATAGAGGACATGGAGAAAAGACTCTCCATGACGGATGTCTCCCTCGATCAACCTCTCTACGAAGAAGGCGAAGAGACGATCATGGACACGGTGAAGACAGACGTGAACATCGAGGAAGTGGTCGAGGAGAGGGAAAGGCAGAACATTGCGGCGCGCAAGATAGCGGAGTTTAGAACCAAGCTGAACGAGCGGGAACTCTATATCTTCGAGCAGCGCATCATGACCGATGACCCGGTGACGCTCCAGGAGATCGGAGACCATTTCGGTATATCCCGGGAACGGGCTCGGCAGATAGAGAAAGGTCTTTCATACAAGGTATCGACCGACCTTATCGGGAGTGCGGAGAAGAAGGCTGAAAAGAAAAGGGCCGTGAACAATGGAGGACGTCCCCGATAGAAGGACTTACCACAGGCGCTGCCGGGAAAAAGGAAAGAGAAATTGACGTGCGGGCGGTGAAAAGGAGAGGAAGGAATGTATGAGCAGGGAGTCATAAGACCGCCGAGCGAGGCCTCGAGCCTGCTCGTCCGGGTCACCAGGAACTGCCCGTGGAACCAGTGCGTCTTCTGCCCGGCCTACAAAGGTGTGAAGTTCTCCCGGAGGAGCGTCGAGGAAGTAAAGAAGGACATAGATGCTATGGCCGCGGAATACGGACGGTCCGGGCGTATCAGCTCGGTTTTCCTGCAAGATGCCGATAGCCTTCTATTGCCTACGGACGATCTGGTGACCATCCTCGAGTATTTGAGGGAGCGATTCCCCCGGATCGAGAGGATCACGACCTATGCCCGCGCAAGGACCCTCAAGAGAAAGAGCGTCGAAGATCTGAGCCGCCTGAGAGAGGCGGGCCTCAACCGAGTCCACGCGGGTCTGGAAAGCGGCTCCGAGAAAGTGTTGAAGCTTATCAAGAAAGGACTGACGCAGGAGGAGATCATCACCGGGGGCAGACACGTGATGGACGCGGGCCTGGAGCTTTCCGAATATGTGATGCCGGGTATAGGCGGCCTTGCGTTGAGCGAGGAGCATGCCCATGAGACGGCGAGGGTTCTCAACCTGATCCGTCCTCATTTCATCAGGGTAAGGACCTTTGCCATGCATCCGAAATCACCCATGCAGCGAATGGTGCGCGAGGGTACCTTCGTGCCTATGAACGACGAGCAGACGGTCGCGGAAATAAGGCTCTTCGTTGAGGGCCTCGACGAGATGCACAGTTACTTTTCGTGCAACGATTTCAGCCTCAACCTCCTCATGCAGGTTGATGGCTTTCTCGATGAAAAGAAGGCCTTCATGCTCAAAGAGCTGGATACGTTCCTGTCCTTCTCGAAAAGGCAGAAGCAGATATATATCCTTTTGCAGCGATCGGGTTACTACCGTTACCCACTGGAGGTCATCACAGACCAACGGGTCGTGGACCAGGTGATGCCCGAAATCGAGAAGCTGGAAAAGGAAGGTGCCGACGCCTTCGACCGCTATATCGACGTGCTAAAGTCCTACCAGTTGCCCCAGCCCCAAACAGAAGACTGGAACTAAGGACGGGGCCTCGCTAAGGGCCGGCTCCTCTTAAGCCTTGTTTGGCCGGTGCGGGGGGCACGCGCACAACCTGGCGCTTTTCGGTCTGTCGTCGTTCCGACTGCTCCTTGATCCTCTTTGTCATGATTTCGGCGAGTCTTCCAAAAAAGAGGGAGATCGCCACGGCTACCAGGAAAAGCACGATGACCATCGAAACCATCCGTTTCTCCTTACACAGGCTTAACTTGAAAGTGTTATCGGCTTCATTGGGCAACAAGTTAATGGCTCTTCCCCTGGGTGCGACACAACGAGAAAGAAAGGGGCAAGAAGCTATTTCGGACCAGGCTCTCGCCGTTGGCGATGGTCCGGATCAGCAAGCCCGGACGGGGCACCCGCAAAGCGGGTCGGAGGCGCCGCGAGCCCCACTAATTGCATGCGAGCCGACGGCCCTTCGAGCGAAGCGAGGTGAGCGGGGAGGCCGGGGCACCCACGCAGTGGGTCGCGGCTTCGCCGGTCGAGGGGGCGCTGAGCCCCGTTAATTATTTCATCACCAGGGCATTTGCAACCTACCATTTGATTGCCTGAGGGGTTATAATCTTCACTAGCAAAAGACCGGAAAGAAGGGCTATCGCCGTGAATCAAGAGGATTACTATGAAGTGCTGGAGGTCGAGAAGAACGCCGGCACGCAGCAGATCAAGGAGGCCTACCGAAGGCTGGCCTTTCAGTACCACCCCGACAGGAATAAGGGTGACCCGGGCTCTGCCGAGAAGATGAAGTCGATCAATGAAGCCTATGCGGTCCTTTCCGATCGGGAGAAGAGGGAGAGGTACGACAGTCTCCGCCTGCAGTATGGGCCGAATGCTTATGACCGGTTCAAGCAGAGCTACTCGGAGCAGGACATCTTCAGTAACTCCGATATCAACCAGGTCTTCGAAGAGATGGCCAGGGCCTTTGGGTTCAGGAGTTTTAACGAGGTTTTTCGGGAGTCTTACGGACGATGGTCGAAGACGACCGAATTCCGCGGACCGGGCATGTTCGGAAGGGTAATCGTTTTTGGTCCCGGGGGGCGGTCCGACAGGGGAGAGAGCACGGAGCTCGCGCCGAATCAGGGCATTTTGGCGAGGGCGGCCAACCGGCTGGCGCAGTACTTTCTGAAAAAGGCAATCGGCCGCGCAACGGGCAAAGGGGCGGATATCTACGAGACGATAACCCTGGACGAGCGTGAGGCCGGCCGGGGCGCCGATGTCGTGTATCTGGATCAAAGGAGGTCTCGGGAAGTTAAGATTGCTATTCCGCCCGGTATCAGGGAAGGGCAGACGATAAGATTGAAGGGCATGGGGTCAGGTCCGGACGGGAGTGGCGATCTCTATCTCAAGGTGGAGATAAGACGGCCCCTGTTGCGCAAGGTGAGAAATTTCCTCAAGGTATAGACCTTCGGAAGGGATTGTGAGCAGAGAGAAGGTGCCGGTAACGGCGGCTATCCGGGTACTCAGAGAGAACGGAGTCGACTTCGTCGAATGTCCGTACAAGTACGAAGACAAAGGCGGTACTGCTGTCTCAGCCCGTGAGCTCGGCGTGGACGAGCACGGCGTCATAAAAACGCTCATCATGGAGGACGAAGGGAAGCAGCCGCTCGTCGTCCTCATGCACGGTGACAAAGAAGTATCTACAAAAGAGCTGGCCCGTCTCTCCGGGGTCAAGAGGATTTCGCCCTGTAACCCGGACACGGCGAACAAGCACACGGGTTACATGGTGGGAGGCATTTCACCCTTCGGCACCCGAAGACGGATGCCGGTTTATCTCGAGGAGTCTGTGTTAACCCTTCCGAGGATATATATCAACGGCGGCAGAAGGGGTCTTCTCGTCGGAATCGACCCGCACGATCTCGTCCGTATCCTTAAGCCTGCCCTGGTGAACGTGGGCATATAGGCGGACTCATCTTCTACTAACAAAAAAATTGTTAATCGACACCTTAAGTTCTTCTCGGGCGATCCGATAATATGTCCAGGAACGAAGGAATGTTCCAACCCACTTAATCAACGATCTCGCCACAAACCCGCCTCCTGGCAGTCCCGCTTGCACCGACAAGCGGGACTGCCACTCACCTTTTTTGCCCCATTTATCGTCCCTTCTCCACCCGGTATGAGCCTCCTTTCCACAAGAGCCAATGCTTTTGCTATAATACATAGATGTGACTCAGGATTCATGGATCGCTCCCGGATCAACCAAACCATCGAATGCTTATCTTCCCGGGTCCCGAAATGGTCTGACAACAGCCGGTGATAATGACCGCATGAGAGGGGGCGGGGAGAAAGGGAGCATTCGTACGAGGGAAAGGAAGGGATGAAGATCTATTTTGCCGGGTCGATCAGGGCAGGACGGGAAGACGCTTCGGTGTACGAGGCTATAATTAAAGCCTTGCGATCTTTCGGAGAGGTATTGACCGAACACGTGGGAGATACAGCTCTTACGGAGGAGGGCGACGACGGACCCGGTGATCGAGCCATCCACGACCGCGATATGGAGTGGCTTAAGTCCTGCGACCTCGTGGTGGCCGAGGTAACGGTTTCGTCCCTGGGCGTGGGCTACGAGCTCGGATGGGCCGTGGCCTTAGGCAAACCGGTGTTGTGTCTGTACCGAAACATGTCCGGACGGCCTCTCTCGGCAATGATCGCCGGCAGCACCGGAATACGGACGGCCGTCTATTCCAGCATGGACGAAGCCGAAACGATCATGGGGGCGTTCTTCAGGGAGATTGGGAACCGATGATGCTTCCCGCCCGGGAGGTGCGGCCCAAGAAGGAATGATGTCGAAAGCAAGGACAGACGCCACGCCGCTTGAGCTCCTGGCCCCGGCGGGTAACGTCGAAATCGGCATGGCTGCCATAGATCATGGGGCAGATGCCGTCTATATCGGTGCGCCGAAATTCAGTGCCAGAGCCGATGCCGGAAACAGCCTCGAGGACGTTGCCCGCCTCATCAGGTATGCACATTTCTATTATGCCAAGGTATACGTGGCCCTCAATACCATCCTGACCGACCGGGAGCTGCCTGAGGCCCTCGAAATCATCCGGCAAATCCATGGGTCGGGGGCTGACGGCCTTATTCTTCAGGATGTCGGTTTGCTCGAACTGGACCTGCCGCCGATCCCCCTCATCGCCAGTACCCAGATGCATAACGACACCCCCGAAAAAGTACGATTTCTCGAGGCAGCCGGGTTCAAACGGGTCATTCTTGCGAGGGAGCTCTCCCTCGAAGAGATCGCCGCCATCCGAAAGGAAACCGGCGTGGAGCTGGAAGTTTTTGTGCACGGCGCTTTATGCGTTTCTTACAGCGGGCAATGCTACATGAGTCAGGCCGCGACCGGCCGGAGCGGCAATCGCGGAGTCTGTGCCCAGCCGTGCCGGTCCCGCTACACTTTGACCGATGGCGACCGTCGCGTCATGCAAAGGGACAAGTTCCTTCTCTCGCTCAAAGACCTTAACCGGTTGGATGCCATTCCGGACCTCATTGCTGCCGGGGTAACTTCTTTCAAGATTGAAGGAAGATACAAGGGTATCGACTACGTGAAGAACGTGACCGCAGCCTACCGGCAGGCCATCGATCGGTTCATCGCTGGTCATTCCTCCTATTGCAAAAGCAGCTCGGGCATGAGCTCGTTCACCTTCTCGCCCGATCCCGACAAGACCTTCAATCGCGGACATACCCAGTATTTCACGTGCGGCAGAAAGGAAAAGATCGGCTCTCCCGATACCCAAAAATCTATCGGACAACGCGTGGGGACGGTCATTGGCGTGGGGAAGGACTCTTTTGGAATAAGGGGCCACGACCTCAAGAACGGAGACGGACTTTGCTTTTTCACGGATAGGGGAGAGTTGGCGGGATTCCGCGTCGATCGGGTGGACAGGGAGAAGGTTTACCCCAACAGCATGAAGGACCTCAAGATCGGCACCGTTCTCTATCGCAACCATGACGCGGCCCTCGCCGGTGTCCTGAGAAAACCCTCGGCCCGCCGCACCATAGACGTGGAAATGGAATTCACTCAGGGCGATACTTCAGTATGCCTGTTTGTCAGGGACGAAGACGGCAACCACGCCGAAATCGTCCTGGAAGCCCCATTCGAGCCGTCCCGGGACCCGGCTCGTGCACGGGAACGGATTGAAACACAGACTACGAGCACGGGAAACACCCCCTACCTGGTGACCAAACTGACGATTCACCCCCAAGACCCTGGTTTTCTTCCCGTCAGCTTTTTGAACGGTATCAGGCGCGATGTTCTGGAGGCGCTTACGAGAACGAGACACGCGGGCTACCCGCGCGAAACAGCCCCACATGTAAGGAACAATGCCCCCTACCCGATAAAAAGGCTCGATTTCCACGCCAATGTCCTGAACGAGCATGCACGCCGATTCTACGAACGCCAAGGGGCGGAGGTTGTTGAACCGGCCTTCGAAACCCTTGCCGACACGGCCGGCAGGACGGTAATGACCAGCCGCTACTGCGTCCGTCATCAGCTGGACCTGTGCCCCAGGTATAGCCCATCCAGTCGACGGGTGCCCGAACCCCTCAGGCTTGCTGACGCCCATCGTTCGTACCGTCTCGAATTTGACTGTAAGAAGTGTGAAATGCTCGTGATTTTGGAAAGGAAGTGAAAATCCACCCACGAATCGGGTGCGGAGCCAGGCGAGCCTCTTATGCCACCTGGTAACCCAGCTCGATCAAGCTTTTGCGAATTTCTTGAACGTTTCGGGCATTGTTGTACCCCGCATCTTTGAGTTCCTTTCCGATTTCCAGCATTGATATCCTCTTGGTCCCCTGCTTGTCCGCTTTTGCTGATAATTCTTCAACCACTTCCCAAGCGTCGAACATCGTGAAACCCTCTCTTTGTTTAGATGGAACGCACTCTTTCGGCCAACCGGCATAATGCAATCGGATTTTCCGGGCGAAACAGCGCCGTATGAAATTGCCCAATACAGTGGGAAGTATGTCGTTGCCTCTTTCAGGCCACCACGTTTGATTGTAATCGATTAACCATGGCCACCTTGGAATGACTATTGTATCACGAATGCCTATGCTAGAAAGCTAAACACTAATGGCCCCGGTCGGGCACATCTCCTGGCAACAATAGCAGCGGATGCACTTCTTGTAATCGAAAGAAATGCCTTTCTTCTCCATAGTAAGGGCACCCGGAGGGCAGACATGGACACAAGTCATACAGGCGGTGCACTTTCTTATATTGCATTTCGGCTTGCTCGTGAAGAAGCTTCGTGCGGTTTCCCGCACCAGACCGGGCAGACTGAAGTCGGTTTGCATTGTTTTCGGCATCTTGAAGTCTTTCACTTCCGGCATGCCCAGATCCACAAGGGTCGCCTCTTCGACGAGGCCGTTCTTCCGGGCAACTGCGGAAACGGGCAGTGGAGAGGGAAAAGAAAGGACCTTTTCCAAAAAAGAGTCGAGGGAGAAGGCGTTGTCGGTCACGGCCACGAGGCCGAGGTTGCGGACCCGACCATTCGAGGGTCCGTCGCCTTCCATGGCAACCACGCCGTCGAGCACGGTAAGCGCCGGTTTCACGAGAGAATGGATATCGATGAGCAGGGAAGCGAAGAGAGCTTTGTCGGTCCCGCACCGCAGATGCCATTTTGCCTTATTCAAATGGGGGATGAAACCAAAGGTATTCTTGACACCCGCCGTCAGACCCATCATGATATGCGTCTTGAGCTTGGGCATGTTTACCACGAGGTCATAGTTCAGAGGGTCCTCGGCCAGAAGCAATTCCTTGTAAGGGGAGATGCCCCTGTTGGCCTTCTTCACCTTCCCCTCGAAAGTGGCGACGCTTAAACCGAGTCTGCGGACAACCCCCATGATCATCGATTTTTCGAGCGCCCTTTGTGTGGATTCGTAGCCAGGGCTGTCGCCCACGAAGACGGTGCAGCCCTTTTCGAGGAAGATTTCTGCGAGGGCCTGCACAAAGGCCGGATGGGTATTCACCCCTTTTTCGGGGGCTTTGCCGCTCAAGAGATTCGGCTTAAGAAGAACTTTCGCGCCCTGGATTGAAAAGCCCATTTCCGATAAGGCCTTTGTGAAGAACTCTTTGAGGGTCCCTGCATCGTATGTCGCGCATCCCCCTGTTACTATTCGGGCCATCAGGGCTTTCCGAAGGCGATATCGGTGAAGGTGAGACAGAGCCTGGCATCATTCCTCTCCCAGCACATGGTTCTCCTGTCCCGTCGGTCTTGACCATAGGCCACCCGATAGCCCACATGCTGAACCGATACGGGCCCCCCGGGCGCCCCCTGCTTGTTTCCCTTCATGGCAAGCCCTTCTATGAGCTGGTCCACCCCGAAGCCGTAGCGCTCTTTCACGGGGGCTTCGTTCGTGAACTTTTCGTTTCCCGCGATAAGGAGGAACTTGTCGTCGTCTTTTTGCAGGTGAAGGATCGTCTGGCCAAAAGGCGAACCGTACGCCTCGATGAGCAGTCTGTCAGGGTAGTGCATACTGAGGGCGAAAGATGCGGTTAGATTCTGTCCGTTCCACTTCAGGTCGAGCCGGCCTTCGCCCTGAAGATCGATGATCTCCTCGGGCCATTGTACAATCTCCACCCTTCTCGGCACCACCGCGCACGAGCAGAGGAGAACGAGAAAGAGAAGGGGCAGGCAAAACTTCTTCATTACGGATGTTGTTCGAGGCCCTTGAGCTTTTCCCGGAGAGCCTTCTTGTGGTCCTCATTTTTTTCGAGGTCGATGGATTTGCGCAGGGATTCCAAGGCCTTGCCATGCTCTCCCAGCTTCGCATAGATGTCCGAAAGGTGCTCGGTTATCGTGGCATCGTCAGCCACCGACTCGGCAGCCTTGAGTATCTCTGCAAGAGCCTCTTTGTACTCGCCCTTCTCATAGAATACCCAGGCCAGGCTGTCACGGATATAACCGTCGTCGGGCCTGCTTTCGAGCGCCTTCTTCACCATCTCCTCCGCTTTATCGAGGTTGATCCCCCTCTCGGCGTAGCTGTACCCGATAAAGTTGAGGGCGCCCGCGTTGTCAGGCTCGATCTTGAGCAGACCCTCCATGCATGCCACGGCTTTGTCGTGGCTGCCCTTCTTTTCCAGGAGCATACCGAGCTGATAGAGGACCTCTGTGTTCGTCGGCGCCGCTGCACGAGCCTCTTCAAGGACGGCTATGCCCTTCTCGTAGTCTGCTTTCTCATCATAAAGGCCGGCAAGCAGAAGATAGAGATCAATGTTCGTGTTGTCTTTTTCCAAGAGTTGCCGTGTCTTCGTGATCCCCTCGTCGATAGACCCGGTCTTTATGTAGAGATCGAGGAGACTTCGAGCAGCTTCCCTGAATTCCTTGGATTTGGGGTCAATCATCAACAATTCCTCGAGGGCCGGCTTGAGCTGACCGGTTTCCTGAAGAGCGATGGCCAGATAGAGTCTCGCTTTGTCGTACTTGGGTCTGGACGCGAGGATCAGGCTGAACTCTCGAATCGCATCCTGAAATTTGCCTTGCTCGATAAGGAGGAGGCCGATGTTTTCCCTCACGGACAGGTCGGCGCGGTCGAGATCGGAAAGCTTTTCGAACTCGGCGATGGCCTTGTCGAGGTCCTTCTCCTGCACATAGACGGCCGCCATTCTCGCCCTCGCCTTCTTGCTTGACGGGTTCGCTTCGAGGGCCTTTTTATAATAGCCTGCTGCCTCATCCAGTTTTCCTTCCATTTCCGACAGGGTCCCCAGATCGAGGAGCACCGCCTCCGAATTGGGTCTCATCTTGAGCAGCTTCTCGTAGTATTGGCGCGATCGGTCATACTGCTTCATCTCGCCATAGATTCTTGCCGCATAAGCCAGGGCATCGATGTTGTCTTCCTCATAGCTCAACACGCTCTCGTAGGCCGCGGCTGCCTCACGGTATTTTTTCTGTGCCGCATAGATAGAGCCCACAAAGATTCGCGCTTCCGTGTCTTTTTCATCGATTGCGATGCACTGCTCATAGAGGCCGCGAGCCTCGTCCAATTCGTTTTTCGAGAGGTAGAGACCGGCCAGCATCATCAGGTTGTACCGGTTCTTCGGGTCGATCTTGACTGCTTCCTTGAGCAGTGATTCCGCCTCGGGGTATTTGCCTTTCTTGACGTAAACGAGGGCAAGCTCTCCCCGGATGCTCGCGGAATCGGGGTCGCCGGAAAGTGCCGATTTATAGTGCTCGATTGCCTCGTCGTACCTCCCTGCCTCGGCGCTCCTATAACCCTCCAGAAAGGAAAAGATAGACGGGCCCGTTCCGGCGGCCGCGGCATACACCGGCGACGCAATGAGAAGGAAAAGAAAAATGATGAGTGATTTTTTCATGCTTTTGTAATGATACCTCTTTTTGCTAATCTGAGTCGTCCAAAAGCCGGCGGGGTCAGTGTATGAGCTGACCGATCCTTCCCCACCGCACCACGTGAAGGATATCATCAGATTGAGTATTCAGCGAGAAATAGAGTATGAGCGCCCTTCCCACAAGAGCGTCCCTGTCCACGAATCCCCAGAACCTGCTGTCGAAGCTCCGGTCCCTGTTATCCCCCATGGCAAGAAAGTGATTCTTCGGCACCGTTACGGGTCCGAAAAAATCCCGGGGTGAAAGCTGGGCCGGAACGATGTTGTTCCCTTCCGCGAAAAAGGCGTGGGGATCGGCCGCTTTCTGACCGTTGATGTAAACCACCTTGTCCTTTATCTGAACAATGTCTCCTTCCGTTGCAATGACTCTTTTTATGAAGTCCTTGGTAGGATCCACGGGATACCTGAAGACGATCACGTCTCCTTTCTTCGGATTACCCACGTGGAACATCACGATATCCGTGAAAGGCACCTTCACCACATAGCTCATACGATTTACGATAAGGTGATCTCCTACCAGGAGAGTGGGCTCCATCGACCCCGAAGGAATCCTGAATGCCTGAACCACGAAGCCGCGCACCAGCAATGCGATGACCGCTGCTATAACAAGCGATTCTGCATATTCTCTCGTTTTGCTCTTTCGATTCATTCTCGCTCCCTTATGAGACGAACACGGTCCCGCTTTATAAATATACCCTAAAACGATGATTTTATCATGTCCGTGAAAAAGGGCAATCGGGCGGATGAAAGGTAAGGCTCTGTCCTAAGCCTCGACCCGCTCCATTTTTTCGGGGGCTGAAACGCCGAGGATCTGGAGCCCTTCCCGGATTACCCCCTGGAGCACTTTCAGGAGCGCCAGCCTGGCATTGGTAAGGGCAGGCTCGTTTCCCAGCACCCTGGCCTTGTTGTAGTAACTGTGGAAGCGGCCGACGAGATCGATCAGGCAGAAGGTCATGCGGTGGGGCTCGAGATTTCGCGCGCTCACCTCCACCACATCGAAGAAGTTGAGGATGGCCTTTATCAGATCGGTCTCTTCCGGCAGGGTCAGAAGGCTCGTATCGGCCTCACCGAGTCTTTCACGATCGATGCCGGCCTCCTGGGCCGTCCTGAAAATCGATTCGATTCTGGCGTGGGCATATTGTACGTAGTAGACGGGATTATCGCTCGAAGTCTTTTTTGCAAGGTCAAGGTCGAACTCCAGGTGGGCATCGCTTTTTCTCATGAGGAAGAGGAAGCGCGCAGCATCCGGACCGACTTCGTCGACAACTTCCTTCAGCGTCGTGAACTGGCCGGACCTTGTCGACATACCCACTGGTTTGCCGTCCTTGAGAAGGGTCACGAATTGGATCAGGAGCACCTGAAGGGCCGACTTGTCCCTGCCCAGAGCCTGGATGGAGGCCTTGAGGCGGCTGATATAACCGTGATGGTCGGACCCCCAGATATCGATGAGCGTGTCAAAGCCCCGTTCGAGCTTCTCCCGGTGGTAAGCGATATCGGATGCGAGATAGGTCTTGTCGCCTCCCGATTTTACTATCACCCTGTCCTTTTCGTCTCCCAGGGCCGAGGCCTTGAACCAGAGGGCCCCTTCTTCTTCGTAAACGTAGCCCTTTGCGGCCAGTTCCTCTATGGCTGCATCGACGAGCCCTCTCTCGAAAAGGCCGTTCTCGCTATAGTAATCGTCGAAAAAGACCCTGAATTCTTCAAGGTCCTTCTTTATACCGTCAAGGACGAGGCTCGCGGCAAACCGGGCCATGAACGAAACGGCCTCGGCCTCTTTCGCCGGTATATCGTGGGAGCCCTCGAGGAGCATCCCGGCGATGTCGCGCACGTAGCCGCCCTGATAGAGTTCCGAGGGATAGTCAATCTTCTCGCCCTGAAGCTCCTTCCACCTGAGGTAGACGGACTTCCCCAGGGTATTGATCTGCCTACCCGCGTCATTCACGTAGTATTCCCTGACGACCTGATGGTGAGTCTTCTGGAGTATCCTCCCGAGCACGTCGCCCACCGCCGCACCCCTTCCGTGACCTATGTGAAGGGGTCCTGTCGGGTTGGCGCTCACGAACTCGATGATGACCTTCCTGCCCGAGCCTATATCGGGGAAGAAGGCTTCCACTCCCTTGTCGAGGATCTCCCCGAGGCCGGAGCGGAACACTTCCTCGCGCACGTGAAAATTGATGAAGCCCCTGGCGGCTATTGTGACCTCTTGACAAAGATCCGATACCTGCAAGCTCCCCACAAGGGCCTTCGCGATCTCTTCCGGGTTTTTCCTCGCTTTTTTTGCGAGCAAGAACGGAGCGGAGGTAGCATAATCGCCATGTCCCTTTTCCCTGGGTATTTCAAGGAAGGGCTCGATCTCGATATCCGGATCGAGGCTGCCTTCACGCTTGCAACGCTCTACGGCCGCTTTCAGTGCCTCTTCGATGCGCTTCTTAACCATACCTCTCCTCACACCGGCCTAGAGCATTTCCCGGTATAGATCGGGACGTCGTTCTTTCATGATCGGCCATTCCCTTCGTATTTCGGCAAGCCTTTCCATATCTGCTTCTGCGATCAGAATGGCATCGCCCCTGCCCGTCGGCCCGCCTATGATCTCCCCATCGGGTCTCGCACAGAAGCTCATTCCGTAGAAATCAAGCCCCCCTTCGCTCCCCACCCTGTTCACCCGTATAGCAAGAAGACCGTTGGTGATCGCATTGCTCATGACGACCGTCTGCCAGATATGCTGGGATTTGAAGGCGCATGCGGTTGGAGCGAAGAGGATATCGGCGCCCTTTAACGCGTGTATCCTTGACACTTCCGGAAACAGGTTGTCCCAGGAGATCTGAACGGCGAGGCGGCAGTAGCGTGTTTCGAAAACGGGAAAACCGAGGTTGCCTGCGGAAAAAAAGAACTTCTCTTCCCACAGGGGAATGTCGGGGACGTGAACCTTGCGATAGACTCCCGATATCTCACCATCGGCATCGATGACCGCGCAACTGTTGTAAAAGGAGCCCTGCTCCTTCTCAAAGAAAGGCAGGACGACGACGACCTCACGGCTCTTGGCCAGACCTCTCATGAGACTGACCACAGGGCCTTCCAACTCTTCCGCGAGTGCGAAGGCTGACTCGTCGCTACCCCGGGGAAACCAGGGGAGGTTGAAAAGCTCCTGGAAAGAGATGATCTTTGCGCCCTGCTCAACAGCCATATCCATCATTTTGCAGGCTTTTTCCGTGTTCTTTTCCTTGTCGTCCGAACACGAAAACTGTATTCCCGCGATTTTCATTTATTGTTTTTGGCGATAATGATGGACCACGGATCGAATCTGCGCTTCTTGAATGCCTCTCTGATATCGAGGTTGCAATGATTGGAAAGGAGGTCGAGGGAGATATCTGATCGCCAGCCCCATCTTTCGCAAAGGGGTGAAAAAACCTTTTCAAACCAGGAAATGAAGCCATTCTTGCTGCAAAAATGGTTGAAGATAAGTATGGTCCCGCCCTTCTTCGTCACGCGTTTCATCTCGGCAACCATCTTTTCCGGATTGGGTACCACCGTTATCACGAAGGCTGCGACCGCGTGATCGAAGGTGTCGTCATCGAAGGTCATTCGCTCCGCGTCCATCTCCATGAGTTTCACGTTGTCGAGTCCGTAGCGTTCTTTCTTACGTTCGGCCTGATCGAGCATTTTCCTCGTGAGGTCGACACCGACAACCTCACAATGCCTGGGGTACAGGGGTAGCGAAATGCCCGTTCCCACTCCCACCTCTACGATCTTATCTCCCTGGGCGAAGTTCGACCTGTCTATCCCGATCCGGATCCTCGGCGAAAAAAAACGGCCGAAAACGGTGTCGTAGACTGCGGAATAACCCGAGTAGATAGTCTTGACTTCGTCCTGATTCATCGCCCTCAAATTAGCAGATAAGGCCCAGGGAGTCAAGGGAAAACTGGGAATTTCCCAGGGGACAGGTCCCTTTCTCCGCTCTATATTTGTCAAAACTCCATGGAGGCAATACTTTACAAATGTAGGCATTTATTTGCTTTTGAAAAGGGGGTATCATGAAGCCCGGAGAGAAAACGGCACAGGAATCAATACAAAGCAGAAGGCTTGTCGACCTGATCGCTTATCAAGATGGTGCGGTCGTGAGCAGGGAGATAACCGCGAAGGATACGGGGACGATTACGCTTTTTGCCTTTGACCGGGGACAGGGATTGAGCGAGCATACTGCCCCCTTCGATGCTTTCGTTTTCGTGGCCGAAGGCCGTGTTGAGATAACTATACAAGGCAAACCTCACACACTCGGCCCCGGCGAAATGATCGTGATGCCGGCGAATGTGCCCCATGCCCTCAAGGCCCTGGAGCGGTTCAAGATGCTTCTCGTGATGATAAGATCCTAAAGAGCAGGATGCGGCGTGGTCTGGAAGTGATTCTGCAAAAAGGTTGACAAGCAATTAAAACATATGTTTCAATTTTACGATTGAAACATATGTTTGAGAAGAACGAAGAAATAGGTTCACTGTCCGACACTCAGCGCCGGATTATGGAGGCGGCCGGGGAAATCTTCGCCGACTCGGGATACGAGCACGCGACGATACGCGCCATTTGCAACCGCGCTTCGGTGAACGTCGCTGCCATCAACTATCATTTCGGAGGGAAGAAGAACCTTTATCTCGCCGTACTCAAATACTGGAGGACGAGGGCATTCGAAAAATATCCCTTCGACCCTGCCGGTTATACCGACGAGCCGCCTGAGGAACGACTGAGGGCCTTTGTGCGGGCCCTCCTTTTCCGGGTTCTCGACGAAGGGGAGGGGTCGGCTTTCGCGAAGCTCGTAGTGAGGGAGTTCATCGAGCCTACATCCGGTTTGGACGTGATCGTGGAGGAGATGGTAAGGCCGTTTTACGCCTTCCTCTCGACGACCGTAGCCCGCTTCTTTTCCACTCCGCCCCCGGAAATGACCATCAATCTGTGCTGTTTGAGCATCGCCGGTCAGATCTTTCATCTTTACATGGGAAGACACGCGTGGAACAGGCTCCTTCACAGGGAGAGCTTGAACCGGCAGGAGATCGAGCTGGTGGCCGACCATGTCACCCGGTTCTCCCTCTATGCGATACGTGCGGTTGCGGCGAACAGCTAAAGGGGAAGTTGTATGAGACATTTCTATCCTTCCTGTCGCGCGATCGACGAGCAGCCCCACGTGACCCTTATCGAGAGAAACAGATCACTATCGGGTGGGCACTGCGGAATAGAGCGCACTCGTACCCTTGAGAAAGGCCTGAGCTCGCACGGTTTACCCGGCTGGAGGTCCGGAAGATGAAGAAAAAAAGAATCGGTCTGGTCATCCTGGTCCTGTTGGTCATCGCCGCCATAGTAGGGTGGCGGGTATTCTTTCAGAAGAAGGGCGACGAAGACGTCCTCCTTCTCTCGGGCAATATGGAGGTGACCGAGACCAACGTGGGCTTCAAGCTGCCGGGAAGGGTGATAGAACTGGCCGTGGATGAGGGAGCGCAGGTTCAGAAGGGGCAGCTCTTGGCGCGTCTCGACAACGCCGAGCTTGCAAGCGGGGTCACTCAGAGCAGGGCGGCCCTTCAGGAGGCCGCGAGCAAACTCGAGGAGCTGAAGTCGGGCTCCAGGCCCCAGGAAATCGAGGAGGCAAGGGAGAATCTGCTGTCCCAGCAGGCCGATCTGGCCCGCCTGAAAGCCGAATTCGACAGGGCAGACAGGCTTTACAAACAGGAAGCCATACCAAAGGCCCAGTACGACGCGGCAAAAAGCGCATACGAGAGCAGAGTCGCCCTGTCAAAGAGCGCGTCCGAATCGTTGAGCCTTGTCAAGGAAGGGCCGAAAAAGGAGAGTATCAGTGCTGCCCAGCACCGGGTGGAAGAGGCGGCTGCAGCGGTCCGGACCTCCGAGGAGAAACTGAAGGACACGGTGATCTACGCGCCGTCCTCCGGGGTCATACTCAGAAAGGACATCGAACTCGGGGAAACGGTGGGGGCGGGCACACCCGTTTACACCATTGGAGACCTGTCGGACCCCTGGATAAAAGTGTATGTGCCCGAAGCCAAGCTGGGCCTTATTAAGCTCGGCCAGAAAGCGCTCGTATCCACCGATACCTACCCCGGGAAGACCTACAACGGATGGGTGAGCTACATATCGTCGGAAGCGGAGTTTACCCCCAAGAATGTGCAGACCCAGGAAGAACGGGTGAAGCTCGTCTACGCCGTAAAGGTGCGCGTGGAAAACCCGAATCAGGAACTGAAGCCGAGCATGCCCGCCGATGTACGAATACAACTGAAGGCTCCTTTGTCGCCTGTTCCCGAAGCGAAACCGGTGGAAGCTCACCCTCAAGCCCCCTCACACCCTCAAGAGTCCCCGACCGGGTCGCGATAAGGGAGATGAGGAGTTCATGGAACAGGCTGCCGTAAAGACCTCTGCCCTCACGAAGAGCTTCGGGACGACCCTCGCCGTGGACGGCCTCGAGCTCGAGGTGCGCAGGGGCGAGCTTTTCGGTCTGGTCGGTCCGGATGGGGCCGGTAAATCGACCACCATGCGGCTACTCACCGGCATCATGAGACCGGACAGCGGAGAGGCCTGGGTCGCGGGTTACTCCATACTCGGCCAGGAGGAGCTGATCAAGAAGCAGATCGGGTACATGTCCCAGCGGTTCGGCCTTTACGAGGACCTCACGGTGATGGAAAATATCCTCTTCTACGCGGACCTTTACGGTGTAGCGCAGAAAGAAAGGCCGCCGAGGATCGCCAGGCTCCTGTCTTTCAGCAACCTGACACCCTTCAAGGAACGGCTCGCAGGCAACCTGTCAGGAGGCATGAAGCAGAAACTGGGCCTCGCCTGCGCCCTGATCCATACTCCGGAAGTCCTCTTTCTCGATGAGCCCACCGGAGGCGTCGACCCCGTATCGCGACGCGACTTCTGGAGGATACTCTATGGCCTTCTCAAAGAAGGCGTGACTGTGCTCGGTTCAACCGCCTACCTCGACGAAGCGGAGCGGTGCACCAGGGTCGGGTTGATGAATAGGGGGCGACTGCTTGTGGTTGACGAGCCCATGCGCATCAGAAAGAGCCTCGGTCTCTTCATGACGGAAGTGCTTACCCCCGATGCTCGGCGGGCCGGGGAGATCGTGGAAGCCATGGAAGAAGTGGAGATGGCAACCGTTTACGGAGACAGGCTCCATGTGGGCCACAAAAGGCAGGAGACTGCGGAAAAGGTGCTCGACCGTCTCAGGCCGGCAGGCATTACAGTGACCGGTACTCGCTCCATCCTGCCTTCCCTGGAAGACGTGTTCATCGCCCTTACCAAGGAGAATGGGGAGGGGAAGGTTCATCCGGGGGTCGATGATGGCATCCGCTGAATGGGCGGTAGAAGTCAGAAACCTCAGGCGAACCTTCGGGACCTTTGTCGCGGTAGACAACATCAGCATGGAGGTGAAAAAAGGCGAGATATTCGGCTTCCTCGGGCCCAACGGGGCAGGTAAATCGACCACCATACGCATGTTGTGCGGCCTTTTGCTGCCAAGTGGCGGGAGCGGGACGGTTGGTGGTTTTGATGTACTCACCGAAGCGGAATCGATAAAGCGGATCATCGGTTATATGTCCCAGAAGTTCTCTCTCTACGAGGAGCTGACGGTAGAGGAGAACATCGATTTTTTCGGGGGCATCTATCAGGTTGCCAAGCGAAAAAGGGCAGACCGTAAAACGTGGGTGCTCCAGATGGCGGGTCTCGAAGGCAAGAGGGATGCCATCACCGGGACCCTGGCCACCGGATTCAAGCAGCGCCTTGCCCTGGGTTGCGCCATCCTTCATGAGCCGCCGATCATTTTTCTCGACGAGCCTACCTCGGGGGTCGATCCCATATCGAGGCGCAAATTCTGGCGGCTCATCCGTGATCTTGCCGATGCAGGCACCACCATCTTCGTGACTACCCATTACATGGAAGAAGCCGACTACTGTGACAGGCTTGCCCTCATCTACAGGGGTCAGATCATCGCCGAGGCGACACCCATGGAACTGAGGCACAAATATATGAAGCGGGACATCCTGGAGATAGAGGTGGACAGGTCTGCCGAGGCTATGGAGGTGCTCCTCAAGGCCGGCATAGAAAACGCCATCTTCGGCAGCGGCCTCCACGCGACGGTAGACAGGGCGGACACGGCGGCGCCACAAATCAGAAGCCTCCTGGAGTCGGCGGACATGACTGTGGGAAAGATCGAGCGGATCACTCCTTCTCTGGAAGACGTCTTCGTGACCCTCATCGAGGCCTCCTGATATGAGCCTGCTTCGTATCAAGGCAATGGCCAGGAAGGAGTGGATCCAGATAAGGCGCGACACCCTGAGCCTTGCCATGGCCTTTATCATGCCGGCCATCCTCCTCGTCATCTACGCGTATGCCATAACCTTCGACGTGAACAATATTCGCACGGTAGTCTATGATTCCGACAGGAGCAGCACGAGTCGCGAGCTTATTGCCAAGTTCAAGGAGTCGAAGTATTTCGACGTGGTCGCCTACGTGGACTCCTATGCCTCTATCGACCGTTACATGGATTCTGGTTCTGCGAAGGTCGCTCTTGCAATCCCTCCCGACTTCACAAAAAGGCTGCTCACCGGCAAAGCGGCCACCGTACAAATGATTCTCGATGGGAGCGAGTCGAACACGGCCACCATCGCCGAAGGTTACATATTGGGCATCGCAGAGGGCTTCGGCAGGCTCAAAGGCGGGGCCCCGGTCAAGCCGCTTATCGACATCAGGAACAGGGTTTGGTACAACCCCGAGTTGAAATCGAGGAATTTCCTTATACCGGGGCTCATCGCCATCATCATGTCCGTCATCATCTCCCTGCTCATCTCCCTGGCTGTTGCGAGAGAATGGGAGAGGGGCACCATGGAACAGCTCATATCGACCCCCGTAAAGCCGATAGAGGTGGTCATCGGCAAGCTCATCCCCTACTTCATCATAGGCTTTGCAGACACCCTCATGTCT
Source organism: uncultured delta proteobacterium (assembly GCA_963750015.1). Classification (GTDB taxonomy): domain Bacteria; phylum Desulfobacterota; class Syntrophorhabdia; order Syntrophorhabdales; family WCHB1-27; genus CAVVNC01. The sequence continues at coordinate 1,507 of CAVVPU010000203.1, read as the reverse complement.
ATAGCCATAGCCACATTCATGCTGAAGGTACCGCTGCGGGGGAGCATCCCTTTCCTTCTTCTCGTTTCCGCCATCTTCCTTTTCGGTGGTCTGAGCTTCGGCATACTTATCTCTATTGCCACGCGCAACCAGCTCATGGCCAGTCAGATGGCCATGCTCACTTCGTTTTTGCCTTCGTTCATGCTTTCCGGTTTCGTTTTCACCATTTCGAACATGCCCGTCGTGCTCCAGGGTTTCACCTATCTCTTTCCCGCTCGATACTTCGTTTCCGTGCTTAAAGGCGTCTTTCTCAAGGCCGTCGGCCCTCATGTATTAGGCATGGAGGTAGTCTTCCTTTCCATATACGGGGCACTGGTTTTTACGGCAGCGGTGAGAAGGCTGAAGAAGAGGATCGAATAAGATGTTCGAACGGATAAAGCACCTTGCCATCAAGGAATTCATCGAGACCTTCAGGTTGCGAAGACGGGTCTTCTTCATCTTCGTTGCGCCCGTGATCCAGCTTTTCATGTTCGGCTACGTGGCCACCCTTGACGTGAACAATGTCTCCACGGCACTGCTCGATTTCGACAAATCCCAGGAGAGCAGGGAATTGGCGCGGCGACTCGAAGGCTCGGGCTATTTCACCATAACCGACCGGCCCGCTTCATCGAGCCAGATTGCGCCGCTCGTGGACAAGGGCAAGGTGCTTGTGGCAATAGAGATAGACAGGCAGTTCTCGAAGAACATCAGGAAAGGACTGCCGGGCCAGATACAGGTGATTGTCGACGGCACCGATTCAAACACTGCCCTCATAGCCATGAATTACGTGAACATGATCGCGGCGCGCTACTCGGGCGATCTCGGGGCCCCCATACAGGTGGGCGGTCCAAACGTCGATTTCCGCACCAGAGTCTGGTACAACCCGGATCTCAGGAGTAGAAACTACTTTCTCCCCGGTGTCATCGCCCTGATCACCATGCTCACCTGCCTCATGCTCACCTCCATGGCGGTGGTGAGGGAACGGGAGACAGGTACGATGGAACAGCTCATGGTAACCCCCATCAAACCGATGGAGCTTATGATCGGAAAGACCCTGACCCCTGCCCTCGTCGGCTTCCTCGATATGTTCATGGTCACCGCGGCGGGCATACTCTGGTTCGGCGTGCCTGTGAAAGGAGGCTTTTTCTTCCTATTCGTCTCCACGGGAGTCTATCTCCTCTCCGTCCTCGGGATTGGCCTCTTTCTGTCGACCGTATCGAAAACCCAGCAGCAGGCAATGATGGCCTCTTTCTTCTTTTTCCAGCCCGCCATACTGCTCTCAGGCTTCGCAACCCCCGTCGAGAGCATGCCCCTCGTCTTCCAGTACATCACCTATTTGAGTCCCCTACGCTACTTTCTCGTGATCGTGCGCGGCATATTCCTCAAGGGGGTAGGGTTCGACGTGCTCTGGCCCCAGGTGCTCGCCCTTTTCGTGCTAGGCATAGCGATCTTCTTCCTCAGTGCCCTGCGGTTCAAGAAGAGGTTGGAG